>CBDEVQ010000100.1:72500-230235 GCA_965243605.1 Flavobacteriales bacterium
CGGGACCATCCGGTAAGGCTAAATACTCCTATGAGACCGATAGTGAACCAGTACTGTGAAGGAAAGGTGAAAAGCACTCTGAATAAGAGGGTGAAAGAGAACCTGAAACCGTGTGCCTACAAGCGGTCGGAGCGAAAGTGACGGCGTGCCTTTTGCATAATGACCCTACGAGTTACGGGTGCTAGCAAGGTTAAGGATTTAAGATCCGTGAGCCGCAACGAAAGTGAGTCTTAACAGGGCGCATAGTTAGTACTTGTAGACGCGAAACCGAGTGATCTACCCATGGGCAGGTTGAAGCTGTGGTAATACATAGTGGAGGACCGAACCGCCAGACGTTGAAAAGTCTTCGGATGACCTGTGGGTAGGGGTGAAAGGCCAATCAAACTCGGAAATAGCTCGTACTCTCCGAAATGCATTTAGGTGCAGCGTATTTATGGTTTATAAGAGGTAGAGCTACTGATTGGATGCGGGGGCTTCACCGCCTACCAATTCCTGACAAACTCCGAATGCTTATAAATTAAATAAATGCAGTGAGGGCATGGGTGCTAAGGTCCATGTCCGAGAGGGAAAGAACCCAGACCATCAGCTAAGGTCCCCAAATATATACTAAGTTGAAATAACGAGGTTTGATTGCTTAGACAGCTAGGATGTTGGCTTGGAAGCAGCCATTCATTTAAAGAGTGCGTAACAGCTCACTAGTCGAGCGATCAAGCATGGACAATAATCGGGCATAAGTATATTACCGAAGCTATGGACAGTACATTAGATGTACTAGTGGTAGGAGAGCATTCTGTTTGCGCCGAAGCTTATCTGCGAGGATAAGTGGAGCGGATAGAAAAGCAAATGTAGGGATAAGTAACGATAATGCGGGTGAGAAACCCGCACACCGAAAGACCAAGGATTCCGTGGCCATGCTAATCAGCCACGGGTTAGTCGGGACCTAACGCGAACCCGAACGGGGTAGTGGATGGACAACGGGTTAATATTCCCGTACCTGCTCTCATTGAAAGTGACGGATCTCAGGAGTTGCTGCGTACTGACGGAATAGTACGTTGAAGCGCAAGCGATAGTACACAGAAGCTACGGTGGATGTGATAATGTAGCGAATGAGGTTCCAAGAAAAGCGAGAGAAGCAGCCCGTACCGTAAACCGACACAGGTGGTTGGGAAGAGAATTCTAAGGTGCTCGAGTGATTCATAGCTAAGGAACTAGGCAAAATGGTCTCGTAACTTCGGGAGAAGAGACGCCAGCAGTAATGCTGGCCGCAGTGAATAGGCCCAGGCGACTGTTTAACAAAAACACAGGACTATGCAAAATCGAAAGATGCAGTATATGGTCTGACACCTGCCCGGTGCTGGAAGGTTAAGTGGAGCTGTTATACGCAAGTAGAAGCAGTGAAATGAAGCCCCAGTAAACGGCGGCCGTAACTATAACGGTCCTAAGGTAGCGAAATTCCTTGTCGGGTAAGTTCCGACCTGCACGAATGGTGCAACGATCTGGGCACTGTCTCAGCTATGAGCTCGGTGAAATTGTAGTATCGGTGAAGATGCCGATTACCCGCTACGGGACGGAAAGACCCCGTGAACCTTCACTACAGCTTAACATTGGTTTTGGGTAAATGATGTGTAGGATAGGTGGGAGACACTGAAGCGGCCTCGCTAGAGGTTGTGGAGTCGTTGTTGAAATACCACCCTTCATTTATCTGGAATCTAACCTAGCAATGGGGACATTGTTTGGCGGGTAGTTTGACTGGGGTGGTCGCCTCCAAAAGAGTAACGGAGGCTTCTAAAGGTACCCTCAGCACGCTTGGTAACCGTGCGTAGAGTGCAATGGCATAAGAGTGCTTGACTGAGAGACCAACAAGTCGATCAGGTTGGAAACAAGAGCATAGTGATCCGGTGGTTCCGTATGGAAGGGCCATCGCTCAAAGGATAAAAGGTACTCCGGGGATAACAGGCTGATCCCTCCCAAGAGCTCACATCGACGGGGGGGTTTGGCACCTCGATGTCGGCTCGTCACATCCTGGGGCTGGAGAAGGTCCCAAGGGTTGGGCTGTTCGCCCATTAAAGTGGCACGCGAGCTGGGTTCAGAACGTCGCGAGACAGTTCGGTCCCTATCTGTAGTGGGCGTTAGAAATTTGCGCGGACCTGCCTCTAGTACGAGAGGACCGAGGTGGGCAAACCTCTGGTGCATCTGTTGTACTGCCAAGTGCATCGCAGAGTAGCTAAGTTTGTAAGAGATAAGTACTGAAAGCATATAAGTACGAAACTCGCCGCAAGATGAGATTTCTTTAAAGGGTCGTTATAGACGATGACGTAGATAGGTTGTAGGTGTAAAGGTAGTAATACCAAAGCCGAGCAATACTAATTACCCGAAAGCTTTTGCGTAATTTTCTTTTTTGTTCTACGATAGTCATATTATTGATTTATAAATATACTGTTTAGCACTTTTGTGTTAAGACAGCAACGATTTATGGTGGTTATAGCAGTAGGGCTCACCTCTTCCCATTCCGAACAGAGAAGTTAAGTCTACTAGCGCAGATGGTACTGCATTGTGGGAGAGTATGTCGCCGCCAACTTTAAAAAAGCATTTTAGGAAACTAAAATGCTTTTTTTTTGTTTCAAACTTTTTTTAGGTATATTGCTTTACTCAAACCTATTATAATTAAATGAGGGAACACCATGTATAAGTATTTAGTTATAATAAAGTTTTTTATATTTTCTTTTACTTGGGCTCAAGTAAATTTAAAGCTTCATGAGTCTCCCATTGCTCAGAAATATTTGTTTGAAAATTTCTCGACCAATGATGGATTACCGAGTAACGAAACCTTTTGTGTATTTCAGGACAGTAGAGATTATATCTGGATAGGAACAGATCGTGGGTTAGTAATGTATAATGGATATGAATTTAAAACATACACCACTCTAGATGGACTTGAGGATAACGTTATTTTAGCCCTAAATGAGGATGGTAATGGTAATTTATGGTATTCTGGCTTAAATAATTATGCTGTTGGCTATATAGACCCTAAAATGCAGTTCCATAAGTACCCTCACCAAAATAAATTAATTGAATACACAAAGAAAGTATTTGATAGAAATATACATTTTAATGCACTAGATTTTGATTCAACAAATATTATATTTTCAAATATTAAATATGGGTTATTAGAATTAAATAATGAGGGTGATATTATACATGAATTCTCTAAAAGTGAGGATATACCTGAAACTCATATCATAAATTATAATAATTTTTCTAAAGTTTTTTTATTACGGACTAGAGATAATGAAATATTATACAATAAGATTATTGATAGTAAAGGAGGGGTTTTAGGAACGTATTCAAGGCAAAATATACATGAAGTTTTTCCATCTTTAGTTCAAAATGATTCAGTTAGAATAATTTATGATTGGTATAGAAAAATTTCAATTTTAGAAGATACTATACAAGTTCAAAATGTAAATGAATTAATATTTAGTATTCAATTGTCTAAAGATTTAATATTATATTCTGTTAGTAAATCAAATGATAAAGAGAGTAAAGTATATTTATCTAAATCTATAAATTTTGAAGACGATAAAAATCTAATTCTTGATGGACCTCGAATTACGAATGCAATACTTGATAAAGATAATGGCTTATGGTTAACGTCTACAAGACATGGTGTGTATTACTTCCCAAGTTTAAATTCTATTGTTACCTCAAATAATGAACCTATAGAGTCTATAATACCTTTAGATAGTGGTTTAATTTACGGAACGCTTAATACCCAATATTATTTAGATAAACATCATTCTGAAATTTATCAATTAAGAGAAGAACCAGATATATTAGATCTCTTTGAATCCACATCAAAAATCAATATACAAAACTTTATTATATTTAAGGAAGGTTCTAACTTACGTAAGGCTAAAGGCTATTATAAAGTATCTGATTCATTAATGTATTTGATTAATGGAGAGTATTTGGAAAAAGTAGAACGTATAGATGATGAAATAAGAATAGAAATAGTTCTAACCAATACTAGTTATATATTGGATATTTATTGTATTAAGGAAGACTCTTGTTTACTAGCTACTCAGAATGGTATTTATTCTTATACTAAGAATAGTATAGGTAAAGCATGGTATAGTCCAGATAAACGAACAGGGAATATTAATACGATTGAGAATGATTCAATAATATTGTTTACAGTATTGGGTGAGGGATTACATATTGTGAAAAATGGCGAGATACTATCTTTTTCTGAAGAGGATGGATTAAATAGTAATATCATAAACCAAGTATTTGTTGATGTAAATAATACCATATGGATAAGTACAAATAAAGGGATCAATTCATTACAAATTGAAAATGGCGAGTTCATAATTAATAAAGTATTAGGACAGTCAAGGATATTAAAATCGCCAAATATTATTCAGTTATATGTAGAAGATAGCCTTTTATATATAGGAACAGATAAAGGTATTAATGTTTTAGATCTTAAATCAGAAAAGAAAGATAAAGTTTATAAATTGCCTATTAAAATTACTCAATTAAGTGTCAATAATGAGGATCATAAAATTTCTGAAATGGATACATTTAATTATGATCAAAATAATATAGTATTCTCTTTTATTGCAATATCACCAAAAAAATTCTCTAAGATTAATTATAAGTATTGCTTACGTGGACTTTCTGATGAATGGATAGAAACAACAGAACGTAAAGCAACTTTTTTTAAAATAGAACCTGGGTCATATGAATTTGATTTGCAAGCTGAGGATGAGTTTGGGAATTGGATTAAGGCTGAATCTATACCTAAAATATATATTGATAAGCCATATTGGAAAAAATGGTGGTTTATTTCGGGTTCTTTATTATGTGGAATTTTAATTCTAGGTGGTATATTGTATTACTATATTCGAAATTTAAAGAAAGAAAAATTGTTTGTTGAAAATGAACAGCATTTATCCGAAGAATTAAATGAATCACGTCAAAAAGCACTTAGTGCTCAACTTAACCCTCATTTTGTCTTTAATTCTTTAAATTCAATTCAAAACTTTATTTTAACCAAACGCACAGAATTGTCAAGTGATTATTTAAGCTTATTCTCGAAGTTGATGCGTTTTGTATTTGAAAATTCAAAGAAACTTTATGTTCCATTACATGATGAGATAGAAGCCATCCGTTTATATTTAGAGCTTGAGCAAGTTAGACATAATCATATGTTTAAATATATTATTCATACTTCAGAAATAGAAATGAACACTATTTTTATTCCTTCTTTACTTTTTCAACCTATCATAGAAAATGCTATTTGGCATGGTTTGTTACATAAGAAATCGAAAGATAGATTGTTAGAAATTAACTTTTATGTAGATGATGAAAATTTACATATAGACGTAAAAGATAATGGAGTTGGAAGAGGGAATTCTAAACCACGTCTTAAAATTATTGATAAGCAAAAGTCAAGTGGAGTAGAGCTAACCAAACAACGTTTACGATTGTTAAGTGAATCTACAGGGTTAAAAACCAATTTCGATATTATTGATTTATCTGATGAAAATAATCAACCCTGTGGAACGTGTGTTAAAATATCTATTCCTTTACATTTATCAAATAGTAATAAATAGATCATTTAGCTGTAAAAATATTCACCTTATATAAGTAATTAATAAGCCCTTATTTGAATCATTTCAGATAAGGGCTTATAGTAGAATATATAAATGTTATAATGCTGGAATTCTTAATACTTGTCCTGGGTATATTAAATCAGGATTTTTCAACATCGGTTTGTTTGCGTCAAAAATAACAGGGTACTTCATGGCGTTACCGTAATATTGTTTCGCAATCTTAGAAAGGGAATCCCCTCTAACAACTGTATGGAATTGAGCTTCTGGTTCTTGAATTTCAACCTCCATTTGATCGTCTACCGTTGCGATACCTTGATTGTTACCGGCTATTAATATTACTTTTTCTTTTGTTTCTTGGTTTTG
Source organism: Flavobacteriales bacterium (assembly GCA_965243605.1). Classification (GTDB taxonomy): domain Bacteria; phylum Bacteroidota; class Bacteroidia; order Flavobacteriales; family CAJXXR01; genus JBMYYR01. Next base: position 78,482 of record CBDEVQ010000100.1, read on the forward strand.
AGCAGTTCCTGTTAAGGTTACTATATCTTCAGAAATACATGCATCAAAATCTCTTACCTCTAAACCTAATTTAGAAATAGTTTCTTTTAGGGAATTTGCTGCATCTTCGTTACAAGTATCCTCTACAATTGTTTCAGTTACTACTTTAACTTTTTCTTCTTTTTTATCATTACCAAAAAGTTTGGCTCCTGCGTCTTTAATAAATGAAAATAATCCCATGGTTATCGTTTTTAAATTATTACTAAAGATAAAGTATTAAAATAGGAGCTTTATAGAGCATTCGATTATATTAGTAGGAATAGAGATTAAATGTATAAAAATGGTTATAAGTAATATTTAATTTGGTGTTTACAAATCGATAAAAAAAATATATAATTGAGATTATTTTCTATATTTATCGGAATAGGAACACTTATCCCCCACTTTTATGTTAGGTACTTTTAATTTAGGTCATCTTAGTTTAATTATAGTATTGATTTTTGTATCTCAAACTCGTGTTTTTGCTCAAAATACAATTAGTATAGATAGCTTAACCCATAAAGAACTTGTTAAAAACGAGCCCTATTTTACCATTTTTGGAGATAATTATTTTACTACAGGGATACCAACGAATAGAGAGGTGAGTAGTTTAACAAGTGATGTTAAATTTGAAATAGGGTTTAAGCAACGATTGACAAATCTAGTATTGCCATTTAAATCTTACGCTTATATTACGTATCGTCAAAAATCATTTTGGGATGTTTATCAAGAATCGTCTCCATTTACAGAAACCAATTATAATCCAGGAATAGGTTTTGCCAGACCATTCTTTAAGAATAATCAACTTAAGAAAGGTATATTTCTTCAATTTGAACATCAGTCTAATGGGCGGGAAGGTGAATTTTCGAGATCGTGGAATTTTATGTCCTTAAGTTTTCTATATATGCATCAAGAAAATTGGCAATTTGGAATTAAGGCTTGGGCTCCTATTGGTCCATTAAAAGATAATCCTGATTTAACTGATTATATAGGGTTTCAAGAAACATCTATTGCATTTATGCCTAATCCAAGGTTAATGATAGAAACCAATATTAGAAAAGCTTTTAGCTGGGATTTAAAAGGTAGTTTAAAGATGGGAATAAGTTATAAGTTAGATCGAGATGCAAACCAATACCTTTATTTACAATATTATTTAGGATATGCGGAAAGTTTAATTGAGTATAATGAAAATGTAAGCATGATTCGTTTAGGGATTGTATTTAAAGATTTATTTGGAAATTTTAAGCGTTACGCTGAATAATCATATCAGTTAAAGTAAATACAATATATTTTATTTAGAAAATTAATCAATGAAAATTGTTTTTAGAATAGTCATTATACTAATCGTATTACTGGTTGGTTCATATCTCATGTGTACAACAGAACAGTTGAATTATAACAAGATTATTACAGACTATCTTGAAACTAAGAAAATAGAACCTACAATTACATATAGAATTTCTGATGAGACTTCAATGTTTAAGATTCTTAACCATCAGATACATTTGAATGAAGGGACACAAGGTATTGAAATAATAATTGATGGAGATACCATCAATACGCAAGAAAAAGTCACTTTAAATGCCGTTTGGGGTTCTCGTGTAAACCGTGTAAATTTTGCAAATATTCTTACAGAGATTAAAATTTACAAAGCGTATAGTTTAATGAGCTTTCTGTTTTCTAATTACCCATGTACAGGTCTTGGCTGCGGTGTGAATTTTCAAATGATTTATGATTTAAAAACCAAACGACAGAGTTATTTTGGTCGGTTTAGGACTGGTTTTGAGATGGAATTGTATCATTTTAATTCAGATGATAATCCAGATTTTTTAAGTAAAACATTTTATGGTAGAAACTCTACAGCGATTGATACAACTGAATTTATAATGTATTCACATACAAAAAATGGACGTTTTGAGATTTTTAAAACATCAGAACAAGAAAAATTTTGGTTTAAACATATTTATAGTGCTTTTCATCAAGATCTAAAAAATGAAGGTTTCGAAGAACATTGGATAGAAAATATTAGATAAACTTTATATAAATTAGTTTAAAATGACTATCCGCTTGTTTACCTAAATCATTAACTTGGTAATAATCTTAAATCTATCCTTTATATATCTTGTATTTAATTTGAAACAAAACTCGTCAAGATATTGCTTTAAATATTCTTTAGTAATGCAATGATAAATACCTAATAAATTTCTTTTTAAGTTAGAAATATTAATATGAATCCATTTTAGATTTGTGTTCCATATTTTAGGTGATATTTCTTGAATATGATTCTGTACAAACCGCTTTAAATCAACATAGCTTTTAGATTTATCCGTAAATAAAATAGCATCTGGATCGATGTGTTTATGTACGAGTTTATTAATGGATTCTTTTTTCTCATTATCAAGGATATTCATTTTAATAAGGCCTAATCTCTTAGAGGTTTTCCCTTGAGCATCTTCTAAAATCATAGATTCATTCATTACCGATATAGCTTGCTTCTTTTGACTCCCTTTACCTCTTTTTAATTGGGTTATAGATGTTGTTTTACTGGATATTGAAACAAATGCTTCATCCATTTCAACCATATCCTTTAATCGTTTTTGAGAGGTTAGCTTGGACATGCTTACACGTATTTTACGCATAAGTATTAAAATAGGCTCATAACGTGTATGCCCTAATTGTCTTTGGATTTCTAGAGCTGAAAATCCCTTTTTAGTACTTGTCATAAGATGGGTAACAAGATACCAATATTGAAAGGGAAGTTTACTATTTTCCATTATAGTTCCACTCTTTAACGTGGTTCTAAAACGACAAGATACACATTCAAACTGTTCTTTTATATCTAACCATTTATGGCTAAGACCAGAACATTTCTTGCAGACAACACCATGGCGTAAACGTAGATCACGCCAATGGAGTTTACAACTTAATTCATCTGGAAATGTAGTGTGAAACGATAGTAAATTCATCTTAATAATTTCTTACCAATTTACAGGACTTATTGGACAGTTTATGTCAATGGGTAAACTAACGGATAGTCATATAGTTTAATAGCCCAAAGCACTTAATCCTATCCTTCCAGAATGTTTTTTTAAGAGTACGTCAGGTTTTATAAACAGATACTAATAATAATGTGAACAGCCTTATTATTAATGTTTCCAAAATTCTATAAATCGAAAAAGTCTACTAATGCTAGTAGACTTTTTCATTTGGGGTATAATTTGTTTTTAAATACATATTAATATTTCTATTATAGTTTATGATGCAAACCAAATAGAGGCCTTAAATAATAAATGCGTTTTATGATGTATTCATAAAGTATATAGCAGAAACAAAATGTAAAAAGTGAAATAGCAATAAACTTCAGAATAGGATGAATTTCTAGAGGCAATATTAATAAAGCACCAATGTATAACCCTATCATATGAATGATATAAATTGGGTAAACACTTCGACTCAAGTAATGGAGTAATGCACTTGGTTTATTTAAGTATTTATAGCTTAATCCAAAACATCCAAGAATCCAACAGTTAGATTCTATTGCCATAAGGTATTTAGGAGTTGTGGTTTCAAAAATAATGAGTCGAGTACAACATAAAACAATAGCGATTCCTATATACAACCATCTCCACTTTAACATGGTTTGCCAAAAAGATTTACCACTATAAAGGAAAATAAAACCAGAAAGGAATGCGAATAAACCAAGGATAAATCCATGCCATGTGTTTGCATATAATTCAAAAATTTGAGGTTGAATGAATAGAGCCTCTAAAACAAAGACCATAGATATAGATAAAGGGCCTAACGGATATGCCATAAGAGAGGATAATGCTTTCCTAAATTTTCCATTTTCATTCTTTTTCAAAAAGACAAAAAGAGGAAGTAGCAACACAACATAAACTAGAATATTCCCTAAGAACCAAAGATGCCCCAAATGAGGATAATAATTTAAAGGTAAGTTGTAATACTCCTGAAAAATATACATATGAATAGGCGTTATTACAAGAATTCCAAAAACAAAAGGAAGTAAAATTCGCTTCGTACGTTCTATGAGTAACTGTTGCCAATTACGTTTCTTTAAGGCGAAAAACAACCCCATTCCAGATACATAGAATAAAAGAGGAATTCTCCATATATTTATAATCGACATGATTTTCCATAAGGGTTCAATAGATTCTTTACTTTTAATAAATCCAATAAACATGGCCCAAGGTTGAAAAATAATGGCAATGTGGTAAATTAATAATAATCCAATGGCCACAACACGCAACCAATCTATATCATATCTTCTTTCTGAGATCGTATTCGACATGCTCATTATTTATAAGTTATTGTAACATATTTGAGATAACAGGGCGTGTTTTTTCTATTTCGTTTAAATCTATTTTTAACCCTATTGGCGACAATTGTTCTTGAAGCATAATATAGATTGGTTTAATACTTGGGAAAGGACCCATTACTGATTCCCTAGGAGTAGCACCAAAATTATTTCTAATAGACATATCTGCATGGGCATCTTTCAACATTTGAACAATTTCTATTCTGCAAAAGAATGCCGCACAATGTAATGCTGTAGAACCATCATTGTTTTGAATAGATAAATCTGCACCAGCATCAATAAGTAATTTAGCAATATCATTTTTACCGAACGTTGCAGCTGTAATTAATGGTGTTGATCCACTCATAGCTTCCTTTTCGTTAATATTTGTTTTTGCTTTAATATGTTGTTTAACGGCTTCTATATTGCCTGTTATTACAGCGGTATTAATTGGGACATCTGGAGTTGTAATTGATGATTCAGAAATTAAATCCGATTTGGAATCCGAAGGACTATTCGAAGTATTACATGAATTTGTTAGAATCATAACCGGAAAAGAAAGGATTAACCATATGATAGTTTTACTCATTTTAAGTGATTTCATAGCGTTTGTGTTTTTTTTTACAAAGGTGAGATGAAAAGTAAGGAGGTCTGTAATACTTATGATTCTAAGAGTATTAAGTTTTGTGAAACAATAAGAAATATGACGCATGTGTATAAATTATGATGCAAATACTCTATTTTACAACAATGAATGTTTATATCTTTTACTAATTTAGACGAAGCAAAACACAGTATGTCAAACGAAGGAAATATAGACGCTGATTTTATTGAAAAGATAGAATCCATTATTTTAGAGAATCTTTCTAACGAAAAATTTGGAGTTTCTGAGCTCGCAGAACATTTGAATATGAGTCGTTCTAACTTGCTAAGGAAAATCAAGAAAAACACTCAGCTTTCTGCAAGTCAATTTATTCGTCAGGTTCGTTTAAATAAGAGTATGGAATTGCTTAAGGATACTTCTTATAATGTATCTGAAGTATCGTTTCAAGTTGGTTTCGGAAGTACGTCTTATTTCATTAAGTGTTTTAGAGAGTATTTTGGGTATTCTCCAGGGGAGGCAAGAAAAAGCGTAAGCCCTGTCTTGTTAGAAGTGGAAGAGGAAGAAAATAAACCTATTCCCGTTGCTTTTATCAAACAATATCGCAATCCAATACGTGTATTATCGCTATTTATTTTATTGTTAATTGTATCGTTTTTTATTTATAAAAAGACTGATGAGAATCAAGGTTTAGATATAGAAAAATCGATTGCCGTATTGCCATTTAAAAATGAAAGCAGCGATTCGTCTAATCTATATTTTGTAAATGGTCTTATAGAATCTACGATTAATAATCTTCAAAAAATAAAAGATTTACGAGTTATCAGCAGAACCTCTGTAGAGAAATATAGATATACAAATAAGAATATTCCAGATATCGCAGAAGAATTGAATGTGAATTACTTGGTTGAAGGAAGTGGTCAACGGGTCGGAGATCGTATATTATTGAATATTCAATTGATAGATGCTTTAAAGGATAAAACCATTTGGGTTAAGCAGTATAATAAGCAAATTGTAGATGTATTTGAGCTGCAGAATGAAGTTGCAAAGAAAATTACCGAAGCTATAAAGGTAAAAGTAACCTCAGAGGAAATGAATTTTCTTGAGACCAAGCCTACAGAAAATGTTTTAGCCTATGAATATTACCTTAAAGCATTAGATCCATACAATAGAAGAACTAAAGAAGGATTAGAGGAAGCTATCGTTTTATTTGAAAAAGCGATAGAACAGGATTCCGAATTTTCATTAGCCTATGCTCATATAGCCTTTTCATATTATTATATCGATTTATTTCAAAGAGAAAAGCAGTATTCAGAAATTATTAATAATAATGCAGATAAAGCTTTATTGTATAATACTAAATCTGCTGAAAGTCTAATTGCAAAGGCTTTATATTATATGCATATTAAAGAATATAAATTGGCATTACCTCATTTAGAAAAAGCCTTAGAGTACAATCCAAATTCATCCTCTGTTGTTAATATGTTATCAAATGTATATGCTAATTATTTACCGAATACATCAAAATATTTAACCTATGCTTTAAAGGGGATACAACTTGATATTGCAGCGAATGATTCCATAACTAGGAGCTATATTTATTTAAATTTAAGCAATGCATTAATTCAAAATGGCTTTGTAACGGAAGCTAGAAAGTACATTGATATAGCATTGGATTATAATCCTGAAAATTATTTTGCACCCTATGCTAAAGCCTTTATTTTATATGCTCAAGACAAAAATATTGAACGAACTAAAGGTTTATTGATTGATGAATTTCAAAAAGACACAACCCGTTTAGATATTCTACAAGAAGTTGCGAAATTACATTTCTTTCAAGAAGACTATGCTACAGCGTTTTTATATTACGAGGCGTTTGTAAAGGCTAGAAAAGAACGTGATTTGGAAATGTATCCACACGAAGATATTAAGATAGGAATCGTGTATGAAAAGATGGGGTTGAAAGCGGAGGCATCAGAGTTTTTAGATGCATATGCGACATATTGTAATAAGGATGAGTCTATTTATAAGTCTGCAAGTTTAGCTGCCCTATATGCACATGAAGGTAAAATGGATGAAGCGATTGAGCAACTCAAAATTTTTGCCACTCAAAGCAATTACCAATATTGGATTTTAATGTTTATGGAAATGGATCCTGTTTTTAAATCCCTTAAAAATCATCCAGATTTTGATACGGTTATGCAGAAAATTAAAGTTAATTTTTGGAGTAATCAAGAGGAATTAAAGTTGGCCCTTGAGAAGGAAGGTTTGTTATAGTCTTGATATTATTGTTTACGAATTATCCTTTCCTCAATTTCATTTGACCTTGCTATGATATATTAGGTGGAAGATGATACTTAATTAAGCATAACAAAAAATCTAGGATAAATTTATGATTCCATTAAAAGAGATTTATTAATGAAAGGGAAACAGTACCAGTAGAAGATATATTCTTAAGAAGGAACAATGGTTAGTTTCTATATTTTAATCGTTTTATTTGAGCATAGTTTGGAAATACTGCTTTACTTGTTCAAACGATCAATATATAATATTTGATGAATTATATATATTTGATGTATAATACTAAATTCATGCAGGAAATTTTTTTAGCATTTGTTGTAATAAGCTCGTTGGTTGCTATTTTTTCGTTTACGATAGCATTTTATATAAATATTTGGATTTATTATTCGGCCGATAAAAATAAATATCCTTTTTTCCCAATTCTAAATCCTTTTTCTATAGCTTCATATGAGTTAATGTTAAACTCAATGATTAAATTCAATTGGAAAGTCGAGAATAAAGCCAAAGGGTTAAAACGAAATTCAAATATGCTAAGAAAGTTTGCAGGAATACTGCTATTACTTAATATTATTCTTGTAGTATGGTCTGGTTTTTTTGATTAATACTTAGGTATAGTAAAATATTTTAAGATCAAATTAAATATTTGAGTAACGCTAAATGTACTCATTAAAATTCTTATAAAAATGAATAAATTAATTCTATTATTTGCCGTATTGTATTCTTTTACCATAGACGCTAAACAGGTGAAAGGTTTAGTTGTTATAGATGGTAAAAGTCAAGAGGTATATTTAGAGGTACCATATAGTAAAAAAGACAAATTATTATATGATAATTTATGTGATGAGCTTGAAGTTTATGATGCAGATGGAAATACATTTTTACCTAAACCGAGTAAAATTTCAAGAATTGAGTTTACAGATGAAGAGTATGGTAACTTAGTACTTGTAGCAATAAGTAAAAAAGGGCAAAACTACCCGGCAGGTCATTACTATCTTACTATAGAGGAAGGTGAAATATTATTATTACGTTATGTTAAAGTGATGAATGGTGAAGATATAGGGAGCAATTATGGTCCAAGTAATCATTTTCTGTATCTAAAGAAATAGGTTTAATACGAGTTAATGGTTTTAATTTTAAAAAGAAGGTATTAAAGAATTTAAAGACTTGTAAAAAATTGAATAAAATGCTCAGTAAGAGAGATTATAGATTATCTGAAATGAAAAATATTATTAAAGTTTATAATCAATCTTGTATTTAAGTTGAACACAGATTTACTTTTGAGCCTTTTAAAATGAAGTGAGCTTGTGGTTGTGTGAAGGTTATTCCTTTTTAAAATTCGTTATAAACACAAAAAAAGTCAGGTGTTTTTACGGGTACATAGCTTAAGACATTTAATTAGATTGCATACTAAATTATAGTATTAACAATCTAAGATAAATGTCAATGGATAAAAGTAAAATAGATTATGTATCAATATATCCTCCAGTGGGGATTGCTAGAATCGGAAATTCTCCAGAATATTTTTTAGCATCGGAAATACCAGGGGTTGAACCTGACCCATCGGGTGATTATAAAGATGAAGACGGACGAATAAAAAAGCAAGCCGTAAAATTTAAAATCTATGCATTTGATAATGCCGGATGTGTACTTGGAGAAGTTACCAATGAAATGGCAAAAATTGATTGGCATGTACATGTTGCCAATGTAAAAGCTGCATGGTATGAATTTAATAATGCCTTAGATTTACCACAGGCTGGAATACCTTCAGCCTTTAGAAATAGCGATGAGAAAGACCGTTCTCAGTTAGCCATAAAGCCAACACCTGTTGAAATAACGGGTTCTAATACCAAAGGTGACGATTACAACTTTGATGATGGAGCATTCTATGGAGAGAACGTCAATTTAGGAAAAGTAGAAACAGACGATAAAGGTAGAGTCATATTTGTTCCAGGAAATGGAGATGCTCAATCTAAAGATAATGAAGCACCAACCACGTTTGCGAATAATGAAGGTTGGCACGATGACACCTGTGATGGTGTTGTAAGAGCTAGAGTAGAAATTAATGGTGAATTTTTTGATGCTACACCGGCAATGGTCGCTGTAACACCTCCAAATTTTGGTCCTGGGCTATTTGGTGTTGTCACGATGAATGATGTTGTTCAAGATCTTTTTATAAGAGAAATGAACTATCCAGACCCAGCAGCCAATGGAGTTGTGTTCTATAAACACATTTATCCTATTTTAGAAAGAATGACGAATACCCAATGGGTAAACGAAGGTTTCTCGGTTCTGTTTGGTCATAATTCACCTTCAGATTTCACAAACCCTTCTTTATTAAGCAAATTAGAAAATCCATCTAAGGAATTTAAGAATCTAAGAGAGACTGTATTTGCATGGTTTAGAGATCCAAATTCTACAAAATATAAGCCTCAACAAGTCCCTCCATTTTATGGGGATGGTTTTGGTGAATATGAAGGCCTGGCTATTGTAGATTTACCTATAACTGCAACACAATACAATCGATTAGAACAATGGGCTAATGGAACATTTATCAAAGGTGTAATTCCTAAAAAAGAAACGTTTAATAACTTGAGTTTAGAAGAACAAATAGAGGCTTTAAATCAGGCTCCTTTTGAAGAATGTTTAGGAGGTCCGTTCCACCCAGGTATAGAGTTAACATGGCCAATGCGTGTTAAGTCCATGTGGAAAGAACCATATCGATTAAAGGTGGTGAAAAAAGGAGAAGATACAGCATTAAATTTTGGTCCGCTTTTATCGCCTCAAATCGCATTAAGTGAAAATGGACCTCTTTCTAAAAGTGGACCAGGAGCATTAACCAGATGGTTAGGCGTACCTTGGCAAACGGATGAAGCAAGTTGCTTATCAGGCTATAATCCTTCTACATATTTACCATTACCTTCATTTTGGGCGGCCCGTGTTCCAAATCAGGTTTTAAGTGAAGATGGATTTAAACGTGTTAACGATGATCACGTTAATATTGCACAACGATTAAAGCATTTTGATTATAGACAAGATTGGTTGAGAGATTTAGGAACTCAATACTTGAGTAAAATTAATAAAATGGTGCACCGTTGGCATAACCTTGGTATTGTAACAAAACATGAGGAAAACATAGAAGATAGTACAGGATTTTTACCGAAAGTAGCTTGGGTAGAATCTGGAAGACCTTTACCTAAAGTAGACCCTAGTTTTGATCAGGTAGAGTATGCCGAAAATACAATTCCTGAATCTATAGAACCTAAGAAACCAGAAGGAAGGTTACGTTCGGCTAAATCGACTAAACCATTAAAGAGAAAAGCAAGTCATACGACTTATGGTCGTAATGAAATGTAATACATTCACGATGGAAAATTCAACATATAAAGTTCTTATTATTGGAGCAGGCCCAGCAGGGCTTGCTGCTTCTTTAACCCTATCGGCCTATAACATTTCGCATGGTTTAATAGACGCCAATACAACGGCTGTTCAAAAACCTGGGGATGCCTTGCCACCTAATGCTAAGCCCTTGCTTAAACAATTGGGTATTTTAGATCTATTAAATAGTCCACATCATATCCCTTATTATGGGAATAAGAGTATTTGGGGATCAAATGAAGTGCACGAAAAGGAATTTTTAGAAGATATTTATGGGCATGGTTATTTACTTGATCGGTTACATTTTGAACATCAGCTTAGACAACTTGTTGAGAACAACTCTAACGATTTTTATAAAGGCTATCTTTTAAAGAAAGTCTATAGCCAAGAGAACGGGGTTGAGGTTGATATTCAAAAGGATTCAAAACAGATCAAACTGCAAGCCCAATTTATAATAGATGCTACGGGGAGAAAAGCTTCTGTATGTCGCCATTTAGGTGCAAATAAAAAAAATATAGATGAACAATTAACAATTTCATTCTGGCATCAGCTTAAGGACAAAATACCTCGTCAAATATGGATAGAGGCTACAGAGAATGGATGGTGGTATCTTTCTCCCAATACATCTGACCAAGTAAATTGTATGTTTTTCACAAGTAAAACCATTATCCCTAAGGGGCATGCAATGGGTTCTTTTTTAAAGTATGAACTTGAACAAACACAGCATATAAAACAAATTATTCAGCCTACAGAACTAGAGCTTAAAGAGAATCATCTTATGCCAAGTGGAACAAGCTGTCTAGAACAGCCTTATGGCAAAAACTGGTTGGCAGTTGGTGATGCAGCCTTCTCATATGACCCTATTTCTTCTTATGGAATAACATCTGCTTTAGCAACAGGTTTTTATGGGGCTCATGCCATTGCCGGAAAATTAACTGGTGAAAACGATGCATTTTTAACCTACCGATATGTTTTAGAAAACGGGGCTAAATCTTATCTACAAAAATTAACCCATCAATACAATATGGAAAATAGGTGGCCAGAAAGTCCATATTGGAAAACACGATTAACAGAACAAGGCGTGAATGTATAATATTTACCATGTTATTATACATTCCATTTTGTTGTAAATAGTGGAGTAAATAGAATTTTCGACTATTTAAATGCCTTGTCTTTTTAGATCTATAATTTGCTTGATGTTGATGTTTCTGATTAAAATAGACACAACCCTTGCCCCATTGACTTGAAGGGTAAATGGTTTATTCATGGTTTTTTATAGGTAACATATTGGATGTATCTACAGGAAAACTATCGTATTTGTTATACAGTTTTAGGTATTTTTCTGGATTTATAGGCGATTCGTTTAAAGTCTCATGTAAACCGTAAAAAAAACCTTCTCGTTTTTGTCCAGGATTAAACAATAGGGTAAGCGTTACCTCCTTATCGGAATCATTTCTAAATCCATGCGGTGTAAATCTGGGGATATACGCTATGGTTCCTTTGGTTGCAATATTGGTTTCATGACCAACTTGTATTGTTAACTCACCCGAGTTGACGATAAATGTTTCATCCATAAAACGGTGATAATGCAGTTTTGCACCAATCGTGTGAGGGGCTAAAACGATTTTATAAATACCAAGTTGGTCGTTGGTATATTCACTCGTAATTTTAAAGGTAAGTGACATACCTTTGATTTCTAAATATTCTCCTTCATCTGGTAGAACAATATGTGCCTGGTTCTTTAAAGAATCATTAAAATAGTCCATTATTTAAGCCTATTTATTTGTTTCTGAATCGTCTTAATATTTTCCTCTCTTGCAAGGTCTATTGCCACTTCTTCTAAGGTATAAGTATGTTGAACGTTGATACCAATAAATGATAGAATGGTTTTTAAATAGTGGTCTTGAAATTCTAATTGTTCCAGAGACGTACCCTTATACTTCCCACCTTTTGCCGTAATAATATATGCGGACTTTTCGTTTAATAGACCTTCGTAACCCTGATCACTTGTTTTGAATGAATGTCCTATTCTTACAACATGATCAAAATAGGCTTTTAAGCTTGATGGGATATTAAAATTGTACAATGGACTGCTTAGTAAAACATCATCAGCTTCTTTTAACTCTTCAATCAATAGATCAGATAAAGCTGTTGATTCCAACAATTCATTGGTAATATATTCCTTTGGAGTATAAAACCCTTCAACCGTTTTGTTCGTAATGTGTGGAATTTGGGTTTTAGCTAAATCCCTATAAATAATCTTTCCATTCGGATTTAGTGTTAACCAATGTTCTTCAAAATGATCGGCCAAAGCCCGTGTGTAAGACCCTTTTATTCTTACGCTGCTGTCAATTCTTAATAATGTTTTCATCTGTTGAGATTTTATGATTCAACAGTAAGACCATTAACCACCCAGAAATGTGACATAGTTTAAGAAATAGATTTTAATTTTTCTGGATCTAAAACTGCGTAGATATTAATAATGTGGTTATTTTGAATTTCAAAAACCTGACATGTTTTTAGTTTACCATTGGTATAAAATAGTAGAGCTGGCTGAAAATTGACTTCTGAAATAACGACAGATTGTGATTTCTGGAACTTATTAAATACAAATGACAATAACTCTAAAGTCATCTGTTTACCTGTAGTAAACTCACGAACAACTTTAACCACTTTTCCTCCGTCTGCATATAAAGACACATCTTTAGATAATAATTTCTCCAACAGCTTTGTATCACCTTTCTTAATCGCTTGAATATAGCTTTGCATATAAGATGAATCTTCAGAGGTGTAATCAGAATTTTGATACCCAGTATTGTTTTCTAATTTCTGTTTTCCCCTACTCAGTAATTTCCTCGAATTATCTACACTCGTACCCATTATTTCAGAAATTTCTGAGTGGCTATAATTAAAACCTTCTTTCAAAATAAAAACAGCTCTTTCGTTTGGGTTTAATAGTTCTAAAAGAATCATTAGAGAATAAGAGATATATTCTCTTCTATTAAGGTTTGTATCTGCAGATTCTGTAGAAATAGGTTCTGGTAGCCAAACGCCCGTAACATGTTTATGGTTTCGCTTTTTTAAGTTAATAGATTGATTGATGACCGATTTTATGAGATAGGCCACTTTGTTGTTAATGTGTTTATTTTCAGATGTCAATGATTTAATAATGACATCCTGAATAACATCTTTAGCATCTTCTACTGAACCTAAAATATTATAGGCGTAAGGAAATAATGTGTTTTGGTAATTATTCAAAATAGATGGTTTAAATATATAAGACAAACAAGTTAATTAAAACGTGACATATTAGAGAAATATTAATTTTAATATCATACGCTCAAAGCAAAGAATTCATCAGAGTAAATGTATATGAAAAGATCTAAAATCATATTAACCATATTAATATTTCAGTATTATTAAATGACCTATATATCATTCCTGTAAAACCTTATAAACAATTGTATTGTACACCATAATTATACAAAATGACTATCCGCTTGTTTACCTAAATCATTAACTTGGTAATAATCTTAAATCTATCCTTTATATATCTTGTATTTAATTTGAAACAAAACTCGTCAAGATATTGCTTTAAATATTCTTTAGTAATGCAATGATAAATACCTAATAAATTTCTTTTTAAGTTAGAAATATTAATATGAATCCATTTTAGATTTGTGTTCCATATTTTAGGTGATATTTCTTGAATATGATTCTGTACAAACCGCTTTAAATCAACATAGCTTTTAGATTTATCCGTAAATAAAATAGCATCTGGATCGATGTGTTTATGTACGAGTTTATTAATGGATTCTTTTTTCTCATTATCAAGGATATTCATTTTAATAAGGCCTAATCTCTTAGAGGTTTTCCCTTGAGCATCTTCTAAAATCATAGATTCATTCATTACCGATATAGCTTGCTTCTTTTGACTCCCTTTACCTCTTTTTAATTGGGTTATAGATGTTGTTTTACTGGATATTGAAACAAATGCTTCATCCATTTCAACCATATCCTTTAATCGTTTTTGAGAGGTTAGCTTGGACATGCTTACACGTATTTTACGCATAAGTATTAAAATAGGCTCATAACGTGTATGCCCTAATTGTCTTTGGATTTCTAGAGCTGAAAATCCCTTTTTAGTACTTGTCATAAGATGGGTAACAAGATACCAATATTGAAAGGGAAGTTTACTATTTTCCATTATAGTTCCACTCTTTAACGTGGTTCTAAAACGACAAGATACACATTCAAACTGTTCTTTTATATCTAACCATTTATGGCTAAGACCAGAACATTTCTTGCAGACAACACCATGGCGTAAACGTAGATCACGCCAATGGAGTTTACAACTTAATTCATCTGGAAATGTAGTGTGAAACGATAGTAAATTCATCTTAATAATTTCTTACCAATTTACAGGACTTATTGGACAGTTTATGTCAATGGGTAAACTAACGGATAGTCATATTATACAATGTATTGTTCGTGTATAATTTTGCTATTCTGAAAATTATGAGTAATATTGTCGAATATTTATTCGTTTAAAGTGAGACACAAAGACAGCAACAAAGAAAATAGCATAATAGAAAAGACTTTAGAAATTGTCTATGAAACAGGAATTGCTGGCCTTAAAATGTCTATTCTTGCTAAACGCGTTGGTGTGTCTCCATCTACGCTTTATGTGTACTTTAAGACCAAAGAAGACTTAATAAACTCAATTGCATTTAAACTTATTAATCAAATATCCGAAAGCTTAGATCATGATATTGTAGCTGCTGGATCTTTTGAATTAGCATTTAAAGCAAAATGGTTACACTTATTTAACTTTTTACTCAATAAAGAAAGAGAAGTTAATTTTTTAGACCAATGGAAGCAATCTCCATATTTTAACAAAGAGTCTTTAGGTATTCTAAAAGATAATATGAAGGTGGCAAGTAATTTATTTAAAGATGGAAAAGAAAAAGGGATCTTAAAGGATTTAGATGATAAGATTATTCATGCCGTGATGTCTGGAATTGCGAAGCAATTAATAGCACAAGTTAAAGAAGGTTTCCTCCAAATTGACAACCCGTCTATGGATAAGTATTACCAATTGGTTTGGGATGCATTAAAGAAATAGATTTTTTTTTGACTAATAATCGAATATATATTCGATTATTAAATATGAAATTGAAATCAACATCAACATCAACATCAACATAAGTAAAGCGCATATTACATGGACTATATTAATATATGTTTTTGGAAAATGCGAAATGTTTAATCTAACCTAAAATACCAGCACAATGAACAAAA
Organism: Flavobacteriales bacterium; assembly: GCA_965243605.1. GTDB lineage: Bacteria > Bacteroidota > Bacteroidia > Flavobacteriales > CAJXXR01 > JBMYYR01. The sequence goes on from CBDEVQ010000100.1 coordinate 94,393, forward strand.
ACATAGATTTAGGATTATTAATCCTTCGTATTGCAATTGGAACATTAATGTTATTGCACGGTTTAGCGAAATTCAATGGACTTTCATTTATAGAAGGACTACTAACTAACAATGGGTTACCAAGTGTTTTGGCTTATGGCGTTTATATAACAGAAATAATAGCTCCCTTGCTCATCATCCTTGGATACCGAACTCGATTAGCTTCATCTATTTATGCTTTTGGAGTTTTGTTTGCCATGTTTCTAGTGCATTCAGCTGATATAATTTCTCTTAATAACCATGGAGGTTGGGGCGTTGAATTACTGGGGTTGTATCTGTTTGGAAGTATAACATTATTCTTTACGGGGAGTGGAGAGTTTGCTGTTTCTTCTTCACATAAATGGGATTAACTCTGTAGTTTTTTTTGAAAAACGGTCAAAATAATTCGTTGGCGACATGCTATTATTATCAAAAGCCATTAATGAATTATTAAAAACACAAGAGATAAAAAAGACATAGATTTTCAATAAGTGGTCATTAAAGTATTGTAAACACCTCTTTTGATTTCAAATTATCATAAGTATGAGAAAAATAATAATTGTGGTGGTAGGAATTGCACTATTAATGGGAGCTAACCTATTGTCTAACCACCTTAGCGATAGTAAAAAAATACCGACACAGAAATTAGAAAAAATTGTGAAAACGGTATTTGTTACTGAAGTCGAGAACAAAAATATTCCAATTACTATTATTGCGAATGGAAACTTAGTTGCAAAACATAAATTGGAGTTATTTACTGAAGTGCAAGGTATACTTGAATCTTCGGGTAAAGATTTTCGTGCTGGAATACATTTTAATAAAGGGCAATCCATACTTAAAATTAATAGAGATGAATTTTATGCATCTTTATTATCTCAAAGAAGCACATTGGAAAACCTGATTGCTTCAATAATTCCAGATATTAAATTAGATCATTCAAAATCTTTTGAAAAATGGGACTCCTATCTTCAAGATTTTGATATTGATAAGATAACACCAGAACTTCCTGAGCCAATGTCTGGTCAAGAGAAGTTATTTGTTTCTGCTAAAAATATATACACAACCTATTATACGATCAAAAACCTAGAACAACGTTTAGGGAAGTATGATATTAAAGCACCATTTAATGGTGTAGTTACCGAAGCCAATGTTAACAACGGAACTTTAGTTCGTTCTGGACAAAAATTAGGTGAATTTATTAATACTGCAATTTTTGAGGTTGAATTATCGGTAAATGCAGAATACGCCTATTCAATAGAGAAAGGGCATTCGGTAAAACTTCAAAATTTGAATAAGACTAAGTCTTGGTTAGGTAAAGTGGCTAGAATTAATGGAAAAGTAGACCGTGATTCTCAAACTGTACAAGTCTATGTAGAGGTAAAAGGTAAAACACTTAAAGAAGGAATGTATTTAGAAGCTGAAATATCTTCTAAAGGTGAACCAAATGCCATTGAAATAGATCGAAAATTATTGGTAGAAAATAAAGCGGTTTATACGGTGGTTGAAAATCAATTAAAATTAGTGGAAATACAACCTGTACATTTTAATCAAAGTACGGTGGTTGTTATTGGCTTAAATAATGGCTCTCAATTAATCTCAAGACCAATTCCTGGAGCGTATGAAGGAATGCCTGTCAATATTTTTTCTACACAAAATAACAAGAAAATAGAATAGGATATGAAAAATATTATTGCCTATTTCATTAAATACCCAGTAACCGTAAATATCATAATCATTGCTTTTGTGTTATTAGGAATTTTAGGGTATTCTAATTTAAAGTCTTCATTTTTTCCATTATCAGAATCTAACTTAATTTCGGTTACTGTTACTTATCCTGGAGCATCCCCTCAAGAAATAGAGGAAGGTGTTGTTTTAAAAATTGAAGATAATTTAAAAGGGTTAATTGGTGTAGATCGAGTAACGTCTACATCTTCGGAAAATGCCGCTACTATAACTGTGGAAACCTTAAGAGAATATGACATTAATATCATATTAACTGAGGTTAAAAATGCCATAGATAAGGTTCCTAATTTTCCTGTAGGTATGGAACCTGCAGTTGTTGCAAAGGTAGAAAACGTTGCAGAAACAGTTAGTTTTGTTGTTACAGGAGAAAATATCAATTTAAAATCTCTAAAACAAATTACTAGAGGAATTGAAAGTGATTTAAGGAGAATAGATGGAATTTCTCAAATTGCAATTTCTGGATATCCAGATGAAGAAATAGAAATTGCAGTTAAAGAGAACGATTTATTAGCCTATAATATTTCTTTTCAAGAAGTAGCTCTAGCCGTATCTACTGCCAATATAATTACAACAGGTGGGTCTATTAAAACCAATGCGGAGGAATATTTAATTCGAGCAAATAATCGGTTTTACTATGGAGATGAATTAGATAATTTAATTGTAAAAGCAGAGGCATCAGGTCGAATAATAAGACTTAAAGATATTGCTCAAGTCACAGATCGATGGAATGAAAATCCAAATAAAATCTATTATAACGGGAATTTAGCGGTTCGAGTACAAGTAAGTAATACAAACAATGAGGATTTACTGACTTCGGCTCATAAAATTAACGAATACATTGATCTTTTTAATCAACAACATGATAATGTTGTCATCGAAATTACTAGAGATTCATCTATTACATTAAATCAAAGAACAGAACTTTTATTTAAAAATGCATGGCAAGGTATGTTGTTGGTTATGTTGTTTTTATCATTGTTTTTACGACCAAGGTTGGCGTTTTGGGTGGCCGCTGGATTACCAATTGCATTTTTTGGAATGTTTATGCTTGCGAGCTATTTTAATGTAACGATTAATGTTTTATCTCTGTTTGGGATGATCATTGTTATCGGAATATTAGTGGATGATGGTATCGTAATTTCTGAAAATATTTATCATCATTATGAAATGGGTAAAAACCCAATTCGTGCTGCAATAGATGGTACAATGGAAGTTATTCCTCCAATTATTTCTGCAATAACAACTACAATTCTCGCCTTTTCATTATTCTTCTTTTTAGATGGAAATATTGGAACATTTTTTACTGAAGTTGCGATTATAGTCTCCATTACATTATTCATATCTCTTATTGAAGCTTTAATTATTTTGCCTGCTCATGTTGCCCATTCTAAAGCACTTGATAGAAATCAAAAATTATACGCTTTCAACAGGTATGCAGAACAATTTATGGATTTTATGCGCGATAGATTATACGCCCCTTTATTAAGGTTTTTGTTGGGTAATAAGTTCTTTGGATTAGTCATACCAGTAGCATTATTATTAATTACTATTGGGGCATTTCAAGGTGGTATTATTAGAGGGGCGTTTTTCCCTTCTATAGCAAGTGATCGTGTGGCTATTAATTTAACGATGCCTCAAGGTACCAATGAAGAAATAACAGATCGTATTATTTCTGAGGTAGAAGAAAAGGTTTGGATAATAGAAAAAGAATTTACGGAAGCTTATGGGGTTGATAGTCAATCTGTCGTGAGTAATGTTATTAAAAGAATAGGTCCAGGGTCATCAAGAGCTTCATTGAGTATCAATTTACAACCAGGAGAACTTCGTAGCTTCAGTTCAAGGGAAATATCTAATGCTATAAGAGACCGAGTTGGTTCTGTGTATGGTGTAGAATCTTTAACGTTTGGTTCTGGAGGGAATTTTGGAGGAAGTCCGGTTTCAGTGTCTTTATTAAGTAATAATATCACACAATTAAAGGCTGCAAAAAGTGAGTTGAAGTTAGAATTGTTAAAAAACCAGGAGTTAAAAGACATTACGGATAATGATCCACAAGGAATTAAAGAAGTTAGAATAAAACTTAAGGATAATGCATACTTATTAGGTTTAACATTAAATCAAGTTATGCAACAGGTCCGAAGTGGTTTCTTTGGTCTACAGGTACAGCGTTTCCAGCGTGGACAAGATGAAATTAGAGTTTGGGTACGCTATGATAAAAAGGAGCGATCGTCTATTAAGAATTTAGATGATATGCGAATTAATACAAGTTCTGGAGTGAAAATTCCATTGTCTGAAATTGCAACTTATACAGTAGAGCGAGGAGAGGTTTCTATAAATCATTTAGAGGGACGACGTGAAATAAAAGTTGAAGCCGATTTAAAAGATGCACAAGCTAGTGCAACAGATATATTACAAGATATTAGAACTAGGATTATGCCAGAAATAATGGCAAGACACCCCGAGGTAACAACCTTGTATGAAGGGCAAAATAGAGAAGCTTCTAAAGTGACAAGTTCTATAAGTGTTGCTGGACCCATTATTCTTCTTTTAATCTATATCGTTATTGTATTTACATTTCGTTCTTATGGTCAGCCTTTAATGTTATTAATAATGGTACCATTTAGTTTAATAGGAGTGGCTTGGGGGCATTGGTTTCATGGTTTTGCTGTAAACGTATTATCTATGTTAGGTATTATTGCATTAATCGGAATTATGGTAAATGATGGCCTAGTACTCATCAGTAAATTTAATGCGTTCTTGAAAGAAGGATTGAAGTTTGAAGACGCATTATATTCAGCTGGTAAATCAAGGTTTAGAGCCATCTTTTTAACAACAATAACCACAGTTGCCGGGTTAGCGCCGCTTATTTTTGAAAAAAGTATGCAAGCACAATTCTTAATCCCAATGGCTATCTCTATTGCTTATGGAATTATTATAGCCACTTTATTAACCCTATTTACATTACCAATTTTACTGTCTTTATCTAATTATTTAAAGGTATATACCAAATGGTTATGGACGGGAAAAAAACCAAGTAGAGAAGAGGTAGAACGTGCTATTAAAGAAATGGCTACAAATCATGATGAGTTAAATTAAAACTGTAAAAATGAAAACACTACTTTTTATTAGTTTAGGATTTTGCATTGTATTAAATGTATTTTCTCAAGATATTCTTACTATAGAAGATGCTATATCAGCTACATTGAAAAACAATTATGATATACAATTGTCTAAGAACAATGTATTGGTAGCTGAAAATAATAAAAGTATATATAATAGTGGGTATTTGCCGTCAATAGAAGGAACATCAAATGTCCAATTTAGCAATAATGATGCTGAGACTACCTTTGAGGATGGTTCGTTAAATTCAATTTCTGGTGCCGAATCAAGAAGTTATGGGGCCTCTATTGGATTTAATTACACCATTTTTAATGGACTGAACCGATTACATGCATTTAATAGACTTAAAGAGCAGTTTAATTTAACGGAATTACAAGCCAGAGAGGTTATTGAAGAAACCATAATAAGCCTATCAGAAGCGTATTATGAAGTAGCAAGATTAACTGAAAATGTGGTCACTCAAGAAGAAATATTAAACGTGTCTAAGCAACGATTAACACGTGTTAAATATAATGTTGAGTATGGACAAGGGACAAGGCTAGATGTCTTAAATGCAGAAGTAGATGTCAACAACGATAGTATTTCTTATTTGGACATAAAAAGGCAGTTAACAAATGCGAAAAGAGATTTGAATGTTGTTTTAGGTAAAAATGTTAATGCCACATTAAAAATTGATACCACAGTTACCTATGCGATTAATTTAAAACTAGAAGCGTTAATTAATCAAGTAAAAACACATAATGTAACCCTCCTTCAATTTAAGAAAAATATTGAGTTGAGTCAATATGATCTTAAAATTAACAAATCAAGTTGGTTACCTACAATTGGGGTAAATGGTACTTACGATTGGACAAGTAGTAATAACGACGCAACAAGTCCTTTTAGTCCAGTTAAATCTACTCGAAATGGTTTTAATGCTGGCTTAAATTTATCCTGGAATATTTTTGATGGAGGTAGAAACATTATTAATGTACAGAACGCAAAAATAGCCATAGATAACCAAAATATACTGATTGAACAATTAGAAGATGCTTTAGATAGAGACATTAATAATGCTTGGGAAACATACCAAAATACAATGTTTACCTTAAAAGTACAACAGTCAAATGTATCTACCAATAAGCATAATTTCGAACGTACATCACAACAGTATAAACTAGGGCAAGTAACATCAATTGATTTTCGTCAAGCACAAGTAAACTTAAGCAATGCGGAATTAAACTTAAGTCAAGCTAAATATAACCTGAAAAACCATGAGTTAAGATTATTACAGTTAGCAGGAATGTTATTGTAATATTTTAATGCGGAGTATATAGTCATTGGAAAAATGATTTGTTTGCTGTCTTTTATATTATTCTAGAATATCAAATATAGAGGCTGGCATTTAAAAAGTAGTTTGAATAATTTGTTTAACTATTAAAAACGATCGAGGAAATGAGATTACCAAAAAAGTTACTTCTAGTAACTATATTTTTGTTCGGCTTAATTGATGTTTTTGCCCAAACCTATACAATAAGTGGGTACGTCAAAGATGAAGCCAATGGAGAAGAACTTATTGGTGCTAATGTTGTGGTATCTGATAAGGGTAAAGGCGTAAGTACTAATGTATATGGTTTTTATTCATTAACCCTACCTAAGGGAAAACACATGGTAAGTGTTACTTATATAGGTTATGCAGAGAAACAGTTAGAAGTCAATTTAGAATCCAACCAATCTATTAATATTCAATTAATAGAATCATCTAATGTAATTGATGAAGTTGTATTATCTGATTCAAAAATTGACAATAATGTTAAATCTGTTGAGATTAGTACTGTAAAAATAGATCCACAAAAAATGAAGCAAATACCTGTTGTATTAGGTGAACAGGATATTATAAAATCATTAACATTATTACCGGGTATATCTACGGCAAGAGAAGGAGCTAATGGATTTAATGTAAGAGGAGGAAAAGCAGATCAAAACCTAATTTTACTAGATGAATCGTCTGTGTTTAGTTCGTCACACTTATTCGGGTTCTTTTCCGTTTTTAATTCTGATGCCATAAAAGATGCAACCATGTATAAAGGTGGAATTCCTGCATATTATGGAGGGCGACTATCATCGGTTTTGGATATTAGACAGAAAGAAGGAAACATGAAGGAATTTCATGGGGCTGGAGGAATAGGATTGCTTTCAAGCCGCTTAATGTTAGAAAGTCCAATTGTAAAGGATAAAGGGTCGTTTATGGTAGCAGGACGTCGTTCTTATGCAGATTTATTCTTGCCCTTATCTCCTGATAGCACTATACAGGATTCTAAAATGTATTTTTATGATTTAAACGTTAAAGGAAACTACATCATAAACGAAAATAATCGCGTGTTCTTATCAGGGTATTTTGGTCGTGATGTTTTTGGATTTTCTGACAGGTTTAACTTATCATGGGGAAATACAAACTTCACTGGGCGATGGAATCATGTATATAACCCTAAATTATTTTCGAATCTATCTGTAATCTACTCGCGATATGATTATAGCTTTGATATACCAGAGATTTTCTTGTGGGATTCTTATGTTGAGGATATTACCATAAATAATAACTACTCATATTATATTAATGACAAGAATACTTTAAAGTTTGGAGCAAAGGTTTCTAAGTATAAAATTAATCTTGGAGATATTGATTATTCGGATCAAATTGATAGACCAGATTCCCTTTTAGGAATACGACATGGGTATGAACCATCTGTGTATATTAGTCATGAAATGCCAATAAATACAAGAATAGATCTTGAATACGGATTGCGCCTAAGCGGATACCTTAATGTTGGTGAACAAGATGTTGCAATATATGAAGATGGATCTCCACTATATTGGGATTCAGATATTGAAGATTATGTGACCAGAAGACCGATAGAAACGAAACATTACGGAAGTAATGAAGTCATTTCAAGTCAATATAAGTTATTGCCTAGGTTGAGAATGCGATATACTCTAGATGAGACTTCTTCTTTAAAATTAGGTTATAATCGTATGATGCAAAATATTCATTTAGTGTCTAATGCAACCTCATCAAATCTATTAAATATTTGGTTACCGAATGATCAATATATTGATCCGGAAATGGCAGACCAAATTTCTATGGGATATTTTAAAAACTTTAGAGACAATATGTATGAGTTTTCTGCAGAAACCTATTACAAATATTTGTCAAACGTTATCGATTATAAAGATTTACCGCAATTAAGCCAGAACCCATATATAGAAGGTGAAATACTACCAGGTAAAGGACGTTCGTATGGATTAGAATTATACCTAAAGAAAACAAGAGGTAAATTAACGGGGTGGGTAAGTTATACTTTATCACGGTCTGAGTTGAAAATTGAGGGATTTGGAGGCGAAGGAGAAGCTGGAATTAATAAAGGGGACTGGTATGCTGCAGCTCACGATAAGACCCACGATTTATCTATTACAGGTGTATATAGCTTAAGCGATCGATTAACGCTTTCTGCAAATTTTGTTGTATCGTCAGGAATTCCTGTTAATTATCCAGAAAGTTCATTTACCATAGACAATAAAGATTATGGACATTATAATGGATTAAGAAGTCAACATAGATTATCAACTTATCATCGTATAGATGTTGGAGCTACGTTAAAAGGTAAACCAAAAAAATGGGGCGAAACAGAATGGATCTTTGGTATTTATAACTTGTATAACCGTTATAATGCTGCCAGTATAGGATTTGTACAAAACGAAGATACTGGACAAAATCAGGTAGAAAAAGTAACCTACTTTGGTGTAATACCTAGTTTAACGTGGAATTTTAAATTTTAAAACAAAGAAACATGAAAGCAATCATACATATACTTGTTTTGGTTTTTGCCATGACATCTTGTACAAGAATAATAGATCTAGATTTAAATGATCAACCTGAAACCCGTTTAGTAGTTGATGGTGCAATTATGCATTATGCAAATAATCCGGATAGTGGATATCAAGAAATTGAATTAAGTTATTCAAGATCTTATTTTGATGATGTTGAGGATGATAATTCAGTAAGTGGAGCAGTTGTAAAAGTGAAAAACTTAAACACAGAAGAAGAAGTGTTATTTCAAGAGTCTGAAGATCAAAAAGGGCTTTATTTTACAAATACGTTGAATGGAATTATTGGTCATTCATATGAATTGAATATAGAAGCGACTATAGATAATGAACTTCAGTCTTTTCAAGCTGTAGATCAAATATCATTTGAAGCCCCTAAAGTGGATTTAATTGTATTAGAAGAATTTGAAGATTTTCTTGGAGAAAATGGAGATAAAACACCATATAGAATTACTATAAATTCGTTAAATAATTTAATGCACCATGAATACTTTAAGTTTGAAGTCTTCTTAGATGGAGAATTATTGGTGAATGAAAATCCAAGCCAAAATTTCTTCTTTTCAATAGTTGATGATGCTTTATTTGGTGATACAATTCGAGAATTTCCCGTATCAGATCAGTTAATTAACGGAGAAGAAGACGATAATACAGAGCCTCCTTTTGATGTTGAAGTTAAAATGCAAAGCATTAATCAAAAATCTTATTACTATTGGAGAAAGCTCTATGTAAATGCTGTTTCAGGAACAGATACACCGCAAACAGAAGTAAGAGGTATAGTAAATAATTTAACACATAATGAACGCTATGCCTTAGGTACATTTATGTGTGGATCTGAAAGCTCTAGAAGACAGGTTTTTGTTGAGTTTCCAGTAGACTAACAAAATAAAAACTACAAAATATGAGTATTTAGAAGGGCTGTAGAGCTTAATTAAGGCTTGTAATTATGTTTTGTATTATGTCTTAAACCCTTGTAGATAAAAGAATTATGTAAAATATAAATACTTTAGTTATAGAAAGTTATATTTTTTTACATATCTTTGTCGAATAAATATTCGATTAAATGTGTATGCTCAAAAGAAATTACAATTGTAAAAAGGCAAATTTATTTAGGAACTCTAAGAGTTTAATATTGATTTTGTGATTGTTAGAAGTGAAAATACATGTGAATAAAGAAGTCGAATATTTTTTTATTCAAAAATCGAATATTTATTCGATTAAATTAAGGCGATATGAAAACAACAAAAATACCAAAGAATAATTTTAGAAGAGGTTTAAACTGGGGTTGGAGACAAAAAGCAAAAACAAAAACGTGTCCACCAGAGCCAAGGTTAGATCATAAAATTATTGTTATAACAGGAGGGAATTCAGGAGTTGGTCTTGAAACGGTTAAGGGTTTACTAGGTCGAGGTGCAGAAGTCATATTCTTAGCAAGGAATAAAGACAAATCTGAAAATGTTGTAAAATCTCTAAACGGAAATGTTCATTTTGTACAACTTGATTTGGGCGATTTAGATACTTTGAATACTGCTATAAATGGAATTCAGAACATCTTAAATGGAAGAAAGATAGATTCATTAATCTGCAATGCAGGAATAGGTGCAAATTATCCACATACATTATCACCTCAAGGGTATGAACTTACATTCTCTGTAAACGTATTAGGACATCATGCTTTGTTTAAGGAACTTCATACAAATCAAATCCTATCAAGTGAAGCACATATTATTGCTGTAACTGGCGATTTGTATTTTCAGGCCGATGATTGCACACCTCATTATGAATATAAGGGCAGTAGAAGCATGCAAGCCTATGCAAGAAGTAAAGTAGGCGTAATGTGGTGGGGATTACAATGCCATAAACAATACCCTGAATATAAAGTGAATTTAGTTCACCCTGGAGTTATACCAATGGGTCTAGGAGCAGATCAAAATTCAATTATGATTCGAATAATGAGTGCAATCTTATTATCCCCTGAAGGTGGGGCACAGACCACTTTAAATTGTGTGACCCAACCAGATATAGAGAATGGAGCATATTATCACAATACAATGGGTAAGGCCATTTTACCTGAAGACGATATTGCATTGGATTTAGGGAAATCGAGCGTGTTTTGGAATACGCTTGAGTCCATCTATGAAGCAGAATACAAGTGTAAAGAACTTAAATAAAAAAACGTGAAAAGAATGTTAATAATAATGCTCTGTATTGTTGGGATTATCTTGTGTTCAGTATTTGTTTTTATTGGTTGTAGCCCACAGTTTGGTGGGAAACTTTCTAAAAATCAAATCGAAGAATATAGCAACTCTCCTAACTTTAAGGACGGTAAGTTTATCAATAAAGATGAGCTTAATGTAAGTCCTGAAATTACCTTTTCTGGTTTTATTAAAGGCTTTGGTAGCTTATTTTCTAAAGATTCAACAAACCTAGCCACTAAACCTAAAACAGATTTAAAGGTAGAGTCAATCCATCCTCCAGATATTTCATCCGTAAAGGATAGTACTCGATTGGTTTGGTTCGGACACTCAACGTTTTTATTACAACTAGAGAATAAAAATATTTTGATTGACCCGATGTTCGGAAAAGTGCCATCGCCAATTTCTTGGATTGGTGGAAAAAGATTCAGTTCAACTTTGCCTATGGAAATTGAAAAATTACCAAAAATAGATGCCATTCTTCTATCTCATGATCATTATGACCACCTGGATTACGAATCGATTATTATACTAAATGATAAGGTTGATAAATTTTATACACCATTAGGTGTTGGTATTCATCTTGAAAAATGGGGTATTGAAAAAGAACGAATTGTAGAATTAGATTGGTGGGGAGAAGTCAAGTTGGATGATCTTATTTTTAGATGTACACCTTCTCAGCATGCATCAGGTAGAAAGCTAAATGCTATGAGTAATACCTTATGGTCTTCTTGGATTGTTAATTCAGAAAAAATGAACATATTTTTTAGTGGAGATGGAGGGTATGCAGAACATTTTAAACAGATTGGAGATAAATATGGTCCTTTTGATTTTGCCATGTTAGAATGTGGACAATACAATGAACAATGGCCACTCTTACATATGTTCCCAGAGCAAACGGCCCAAGCTGGGATAGATCTTAGAGCAAAACAATTTATGCCAATACACTGGGGTGCTTTTAGATTATCGGATCACGCTTGGCAGGAACCTGTTGAACGTGTAATAGCTGCCGCAAAAAAATTAAATATCCCTGTAATAATCCCTAAAATAGGTGAACCTATTTTAATTGAACCTAATATAACCTATTCAAATGAAGAATGGTGGGAAGGGTATTAACAATTATGTTAGAATAAAGTATTTTTATGAAAGACAATAAAATATCGGATCTAGAATTTATCGGTATTATGGCATCATTAATGGCACTAGCTGCTATGTCTATAGATGCTTTATTACCTGGTTTAAATGATATTGGAAAAGCCATTGGGATTACAGATCCTAAAGACAATCAATTTATTATTACAATTGTTGTTTTAGGTTTGGGTTTTGGGCAACTCGTATCTGGAGCATTATCAGACAGTATTGGACGTAAACCTGTGATGTATATTGGTTGTATTGTTTTTGCAATAGCGAGCATTATTTGTGTAATGGCAACTAATTTTGAGCTTATGATTGCTGGACGGTTTTTACAAGGAGTCGGACTTTCGGCCCCACGAAGTGTAAGTACTGCAATTATTAGAGATAAATACAGTGGAAATCAGATGGCAAGAATAATGTCTTATATTGTTGTTGTATTCATTTTAGCCCCTGTTATTGCCCCAACTTTTGGGAAAGTGTTACTGGATAGTTTTGGGTGGGAATCCATCTTTTATAGCCAGTTAATTTTTGGAATTGTTGTGACCATTTGGCTATGGCAAAGACAACCTGAAACACTTAAAAAAGAAGATCAAAAGAAAATGAATTTGGCCCTTTTTTCTAATGGTTTAAAAGCGTTTTTTAAAATTCCCAAAGCCATCGTATATACAATAATATCAGGTTTAATTTCAGCCCCTTTTTTGGCATATATGAGCGCCAGTCAACAAATTTTTTCTCAACAATATAATTTAGAGGATGTATACCCTTACATTTTTTCAGGTTTAGCATTAGGTATAGGCGTTGCTACCTTTCTTAATGGAAAATTAGTTATGAAGTACGGTATGCAAAAAATGGCTATGATTCCAATGGTTGCCTTATTGAGTATCTCTTCAATTTATATCGTCTTATTTAGCGGTGAATCAAATCCGGATAGTATAGTGTTTATAGGCTTTTTAGCATTAATACTATTTTCTATAGGCTTTATTTTTGGAAACCTAAACGCAATGGCTATGCAACCCATTGGACACATTGCAGGAATTGGAGCATCTATTATAGGGTGTGTTTCTACATTAGTTTCTGTACCAATAGCGGCAATAATTGGACAGTTCATTAACAAAACGTCTTTACCTCTTTTTATAGGCTTTACAGTTTGTACAATACTCTCTATAATAATGATGGCAGTTGTAAATAGAAATTCAGAGCCTTCAACAATATCTTTAAAAACAGAATAAGAATTCAATAAAATTAGGAAACAATGATTGGAAAAACAAAACAGAAAAACGGTTTAGAGTTATCTAGATTAGGATTAGGATGCATGAGATTATCTATGAATATGACAGGTCAACCTATAGATCATAAGGAATCTCTAGCAACAATACATAGGGCTTTAGATTTAGGGGTTAACATGTTTAATACTGGAGATTTCTATGGCGCTGGTGAAAATGAAAAACTAATAGCAGAAGCATTAAAAAGTTGTGATAGAGATAAGGCTTTTATTTCTTTAAAGTACGGAACTTTCGGAAATATGCTGAAGGGAGAAAATACAGTAGATGTTGGTCCTAAAAATGTAAAAAAATATATTACAGAGTCATTAAAACGTTTAAACGTTGATTATGTAGACTTATACCAACCAGCCAGAATTGATATTGGAATTCCTTTAGAAGATACCATTGGAGCGATTTCAGATCTAGTGAAAGAAGGTTACGTACGTCATATTGGATTGTCTGAAGTAGATGCTGAAACATTAAAAAAAGCACATGCTGTTCACCCGATAAGTCTTGTAGAGCAAGTGTATTCTATTACCGATGAAACGATAGAGGATGCATTATTACCTATGGCTAGAGCGTTAGACATTAGTGTGGTTGCATTTGGTATTTTGGGCTTAGGAAAGCTATTTAAATCGCCAGATGATGCATTGGTTAAGGTCATTCAAGAAATTTCAATGGAGAAGAACATATCCGCTTCACAGCTTGCACATGCATGGATGCTTGCTAAAGGAGATGATATCATTCCACTTATTGGAGCCAGAAATGTACAGCAACTAGAAGATTCTATACAAAGTATTAACGTAAGCTTGAACGAAGGGGATATTCTTAAGATTGAAAATGCGAAACGAGAAAGTAAGATAACAGGACAAAGTATGCCTAAAATGGTTATTAAGAACGGTATTTTAATACGATAAATAAGACAAGTAATAACGAATAATTTTCATCCTGTTTATGGTGAATTAATAATATTTCCTCAATATTTTGTTTTCAATAGCTATCTCTGCTATACTATATAGAATGAGATAAAATGAAAAAAGCCCATTCTTCCGGATGGGCTTTTTTTATAAGAGTACATTTTTTATTTCTTTACAATTTTCTTAGTCAGTTTTTGTCCGTTAGAAATGTAATTTACATAATATAAACCGCATGATAAATGTTTAACATCTACTGCTAAATTGGTTTGATTACCAGTAGCAATCGTAAAGTAGTTTTTACCTAATAGATCTGTAATTGTAATTTTAGCATTTGCATTTTGGTTATTTATGTTGATGGTAAGTACATCTGATACAGGGTTAGGAGACATGCTAATATCCATTGAATTTAGTTCATTTAAACCTATTCCTGTAGATGTTTCACAATTTGATAATAAAATACAACCGTCTTTGGTAATTTCTACAGCATAATTCCCATTTTGAGAAGGTTCAAATGTACTAGATGTTGCTCCTGGTATGGGTTCATTATTATTATCACAATCTACCCACTGATAAGAGACCCCTGTTTGGGATTGTGCAGAATAAACACCATTGTAATAAGAAATAATGCTGTTCACAAATATGGCGGTTAACTCTAAATTAACAATAGAGTCGCAACCTAATGAATTGACTAATATAATTTCGTATTCTCCAGTAGAAGTGAATAATTCACCTCCAACTTCATAATCATCTCCAACACATATTTCTATATCTAAATTTGTAGGCGATGAATTATCTAACACAGTAAGGTTAGTATATACAATTGAATCAAAACCACAAATACTAGACAATGTATCGGTGAACTCTCCTGTTGTTTCATAAAAATTTCCACCAACATTATAACAGTTTGAAGAGCATATAGTATCTGTTAAATTCGTCTCATACGATTCTATCACGTTTAAATTAAGTTGAATAATAGAATCTAGTCCACATTGGTTTGTTAAGCTTTGCTGATAATTTCCTGTCGTGTGATAATACGTTCCTCCAAAATTGATACTATCTCCAAAACAAATAGACTTGTTAAAAGAAATTGTGTCTGAGCTAATCACATCTAAATCAATAATGAATAAACTGTCTCCACCAAATATTGTGGTTAATGTATCTGTATATTCACCAGATACTGAATATATATTGCCAACAGGGCTTGTATAAGACGTACAAACTTCAGTTTTAATATGGTCTTGTGTATTGAAGTTATTATGCGAAATATAAATCTGATCATCTTCAAATCCAGAAATTACAATATCCATATCTTGGTCTTGATTAACATCTAGAGGAATAATACGTAGAGGTGCATCTATTGTATTATCAATTATATTAGCAGTTGAAAAGGTATTTGACCCTAAATTTTCTAACCAATACACTTCATCTGCTAGTCCATCAGAAAATGCAATATCCAATAGTAAATCATTATTATAATCAGCAACAGCTAGAGAAGTATATCCAAACCCTTGATTAATAATTACTGGGGAAGCGAATGATCCAGAACCATTGTTAATGTATAATTTAAGTTCTTCATGAAATAATGAACCCGTAATAATATCCGTGTCTCCATCTGAATCAATATCTAATATATCAAAAACAGTAACCAAGGTATCTGTAGTAGAAATTGTATGTAATGTAAAGGTTTCATTCCCATTGTTTTTATACCACGATAAAGAATTGTCATCGCTTGTAATAAATAGGATATCAGGGTAGGCATCATTATCAATTTTGGTTACCTTAATAGATTGAGGACCATCTGCATTGCTTGTTAATACAATTTGATTACCGAAAGCACCTAAATTATTTTTATACCAGGCTATTTTTCCATCTTCATAAGAACAAGAAACCAAATCTGGATATCCATCTAAATTAAAGTCTCCAGCATCTAAACCGGTAACATCATCTACATTACTCGTAATAAAATTAGGAATATTAAATGTCCCATTTGGTAATTGTTTCGTAAATTCTATTGTTTGCCCATTCCAAGAATTTTGTTCAGTATAGGCAACATCAATAAGACCATCGTTTGTAAAATCTTCAGCCACAATATTCCTAACTTCTACAGTACTAAACCTTACTAATTTTTTACCACCTAGATATTTACCACCTTCATTTGGAAACCAGACAATATCATTATCGTTAAAATCAGAAACTATTAAATCTATATCACCATCATTATCAACATCTGCAGTATCCAATGCAAATGGTGAATTTGTGTGTTCACCATCCATTAATACTTGTTCAATGTATTCATCATTTTCAGTTGAAGTAAAAACAGAAACATCGGCATTATTACTTCTTGCAACAAAATCTTTTTTCCCATCATTATTTAAATCCGAAGCCTTTAACTGTTCTGAATAGGAGATGACCGTTGGAACAGAATGTGGAGTAAATTCAAGGCATTCAATATTTTCATGCCATCGTAAAACATTCCCGGTATTGCTTGTTGATAATATATCGATATCTCCATCAGAATCCATATCGATGTGACTAATTATACCATTTATATTAGGGTCCGTACTGATTATTACACGATCTTCAACGGTACCATCGGCATTATTAATAAAGTAAGCCAATTCAGACGATCCATTTGAGTAGGATTTACAGACAATGTCTTCTATTCCATTACCATCAATGTCAAACATATCAACATTGGTTATTGGATCAAAGGAAAAATTATCATTTATTTCATCAGACAAAAGCACTTGTGAAGCAAAACTAGTACCTCCATTATTTTTAAACCAGTATATATTACCTAGATCAGACGAAATAATATCCTTAAGTCCATCGTTGTCTAAATCTCCAAAAATGAAGTTATGGTCATCATTTGTTGAAAGAGACTTATTAACATAAGTAAATTCACCTTCACCATCATTATATCCAATTTTTATATTATTTCCTGAAACAAAGGCTATATCTAAATTGCCATCATTGTCTATATCTGTAACTTCAAGATCTTTCGGAGAGGAAACGTAATTAAATTCAATAGTATAATCCGTAGATTGGAAGATTCCATTTCCGCTGTTATTAAACCAACCTGCTTTGTTTTGTCCTGTAGAAATGGCATAAATATCTAAATCACCATCGTTATCAATATCAATAAACTTACAATACGTTTCGGCAATATGGTCTATAAGTGTATAATCATCATAATGGCCTTCTCCATCATTCAAATAGATTAATATACCATTATCGGTACCACTAATCATAATATCCGTATGGCCATCAAGGTTAATATCTCCTAAGCTAATATTTGAAGGATGTCCTTGAAAATCGTTAACATTTTGAACAGGCTGAAAATGCTGAGCAAATAAACTATTGGCTGAAAATAGCATGCAAAGGGTTATTCGTATTACACTTTTTTTAATCATAATTATGGTCATTAACTTCTTTAAAAACTATTCAGATATTCTAATGATACAAACTGAAACATAAATTAGAAATATTGAAAATCAAGTAAATCGGACTAATTTTATTACTATGAAAACAAAAATAGGTAATTTTTATGAAGTGGAAATATTTTGATTTTACAATAAAGGTTATTATTAAATAAATGCTTGTAATTTAAATGTCAATTGGCTTGTATTGGCTTCTTTTTTCATGCAAATTACTTATGTGGAATACCAATGAATACAATCTAGTTTCATTCTTTGTTTGCAAAAAGAAAAAAATAGTATAGTTTTACCGAATATTTATTCGATTAATAATATCTAACGAATTAATCCATTAAATATGCTTACCCTAAAACAGATAAAAGAATTTTATGCACTAGGGTATTTTAACAGATTAGAACCAACATTATAACGGTTTCCATTAAAGCTTAGATTTATGAGGAAAAGTAGAAATATAGGATTGATTGTAAAAAAGAAGTATTTAACTGTGCTTTTTATATGCTTTTGTCAATCTATCACTTTTGCTCAAAAAGCGGCAATTCAGGATAGTACGCAAATAAACCGAAACTCTACGAGTATAAAAGGGATTGCTGGTTCTATTGTGCCGGGTATATTATTACATGGCTCGGGGCATTATATTATGGGCGAGAAAGAAACGGGTAAAAAGCTCTTGAAAATTCAAGGGGTTTCTTTATTAACAGGAGCAGGTTCACTTGTAGCTCTTTCATTATTAGGTAATGCCGATGAAACTTCAGGTATATTGATTCCGATGACCATGTTTGGGTTTGGTACTTTTGCAGCCACTTGGCTGTTTGATATTATTGGAACAACAGGTTTATCGAATCACTTATCAACAGAAGAACATCCTTATAAACAGAGTTTTGTAAATCTATCATACCATAAACAGGATAATAACCAAAGTCCTTATTATAATTTTTATGGAAGTCGAATTCAATATGGTAATAATGAATTTTTCGCACAGCTATATGCTGAAGTTGAAGAATCTTCAGATTATCAAGAGTTTGCCTTTAAAGGGGGGTATAATATCATGGAAAAGGAATTTACAAACCTCTATATTATTCCAGAGGCTAAATACAGATATTCTAGTGAAGGGTTTGATATCTCTCAATGGGATTTACAACTGGAAATGGATATAAACTTGTCTAAAATATCACATACTTTAAAAAACGTGTATTTTGTTAACACCATAGGTTATGGAAGGAGTACGTTTGATTTCGGAAGAAGTGGATCTAATTATTCCGATAACTTAATGATTGTTAGTCAGGGACTTCGTTTTCATGTTAATAATATTTTAGATGTTAGTACAAAATATATTAGGCGTGAAGATGGCTTTATTGCAGGTCGAAATTGGATGCTAACCCATTTTGAGCACTCGTTTAGATTAAAATTTAAGGACCTTTTTACCGAATTTCAATTCACACATGGTCAAGGTTTTCGTTCATCTATTAATATTGGAATTAAATTATGAAAAACATAACAATATTAGCCCTATTATTCATTTTGTGTTCATGTATTAAACATCAAGGTGAAGAAAGATTTAAAGCCGTTATTGGTAAAATAACATATGAAAATATCGATATTTCAATCGACCATGGAACTTTTGAAATATTAGGAGACAAAATCATTTCTAATGTTCAAGTTCCAAACCCTATACTTGAGATTAAGTCCAGTAATAATGATACGATAAGGCTTAATTTTACTTTAAAGAATATGAGACATGGTATATTGCCAACAGTGTCACCAGAAAGAGGAAGTTTACTCATCGGAGAACAACCTAAAAGTGTAGAATACAGTCTTTTAATTTTGCCAAATGAGGAAGTTACAATTGAGTTAACAAATTTTGAGCAGAAGGACAGTTACAAGTTTGGAGTTGTTGGGGATATACAAACAGAATGGGAGCCTGGAGAAGAAATTGCAGAGTCTATTAAAGACAAAGATCTTGACTTTTTTATTCATTTAGGAGATATTGTAAATCTGGGTGATGAAAGCGAATATTTAGAAGCACTAGAATTAATGGATAAATTTACAGTTCCGGTTTATCACATTGTTGGAAATCATGATGTAAGTTCTTTAGGTGATGGTTTTAAATTATATAAGGAATATTTTGGGAAAACAACTTATAGTTTTTCTTACAATTCGGATTTGTTTGTTGTGCTTGATGCTGCAGACCAAGGTATTGTTCGCGATGTTTTTAATTTTGCACAAAATACATTAGAGAATCAACCCGGTGAAAATAAGTTTGTATTTCAACATGTACCTCCATTTGACCCTTCAGGAATCCGAAACAATAGTTTTAGTTCCGATTTTGAAGCTGCTCGTTATATGAATATGATGATTGACAATGATGTGGATATTGTGTTTTCAGGGCATATTCATTCTTATAACGATTTTAACATTTCTGGCGTAAGAAATATTATTGCAGGAATGGGGGGAGGAATACCTGAAAAGTTAGATGATGTAGGTTATGGTTACTTAATATTCCACAGAAACGAGTCTGACTTTACTATAGAAAGAATAGATTTAGAACATGAATAAATAATACAAATCCCTATAAACCAAAAAAAGCATACTAGCAATAGTATGCTTTTTTTGGTTGTAGATTTTAGTGTTATTGTTTGTTTAGAATTGTATTGTTGATGGTAATATGGAATAGTAAATAGTTATTGGCAACTAAGAGATTTGTTAATTTAAAGTTGAAAATTCTATATTTGCGATGGGTTAATAACGGTTTAATCTATATGTATATTCACAATTAAAATTTAGTTTACGTATGAAAAAAATATTTCAAATTCTCTTAATTATTCTTGTAAGTCAGGTGGCGTTAGCTCAGAATAAAAAAGGTGTTGTATACTTGAATGATGGCTCTCAATTTAAGGGACTTGTAAAATTGACCAAGGGAAATAAGGTGAAATATAGATTAAATAAAGGAAGCGAGAAACTAATCTTTAACAAATACAAAGTTGATCGTGTTGTATTCTTTAAAGAAGATGGGGAATTAGAAGAATTTGCTTTTTGACAAATTGAAGGTTTATCCAATTATTCTATAAGAGTTATGAAAATCATAACCAAAGGAAAGATGATGCTGTATAAAGTGGTTACCGAAGGGACTCACCATTATGGAGGAGGTTTACCAGGTCAAGCACCTATGATGAGTACGCCATATTCTATTAGTAATTATTATGTAGGAAAAGAAGATTCTAAATTGGTTACTAGGATAACCTCTAAAGGTACTTTATTTGAAAAGAATTTTAAAAAAGCAGCAATGAATTACTTTAAGGATTGTCCAGCCCTTGTTAAATTGATAGAAAATAAAACCTACCAAAAAAGAGATTTAGAAGAAATTGTGAAATACTATAATGAGAAATGTTAATAGTATATTGTAGGTGTTATTATTCATATAAATTTTATTAAATATGAACAGTTATTTAGAAAGTGTAAGAAAACAGTTTGAGTATTATAAAATGCTTGGAGAGAAAACGTTTGATCAGATACCCGAAGAAAAATTGTTTTGGCAATTGAATGAAGAAAGCAACAGCATTTCAATGATTGTAAAACATCTCAACGGAAATATGCTTTCTCGATGGACTGATTTTTTAACGACTGACGGAGAAAAAGAATGGAGAAAACGAGATGAAGAATTCGATAACGATATAAAGACTAAAAAAGAATTAGTATCTAAGTGGAATGAAGGCTGGGAATGTTTGTTCAATGCAATAGATTCTTTAACTGAAAAAGATCTTGAGAAAGAAGTTTACATTCGAAATATGGGACATTCAGTATCTGAAGCAATACATAGGCAATTAGCGCATTATCCTTATCATATTGGACAAATTGTATTTATTGGAAAAATAATTCAAAACGAAAATTGGGAGTCACTTTCTATACCAAAAGGGAAATCAAAAGCTTATAATAAAGAAAAGTTCTCTAAGCCAAAAAGGAAAGAACATTTTACAAACGATTTATAAACAGAGACAAAAGTTAATCACCCGTATTAGATTGTGGATTTTGATAAAACATCAAAAGAGAAAAAGTGATATTTATGGGAGTAATACTCTTATTATTAGGTGTTAATGTTTTATTGTTCTTGTTGGTTGTTACTCTAGGACACCAATTATTTTAAATTTATTTTATTTATAATAGATATTCCAATTTTAATTCAACAGTATTAAGATCATAATTATATTTGTTATAAAACAGTCTATTTATTAAATTCACATGATTCAAATATCTAACTATATGCACGAAGGGACAACTGGAGAAAAAAAGATACAAGAGCAGCAAGGTAGTGTTAAGCGCGCTAATCGATTTTATGAAAAGCAAATGTTTAACAAGCTAAACGAAAAGATGAAAGCGTTGATTGCAACCCAAGAAATGGTTTTTATCGCGACTTCAGATTCAAAAGGTAATTGTGACTGTTCACCTCGATTTGGAGAGGAAGGATTTATTACTGTAATTGATGATCAGACTCTGGCATATCCGGAATATAGAGGAAATGGAGTGTTTGCGAGTTTAGGGAATATACTTGAGAATCCACATATTGGGATGGTCTTCGTAGACTTCTTAAACTCAACTGTAGGTTTACATGTTAATGGTTCGGCCAATAGCTATACAAATTCGGATTTGCCAATAGAGTATGCTTCTGCATTGGAACCTCAATTAAAGAATAGTCATTTGCAGATAGAGCGTTGGGTTATTATACAAATAGATGAGGCTTATATACATTGTTCCAAACATGTACCAAAATTATATAAAGCAGATAAAAATATCTCATGGGGAACAGATGATGAAAAAGCAAAATTGACGAATCATTTTTTAGAGGTTCATAAACATAAAAAAGTCTACTATTTCTAGTAGACTTTTTATTTTGTACTCTTTCTAATAATTAAAAATCCAGACATTTTTAGAGTGTTATTTAATTAAAAAACGTCAAGCTTCTGAATCAAAAAAAACTCAATATATAGAATCAAATTGTAAATGAATATTGAGTTTTAACAAAAGAAAAGAGTCTATATTCTAAATTATTTTTTAGAAATAAGCTTAATATTCACAGCAATCCAACCTTTTGGTCCTGATGCGATTTCAAATGTAACCTTATCGTTATCTCTAACTTTGTCTACTAAACTATCTTCACTAAAAAAATAGTCATCCTTAGAGCCTTCATGACTTATAAACCCAAATCCTTTATCGGCGTTAAAGAATTTTACAAGTCCTTCCTTTATATTATCAACTTCAGAATCAATATGCTTTGGAGGACTTAAGTTAATGGTGTTAATATCAACTTCTTCCTTTAAGTTTGAATCTGGAGGAGTATCCGTTACATTACCATAGATATCCACATAAGCAAACTCACTAGTCGTTTTTTCTTCGCTCTGCCTTAATTTTTTGCGTTCAGCTTTTTCTTCTCGTTTTTTCTTTTTTAATTTCTCTCTTTGCTTTTTAAAATAGCTATCTGCCATATAATAGTATGTTTTTTTTAAAGTTTATAAATAATGAATGACCAGTTTAAAATCAAAAGACAAACATTATTTTTTGATCAAAAAATAGACTGTAAATAGTAACCCGAAATTTATTAATCTCAGATAATAGGTGGGAAAAATCAACTTCTTAAAGTGAAATTTACGTTACGAAGATACATATATTATATATCAACAAGAGAATACATTAAAAGAATATTAAAGAACAACGATTAAGTGCCTATGTTTTTAAAAACTTAATTAAGGTATTTTTGTATGATTTTATAGAAGATTCAGTATAATACTGGAGAGTAATTTTTTTGAAATTCTAATACAATTTGTTGATTGTAATTCATGATATTCGATTTAGTAAATTTGATAAATTTAAAATAAACACTTTTTATATAGGTATTTATGGTTTTTGATTTTTTTATGAATAAATAGATATTGACTTTAAAGCGTTCTTTTTAACTGGAAAATTTGACTTCCTGAAATTAGGAAAGACGAAAGAATGGATAATAATTAACTTTCCTGATCCAGATGGATTTAATGAATATCCAACCGTTTTTAATGATGATATTTGGACTTATGGGAACATTGAACTCCATTTCAATAAAGATGAATTGTTTATGATTTTTTCGGACTACATCAATGAGCTAGATGGTGGTGATTCTCTCAGATTAAATAAATGGATACTGGACAACACCGATAAATTAAAATTATCGGATATAATTAATGAGTTTAATGAGATTCATCTGAACTTTAATAAGAAAAAAAATAAGATAATTCAGGAAATGATAACGCTTGATCTAGACAGCGGTGTTTCACTTACTTTTCACCTTGAAGAAAACATTGAAGAGAGTTATAATGAATTTATTGAAAGATGTAATAACACAAATCAAAATGAATTTAAGCTAAGTTCATTTAGTTTAAAAAGAAGTTAAAAGCGGTTGGGGAAATATGATTGAAGACCAAAGAGAAGTGGGAAATAATTAAAAACACCAATCAAAAACACGAAATCAAATGATTAAAAACACGTTTAATTCTATCGTAGAAATTGTTGAAGAAATTAATGCTTTAGATTTCTTTAACGATATAGGATCCAAAATAATTTTAGTTGATAAAACGTATGACATAGAGAAAGAAATTTCCACTCGAATTTTATACGATTTGGTTATTGAAATTCACATTGAAGAAAATAGAATAACCTTATTTGACCACTCCCTTGATATAAATTTCGGTAATGAATTTTCGCTTATTTGGGATAAAGAAATTATTAATCGAGGTTTAGATTTTTCTTCAAAAAAAATGAACAAGATGATAATTGAAGATTATAAGCATCTAAAATTTAATGTTACGAATTTAGCTAATCTTAAAGAAATTATTGTTGGACTTTATACATTTCAAATATTGATAAAATACATTTTAAGAAATGGTAAAATTCCAACACCTACTTGGAATAAAAATCATCCAGATTATGACAATTGGAAGAGTTATTATACGATAAAACCAATTACAGCTGGAACAATTGATGCAATTGTAGACGAAATTATAGGTATTCCTACAGGAATTTATACGCTCTACGAAATTGCATCTTTTGGAAATTATGAAAAAGAGCTTTTGGACAAATTCTTCAAATTAGAAGTGAATAGTAAATTAATTGAAATGTATCAAAATCAATATGGTATTAATGAAATTTTAAGTGAGTATAAAGCAGGAAAAACCTTTATTTCAGTAGGGACAATGAGGAGTGATAAAATAGAAGAAATACTAAAATAAAGACTTACACGGACTATTCGTAATATGGGCTAACGGCAAACCGCAAACCGCTCGCTAAAAGCAGTACGAAGTCCGAAATATATAGTTTTCAGATGTTTACACTACATGGTTGAGGCCGTTAACTAAAATTTCCTTTATCTTCTGAAAAATGAATTACTTTATGGAAACGTTTTACGGAGGTAATGGAATTGTAGATTTTCAAATAATTGCGCAAGCATTACTCAGAATTAACACACAAAAATGAAAAAAACGATTACAATTTTATTATTGACAATTGCGACTGTATTGAATGCTCAAAATTTTGAAGGAACATTAACATATTCTGTAGATTTTAAAGTCTCTCAAAAAATGTTAGACATGGGCATGACAAAAGAAATGTTGAGAACTAAAATACAATCTGAAAGATCTTGGGCAGATACAATTAAGACGTCCTATAAAGATGGATTTTATAAACAATTGAATTTATCAACTGATAAGTCATGGGTAATATATAGATCTGACAGAAATAAACTATATACTTTTCAAGATGGAGAAGCTTCTGATTTGTGTACGGTAACCGACGCTTCCATTGATCTTGAAAATAAGATGACAGGTAAAATGCCTATCGTTACACTTCTAGATACAATTGTTAAGTACAAGGAATATGAGTTGAAAATGGTAGAGGTAAAATGGAAATTGGGTTCTTACTTTTACTTATATAGTGAGAATCATTTCAAAACGAATCCAGAACAATATAAGGGACATATTTATGATGGTTTATATGAATTTTTAAAAATATCTAAATCTCTACCAATAAAAATAATTAAAGAAGCCGGAGGAATGATGACGATTACAATAGCATTATCTGAATCTAATGAGGATAAAATTGCAGATACATTATTTCACATACCTGAATTGGTAAAAGATGAAGAATTGAATTCTTTAAACTTTGGAGCTGGAACAATAATGAAAATTAAAAATTAATTGAGGTTAACAACACTTTTACGAAATGTTCTTCGGGACACTGCATATAGCCAAACCGTTATAATTCAATATAATATCGATTATTTTTTAGCACGATACTGAATATCTTATTTTGTTAATATGTTTAAACAATATCATATGAAGATGCTTACAATTGGTTTATTACTATAGGTTTATTGAATTCATTTAAAATCTTTCTAGCCTCTTTATCTCCTTACTGACTGAAAATTCAATTAATTATCAGTTGTTTGTGATTTACTTGTAACCCTTTGGGTTATCGAACCATTTTTGTTTAGATTAAAAATGTCCGAATTTTCGTGATATATGAATTAATATTTTTGAAATTCAGTTCTTGTAATTACAGGAAATTTGAGTGGTACTGTATGTTTAAATGCCCAAGGTAACAGAGTTGTCTCTGGGAATTTTATGCCGATAATTTTGCTAGTCATATAAGTGTATTTGAATATTCAGAAAATATAGGTGTCGCTGAAAATCTCCAAGTTAATGTGATTTATCCTAATCCATTAAAAGACTTCCTTCATATAGAATCAATGAAGGAAATATAATATATATTCTATCTTAGGGCAAGAAGCTATACTGTCTGGTGATTTAAAAAAAGGCGTAAATAAACTCAATTTATCTTATCTAAACCAAGGTATTTATGTTCTTCAAATAATTTCTAATGAGGGTACTTCGACAACAAAAAAAGTCGTAAAACTGAATTAAGCGAATGTATCGATATTAGGTTGATGTCCCAATGAGATATTCTAATCCAGAATTTATTTGTTGAAGGTCCTATTATAGCCGTAATTTGTTCAAATAAAAGATTAATGGATTTATATAAACACAAAAAAAAATCTACTATTTCTAGTAGATTTTTTTTCTTTTTTGGCTCCCCCTACTGACTAAAAATCCAAATATTTCGACTGGTAATCAGTTGTATAGTGTTTGTTATAAACCCTTTGAGGGCTCGAGTCATTTTTTTTTTAGATTAAGAATGTCCGAATTTCGTGATATGTGAAAGTGATTTTTTTTAGAAGTTTAGTTCTTATAATAAGAGCTATAATACTAGGCGGTTTAGTTTATCTTTACCGTCTTTTATTTTTTATATTAAAATGAAAAATCGACGTTATAATTCCTAACAAATCATCCCTCATCAGTATAAGATTTGGAAGCGAAATAGTTTGTATAGCTGTGCATCTTCTTTTGTAAGGTATTGTACTAAACGTTTTCCCAAGCAAATCTCGTCATCTGAGTTAAAGGTTTTAACAAGTCTTTTATCAAGAAAGCGTTTTTCCTCTTGGAGTATGTCTGCTATTTGGGGTAGAGCCTTTAAATAAGGGTTATTTTCTATGTCTCGAAATTCCTTTTATCGTTATTCTTTGAAATTAGGATTCTCAAAGAAACACAAAACTAAGAAGCTTAAACGTAAACGAGGCTCAGTCAATGCCACAACGTCTAATCAAATTTGGCATATTGACGTTACCGAATTTAGAACAGCAGACCATATCAAATTTTACATTCATACTGTTTTAGATATTTTTTCAAGAAAAGTTGTAGGTTATACAGTTTCTATAGATAAGACAGCCAAGACACGCTTAATAAGTTTAAAACAATCTATTCTAGATGAATTTGGACCTCATCTAAATGATGATGAAAAGAAAGAGTTAGATCTCATCGCCGATGGAGGTGGAGAGAATATCAATTTCCGTATTAGTAATTTCATTCGTCATTGTCATGTGACTATTATATGAAAATTGCCTTTAAAGATGTTATCTTTTCCAACTCCATGATCGAAGGTCATTTCAAAACATTAAAACGTCACTTTAGAATGAGAGATGATATTTATTCTTATACGATTCATGATGAAATCAAAAGTTTTGTTAAGGATCACAATGAGAATAAACCGACTTACAAGCATCCGATTTATACACCCAATGAAATTCATGAAAATCCCGAATTAGCCGATGTTAAACCTGTGCTAGAGAAATCTAATAAAGAAAGGCTGTTAGCCAATCGTACGTCTTGTTGTAAGGAAATATCTTAAAAACTCATCCCAAGACCTTCAATTTTTAGCTTACCTGCTTAAATCGTTTTCCATTTCAATAAATCAAAGATCGTTTCTGTTTTAAAGAGTGACGAATATAATTTATTTCTTTAAAATAATAATCTCTTCTTATTGGATTATTTAATCTAAGGGGTTTGTTTGAATACCCTAACAGACTGCTAATGTAGTACTTATGACTATTAAAGACTCATTCGTTTATAAAATAATGAATGAGTCTTTATTTTAATTCTGTACCAAAATTCCGTTATGAGTTGACGGTAATGTCATAATACGGAGCCTCTTTACGAGGTCGCCAAATTTTCAATTTAGCATTTAGAGAAAAATAAAAGCAAAATATGTAAATTTGGCTTAGTTATAAACCTAAATGTAGTGTTTATTTATTGCCCTATGTTTCTTATAATCACCGTTAGACATAATTAAGATGAACACCTATAACATAACAGAAAATGAATTAAATCAGATTATTGAGTTGTTTTCGTCTCAACCTTTAAGATCGTTTTCTAAAAACGAAATCATTCTGGAGCCAAACTCTATATTTAAAAATATTTACCTTATTGAACGTGGTGTGATTAGAACTTTTTATTACAGCTCAAACGGAGATGATATATCACATTGGTTCTCTTTTGAAAATAATCTTATAGCAATGCTTTCTAGCGCATTGGATCAGTCTATTAGTGCTTACGGATTGCAAGCATTAGAAGATACTGCTGTCAGAATAATTACATTTGAGAGTTTGGTTAAATTAAAAGAATCTTCTCCTGAAATTACCCTGTTAATAGAAAAGGTCATTATCTCATCATTCATCAAAGTTTCAAATCGTCTAGTAGATATTCAAACTAAAACAGCTAAAGAGCGATATGAGAAACTTTTGACTGAGCAGCCTGATATATTTAAAAGAGTCAATTTGAGCCATATCGCTACTTACCTTGGCATGAAAAGGCAAAGTTTAAGTAGAATAAGGGCTTCTAAATAAAAATACTATTATAGTATGATTGTCACATAGGTTAACTTAATTAGTTTCGCCTTTATCTAAATTTGTACAAGAAAACTTAGGACTATGGCATTAGATATTTTGGAAAACAAAAAACTGGAAGATTTTCAAGGAGTGCATCTCTTCCATCACCCTTCTTCTAATAATGCGTATCGAGCACGTTTGGTTTTAGAAGAAAAACAAATCCCTTGGGAAAGTCATATTGTTCACTTAAATAAATTTGAACAGTTTACTGAATAATATTTGGCTATCAACCCACAAGGAAGTGTACCTGCTTTAATTCATGATGGAATAGCCATTTATGGCAGTGAAAATATAATGAGGTATATAGAAGCTCGTTTTACCAATAACAGTCTTGTTCCGTACCCTGAATTGGAAAAAGATACGTGGGATTGGGTAGAAGCGGCTACCAGAACCCATATTTTTTCTATTGTTGGTCATTTATTTGCTAAAGAATTTGGAAGGCCAGCCCGAAAGGATAAACTACATTTTTATAAAAAGTACAATCAAGATAAGTATCAATTTTTAATTGATAAAGGTTACCACATGAGCAATGAACAAAAAGAAGAAGCCTTAACTATTGTAAAATTACAAATGCAACGATTAGAAATGGCTTTGCAAAATCACACCTATATTTTGGGTAATAAAATTTCAATGGCAGACATCGCTTGGGCAGCCAATATTGTTTTTTTAGAATTTCTTGATTTCGATTTTTCAAACTATCCAAAAATCCAAAAATGGATGGAAAAAATGAAAAAAAGACCTTCGTTTAACGAAAAAAGTGAAATGCCAAAATACACCTCTCGTTTTGTGAAGTTTTACTTTAAAGTATTGTTAATGACAAAATCTTATCTAAAATACCATGCAAAGAATATATAAAATACTATCCAAAGAAAATCCTGAGATTGCTAAAGCCATAGGATTGTTAGAAAGCGAAAACGAAACCCATTATGTTTTTGTTTCAGAAACGGAAAAAATGAAGTTTTTTAAAAAAGATGTTATTCTAGAAGATATCTATGAAAAGGGCTCAGGTCAGTATGAAGTGGAATTTACAAATGATAAAAGTGAAACTCAAAAACTACAACTAGAAAGACATTGTTTTGGTGGTTGTGGTTAATAATTAAAAAAATAGAAACAAGTGGAAAATGCATTAAAAGAAGTAATTGAAATGGAAGAAAACTACTGGAAGTATGTTTTCGAAACCAATATAGAAGCGTATCTTAATCTTTGGCATGATGATTTTAATGGTTGGCCAAGAGCATATGAGACACCAATAGGAAAAAACAAATTAGATTCTGTTGGGGAACAAATTCAATCTTACAGTCAAATGAACTGGGACTATACGATTGAAAACATGAGTGTAAATCCTGTTGATTCTAGCGTAATTGCTATTTATTCCGTTAATGTGAATATGCAAATTCCAGAATCTGCTGATAAAGTTTCAAAAACTATGAGGGTTATTCATGTTTGGAAAAAACAAGGTCAAGATTGGAAAATAATTGGAGGAATGGACACAGGTTTTATTGAATAAATGCTTACTGTGAAAAGGTTAAAAAATATTCCAAAAGAGTCTTTAGTTTTAAAAAACTTTGGAAAAATTGATTATTGGGATGCTCATGAAATAAAAATCGAAAAAGGGCATTCGGTGGATGCAATAACCAAGGAATTATTTAAAGTGCTAAAATGGGTAGATGTATTAATTGATATTAGAGATTTTATTGTAACAAAACTGGGCTTAAAAGCGGGTAAACAGAAAATGGTTACAAATCACTCTTATTATGAAATTGGAGCTAACACTGTCTATTTAGAGGTTTTGGACAGGAATGAGAATGAAATTGTTGTGTTTGAAGACGATAATCATTTGAACTTAAGAATGTCCATTTTAATCGAAAAAGGGGAAGTTTGTAATAAAGCATCCTTTTACACTTTGGTACAGTACAATAACAATTTTGGTAAATTTTACTTTAGTATAGTAAGACCTTTTCATAGGCAAATTAAAAAAACTTTAATTAAGAAAAACTTAAAGCAATATACGATTGTCACATAAGTTAATTATTGCTTTGGCAATATCATTTAATTTTGTATCAGGTTGGAAAATAAAAGCAAATGGAAAAATTAATATTACATAGAAATTACGGTTCACCTTATTGTCAAAAAATAATGGCTATGTTGGGTTATGCTGACTTAGAATGGTGTTCAGAATTAACTACCAAAGGAGTTCCAAGACCAGTTCAGGAAGCCTTGTCAGGTAACTATTCTCGAAGAGTGCCAATTTTACAAGTAGGTTCAGATGTGTATTGCGATACGAAAGAAATTTGCCATAAAATAGCGGAAGTTTCTGGCAACAAAACCTTGAGTTATTATCATTTATCCGAAAATCAACAAAAACTTTCTGACGAATTAGAATCTAAATTTGGCTTGGCAGTAATGGGTTTGTTAAACCCAAAGGAAATGATTTTTAGTTATTTTAAACACATTCCATTTAAAGATGCTTATGAATTTTTAAAAGACAGAATGGCAATAAAAAACCGAATGAAAGGTAAGAGTCCGTTAGATGCCAGATCAAAACAAGAATGGGAAGAAATCGTGATTCCTTATTTTCAAAAAATCAACGATATTTTAGAGGAAAATAGTTTTTTTTCAGGAGAATCTACACCAAATTATACCGATTTTACGGCCTATACGAATATTTGGTATTCTTACCGATTAAACAAATTAAAATACGCTAAAGGCTTATCTAATATAAAAGAATGGCTTAAACAAATGGATCAATTCGTTTCGAAAAATTACACAGAACTAACCAAAGGCGAATCTTTAAACATTGCATTGAATTCAGAACCAAAAGCAATAAATTCTTCTTATTTAAATTCAAAAAACATCAACAAAGAAACTTCTGTTGTGGTGAATGACGAATTAGCATTTATCATGGAACCATTAAAAGGAGAATTAGTAGGAGAAAATGATTTTAGATATATTCTAAAAAGACAAAACGACAAAGTAGGAACAGTTCACATCCATATTCCGAAAAAATCACATGGTGCTTGTGGGTAAATAACTATTCCTAACAACGTATATAAAAAATAACTGCTTAAGTACTTTATTTAAAGTTGATTTTGTAGATTTATCGTTAGTTATATCCCGAAAAGTTAGTGCGTAAAACCCGCTACTTTCATATACAAGACTGTTATGCGCGGACAATAATATAGATTGTTGGATTTATTTAGATGGTCAGAATTAAAATTGAGAGGAAAGGAATTAGAATTAAAATAGGTTGTTCAAAAATTACAATATCCGACTTATAATTCTATAAACCAAATATTTTGATTGATAATCAGTTGTTTAAGATTGATTTATAGCCCTTTTAGGACTCGAATCATTATGTTGTATGTTAACGGGTTGTTTATTAGTGATGTATGATTCGTTTGTGTAGTGTTTTTTGAAAACCACGTAAAAATTTAAATTTAATAAATTATTTCTCGAACCAGAATTTTGTATTTGTAATGTATTGATATTTAATGTTTTAATTTAATAAAAAAAGCCGCATTTCTGCGGCTTGTTCTAAAAAGCTCCCCCTACTGACTGAAAATCCAAACATTTTGACTGATAATCAGTTGTTTATGTATGATTCACAATCCTTTGGGTTCTCGAAACATTTTTGTTTAAATTAAAAATGTCCGAATTTTCGTGATATGTGAAAGTGATTTTTTTAGAAGTTTAGTTCTTGTAATAAGAACAATAATACTAGACGGTTTAGTTTATCTTTACTGTCTTTTATTTTTTAGATTAAAATGGAAACTCGACGTTATAATTCTTATCATACGACGATAAAGACATCTTATGCATTAGGTATTCAAGATCAGGTTTTACCTGATACCTTTACTCGATCTATTCCTCGTTCGACGTCTTATGATTGGCGCAAGAATTTTGATCCTGATCGTTATGTTGGTTCTGAATTTGCTTCTGATGTAGAACGTGATTTAGATCAGGTTAAATTAATGCTTGATAAACGCATCAAAAAACTACGTTTAGCTTTTTTTGCTTTTGCCCGATTGTATCTTACGATTCTTAATTTTATTGGTGAAAGTAATTTTCAAAAACTAATTCTTCAAAATAAAGATATTGTTCTTCGTTTTTTCCAGCATTTACCCGCTGAATACTTTCATGAAGATCTTCTATGTCATTTTTTACAAATCACGCCTCATCAGTATAAAATTTGGAAGCGAAATAGCTTATATAGCTGCGCGTCTTCTTTTGTAGGGTACTGTACTAAACGTTTTCCTAACCAAATATCGTCATCTGAATTAAAGGTCTTAACAAGCCTTTTATCGAGAAAGCGTTTTTCTTCTTGGAGTATGTCTGCTATTTGGGGTAGGGTATTTAAACAAGGATTACTTTCTATGTCTCGAAGTTCTTTTTATCGTTATTCTTTGAAGTTAGGATTCTCAAAGAAACGCAAGACCAAAAAGCTTAAACGTAAACGAGGTTCAGTAAATGCGACAACATCTAATCAAATTTGGCATATGGACGTTACTGAATTTAGAACAGCAGACCATATCAAATTTTACATTCATACGGTTTTGGATAATTTTTCACGTAAAGTAGTTGGTTATACAGTTTCCAGAGATAAAACAGCCAAGACACGTTTATTAAGTTTAAAACAATCTATTCTAGATGAATTCAGATCTCATCTAAATGATAGTGAAAAGAAAGAGTTAGACTTAATTGCTGATGGAGGAGGAGAGAATATCAATTTCCGAATTAGTAATTTCATTCGTCATTGTCATGTGACGATTAATAAGAAGATTGCTTTTAAAGATGTTATCTTTTCCAACTCTATGATCGAAGGTCATTTTAAAACGTTAAAACGCCACCTTAGAACCCGAGGCGATATTTACTCTTATACAATCCATGATGAAATCAAACGTTTTGTTAAAGATCACAACGAGAATAAGCCGACCTACAAACATCAGATTTATACACCCAATGAAATTCATGATAATCCAAAACTAGCGGATGTTAAACCTGTGTTAGAGAAATCGAATAAAGAGAGGTTGTTAGCCAATCGTACGTCTTGTTGTAAGGAAATATCCTAAAAATCCATCTCAAGACCTTGAATTTTCAGCTTACCTGTTTAAATCGTTTTCCATTTCAATAAATCAAAGATCGTTTCTGTTTTAAGAGTGGCGAATATAATTTATTCCTCTAAAATAATAACCTCTTCTTATTGGATTATTTAATCTAAGGGGTTTGTTTGAATATTCGAACAGACTGCTAATGTAATACTTATGATTATTAAAGTCTCATTCATTATTTTATAAACGAATGAGTCTTATTTTAATTCTGTTCCAAGATTCCGTTATGAATTGTTAGTAATGTCATAATACGGAGCCTTCTTTGGGTAAATACAATTTTGTCAAAAATAAAAGTATTTGCTACTCCATTGGTTGTCTATTAAATCTTCCGAAATCGACTTTTTACTCTTGAATTGTATACTGGACACCGTCAATATCACCAGAGATAGTTATAGTTTCATTGGTGGTTTCATGTCGCATATCAATTGTGAAATTTAAAAATATCTTTTGATTTTTAATCTTTAATACCTTTATTGTTCCTGATTTTGATCTATAAACGCCTTGAGTTAGATTATCCTTAGGTTCTTTTAGTTCAAATACTAAAAAATTAGGATACCATTCTCCTGTAATTTCAAATTCAGTATTATCAATTTCACTCATCCAATTATTAATTTGTTCTGAAGACGAAAATGCTAGTTTAAGTCGACTAATAGTATTTTCACTTTGGATTCGTGTACTAAAAGCTGCTTTCCATTCTTCACCAAATGCATCATCTTTATGCCAAGAAAAATTTTCATTTCCGACAGTAACTGTAATAGGATAGTCAGAGTTTTCTTCAGCATTATCTTTTTTGCAAGAGCTAACAAGAGTTAAAAATGAAGCTAAAATTAAAAGGTGAAATAGGGTGTTTTTTAGCATTGTAATGTTTGTTAATAATACGGAAATATTACTCAAAAATAAATAAAAATATTGTTTATCCTATTTGTAATGGTTACTTTTATTCTATAAATAAGATAATATTATGAATTATAGGAAATTATTACTATTGATAGGCTTGATTAACTTATCTAGTTATGCTCAGGAGCGCTCTGAAGCAAAATCTAAAGAACTAACTTATACTTACTCCAAAAACGGCACACTTAAATCTCGATTACAACGAGAAGTAAAACATCGAAAATCAAGTATTTTCACGGCGGATACGGAAGATTTTCTTCTATACCCAAATCCGGCAGATGAGTTTATTATCGTTGACCTTAAAGATTTTGAAAAACCTAAGCATTACCAATTAACAAATAATTTAGGGAAAGTTATTAAACAGGGAGAATTATCAAATAAGATAACTGAAATCTATTTTCCTGAGTTACCAAAAGGTGTATATTTCTTCACTCTTTTGGAATCAAACAATGAATTAAATAGAACACAAAAAATTATAAAAAATTAAATATAATGATTTTACAAAAAATATATTTCTACCTATTATACTGTACGTTGTTAGGTGGTATTAACTTGTCAGCACAAAACATCAATTATATTCCTTTCAAAACGGCAAATCAGGTTAGTCCGCAAACTATTGATCTTAGTTCAAGTCATTACGTTGGTACGATTGTTGGGAAAGCCAGAAGTAATGGTTCAGGAACAGCTAATTATACTGTACCTATTGAGTTACCCTCAGGAACTGGAGATCTACAACCGATTCTAAATCTTAAGTATTCTTCAGGAAGTACGAGAAATGATATTCTTGGACAGGGTTGGTCGCTTTCAGGGTTATCAGTGATTAATAGAACTTCAAAAACTAACTTTCATGATGGTAAATTAGAGCCTATACGTTTTAATGATATGGATCGCTTTGCTCTTAATGGTTTACGTTTATATCCTATGGCTCAAAATGGTAATGACGGTACAGTATATAAATCTGAACAAGAAAATCAATCTCGTATTATTTCTCATGGGAGTAACAATAATTCTCCAAGCTATTTTTCTGTAGAAACAAAGAATGGTATTACCCATGTGTATGGTGGAGAATCAAACGCTAAAATTTATGATAACCAGGGAACACCAATAGCATGGTATATTAGTGCCTCATATGATAAATTTGGAAACCATATTCGTTATTTTTATGAAGAAGTGAATAACGAACATCGCATACATAGTATTTATTATAATGGAACAGAAACTGACCCAAGAACAAAAGTTAAATTCTTATATAAAGAAAGAGCGGATAAGAATTTTAAGTTTATTAATAACAAACATATAAGTAGTCATTCTTTACTCGATAAAATCGAAGTCTACTATGGAGAGGGAATATATAATAACCCTAATTGGACGGATTTAAAATCTCATACTTATGAATTTAAATACTCAAAAGATAATATAGATTCATATTTATCAGAACTTCATAAGGTTAGTGGAAATGGTCTTTTAACATATAATCCTACGATTTTCTATTATGGGAAATTTGACCCTGTACCTCTTACAAATGAATCGACATATGCTTTTACAAATCAAACTGTAGGTAGCCATGGGGATTATTTAATTGGAGATTTTAATGGGGATGGGCTTTCCGATTTTGCGAGATTAGAGGTAAAGGACGGGGCTTGGAATACGCCATTAGGTGTGTCTGATTTTGGAAGTATAACTTATAAAGGATTTACAGTCTCGATAAATAATGGAGATGGGAATTCATTTACGGAGTTATCTCGTGTAGGATTTAAAGATAACGGGAATCAACCTTATCATGTACAACATTTAAGTGTTGATAATCGTATTGTTTTTAGGACCGGAGATTTTGATGGAGATGGGAAACAGGAAATCCTTGTGACCGAATTTGAAAGTGATTATTCACCAAATAAAATCTATTCCTACTCAATATTTGATATTGAAGGCAATTCCATCACTGAATCAGCACATAGTTTTGCAATTGCTGGAGAGGACTATGCTAAGCTGAATGAAAATTTTACACTTCCAGGTAACCTAGAAACTAGACATCAGTATGTATTTAATAATGCATTTGTTACTGGAGATTTTGATGGAGATCAATCGACTGATATTATTTTTAATTACCATTATGAAAGTGATACTCAAAACCGTTCGTGGTATCATAATCCAAGAAAAAATTATATTAAAGAACTTAAAACAAATAGTCCTAGTGAATTTTTAGATTTTCTATTGTTTAAACAGTATTCTCGCCCTCCAAGCTTAATCTCTTATGATGTTGATAAAGATGGAGATTCAGAGCTTTTAGCAGTTTATGATTCTGTAGTTGCTCCAATAACCACTAATAATGTAGAGCTAAATATGGTAGGAGATTTGGTGAATAATATTATACAAATTAGTCACTATCAAAGTTTTATTATTGCACATGACATTAATGAAAATTTACGTTTAGATCATGTACCTATCACAAAAGGGACGATCCTATTTAATAGTGGGTCTCCAGGAGATTATGCTGGTAATCAAACTACAATTGCTCAAGATTACATTGACAATCATATGTTTAATGCTGAACCATATTCAGGATTAGCTAATCTTCGTTGTTCAGATTTCAATGGAGATGGTATAATGGATTTAAAATTTGAGAGTCGTGGAGTCTCAGTCTTTAAACATTATATTGTTTATGGTAAAACAACCAATATTGATTTTAATTTAAATTATAAAGCGGACATTTGGTCTGATGAAATTACAGAATTAGATTTTGGAATAACTAACGATAATAAACCTAAGCATCGTATTTTACCTTTTGATTATAATACAGATGGATTAACCGATTTTTTAGAGTTTGATTTATCAGGAGATGGTGGAATGATAGGGCCTTCTCGAATGACCTTACATTATAACAAAGGAAATGGTGAGTTTGTTCAGGAGCAACAAATAAACACATCATGGAATAGAAAATATGCAAATCCTAATCCGGGTTCGGATATTCATTGGAATATATATCCTGGGTATTTTAACCGAGATTCTAAATTGGATTTATTTTTTGATTTACCAATTAATTATTCACCTACTTATGATTATTCAGATAACGAACATTTGTTGTTTTTCAAAAAAACACAACGTTTAGAGGATGATCTTCATCGATTAGTTACTGTAAGAAATGGACTTGGAGAAGTATCTCATTTTAGTTACCGTATGATGTCTGACCCTTATATCTACACAAGAGGTACAGGTAGTGAATACCCATTTTCAGATTATCAGTCAAATACCCCTCTTCTATTTATTATGAAAAAAGATAATGGTCTTGGTACATATATAAATTCACAGTATAGGTATGAATCGGCTACGATACACAGGCAAGGACAAGGTTATTTGGGGTATGATAAGGTAACAACCTTTTCTCCAAATTTAAATTCAAAACAAATTTCAACCAGCAAGTTGTTAGCAGAACCTATTGTGAAAGTACCGAATATTACCGAAGTGTTTAATACGGCAGGGACGTCAGATGTTTTAATTTCAAGATCAGAAACAAATTATTATACGCCAACGTATAATCAGAGTTTATTTGCATTTTCATATCAAGAACATAAGTGTTTCCGATACAATGTTCAGTCTACAGTTTCCGCCAACTATTTAGATGGAGGTATTAATAAAAATGAATATACCTATGATGATTATGATAATATCGAATCCATGATAAAAAAAGTTTATAATAAGGCTTCATTTACAGGATCGTTTGTATTTAATTCATCAGATTTAGTGCAAACATCAACCAAGACTAATATATATGGTCAGTATAATACGTGGATTCCGTCTTCTTTATTACAGAGTACATCGATTATGAATTATCATGATGGAGTATCATCTCTGAATACATCCGTTACAACCAGATACTCATATTATTCAAGTGGACGCCCTCGTTATATTTATAATTATCACGGAAGCCCTAAGATATATTATGATTATTTTACATACTATCCCAATGGTCTTGTAAAAACATCTAAAACCAGCGGTGGAGGAATTGTTAAGAATTTTACGACCTATGAATATGATTCATTTCAAAATCTAAAGAAAGTGATTAACGCAGAAGGTGATGAAACCGTGAGTATATACTATGACAAAGGTGCTTCAGGTGGACAAATACAAACAATGGTTTCAGCCTCAGGTTTAATGGAACAGTATATATATAATGGATTTGGGCATCCTTATACACATACAGATGCAAGGGGTAATACATCTTATACAACATACGATTGGATTACTGATCCTGCACTACAATCGAATTTAAACGCCTTGTATCAGATAAAAGTAGATGAAGACGGTATTCCAAATCAAACGACTATTTCAGATCGATTAAAACGTTTCGTTCGTAGTAAAACAGAGAGTTTGAATGATAATGAGATTATCGTGGATGCAGAATATAATGAAATTGGTCTTAAGCGTAGAGAATCAGAACCTTATCATATTGGACAGTCATTACCTGTTCATTTTACTGCGTTTTATTACGATGATTTTAATCGAGGAATTCAAAATGTACGTTTTTCTACAAGCACAGGTTCAGATCCGTATTCATATTTAAAGGCGACTACAACTTTAGCTTTACCTATTCCTGCTCCAAATGCGACTTATAGAAGTACTTCGGTTACAGCTCCCGATGGTCGTATAAAGACAACACATACAGATTTTACAGGCAAGACATTAGAAATTATTGAAAATGGAACATCAGTAAAACATAAGTATTATACTTCAGGGCGTTTAGAGTCTACTAAGATCTTTACACCTAATCAAAGTACAGGAGGTAATTATGATCAAACGATGGTTGAATATACTTATGATATTCAAGGAAACCTTATTAAAAAGGAAGATAATAGTATCGGAGAAGAATTTTATACCTACAACGATTATGGTGAATTAATAAGTGAGACAAATTCTTCTGGTGAAAATTCACACTATACATATGATTTATTAGGACGACCGCTTACTAAGATTAAACCAGAAGGTAATACTACGTATGAATATTGGACATCTTCTAATATTACACCTGTTGGCTCATTTAAACCCGGATTAGGAATGATTAAATCTTCAACGTTATCAGTTGGAGGGACTGAAAAACATAAAATGAGTTATGAGTACAATACCTTTAATGATGTAAGTGAGATTAAAGAAGAGTTTGATACAGAAACTCCGGTAATTAAGACATTTACATATAATACGTTCGGACAAGTAAATAAGAAGACGTATCACACAGGGTTTTCTTTGAATTATGAGTATCAACCTAACAATGGAGAATTGTATAGAATATTATCTCCAAGTGTAATACAGGGTATTAATGCAGAACTGCTGAAAATCGAGCAAAAAGATGCTTACGGTCATATTGTAAAATACAAAAGAGGAGGAAATAATGCATTAACGACTTATAATACATACAATGAGCGTGGATTTTTGCTCAACAGTAAGATTGGAACGGTTCAGGAAATTAATTATAACTTTAACCATCAATCTGGAAATTTAAGAGAAAAAGAAGATGTTATGGCTTCTAAGTATGAACGATACACATATGATGAATTTGATCGTTTAGAAAAGACATTAGTTGGTTCTGCTTATACTCAATATTATTCAGATGGATCAAATATGAACTTTGCGTCTCAGGAACCTCAGATTGATATTAATTTTCATGAGTCTGAAAACTTAAATATCAATTCAAAATCACAAGTTGCACAAAGTATTACATACGATCCAATTGCTGTAAATCAAATTGATGCAGTTATTACTGCATCAGGTGTACCATCAGCTTTACAATTAGGTAGTATACTTAATAATACAAATACAAGTTTTCATAAGCCAGAACGTTTACTTATGGATATTGATGGTTCAAATTATGAAGTAAATTTTGAATTTGGAGCCAATGAAAAAAGAAAGCGAGCTTTGGTAGCTCACGGAGATGTATTGGCTGAAAAGCGATTGTACTATGATAATTACGAAGAATTCTACACATATAATCCTTCTACCGGAAATGTAGAAGATGTGTACAATATGCATTTTGTTGGAATAGGAAATGGTTTGGAGTTTGCTTATACAACAAAGAATGGTCTGACCAATGGTTGGAATAATATGTTCTTTACATTAACCGATTATCAAGGGTCAATACTTAAAGTAACGGATCGTTTAGGGAATACCGTAGATAATTTAGAATATAATTATGACGCTTGGGGAAGAAGACGAGACAAGACTACATGGACATATGATGGGGCTTCGACAGAGGTACAACCAACAGGAGGTGTTGATGCAAATGGGAATCATTGGTCAGTTGAAGATTATGATAATCCAGGAGAAACGATAGCTCCACCTATTACTCCTGTTACATCTACTATTGGTACAGATTGGTTTAAGAGAGGTTATACTGGACATGAGCATTATGATGAATTCCAAATGATTCATATGAATGCACGTTTGTATAATCCATTTTTAGGAACATTTTTATCTCCGGATCGTTTAATAGCAGATCCTTCTAATAGTCAAAATTACAATCGCTATTCTTATGCTTTAGGAAATCCAACGAAGTATACAGACCCAAGTGGCTATGCTCCTATAGGAGGGTTAAGTGCTAGAGCATCTGTTTTGTTTTCAGCAGTTTTCTTTGCTGGAGATATTACTGGTATGATTTATGGAGATTTTAATGAAGGGATTAATTCTTCAAATTTAGATAATCAATTTAATAATATTGGAATTGAAGGAATCATAAAGGATGAGGTAGATGATATTTATTTTGATGAATATGGAAATTTTTTACATGATGATAAAAAAGGAAATCATGTACAAATAGTTTCTAATGACTGTTTAGAGGGATTTAAAAAAGCTGTTGAGAGTAAAAAAAGCCCTGAAGAATTAAAAAATTATGGACTATTACCTAGTCAAATGGATAAAGGACTTAGTGCAGAGTCTAATGCTAGAATGTTGACGTATATTTATTCTATGGATTATGATATTTCCGAACTATTAAATAATTCGATATCGGTTGTTAATTATGAGGTTGAAGAATATTATGATGCTGCAACAGAAACTGATGTTGAA
Source organism: Flavobacteriales bacterium (assembly GCA_965243605.1). Taxonomy (GTDB): domain Bacteria; phylum Bacteroidota; class Bacteroidia; order Flavobacteriales; family CAJXXR01; genus JBMYYR01. Next base: position 136,425 of record CBDEVQ010000100.1, read on the forward strand.
GAATGGGTTTTTGGAGATACGTATAACCAACCACATATGGGACCTGCGGGTGGTTGGCACGCAAAAGGATGGCAAAAAGAAGGTAAATATTGGATATCATTTCCAACTAGTAGAGGAAAACATTCTAATTTTGATAACTATCAAATAGTACGTAATCTCAATGCCCATGAGAGATTTCATGCAGAAAATCTTTCTAGAGATGAAGCAAAGGCCTATGAAAATATGATGAAGCATGATTCATGGCAAAAAACTCCAGAGTATTGGAGAGATGAAATGATTGGCAACTACAAAATTTTTAAATAATACAACAGTTATGAAAAAATACTTTTTCCTTTTACCTCTACTATTATTCTCTGTTTTGAACTGCCAGAATAAAAGTGTTTCAGTTACTCAAAATACTAACATTATCGCAAAAGCAGAACTCTGGGGTTATAATAAAAGTTGTGAATTTGAAAATAATTCGATAGAACATTTTCCATCATTTTCATTTTTCATTAGAGTAGATTCGACTTTTGGTAAAGTTAAAAAAGCTCAACTAGTTTTAAAATCAGGAGCTGCTATTGAGTTAGTTCAACAGTACCGTAATATTAAACCATACGGAACTTCATTGGTATTTGTAACAGAAGACATGAATTTACTTACGGATAATTATGAGGAAGGAGAAAACGTCATTTCTGATTTTTTAAACTCCTCGTATATTTTTTGTCTATCAAATAATGGAGATTCACTACATTTAAATAATGCATATCAATTAAGGTTTATGTATCTACCTAATTTAAGGATCAATGATGAGTGAATTTGAGCGATAATACGTAAGCGTCAAGTATAGTCCATGTTGGATTTTATAGAAAATGAGCTATATCTACTTTTTATATTTATTGGGTAATATTATTAGCTTTGTAATTAGGAATTTAAGACATGTGTAAGTCATTGAAACGGTTCTATTTCATTGATTTTACATGTAGTAAAAAAGAATAAAACATAGCTGCTCTTTGAGCAGCTCGAAGGTAAGCCTCTTGTAAATTACAATATGTACTTTACAAGAGGCCTACAAACAGCTGATCTATGAAATTTTACAACGTGAAGTCCTTAAGAGTGATTATACCTAAGTTGATGAATTGCCTATAGGCGTTCAAGACTTCCACATAAAAAGGAGCGTTGCATACTGGATACCAATGGGTGTATCGAGCACCCATTGAGAAATTAGCCTTATTTAAATACGATAAAGGTCGAAGTCGAAAAGCTGTAAATCAGGTACTAACTGTCTATTCAGGAATATTTCAAACAGATGGATATATGGTCTATCAAAATTTACAAACATGAATGAGATAATTTTAGAAAAATTATAAAATAGGTATGAAAGATGTAATTAAAATATGTGATTTAGAAGTTGTTAATACAGCAGAGTCTATTTATGGAGATTTGAGTGTTAAGGGGGATAAGATTATTGTTCCATTTTTTAATGTTCAAGTTATAGATGACCTTATAGAGAATGATATACCAGGAGGTCAATATATTGATTATTGTTTTTTAGTTTTTGAAAATGTTCAGAGTTTTACTTTTGATTATGAACTTAGTAGAAAAATGAATGCTTCCATAAAACGAGAATGTATGGGTGGAGTTTATTTTTTTTCGAATGAATCATACGAATTTTGGGTAAATTTTGAAAAAGGGAACCTTTATGTCCCCAAAAATTTTCAACTTTCACAAGTTCCATGGGAACCAAAAGAAGATATTAAGATTTTTTTTAACATGATTAATTAGTTTTTATAGGTTGAATATTTCTTGAATTATAAGTGTTAATTTATTATTAAGCTATTATTTAGAAATGCGTTCTATGTTAGTAACCAAATAAAAAGTAATGATTTATATTTTCTAAGGGGTTTTAGGGGGAAATATTTCCCCTGACAAGATGCATATGAACGAAGTGTCGCATAGTGATGTGCAATCTTGCTAAAGAACTTTTTAAGATAACTTTATGTTATCGAACTTATCAAAGTTCTGTCGGTTGTTGGTCTTGAAAATTTTGAATTCTTAAACCAACAAACATTAAGTAACCAAATTTCTTTATTCAAAATTTTCGCGTGATATATTTTAATCATTTAGAATATATCACGCGTTTTTTTATGTCCAAAAAATAGTTTTATTCTTTTTCATGAATTTCCAATAATTCAGAAGGATCGACATTAAGAGCTTTGGCAACTCTGTAAATAATTTTAAGAGTAGGATTTGTTCTTCCACTTTCAATACGTCTTAATGATCCGTCATCCATATCTAAAAGATCTGCAAGTGCATTTTGTTTCAGGGATTTACTTTTTCTTATTCGAATAATATTTGCCCCAACAATTTCAACAAACTCCTTCTCATTAGGATATGTGACTTTAGATTTACTCATGTAAATAAAAGTATTGTATTTCTGAAATGAAAAACAGGGCGTAAAAGCCCTGTTTTTAAATTTAATTTCTATATTTGACCATTGTAAATTTTATAAATAGATGATTATGAAAAGAATCATATGCATTTTCCTTGTGCTTTCAGGGAGTTATTTGAGTTTTTCACAGGAGTTGAGAGAAACAACAAGGTGGAGTGTTTTAAACGGACACTTTGGAATATCAGGTTTTAATGGATTATTTAATGTAAAAACGCCCTCTTTTGGGATGAGTTATGAAATTAAACCAGGACGTAGATTTTCTTTTGGGGGATATTTAGGGTATACCTCTATGGAGTATGTTGGGGATACGTATGGGATTGATGATTCAGATGAGAATGTTTCAGGATTAAATTTAGGTATTATGGCTAATACACATTTTATCGAATCAGAAACGACTCAGGTTTATCTTGGTTTAACGATGGGCTATCAAAGCCATGATTTTGGTCCATATTCAAGCGGAGGCTTTTTATGGGAGCCTCATTTTGGTGTACGTAAATACATTGATGATTCGATAGCGCTTCATGGGGAATTAGGATTAGGGCTTGCCTTAATTAAACTAGGAGCCTCGTATAAACTTTAAAATATAGAACGATGAAACGATTATTATCCACGATCATACTTATAGTACTCAGCTCATGCTTAACTACAAAAGCACCAATACCACCAAAACATATTCCAAGTTTTGATTATACACCTACTACACGAGAGCAGGTCAATTCAACAGGCATTAAAGTGGCGTTAATTAAAACAAGATTTTATCCACGTGGATTATCGGTTACAGATAAACTTCGACTTCGAAAACCACCTTATCTCGATTTTAGAGATGCTATTAGTAATGATTTAGAAGAAATACTCACCAGTAAAGGGGTGACTATACTCGGTCCATTTTCTACTCATGATGAAATGGTGTACTCCGAAAAGCAAAATTCGGATATGTTGGTATCGGTTCAAATAGAACTGAAAGAGCGTAAGAATTATCGAACAAAAGCTTTTCCAAGTTACACAGGAGGGCAAACCTATTATCGCGTTTACGGAGGAGTTCATATTTCAGGGAAATTGAATTTGACGGTTATGGATCCGATTGATAAAGAGAAATTCTTTAAAAAGAGTATAGAACTAGAGCCCAAGGAAGTTATATTTGGAAATCCACTCACGAGATGGTATAGCGAGCCGAGTTATAAAGAGCTTTTGGAGGAAGACCCAAATGTATACAATCCAGTAGTTAATGCTTTAGAAGAATACTATAAAGGGGCAATGGAAAATATTTGGAACCATATTGATACCAGAGAATTAGAAGAAATCAAAAAACAAATACACTCTAAACAGAGATAACCATAATACAAGAAGAAAACTTTAAAATGCTTTTAATTCCTCACGTAAGAACACCTTATTACAGCTTAGATGTATTAAGGTGTTTTTTTAATCTAATTTATGACTCAATCTATATTAAGAAATCCCTTGCCCTATAAATCCACTTAAAAATAAGCAAGACTTTAGGATATGCAAACACGTGTATCCATAAGTTATTTTGGCAAGACCAATTTTAGAAAATCGAATACTCCTTTTGGAATTTTACAAGCCGATCGCTTGTATCATTTCTATATTCTAGGAAAAACAGGAACAGGGAAGACGACCTTATTACACACCAAGATTCTACAAGATATTCTATACTCTAGAGGGCTGTGTCTTATTGATATTCATGGAGATCTTGTAGAACGGGTTAAAACACAAGTCCCCAAAGACAAACTCATATACTTAAACGCCACAGATCCACATTTAGAATTTGGATATAATCCCCTTCGTAAAGTCTCCAAAGAAAAAGAAGCCCTTGTGGTATCAAGTATTTTAGAGACTTTTCAAAAGCTGTGGGGCAGGCAAGCATGGGGAATCAAGCTCGCTCATATTCTAAGAAACATTCTTTTGACCTTATTACAACAAGAGCAAAGCAACTTTTCAGATATTCTAAAAATTTTACACCATAAAGACTTTAGAAATACATGTTTATTAAACATAACAGATAAACACATTTTGGACTTCTGGGATAAGGAATTTCCAAACTATACCAAAAATGATTTACTGCCCATCTTTAATAAAATAGGTGGTCTATTATCATACCCATCGGTTAAACGGATTCTTGTGGATAATACCAAACAAATCTCCCTAAGACAGATTATGGATCAGGGAAAGGTCCTGCTGGTTAATGTCTCTAAAGGGGCTATCGGAAAAGAACCCGCCTATATTCTAGCCTCACTACTTGTGACATCCCTAAGTTCGGCATCCTTTAGCCGAATCAATATTTCTGAAACACAAAGACGTCCTTTCTTTCTCTACTTTGATGAATTCCAAAACTACACCAACCTTTCCTTAATAGAAATGTTATCAGAGCTGAGAAAATTTAAAGTTGGAGTGATCATGGCTCACCAATATATTAACCAACTCGATACAGCTATTAAAGATGCAGTTCTAGGAAATGTCGGAACCATTGTTTGTTTTCGTCTGTCCTACAACGACGCTAAACTACTAGAGAAAGAATTCCACCCTGTTTTTTCAAGTTCAGACTTTATTAACCTCCAAAATCATGACTTCTATATCAAGATGATAATCCGTGGTATACCCTCCAAAGCCTTTTCAGCCACAGGAATCCACCCCAATACATTTGAATACTAAATACATACCAAGCCTACAAATTCCTTGGTCTATAATAAAAATCTATAAAGCGAATAATAGAGTTAAACCAGTTCTTACAACTATTTACCCGTTTAAATTTTTTAATGATTCATGCTTAAGACTCCCATAGCCTATTACGGAGGAAAACAAAATATGCTTAAAGAAATTCTACCAAGAATTCCAGAGCATACCATTTATACTGAAGCTTTTTTCGGAGGTGGCGCTGTCTTTTTTGCCAAGCCACCGGTTAAAAGTGAAACCATTAACGATACCAATAATATGGTTGTTAATTTCTATGACGTTTTAAAATTGGATTTTCCATCGTTAAAACAAAAAATAGAATCCACTTTATTCTCCAGAGCCAGTTATATTGTTGCTCATACGATTTACAAAATGCCACACCTGTTTAATAAACTCCAGCAGGCTTGGGCATTCTACATCTCAACAAATATGGGCTTTTCATGCCGTATAGGAAGTTGGGGCTATGATAAGTATGGAAAACGCGTAAAAGCCTTTTTGAATAAGAAGCTCATTTTTAATAGGGATCTAGTATCCCGATTAGAACATGCACAAATTGAACATAACGATGCCATTAAAGTAATTGAAAGTAGAGACACCGTAGACACCTTTCATTATGTTGATCCACCCTATATCGATACCAACCAAGGGCATTACGATGGGTATACCCATTCAGATTATCGACGCTTATTGCAATGCCTAGAAACGGTAAAAGGAAAGTTCCTTTTATCTTCTTATCCAAGTGACATCCTTACCGAATTCATAAACAAAAATAAGTGGTACACGATACATTTTGAAAAACCACTATCTGCCCAAAAAGCTAAAGACGGAAAATCACGAGATAGAAAGGTTGAAGTATTAACAGCCAACTATCCACTCCATATATCTAAATAATTCACACATTTTTAAAACCAAGATCTGATGAAAAAGATTGTTAACAAGACCATTAATCTGGATTTAACCCAGATTAATGGAAATGCCTATGCGATTATGGGTGCTTTTAAAAAGCAGGCTCAAAAAGAAGACTGGACAGCTGATGAAATAGCCCTTGTGCTAGATCATGCAAAACGTAAAGACTATATCCATCTTCTAGGAATCATTGAAAATCATTGTGATCCTGTTGATGAAGAACCAAAAAATGATAACACTATGAAAACAAACGACATCAACGTAACACAAAAGCAAACGAGTAAAGTTGTTGCGACCTATATGGCTGTTTTACAAAACCATATTGAATCAGAACAAGCTTTTGGAATATCCTGCACGGATGATACCTATAGAGCTATTCATATCAAGGAGGCTAAAGAAGGGCATATTTCCTATGAAACCGTACCAGAGGATTTAAAGAATTTAAGCCTAGATGATATACACATCTTAAATGCAGACGATTCCTATAAACCATTTTGGCTTGAACTTAAAAGTTCGATTTGTATTTGGGATACACCATTGATGCATTTTATTCTAACCAAAGGGATATCCATTGATAAACTCATGGTTGCCGAGTTGGAAAATAGAGGTGCACTAAAAAGAGTAAAGAAAGACTAACTTTTTTAACCAATTAACCTTATGGACAAGTTAACAAGAAGCCAACTGATGTATCATTATTTGAATCAGTATTTAGGAGCGCTTAAATCCAAGAAAAATAAAAAATCCGCTTTTGCTTATGATTTTTTCACTTTTGCAGAACTGCAAGATATCCGAGATCATTTAAAGTATCCACCAGATCAATTATTATCAGATAAAGATATCATGGATTACCTCATGCAAAAATGGGAAGAAGATAAAGCACGAAGCAGGTACCCTGATCAGGCTTATATCGAAGGTATAACTCATATTCAGGGAAGTTATGGACATTATCTAAATGCGAAATTCTTTTCTCATTGGGATGCGTATGATCATGCCAACTTTAATAGTCTTAAAGTAAAAAGTGGTCATGCCCGATATGGCTATGCCATTTTTACCAGTGACGTACACTTAGAGGATATAAAGCATGTAACGACAAAGCCACGACGTTGGTTTACCGATTTACGCTTAGCGGAGTCTAAAGTCGAAGAAATGGTTTTAGGAGGAGAATGTAAGGATGAGAATCTGGTCATACATCAAGATTTACGTCCCCTGTAAGAATTAATCCATAAACCAAATCTTTATTTTGAAAACCAGTTTTATGCCTACAGAAATTAAAGTGTCGTATTATCCAGATTTAAGGGATGATACGACACACCCACAAGTAAGGTCATCCCATGATGCCTTTGCGTATCTGATAAAACAATGGGATTTAGACACTTTGTATTATAGAGAATGCTTTACCGTCTTATATTTAAATACGGCCAATCAGATTCTTGGGTATACATGTATCTCTATGGGAGGGCTTAATTCTTGTCATCCTGATTCTAGAATTATTTTTGGAATCGCCCTTAAATGTGGTGCTCGGGGTATTATTTTAAGTCATAACCATCCATCAAAAAATCCTAAACCTTCAAAAGAAGATATAGCGATGACTAAGAAACTCACTCAGGGGGCTAAAACTCTAGATCTCCACATTCTAGATCACCTTATTATCTATGGAACAGGGCAGGACGATTATTATTCTTTTATGGATAATAATATACTTCCGTGTCCTTAAATATCTAAATGTTTAACCCATAAAATGTATAAATTATGGAAAAAGTAACGATGATTGATAGTCTTATTGAGAATATCAAAACCGACAACGGGCTTTTAGAAGAAGCCGAATTACAGATTGCTTCTGCAAGGGAAGCGAAGCGTCGTATATCTGAGCGTTTAAAAGAGTACCGCTCAGATGTATATGTATTATCTAAGTATTTGGATGATACTCAGAAAGCAAAACTGGAAGAACTGGATTTATATCCAGAGGAAAGTACCCGCAAATCTCGTATGAATTCCGTTGCTGAAATCGCTTTAGAGCTTTTGATAAAAGCAAAGGACTATGCCCTCAGTAATGAGGCGTGGTACGAAGGATATATCAAAATGCATCCAAAAGAGAAAGAAACACTGAGCTATTCTGAGTTTAATATCAAATGTCGAGGACTATTTAATACCATGAAAGTTTTACGAACCAAAGGGAAGAATCCGAAAAGTTCAAAAGACGATATGATTTCATTAAATGGAAAACCGATAAAGGATATTACTTTAAACGAATCTCCAAAAATCAATTCGAACTCTAAACTACCCAAAGATGTCACAGATAAATAAACAGTGGGAAATATTTGATAACAAAACAAAAGCGATTCATTATGCCTTGTGGTTAAATTTTAAATACCGCAGAGAAGATGAGCTGTTTAGCGTAGTTATCGGACCCGAGAATAATTTTGCGGTTTGTCAAACGCAGATGGCAAAAGACATGTTTGTGAGCGTAATGGATGATTTTACAGATGTCCTTAAAAACTTAAGTTATGATGAGCTTTCAAGTATTGCGAGTGATTATGATCCGTTACCTTTTTGGGAAGACATACGGGGTATGTTTTCTACAAAAGACAATCATACCTTGATGCTTATTCTAGATCAGAAGATTCCTTTAGAAAAAATCATAAGGTTTGAATTGGCAGGTCGTGAATACGATGAAAATAACATTTGGGTTGGTTATGATAAAGCGAAGGAAATCTGGCTGGAATCAGAACACAACTAGAATAAGAAGTAAATAACAACTAAAAAAAATGAAGCACATAGAACGAATTTTCTATGTGCTTTTTTCTCTATGCAAGAGTGATTTAATTATGGATTAATATATTGATGTATAAGATAGAATACTGTCTCGAAGAGTGCGTACTCTGGTGCGCCAATGTGGATAATGTATGTCCAATTCCTTCAAATCGCCTTGTTTTATAAGGCGATTTTCTGGTTCGAAGCCCCTGTTTTGAGCATTGAAGTACTCCTCACATTCTTTTAAGGCTAAAAGTGGTTTAGACCTTGTAATATAAAGAGATTTGGAAAGAATAGTCTGGTTCGAAGATAATGGTTGGAGTAATTTTTTAATCCGTGTTTTATCAGAAGATTCAAGTATTTTTTTTGCTTTTTCTTTTAAATCTACATATTGTAATAATTCCTTTTCAATCTTTTTTTGTTGGCTTTGACTTTTTATATATTCAAGGTTTAGCTCCTCAATTTGTTTTTCGATCTCACGTGAGGATTTTATAAAGATATCTTTAGATATTTCCTCATCAGTCCTTAAGATGAGTAATTTATCAAGTCGTTTGTTTAACGCTAGGCGTCGCTTGTTTACTTCTTTTAAGAGATGCTCTGAGTCTGTTTTGTCTTGAGACTTTAGGTGATCTATACACCCCATGATAAAGGAGTAAAATGCGTGTGGAATCTGATATTTATCAATATAATCTAAATATTGATGGGTTAATGTTGATTCTTCAATAGAACCTTGGGAGCATGGTTTGTGTTTAGTACAATGGTAATAAATCTTACGGATAAAATTAGGCTGTTTCATTTTAGAAATTTTCAATGCACATTTAGGACAAGCGTTCTTTTTTAAATCTGAAAACTTATAGCGACATCCGGTACATCGAACCTGAGATTTACGTTCAGCTGTAATCATGGATTTACACTCTCCACATCTGAGCCATCCACGGTATTTAAAATCAAGCTCTAAGGGGTGAGACTTCGTTCTGTTGTCATCTAGGACCTTTTGTACTTTTAAAAACGTCTGGTGGCTAATCATGGGTTTGTGTTTCCCTTTAAAGATTTCACATACACCATGTTCATTTTTCCATTTAAATTTGCCGTAATAAAATGGATTTCTAAAGAGTCTATTGTAAGCAGAACGGCTGTAAAAGCCTCCTCTTGGGGATTTAAGGCCTAAACTATCACCAACTTTTTTAATTTGTTGTAGACTATAATTTCCAGTTTTCATGTGATGCCAAAGCGTTTTTACAGTGTTATAGGTTTCAGGGTCTATAATAATTTCTTGATCTTTGACTACTGACCGTCCTTTTTTATTGTGGAGATATCCCACTGGAGGTAAGGATCCAGGAAACCATCCTCTGTTTGCTTTGGCTTTTGTTCCTCGCCTGACATCGGTTTTTAAATCCTTAATAAACTGATTTGCCATTCCAAGTTCCACAGACATCATTAGAACGTTGTCAGAGGGCTTGTAACTGCTGCTGTTGCATTGTATGTGTTTAATGACACTGTTTTGCAGTAGCCAGCTAATTCGCCCTCCATCGATAGGATTACGGGATAATCGGTTTAATTTCCAACAAATAATACCTTGAGCTTCGCCTTTTTCAATCTGAGTTAACATCTCATTAAAAACTGGTCGTCCAGGAGCTTTTGCAGATTTAGATTCTTGAAAAACCTTAGTAATAGTAATCCCCTTATCGAGAGCTAATTTTTCAATGACTTGTACTTGGTCATCAATAGAAGCCATTTGTCTATCCTCGGATTCAGAGGATTTTCTTGCATAGAGAAAATACGTAATATTTTCTGTAATCATATATTGTATATAAAAAGGACAACGGAATTAAGATTTAAAGTTGCGACACCTAAATCTTCCGTTGCCCTTTTTAGGCTTAAATCTTTATATATAATTAGGTGTCGCATACACATGATACCATAGCAATAGTAAATTATAAAATCATATCGTCCACAAACTAGAGTCCAATACAGCAGATACAAGTCCAAACAATTGCTCTAGAATTTTATCCGCCTCACAAGGGGATAATACAATGTCAAATTCCCTATGATACAATTCTATAAATTCAGTTTTTTTCTTAGGACTTAATTGCGCGGTGTTAAGTTGCATATAAATCTTATTGTAATAATTATCTATTCTTACAGATAGACCAAGACAAACCCTACACATTCCTTGACCTATCTGCAAAAGATAAATATTCATAGAATAGATCTATATGAATTACAAACAAACCACTCAAACCCCCAATAGTCTTTTTGATATTCATCTAAGAGCCTTATCAGAATCACAACTAAAGGTCTTACTCATTATAGTACGACGTACATTAGGCTATATGAGTAAAAAGTACTCAGGAAGGCGTGTTGAGAAGGCATGGATTACTCAGCGGTTATTTACCATGCTTACTGGCTTGTCAGCTCGGGCTGTATCGGAAGCTATAGAAGAGCTTAGTAAAAAACGAATTATCCAGGTCTATGATGAATCAGGCAGGGAAGTTTTTACGTCAAAAGAAAGACAACTCTCGGCTAAACTCTACTTTTCAAGCAAATCCTTGCTTGATGACTAAATAAACACAAAAACACCCAAGTAAGGTGTTTTTTTCTTGTAAAAAAATGGTGTTACAAATGGTCACACTATTAAACTAATTAGAGATTAAACTAAATAGAAATACAATTTGAAACAGGCTTAAGCGAAATGGTAACACCAGCGAAGAAACAAAAAGAAGCTAAGCCTTTTAGGTTTATTCTCTCTTTAGTTTTATCTGCATATTCCTTTGCCTATGGATTATAGAATGGACAAGATAAAATAGAAAAAGGCAATGTGAAAACATTGCCTTTAACCATTAAATAAACCATTTAATCATGAAAGATTATAAGAAATACATCATCTCTAGTCATCGTAAACAGAAGAGTTTACAAATTAAGGATATTGCATTTTTACTGGATATCGACTCCAGTAAACTTTCACGCTTTGAAAACGGGAAGTTATTGTCTCCCGAGCTCAAAGTGTGTCTAGGATATCACATCATTTTTAATTTACCAATGCCTGCTCTTGTTCATGAGCAGTATGAGGCATTAAAAGAAGGGATTGAAAACCGTTGTTTTCAATTATTAGAAAAAATAGATGATGAAAAACAAAGTTATGGGTCAAACACACGTAAGGCTAGTATTAATGCCATTTTAAACAAGTTAATGTTAAACGAGGAAGATGAATCGTAAAGACAGAACGATACTCACCTTGTATCCCAATCAATGGGGAGTATCATATGCTTTGTTTGAAAATACAGACAATTTAGCTGATTGTGGGGTGGGTTATATTCAACCAGCCAATTTGTCAAAGGCTATAAAACGATTGAATCGGTTTTTAGATTATTACAATCCTACCCATGTTGTATTAAGAGGAGAAGACCACCTGACCAATACCCGTATTAAGGGAATAATAAAAGAATTTAAACGAGTAGCAAAGAAACACGGCTACGGGGTAGAAAGCTATTCAAGAAAGAACATCCGGGAAGCATTTGCCGGAAATAATGCGTTTTCTAAATATGAGATTTCAAAAGAATTAATACGTATGTTTCCACAATTAGAGAAATACAGTATTCCAAAGCGAAAGAATTGGATGAGTGAACACCATCGAATGGGCGTTTTTGATGCGGTGAGTTTAGGAGTGACGTATTATGCAGGTGAGGATAATTAATTAAATTTTAGCAGATTTATTTTAGATCTGTTTTTTTTAATAAGTGTATTAATTATCAGGATAATATGATTTTTACTGAATGTGTCTTGTTACTTGAAATGTCACCTTACGCTATTTGAAATAAGTTTTAAGAATAATACTTAATTTTTAAACTTGAGATAGTATATTTGAAATGACAGTAAATTGATAATCATGCATATAAATGTAGAAAAACTTTCTTTTGGTTATAAGTCTAAATCAACAATATTGAAGAATATTGATTTCAGATTTGATGATATTTCTTCATTAGGTATAGTGGGTGTTTCGGGAAGTGGAAAATCAACTTTACTACGATTATTATCAGGTCATTTATCCACGTCAGCAGGTCACATTAGAATAGATGGTTTGTCTCCTTTACAACATATTAAGCAACTTCAAACTTCTTTTATGTTTCAGAATACTTCTTTACTTCCTAATTTAACGGTATATGACAATATATTATTAGCTCTTAAGTTACAGAGGAAAATAGATCTTTCGTTTGCGGAAGTGATGATGAATAAAGTTGGGTTATCTGGATTTAGAGATTATTTTCCACATCAGATATCTGGAGGAATGCAGGCAAGAGTGGCTTTAGCAAGAACTTTTGTAACACATCCTAAGTATATATTTCTTGATGAATCTTTTAGTGCATTAGATATGAAATGGAAGATTCAATTATATTCTGATTTTGAGAATTTAAGGAGGGATTTTAATGCATCTTTTATTTTTGTCACTCATAATATTGATGAAGCTTTATTATTATCTAATCATATTTTAGTATTAGGTAGTTGTGGCGAAATAATAAGTAGTCAAATAATTGATCAGCCATTACCAAGAATCTATAACAGTGGGCAGATGAGGGGTTTAGATAGGGAGTATGAAGAAATATTTAAGGCAATAATGTTATGAGTAAAAAAATATTAATATATCTGATTATATTCCTTATAGGAATGTTCATTTGGTCTTATTTTGCTTCTGAGTCTAATAAATTAAGACTTATGATAAGTAGTCCATATGAGATTTTAGAGTATTCCTATAGTAATATGGAAAGATTATTAGAAGATATTAAGTTTACTCTATTAGAATCTGTTTTTGGATTATGTTTGGGTGTGTTTTTTGGGCTAATTACAATGTTAATTTGTATTTACTTTCCAGGTTTTAGGACATTTATTATGCCAGCTATAGTCGTTAGTCAGGTCATTCCTTTAATAACCTTAGCTCCTTTATTTATTCTTTTATTTGGTATTGGTATAATATCGAAGGTAGTGATGTCGGCTTTGATCTGTTTTTTTCCAGTTTTTATAAGTTTTAATACCGGGGTTAAATTGGTTGATAAAAATATTCAAGAATTTTTTTTTACACATAATTCATCAGTTCATCAAAAGGTTATTAATATGTATTTTCCATTGTCAGTACCCCATATAATGTCTGGGGTGAAAGTAGCAAGTACGCTTTCTGTGATAGGCGCATTAGTTGGAGAATTTAATGGAGCAGAACATGGATTAGGTCGAAATTTGTTTTTGGCAGCAAAGCGATTGGAACCTGAACTGATGATGTCAAGTTTATTTTTAAGCTCTTTTTTAGGAGGGCTGTTGTATTTAGTAATAGTATTCATAGAAAAAAGGATAGGAAAATGGTATTTAAATTAAGAAGTCGAGATTTAGTAAAGATTGTGTTTGGTGTTTTATTGAGTTTATTTTTGATAAATTGTAATTCTTCAGATCGACCAAATGCTAAAAAGAAAACGAAGGTTTCATTACAACAAGAGTGGTTTCCATATGCGGGTTATGCAGGAGAGGTATTTGCTCTGTATCAAACGGCAAATGAATTTGGTTTGGAATTAGAACTAAAGGCAGGTTCAGATAATTTGGATCCAATTAAACTTGTTTTAAGTGGGGATTCTGATTTTGGGGTTGTTAGTGCGGATCGGATTTTAACGGCAAATGAGAAAGGAGCAGACTTAGTAGCTATAGGTGTTATTAATTACCAATCTCCTACTTGTTTTATTACTAAAAAGGGAAGTGGTATAGATAGCCCTAAAGATTTTGAAGGACATAGAGTTGGAATATTAACAGGGACAAATACGGAGTATGTTTACGAACTCTTAAAGATTAAGGAAAATATAGATGATGAAAGATTGAGAGAAGTTGAGATACCTTTTGATTTAAATACATTTATTAATGGAGAATATGATGTACGTCCTGCATTTATTTATGATGAAACAGTTTCATTGGATAGATCGAATGTAGAATATTCTGTTATAGAACCTAAGGATTATTCTATTGATTTTTTAGGGACTGTGTATTTTACAAGTCGTTCTTTTTTGGAATCGAATCCAAAAACAGTGGAGCGTTTTGTGTACACATTGGCTAAGGGGTGGGAAAGCGCATTATCTGATCCAGAGAAAGCTATTCATTTTTTAAAGAAGTATGATTCTTCTATTGATGTAACACGAGAATTAAAGTCATTAGAGCGTGGGCGAGATTATTTTTCAGGGGAGCAAGGTAAGGTTTTATATGCAGGTCAATCTAGGTGGGAAAATATGTCTTTATCCCTAGCCTCCTTGAAAGGGAAGGAAGCTTATGATATTATAGAAAGTGTTGATTTATCGTATATAGAGAAGTATCATCATAAATAAATAGTTTTATGTTACGAATTATTCATGATAAAAGGGAATTTAAGTTTTTGAATATGTATTCTTCGAAAAAGAATGCTCCTTTTGTCATGAAAAATAATTTTCCACATAGAGGTATTGGTAATTTTATAGCAGATAAACTTACTTCTGTTTCAAAAGAAAATTCAGATTATAAGAATATCCTTGATATAGGATGTGGAACAGGGTGGTTGAAAGATAAAATCCCTAATGGTTTAAGCTATATAGGTTTAGATAATTGTTCTTATTTTATTGAAGAATTGTCTAAGAATACAAATTGCTTTTATACTTTGGATATTGAAGCTCCACATTCGATAGATTCGATTAATGAATTTCGCTCGGACATAATTGTTTGCTGTTTAAGCTTAATAGAAATCCCATATTTAAAAGATGCCTTTCGAAATTTATCATTATTGTGTAACCCTGGTGGAAATTTATTAATTGTGGGATTGGATCCTGTAATTGAGCTTCATAGGATATCAAAGGATACAGATCAATTCTATTATTATTTAGATATGTATTTAAATAATTCTGATAAACTTACTATATCTAAAAAAATAAAAAGTAAAGGAGAGATTTCAAGAGGGGATTATCACCGTATACTTTATAGTCAAAAGGATTATCATCAATTAGCTAAAAAAAATAATTTTGTATTAGAAGAGTCTGATCAAATTAGAAACGTCGAATTTAAAAGAGGAGATCCTATATATAATTATATGCTATTTAAGCGAGAAGAATAAATAATCAAATTATGGTTACAATTGGTTTTTTTGGGAGTAGTGATATTGTATTTGCAAAGAAGTTTGAATCAGAAATACGTTCAATTCTTATTCAGGTTTTTCAAAAATATCCATCAGTACGATTATTTACGGGAGGATATTCTGGGATTATGGAGTTAGTTCCTCGAATATCAAGAGAGCTATTGGCTGAATATCCCGAGAATAAGCTTGAAAACTATGGTGTTTTGTATAAAGGTTATGATGAATCTCCAAATCAATATTTAGATAAAGCTTTTACAGCTAAAACAATTGGACAGAGGGTTGATTATATATTGTCGATGTCTGATATAATATATGCTTTCCCTGGAAGCTCAGGAACTCATCATGAAATCTTACAAACATTAGAATCTATAAAATATCCTAGTTCAGAAACTTTAAAGGTTAAACAATTTTTTATTCATGAGTATTGGAATGACCATATTAAAACAGAATTTGAAAGTTCTTGTTTTTTTAATTATCAGACCAAATTTGAGTTTAAACTGCCTATGATTGAGCTTGAAAATACTCCGAAAAAAGTATCACAAATCAATATACTTGATTCAATAAAGGAGTTTGAAGGTATATATAAAGATGATTTAAATGTTTTAGCTTTTGACTTTGCATATTCGCTATATGGAAATAATTTTGGTATAAATCAGGGTGTAAATAAGAGTAAGTTTATTAAACCTTATGATCGTATTTTAGATGATTTTTTATCAAAGAATAGCTCTATATTATCAAATAAAGGTTCATTTTCTTCTTATTCGAGGCTGTCAAATCCAATTTATTTTGGAGATGATCAGATATATGAAACAGACAGGGAGCTAATATTAGATACGTTGAGTGAGACAAAGTCGGAAGAGTTATTTATAAAATGGAACAAGCATTTAGAAAATTCTGATTTTGGAAAGCTTTCCTTTTGGGTTAATGAGAGTTTTGGTTTTGATGATATAAGTGTTAATATATCCTGCTTTGTGGTTCTTAATATTGATTTGCCAGATACTCAGTGTGAAAGGACATTGGATATTCTCTATCATTATATTGTTACTGAAGGTTTAAGACATTTAATTAAGGCTGTTAATAAGCACCTTACACTCTCTATTAAGCTAACAAAATTTAAAAATTATGCTTTAGCTCATAAGCATACGATTAAGAATTACGGCTTTAATTTTTATTTAAATTACTTATTAGAATCTTTTAAGGGTAATTCTAACTATGTGGAAATGTTAAATAATGTTGAAAATATATTGAAAGTGAGAGACTTGTCGTCTCAGTTGATTTACTCCTTTGATAAAGGAAATTCAAAAGATATATATGAGTCTTATGGGGTATATACGATTTATGATTTAATATTATTACTGAGGAATAGTGGAACTTTAGCGTATCGAGGTCTTGAAAACTTTCAAATAAAAGGTGAAGTTGATTCTAATACTGTGAATAGACAGGTTAATCCACATGAATTTTTAGATCTATTTAATATTCTTAGTAATCTCTACAGTAATACCCGTAAACACAGTAATGATGAATCTTTTGATATAATTATTGATTTTGCTCAAAAGAGTTCAATAGAAATATTATTTAAGAACTATCATCTTATTGACCAACAATATTTGGATCGTCTGAATGGACTTTCACTTAGTGGTTATTATAATAAACATAAGGGCTTCAATCAAATTTCAACCTCTATAAGGCGTTTAGGGTATTTGGAGTTAGATACGACTAAAAATGAACAAGAAAAATCTACAACTATTAAATTATTGATTTATGAAAATACTAATTATTGATGATAACCGAATTTATGCATCAAATTTACAATTGCATTTGATGAATTATTTAAATTTAGATTTTGATGATATTTTGATTAAGACGAATCCAAAGAATGGATTGGCGGTTATGGATCATTCTTATGATATTGTTTTTATTGATTATCAGTTTGACCAGTGTTCTATTACAGGTAAGGATATTTGTATTAAGATAAAATCAAAATACCCTCTAGCTGTGCGTATATTATCTTCAGCATATGCTCGAGATCATATGGCGAATGTTATTTCAGCAGGCTTTGACGCCTATTTGGATAAAGATATAGGTGAGTTAGATAAGGATATGAAGTATATATCGGGTGTTATAGAGGAAGGGTTTAAGAATAGTAGGGAGTATTTTAAGAGTGAATTTAGTGAGATAGAGTTAAAGTCTGTTAAGACATTATTGGATACTCTAGAATTAGTATTAGATAACGGTTGGTATAAGAAACTAGAACATGTATTTATTGTAGCAAGGCTACTTTCGAATGAAAAGAAGAGTTGTGATGAACAGCAGATTATAGAACATTTATCAATTATAATTGATTCAATTAATAAGGGAGATAAAAGAGTGATTCTTGGAAAAGAGTATTTTCCTTTAGTTAGAAGAACAGCTTTTAATCAGTATTTTAATAAAAGTTCTTATATCGAAACTGAAAACGCTTTAAAAGCAAGGCAGCTGTTTAAGGAAAATCCTGAGCGATGGTCACGCGTTAAACAGCTTAGTGTAATAGATAAATTATTATTGGAATTCCAGTTGTGCTAATGTAACCTTACATATAATATAGTAGGTTGACCTAACTAGAGAAGTGAAAAGTTAGGTGTCTTAAGTTGTTGAAAAAGAGTTTGATACATTTTGTATCAAACTCTTTTTTGTTTAATTTCACAATAGATATATATCTAAATAGTAACAGTCAGGTTGCCGCCTAACTGTTACAAATTTTAGAAAGGAATCACTTGAATGAAACCTTAACTTACTTTTGAAGAGTGTTATAGACTCCGTAAAAGTTATTACGTATAAAAACACGTCTAATCAAAAATACGTAATTCAATGAAGGTTTCATGTGTAATAACCGTTAAAAAACATAAATCGCATGAAAACATCAATTTATCACTGCCACGAACTAATGGCTTATTTAAAAGCGTATCACTATACGCAAACCTATAGACAAGGAGGCAAAGATGCCTATTATTTTGGACCTAAGTGTTCATACATCTTTGTACCTATTGAAGAGTTAACCTTCTCAAAATCTCAAATTTTAGACATTTTTAAAACAGGGGCTGAGCACATTCAGGATATTGAATATGCCCGTTTTACTGTTTTTGTCGAAGAGTTTAGATTGAAGAACCCTTAGCCACAATTTTATTTCTTAAGGTGGCTTATTCCAGCCATCTTAAGATTACCCCCACCATTTTATTGTCTAATTATTTAAATCATTTATTATGAATGTATTTACTGGGCGTACTACGCCAAAAAAACGCACGTCTGCATTATATGTAGACCGTGAATTAGAGCAGATTATCGCTCAAAATCACCAAAGCTATTTAGCGAGCCAATTGGATTTAGCGCAACAATTGTCATCATCAGATAACATATTACATCCAGATAGTCTACTTGGGCCTTTACACTCCAACTACCAAAACTTAATTCACAACGTGGATTATTATATCTCTGGAGATGCTCATAAGTCAAAAGCAGAATCGGATGTTTTAGATACACAATCTGAAAAGGAAGATTTACAAATAGACTTAGAAGAAAAAAAGGGAAGAGCATCCTTTTTAAAAGCCAAACTGAAAGAATACTTATCAGCAATGAGCTTAAAATTTAAATCATGGAATAGAGTAAAAATCATGCTCTGGATTATGTTATCTCTTGAGATTTTGGTGAATTATAAGATGTTTGCCTTAGTAGGAGGTAGCCTTTTATCTAACCTGGCTCTAGCTGGATTAACATGTTTAGCCATTTTTTATTATGCAGAGTATGTGGCTGAACTTATACGTCCCATACAAAATAGACTTCGTAAATTTTTTGTTTCACTACTTTCTAATCTTCCTGTGATTTTAATTTTTACTCTGCTGGCTCATCTCCGAACACAGTATCTAACAGTGGAGCATGGACAGAATTCTACAAGTTCAGGAGTGATCGTTTATCTACTGCCTTTGATCAACTGTTTTGTCTATAGTGTTTGCGTGAATATGATAGAAAAATATAAACCTACATCAGGTGAATTTGAAATTTATCATACCTATAAAATCCACAAAGATGAACTGGATACATTAAAACTTTCAATTAAAAATACCCGTTCATCCATCACTGACTGTGATAAAATCTTACGAGAAAAGATACAGGAACATTACAGCTATCTGCTACTGGGACGTAATACAGAACGCCAAATTGTAACGCTCTATCAATCAACCTTTACTCAGTATAAAGCAGAATTTGCTTTAAGATCAGCATCGACAAAGGCTCATCAAGCCCTTCAACCGATCATTTTACCTGAGCTTAGCCTTAACTACCAACATGTTCAACCTGAAAATTTCATCTAATTATGAAAGCAATTCTATTTACTATAATCATTGTATGTCTTTTATCGTGTACAGACACAGACACTCCGCATATTCACGTAAGTCTACTAGATGACCGTACCGAGTCTGTTAAGCCTCAAGCTTTACATCCACATTCTATTTTAGAGTATTACAAAGATGATATCTATGGCTCTAAATCCTTTAGCTATAAAGACATCACGGATGTGGTACATTCTAAAACTTATACCCATGAATTAAAATCTGAAAATTACTGGCTTTCCAATGCTTTAGATCGGAAAGCCAGCCTTGAAGGATTTTATGGGGGAATAAAATCACAATTAAACTTTGGTGATTCTATGGATTGGGGATATGATATTTCTCCGATATGGGAAACCGTTGTTTTACAGCTGTCGAATTTACAAAAGCTTAAAGCGAAAACCAAAGGTGAGTATATTCTTATTCTTCGCTCAGACCTTCGCCAAAATTCAGCTCTATATAACAGTTACAAAGATAGAGAATTATCAAAAACTCAACTGGTTTATCGTTATCTAACATGGGCTAAAATAAAGGGTATTGTTCATAGTGAAAACCACCCAAAACTCATTGTGTGGCATACGCCTAACACCAAAGAAGCAGATAAGCACTTTACAGATATGTCTTCTGTCTATCAGTCTGTTTGTGATAGTCTTAACATTCCTCTGGAATTTAAATATTAATAGCATGAAAACCATATCAACTTATATCCTCTGCCTTTTTCTTTTCTTAGGAGTGTTGTCGTGTTTTGAAAATCAAAAGGTTCCAATTTTAGACCTAGTGATTATGCAGGATTTGGATAATGCTCCAGCGAATCAACTTTCATTTAATCACATCGATTATCTTTTGGATTTTGATCGATTTTTAGAGTATGAATTTCAGATCCGTTATCGAGAGCTTAGCCGCCAAGGAGGTTTAGGCTTGTTAAAGCAGACTCATCTTCCTTTGTCAGATTCTCATTTTGATACGAAAACTTCACGTTTGCATACCGCGAATCGTTTTAAAAAGGCGACGGAGGAATTGTTTAACCCAATAGAAGTCCCTAATAGAGGTGATGGTGAGTGGTCAAAACTAATTTACCCATCGCTTGTTTATGAACTAAATAGGCTAGCAAGAGCCTCCCTTGCGACGAATAAGATAATTATTCTTAGCTCAAATCTATTTGAGGATAATGAATTTTTCTCTGTGTTTAGAGAGAAGGATAAATCTCTGTTACTGGAGCACCCTGGTGATGTTCTTAAATATTTTGATAATCAATTTCCACTGGAAGACTTAAGGGGAATTCGTGTTTATATTTTCTATCAGGCTGATGAGCATTCCAGCCGTTTATTTCATGAGATGAGTAGACTCTATAGCTATCTTTTAAGTGCACATGGAGCAGAAGTCCATATCAGTACCCAATTTGTAGAACCCAATTTTAAACCAGAATAATATGGAAAAGCAAGATCATTTTAAGCCCTTTTTAAATTTTATCAAGTTCATCTTCCAAGTTATTGGATTTATGATTCTAGGTACCTTAAAAGTTATCGGTGTCATCTTTAAGGTCATCGGTGAAATCATTGAAACAACCACAAAAAAGAAATAGCATGAAAAAAATCAATATAAAACATATGACAAGAAAACTCCAAGCAGCCTTTAGGCAGTTTGGACGTTTTCTAAATAAACAAATAACCCGAGCAGCAGAAGAACTAGGAGACTATAACACAAATTTATTAGGTTCACTTACAAGTCCAAAGAAAACCCATGAGATTAAAAGTGCTTTTGCGGACGCATCGAGAATAGTCAAACGTAAGTATACAGGAGTCTGTCTTGGGAATAAACGCTTGGAAAATACGACCAGCAGAAAAGGCACCTTGATTACTGGAACTACTGGAAGTGGTAAGTCAAGTAAAATATTGATAAATAGCGTTTTAACCACAAATTTAGAAGCTTGTAGAATTATCCATGACCCGAGTTGTGAGATTTATGAGAAGACAGCGTCGTATTTACAAAGTGAAGGCTTTACCATTATCCGTATTGATTTTGCAAATCTTGCATACTCTTATGGATATAATCCACTTGAGCGGACATCAACCTTATCCGATTTTAATAAACTTGCAACGACATTAGTGCGTTCAAATTCAGATAAAAAGGGAAGTGACTTTTGGTCTAAGATGGCAATTAAAGGCTTGGTTATACTCATGCGTATCAGCCATCACTTGCCAAAAGCATATAATAATCTATTTCACCTATCATATCTTACTGAGCTTATGCAGTCCTCACATACAAAAGAGGATCTAGATAAATTGGTGGTAAGTATTTCAGAGAAAGATGAAGGATTGTTTGAAGCTTACAGCGCTTTTATTTCACAATCAGATAATACCTTAAGTGGTATCCTCTCTACAATGTCAGCTGCACTATCCATATACAGCTTGGATGGGCAGTTAGCACAAATTACATCTTATGATCGTTTAGGAGATTTTACGCAGCTTAGAAAACAGAAGACTGCCATTTACGTGCACTCCAGTACAGCTAATATGGCCTACTATTCGACCATTACTAGTTTATTTTTCACTCAGTATTTTGAGTGTTTCTTCAAAGAACTTCCACGTGGAGATGACCGTGATGTATACTTTTTACTTGATGAAACACCAATTTTAAGCATTGATAATTTGGACGTAATAGCCTCTAATATTCGTAAATATCGAGGAAATCTCGTTTTATTTTGCCAGGATGAAATGCAATTAGAGGTCTCATATGGAAAACAAAAAGCAGGCGCAATCGTAGCGAATATGAATACACGAGTTTACCTATCGTGCAATTTATCGACTGCCAGAAACCTGGAATCAGAACTTGGCGAATATGAGTATAAAGATAAAGAAACAGGGCATACCAAACGCCGAAGTTTAATGACTAAAACAGAACTACTTCAACTTAAAGACGAGGAAGTGATTATAACCACCATTGGAAAGCCTCCCGTTAAATTAAATCTTATCCCATATTACAAGCAATCAGACTTGTTAAAGAAAAGCCAATATCCGCCTTTGTTGGCAGATTATAAACCCGTATTAACACCTAAACGTTTGGATATTTCCACCTATTTAAAACAATCAGAAGATCATGTACGTAACAGCTCTTCTTCATTACAGGACCTTTTAAATACGATGAGCGATGAGTAAATCAAAACATAAGATATATCCATTAGAAGCTAAGGATCTAGTGGATTACCTAAAACAAAACGATGCACTCTCTTGTAAAGAGAAACGTCAGCTTTATAAAAACAAGTACCGTAAAGCCTACCAAAAAAGATGGGCTGAAAACAGGCGGGAATATCAAACGCAAATTAGCTTTTATGTTAAAAACAAAGCGTATAAAACGATAAGCAGAATATCTAAAGAAAATGGATTAAGCCCGTCTGAGTTTGCTAGAGAATTATTACTAAGCCATAGTTCAGAAACCAAGCATATCCATAATAAACAAACTCTGGAAACACTACTTAGACAATTGGGACTTTTAATTAATGAACACCTAAGACAAAAGCCAAAAACAAAATTCACGGAATCGACCTTAGATCGTCTTCTGTTTTTAGAAAGCCTTTTGCTGGATTACTTAAATCCAAAGTAGACCAATATCCACCCGTTTAAACCATATTTTATGCCTGTTTTTAAAATCATGAGCCGTAAAAAGCTTTACTCTATAGAAAATAGCATCCGTTATATTCTTCGCGATGGAAGCCGAAATTATAATAAAACGCCTGTAGAGCCTATGGTGTATAACATCAGAAGTGATCCAAGTCAGATTAAGGATGTTGTCCATGAATTTATGGTGAATGAATCCTACCGAAAGGTAACCACAGATCGGGTGTTTTGTTACCACTCCATTATTTCCTTAAGTGCTAAAGATAAATCACAGTGTACACCAACAATGTTACAAGCCTTGATGGATCATTATATCCAGCAAAGAGGAGATATCCTAGCTTATGGAGCTATTCATCTTAATACCGATGCGCCTCATATTCATATTATTGAAAGTGGAACTCGCTACCGAGAAGATAAATCCTCCAGAATGAGTCAGGCAGAGCTTACAGGTATCAAATTGGAATTAGAGCGTTTTGTGGAGCTAGAACTTAAACTGGAACATTCTAAAGTAGAGCATAAATCCAGACAATACAGAACTATTGAGAGGACGTCTATAGATGACCCATTCCAAAATCGAAGCCTATCTAAAAAGGAAATTGCAAAAGAAGTAGAAGATATCCTTTACGGATCAGAATCCAAACAGGATTTTATCGATGTATTATCAGAACATGGTTACACCTATTATGAGCGTTCACAAAACGGAATCCCTACAGGAATTACCGACCAAAAGGGTAGGAAGCATCGGTTTAAAACGCTGAATATTTCACCTCAGATTATCCTGGACTTAGAAGGGGAAGTACTTAGGACCAAGGAAGCACAATTGCTCGATAAGCTTCAGCGTATTCGAGATACACGAAATCAAGAACCAATAAAACACATACGACGATGAAATTTATAAAATACAATGTATTGGCTAAATCTCAAAGCCTACAAGAATTTTCACAACATATTGGAGACTTAGGCCTAACGATGGAATATAAAAAAGGCATTCCAGTAGGGGTTAGAGATTTTGATAATAAGCTTTACACATGGAAAAAAATAGACATCACTTCTAAGGATTTTCAGATGTTAGAGCAACGTGAGCAGATGCAGAAGTTACATAACCGAGTGGATCGACTGGAAGCCCTACAACATATGCGTAAAGTCCAGAATATGGAAAAACAGAAGTCTAAAGAACGCGAATGTTAACCTTAGATAAATAAATGATTATGAATAAGAAAACAAAAGATATAAAAGAGCATCCTTCTCTATTAACTCCAACGGCTAAAGCACGATTTAAAGCCATTGGTAACCAAAGTAAGGAGGTCGATCCAATTGTTGTCTCAAAATTCATCTGTGGTGATGGTGTATTTGAGGTCTATTTAATTGATTATGATCCTGAAAATAATCGAGGTGTAGGGTATTGGAGAAATCCAAGAGATAAAGATCAGAAGCCAAGCCTACAATTTATAAGTATAGATAGAGTAGAAAAGATAAGAGATACGCAGGGGTATTGTATTGAACTTGATCCAAATTTTAAGGAATGTCGATTAAGTGAATGTGTAAAAGAATTGCGTTTTAAAATCAGAATGGAAAAGCTTAAACAAAAGCGAGAGGATCAAGAGAGAAATAAAGATCAGGATATATACATATCATCTGATATATAGACTAGACCTTAAGATTATTAAAGACTAAGCAATCAAAAAAAGTGAATCATGAAAAAAAACGATAAACCATCTATTTTAAGTCCAAAGATTTTAGAGCGTTTTAAAGCACTTGGAGATCAAGGAAATAAAGATAATCCAATCGTGCTTACTCGCCTTATTGAATCTTCTGGAAGTACCACAATGTATTTAACATCGTATAATCCTAAAAACCATACCGCATATGGATTTGTAATCCTGTCTTTTATGGATTTAGTAGATGCAGAATTTAAATACATTGATATGACTACTCTAGAAGAGATGAAGGAATCAGGAGAAACGACCATGTATATGGATACTGCATTTAATGAATGTGATTTAAAGGTTTGTATAGATCCAAACCTTTATATCGAAAACGTAAAGAAAATGCAAAAGAAACGAGATAAGAAACCAGGGGTAGACCATGAAGAATTAGATTGTACTTAAGTCAAGTAACACAAACATCAACACCAAAAAAACAGAATATTATGAAATTAATGAATGAAGAGCTTATTGCTCGTTTTAAAGAAGTAGGCGATCAATCTGAAGAATTAGATCCCATTGTTGTGGCTAAGTTTTTTGATCCATGTGGATCTGCGACATGGAATATTACGCAGTATGATGAGCATACAAAAATAGGATATGGTTATGTGACAGGTTTAGCCTATGACGAGTGGGGAACCGTTTCTATTACAGAGTTAGAATCGATTAAACGTCCCTTTGGTTTAACCATAGAACGAGATGTATATACCAAAGAGAAACGTATTAGTGAACATGTACCAGAATTAAAACGAGATATTGAACTTGCGAAAATAAGGCAAAAACAAGAAGAACAAGACAGACATCCAGATAACACAAAGGACATAGAGCCTTCACCATAGCACCTAAATCATCAAAAAAATAAACAGCACATTCCAAAGAAATAACCTTGTTAAATATGGCTATTTCACAGATTAAACCACCGAATTTACTGGGATGTGTAAGGGACTTAAAGTAGTTTAGCTTGTAGGGTGGAGCAGGCATTAAAAGCAGAATAATGTATAGCAGATACTCAAAACCTAAAACCCTGGATCATATATCCGATAGAACATGGCGAGCGATTGTATTTAAACTTGAAGCCTTAGCCGATATAGAGCACCGATATGAGTAAAGGGTCTTAATAAAAACTCAAGACCATATGAAAAAAGCGATAATCTATACCCGTGTAAGTACCGATGAACAAGCCGAGAAAGGCTTTTCGCTGCGTCATCAAAAAGAGCAATTGGAGAATTATTGTCGTATGCATGATTATCCAATAAAAAATCATTTTCAGGACGACTATTCCGCCAAGAATTTCAGTTCACGCCCAGCGTTTAATAAACTCCTACGTTATGTAGAATCTCATAAACGCGATATTGATGTGATCTTATTCACTAAATGGGATCGTTTCTCAAGAAATATAGAAGCCGCCTATCGAATGATACGAACATTTAAAGAAATGGGTATAGAAGTCAATAGTATTGAACAGCCTCTTGATTTATCACAACCCGACTCTAAAGTGATGCTGGCTGTGTATTTGGTTATTCCAGAGGTTGAGAATGATAAAAACAGTCTGCGAACCATTGATGGGCTTAGAAAAGCGATGAAAGAAGGCTGTTTTACAGGGAAAGCCCCCAAAGGTTATTTGCATACCAGAACAGCAGAAGGAAAGTCAACCCTTAAAATAGATCCACAACAAGTCCATTTTGTAGAAGCCTCGTTTAAAATGTATGCTAAGGGCATCTATTCATCCGAAGAGGTTAGAGCAGAAATGATTAAACACGGTATGAAGATATCCAAAAATGGAATGCTTTCTATGCTTAAAAATCCGATCTATATCGGTAAGATTTACATTAAAGCCTATAAAAAGGAAAGAGAAACGCTTGTTGAAGGATTACATTCGGCTATTATCGACAACAGCATCTATGATAAGGTTCAACTGATTTTAAAAGGGAAATACAAACCTAGAATAAGAACGCTTACTGAAATAGACAATTACCTTCCACTTAGAGGATTTTTAAAATGCCCGAAATGTCACAAAAACCTAACGGGTTCAGGGAGTAAGGGAAGAGATGGTAAACATACCTACTGGTTTTATCATTGTACGAGATACTGTAAAACCAGATTTAAAGCCAAAGAAGTCAATGCCCTTTTTGAACATTTACTTTCAGAGTTGACCATAGAAGGGGACTTAGATGAAATCTATAAATCCTTATTATCAAATTGTTTTTCGAATCGAAAGGTGGATAAGCAAACACAAATAGATTCTTTAAAACGAGAAGAGGACAAACTCATTAAACGTTTAGAAAAGGCAGAAGACAGCTTTTTCGATAATCAGATTGATGTAAATACCTTCAATACAATGAAACAACGCATCGATACTCGACTTCTAGAGACTAAAGATAAGCTTAAGAAACTGCAAACCCAAGACAAGTTTTTAGAAAAACATCTAAACAAAGGCTTAGAAGGTTTAAGAAATCTAGACGAGAATTATCGAACTGGAACCACGAAAAAGAAGAAGAATATTGTTAAAGCTTTATTTTCAAAGAAACTCATCTACAACGAACATTATTTTAAGACAGAAGATTTGGATGAGGTAACAAGGCTAATCTTTTTTAGGGATAGGAGATTGAGGTATTTGAGAATTATTTGATAAGATCGACTAGGGTTTTGTTTTTTTCTTAACAAGAAGATATTTTTTGAATTTAGGAATAAGATAGATTTAATTATTCGATAAGCAGTATAGTTAATATTGTAGGTGAAGAGTTTTGTTCGTTAGTTCAATATATAATATCGTTGAGTGTTGTTTAGGTATTTGATTTTTAGTTTATTATCATATTGGAGGATGAGTATTTATTGTAGTTTTACATAAGATTTAGTTGGAAGTAATTAAGTGAAACCTGAAACCTGAAATATTAAGAGGGTATCACTGGATTATAGTAAAAAAGAGATAAACGATATCAAATGAAAAATATAAAACTAAGTGCATTTTTATTTTTATTATTTATAATAACTTCTTGTAGTAAAGAAGAAACAAATATCAATAAAGGAGGAGGTAGTGATTCTTCCAATAATTGTTATTCAGAATTAACCAGTCAGGATATCCCTACGTTAGGATGGATGTTAGAGGGGAATATTTCTGATTACGTAGAATATAATGATAACGTAATGTTCACATTTGGATCTCCATGGTTGGCTAATTATACTTGTGGTGGAGCAGGAAAAATTCATAGTGGTTGGGATATTCATACGGCTAATATAACAGATATCGTCAATAAAGAAGTTTATTCAATATATGATGGTGTTGTTAAGTATGTTTATTACGCTGACTCAGATGGAACATGGGGGCAAGGAGTTGTTATTGAACACAATGATCTTAATGGAAATAAATTTTCTTCAACATATATCCATATTGATCCAGTTTCAAATTTAATAGGAACTTCTGTTGGTAAAGGGCAGTTAATAGGTTATGTAATGGATTATCCTCAGGATTCTCAGGGTAATGATTGGGATCATCTTCATTTCTCAATAAGAAAGAGTTCGGTGAATGGATCTAATACCTCAAAACGAGGAGCATTACCACTCTACCAAAATGATAATACTTGCGAATGTTTAAGTGATCCTGTTTTTCCAGAATACTTTATTAATCCAAATAATTTAAATTTTAGTGTAAATACACCTTTTCAACCGAGTCCGAATAAGATAAATCCTTCGAATAATCAAACGGATTTAACTAATCCAATTTTGTTTAATTGGCAAAATATGTTAGGTGATGCAGTTTATAGAATACAAATATCAAAATCTAAGGTAGGTTGGAATTCCCAAAATGGGTTTGCTGTTAATAATAATCTTATTGTCAACGAAAATACAAATACAGCAAACCAATACCAGTGGAATCTTGCTGAAGCTAATCAGGAGTATTGGTGGTCTATTAGAACGTTTAAAAATGGGGTTACATCTGATTATTCTGAGCCCTATAGATTTACAACAGCTGATGTTGTAGAAACAAGAATAATGAATCTAACGGGGAATCTTGATTTTGGTACTGTTGATGTGGGTACAACAGAGAGTAGAACACTAAATATTTCAAATACAGGAAATTCAGCATTACATATTACTAATATTATATTACCTTCTGTTGGAGGATATGGGTATTCAACAAATGGAAATGGGAATAGTTTTTATATTCAACCTAATCAGTCTGTGGATATAACAATTACATTTACACCTCAATCAACATCGAGTTACAATGGAACTATTGTAATTTATTCTGATAAAACATCTGGAGTTAATCAGATAAATACTTATGCTCAGGGTAATGAAATTAATACCAAAATAATCAACCTTTACCCTTCTGGTGGGATATCATATTTTGGGTTAGGGGTTCAAGTTGGAGTAACTTCTACCAAAAGTTTTAATATTAAAAACACTGGGAATTCAACACTTCAAGTAACTTCTATAGACTATCCATATTCTGTCTTCTCCACTGTGGGTAGTGATAATATAACGGTTGGACCTAATCAAATTGTGACACTAGAATTTGATTTTACGCCAAATTCTACAGGAAATTATGATGGGGATATTGTTGTGAATTCTGATGCGACAAGTGGAGATAATACTATATCAATTAGTAATGCTAATGGGATATGATTTTTTTTAAGAGGTTAATGTTTTAGCCGTTAATAAACTAGGTTATAGTGTTTATTACTTAATATATGTGGTCTTTTTCCCAAATAACACTTATTATAGTTTTATTTTTTTTATAAGGGATACAGTATTCGAAGAAATCTTTGTCTTCTTCATAATTATTTAATTCAAGCCATGTTGACTTTGAGATAATTTGGGATTTTTCATCACCCTTATATATGTAATCATAATCAGCTTCAAGGTATTCTTGAGCAACTGAGTCTTCAGGGGGAGGAAGTTTATTTATGTTTTTAACCCAGCCTTTAAAGCTTTTAGATCTACTCCAGTACTTAACTTTTCCATCATGTATGTATACAATTAAGATAGGAAAGGAGTTTAAATTTAATAATCTGAAAATAGCTGAAGTGAGGCTTGTTTTGAATCTTTCAGCAATACTTCTAATTAACTCAGGATTAAAAGATTTCCATTGAATAAATCCTTTAAATGGATTTTCTGGCATCAGTAATTCTGAAGCGAAATCATTAGCTTCGTATTCTTGAATGCCTCTTTTCGCTTGATTTTCTACATTAAACCAGTTTAACGTTTTAGCGTCATCATTATGTATATCAAGTTTTTCATGTAAAAAATAATGACCAAGTTCATGTGCTAAAATATAGCGAATTCTTGGTGGATAATCGATATTAGAATTTATCTTAATAATTGTTTTAGAGTTTCCTCTAATTATTTTACCATCAGCATTATCTAACGGTGTGGAGATAAAGATTATTCCAAATCCATTTACAAGCTCTGAGTTTGAAAGCTCTGTGATTTCATCAAACCCAATTTCTTCTAAAACTTCTTTAGCTTTTATTTTCCCTTTGTTGTTTTTCAAGTTGCTCAATAATTTCTATTAGATTTTGATCTTTTATAATCTCTTTAATTTCTTTGGAACTTAATTTGTCAAGGTTATTATATTGGACTGCTATTCTATTTTCTTTTATTAATGAATTTAGATAAGCAACAGGTTTATCCAGTCCTTTATTTATTGCATCGATAAAGGAATCAGTTGCTCGTTGTAATAGAGATTCGTTCATCTTTTTATTTAGAGTCCCTTGTAGCTTAAATTTAAGTTGTTTAATCTTTTGATTTTGGAGTTTACGATTTTTATCAAGATCTACTCCATGGTCTGCCAGATTCTTCCGTATAGTTTCAATATCTGAATGTAGGTAAGAATCAGTAATACCTTTGCCAATTATCTCTTTAATATCCCCCATGCCTCTTTTAGTTTAATAGTTCTTCTAGATAATCTTTTAACAATGTTGTTAACATCACGAGTAGTAATGTCAAGGACATCTGCAATTTCTGTTGGTTTGGTATAACCACATAACCAACATTCAAAGACATCTAATTCATTTTGGTTTACACCTTGTGCTTTTAAGGTGTTGATGCATTCTTCTGAAATTATTTTAAAGTCTATTTGAGATAAGACATTATCATCTTCAGTTGAATTTTCATTTATGTTGGTAAAACTATCATATTCTATAATATAACATTCATCATCATCTATATTTTCTTCTGTTTTGTTGCTATTCTTCCTAAAGTAATTATATAAATCACTTTTAAGAGAACCAAAAATGAAATTTTCAAAAGAGGTCTTACTTTTATCCCAATTTCTTGTACCATCACATGCTTTTAATATTACATCCGCGCAAAAATCTAGATAGTTAAACCCTTTTTTACTGTATTCATTTTTATCATAGAATCGATCACGGACATAATTTTCCATTCTGTCTAACAATTCATTTAAGTCTAAAGTCTCAAGAAGGTTTATTATTTCTTCTCTGTTTGCAATAGCCATGTTCTATATAAATATGCTCATAATTATTAAAATATTTCCATGTAAGTGGAAAAAAAAATATTTCAGATGAGCATATATATAGTGTATGTAGCTCAAAATCATTTTTTATCTACTAAATGGCAAAATACGAAATCTTATGAGCATATACTAATAGGAGTGATACAATAATTAAAAACAACAACAGATAAAATGGCAACAAACCCACCGAAAGATAATAGTAGAAAAGGGGCTGTTAGAAAGAGAAGTCAGCTTGAAAATCCAAAAACAGGATTATACGTTAAACGAGATACCGATACAGGACAGTTCATGAGCGTAAAGAAAACAGGAGGAAAATATAAAGGAGTTAGAAAAGAAAAATAAGAAATGGGTGTTTTATTGAGTAAAGGTATAGCAGCTCTGTTTAGAGCTATCTCTACAAAAGGAGTAAATCTTTTGTGGGAAAATAAAAATGATGTCAAGTTATATTGGAAGACTATGATTGGCAAATTTAGAAATCAGGATATAAGATTTTCGATAAGTTATATTTATAAGATCAGAATACCTGATACAGATTCTTATTTATTAGTACGAAACAGGAAGATTAGAGATCAATTACAACCTGTAGGAGGGGTGTATAAACGGTATGGGGATGATAAGCTGTTTGATAAATGGGGATACAAATCAGATAATCAAGATAATGGAGTAGGATCTGATAAGCATACATCAAATGATTTAAGGTTTAGGGTTAAAGGTAAGAACGTTATAAAAGTTATTAAATGGTTTGAAGAATTAAGAGAGAGAGAGGTTAGTGCTAATAGGGAATTTATTGAGGAGTTAATAGATACTGGAATACTTGATAATGAAAGATTCCGTAAAATCAATTATAAGTATGTAAGACGCTTTTCTAAACATTTAGCTTACAGTGAATACCATAAATGTTATGAAGTGTTAATTTATGATGTATTGGAGTTTCTTCCTACATTGGAGCAAGAAAATGCTTTAAGAGAGTTGTATGATAAAGGAGTAGCCTCGGATGATGAATATGCTTTTGTTTCTGACGACGAAATCGGAAAATTAAGGTGCGTTAAAAATGGAAAACAAACGTCAAGAATAGGGCACCATACAAAGTTGATTATTAATGAAACCTTTTAGAAATGTATAAAAATATATTTGATAGCTATAATTTGCAAAGAGAAGAGCTTTTAGCAAGGGTAGCACAAAAATTAGAGTTAAATGAAACTCGAAAAAAAAGAATGGAGTCTTCTTATGAAGCGATATCTAATCTATTAAAAAATGATGAGTTATTTTTCAATGGAGAAGATATAGAGTTATATGCTCAAGGTTCAGTTAGGATTGGTACAACTGTAAAGCCTATTAATGGTGATGATTTTGATTTGGATGCTGTATTACACATTTATGATCTTTACCGAAGGTATTCACCAGATTATATTTTTGATGAGCTAAAGCAAGCATTGCTTAGAGATGGATACTATAGTTCAATTATGGAGGTAAAAAAGCGATGTATTCGGTTAAATTATAAAAGTGATTTTCATATTGACATATTACCTGCATGTATGCCAGACATATTTGATAAAGAAAATATTAAAATTCCAGAGAAAAAGTTACATGGTTGGTCAGATGGAAATCCTAAAGGATTTGCAAATTGGTTTATTAATGTAGGGAATTCTCAACCAGAGTATTTATTGAAGTCTTATTCTGAAACGTTTTTAAAAGCTAATGTTGATAATGAGCCACTTCCAAAAGATACTTATCTAAAGACACCACTTCAACGTGCTGTACAGTTGATAAAACGCTACAGGGATATATATTTTCAGAATAAAGATAATAAGGTGTCGAGTATTGTGATTACAACTTTGGTTGCACAGCACTATAGACAAGAGGCGAGTATTTATGAAACA
Organism: Flavobacteriales bacterium; assembly: GCA_965243605.1. GTDB lineage: Bacteria > Bacteroidota > Bacteroidia > Flavobacteriales > CAJXXR01 > JBMYYR01. Next base: position 170,360 of record CBDEVQ010000100.1, read on the forward strand.
GTTGATAATGTATTATTTCGTATAAAGTCTTCATATCAAAATTCTCTAAGATATGGAGATAGATTTAAGGTCTTAAATCCAGTGAATTCAGCTGAAGATTTCACCGATTTCTGGACGAGTGAACATTATTCTAATTTTTATGAGTTTATTGACAGTTTATATAAAAATTGGCAGAAAATCAAAGAATCTTTTGAGCATGGTAAAAACGAGTATAAAGTTTTGTTTGGGGAGAATATTTACAAAGATTCTTTACAGGCACAACTTAAAGCCCATTCATCAACATCCAAGTCTACTTTAATAAAGTCAACAGGTGTTTTACTAGCAGGAAGTGCTCATACAAATGTAAAAGGAGATATTACGATCGGAGAAGGTATTAAAAATAGACCACATCGTAATTATGGGGAATGATAGAAGAAGATTGAGGAAGTATTGGCTTATAAATCTTTATATTGAAAAGTATTTACTTGAAAGGGAATTTAAGAATGTTCATGTTAATCTCGATGTTGAAAATAAGCAACTTAAAGGAGTTGCTTATTTCAATGTTGATAGCTTCGAATATAAGGTGAAAATCAAATATTCATTTTTCCATGTGTCTCATTATGATCGTATTTATATACTGGATAAAAGGATTAAGTATCATCGAGAGATTCATGTCTATAGGGACATGTCTTTATGTTTATATCATCCTAAGGTAGATAATCCGTTAAATCAGATTATACCACTTAGAGATATGATTCCATGGGTTGGTGAATGGTTGATTTATTATCGCCAATGGAAAAAGTTTGGAGTTTGGTTAGGAAAAGAAATAAAACATTAGGTGTAATTAAATTAAACAAATAAATGTTTAAATAGAAGAAGAATGTATAATTCGTAAAACGGTAAAATGAAGGTAGGAGATTGGGCATTAGCCTTAACAGCAGGATTAGTCATTTATTTATTAAATGAAAAAAATAAAGATGTAGGAAAAATAATTCAACTTAATCATCGAAATAATCAATTGGGTAATCAAAATGGTAGATTATTGAAAGTGGTAAATCAGCAAAGTGATGAATTAGGTAGGTTAAATGTAGAGCTAAAGAAAACAATTGAATCTAAGGAGGATCTTCCAGATGAAATAAAGAATAGTTTAAATCAACTTATTATTGATTTTGATAAATTAGATGAGAATATAGCAAAAGAATTGATAAGCATTTCGTCATTAATTGAGATTGATGAAAAACCAAAAGCAATATTTTCACTTTCAAAAATAATTGAAAATTTGTTGAAAAAAAATTATGAAGGTAAGTTGAGCTTTTCAAAAATGATTGAACAAGCGAAAAATGAATGTATATTGACTTTGGAAGAGTATCATTTTGTTAATGGAATAAGAATGATAAGAAATAAAGAAGGTCACGAATTAAATGTTAAGGTAGATAAACATTTAACCGCTTCATCTTTTTTAATAGGTATCGGAATTATATCAAAATTAAAATTGCTTCCAAAAATGGCAATAGGTAATTTAGCTGAGATATAAAAACGTGTGTATAATAACATCTGAGGAGGGAAGAAGTGAGATAAGATTGATGTACTTATAAAAAAGTATTGAAGAGTAATTTAAGTTTATAATAACGGAATCTTATGTTTAGTTAAAGTTTGATCTTTGAAAAAGAAATAGTTTTGAATATTTGGTTTATTCAACTATAAGTCGGATTAAAAATAGGTGGTTCGAGAAATGTTCTAAAAAAGCCATTATTTTATAATGGACTTCTCGAACCGTGAAAAGTGTTCGTAACTATTTGAAAAATAAAAGTATATAAACGGAAAAAGCCACGTTTCCGTGGCTTGTCCTAAAAAGCTCCTCCTCTAGGACTCGAACCTAGGACCCTCTGATTAACAGTCAGATGCTCTAACCAACTGAGCTAAGGAGGAATTTTTTCTCTTTTGCATTGCAAATATAGAGTGCTTTTTATTACTACACAAACATATTTTAAAGAAATCTTTACAATAAATTATTACACTCTGAATCTCAAATAAATAAAATTTAAATTATTTTACAGAAGTCGTATAAATATTGTTTTTCCAGATGAATTTCGCCTTCTCAGAGACTCCAAGTTCTTTTGTAGCTTCCTTAAAAGCCTGAATAAAATCGGAAGATTCGTAAATTGGATATTCAACTTTATTAATAAATTTCGTTTTTCTAGAATCTGGCCATAGTTTTCCTTTTTTGTGAAGTGTTGTTTGTGCAACATCTAAACTTGTCGATTGAATTAGCGTTTCATCCATCCATTCTAATTCTTGTAAAATTTGAGTTTTGTCTCCAGTAAGAACAATCGTATAATTGTTAATGTCTAATAGTGTATTTAAGTAGTCCTTAAATTGATTCGCATTAAACTTAGATAGCTTTTTATACCATTTCTTAAATGCCTTTTTAGATAACCCTCGTTTTTGGATCCAATTAAGCATATTATGCTTCTTTTGTAAGGATGATAATTGCAGGCTACTCGTTGCAAAATATTGTCCAATAATATTGTTTAGCTCTAAAAATGTTAATCCTTGTTCTTGGATCAAGTTAGATTCACGAATAATTTCATCTAAAGACTCTCCAAGTTTATCAGCCTTTACGGATGTCGATATTTGGAATACATTTTCAATACCAGACCCCGAGAATTTAGAGCGAATACCATATGTATATCCTTTATCTTCTCTTAAATTCATATTAAGTCTAGAATTAAACTGACCTCCAAAAGGCATTTGACTTAATTTATATAAGGGATGTAAACTGTTAAATCGGTCTTGTAATCCATGAAATTTCCCCATGGCAACCTTAATCTGTGGTGCATTTGGGATATCAACGATAATAATTTGCCCAGGAGTAGGCTCTGGGTATGTGACTTTTGGCGCATCAGCATTAAATTTATTCCAAGATTTAAAAGGGCTAAATGCGATTTTAAAAGCTTTAAATGGTAAAAGTCCAGAATATACAATACGTGTGTTTTTAGAACCAATACGTTCTCTATAAAAGCGCTTTAAATCATTTAAAGTCATTCGTTCTATATCTTCCATTTTTCCTAACGGAAAGCTTAAAGAATATTGATCTCCATAAAGGGCATCTTTAAAGCTTTTATCAGTTAAATAACTTGGGTTTTTAGACTTACTTTTTAGAGTTTCAATGGCCCTTTTCTTAATTCTTAGGAAGTCTTTCTGATTAAATGCAGGCTGATTAATAAGTTCAAAAACCAAAGCAATAGAAGGATTCATGTACTTATCGTGTGCTTTTAAGCTAAATGTAATCTCATCGTAATGGTTGGTTATACTTAAGCTAGACCCCATAGATTCTAATTTGTCAAAATACGTTTGCGCATCAAAATTAAGAGTCCCTTCTTTAAACATTTTAGCAAGTAATCTTGAGGCTCCAAACTGACCTTGGTTTTCATACTTTCTACCTGCAGGTAAATGAAAATCAATTCGGTTTATTTTCGACATATAATTGGTAGACGTAATTACTTCGATTCCGTTTTTCCATTTTTCAGATTTAAACTCAAAAATATCTGAATAAGATGATGGAGGAATTACGGGATGAATTTCACGATTAATCTTCGATTCTAGAGGAGTGAAAGTAAGCTTGTCGTATTCCGCTTGATTAATGAACTTCTCCATTGGTTTTTGTGGTGTAAAAGCCTTCATTCCAGTCCATTCTTCTTGTTTACCTATTGGGTATACCGTTTGGTATAATGCAGGTTTGTTTTTAATATATGTATTATACACACGCTCTAAAGAAGCATACGAAATAGCTCTTAAACGTCTTAATTCTTCTTGGCTATAATTTGGATTATTTTTAAAAATTTCTCCAAAAGTTAAGGTCTTAGATATGGATTGTAAACTTGAAGCTCTGTTTTTGATCTCATTTTCTTTTTGAGCCTTAAAGGCTTCTAACTGAGTAAGCGTAGCCCCCTTTTTTTCAAACTCAAACATACTTGCTTTCCATAAAGATTCAATAACCATTAGCGATTGATCTTTAGGCGCTTTAAAATAAAAATAGAATTCACCTGCAAGCTCTTTACTGCTTTGGTAGGCATAGGCCTGATGTGCAAATCCTTTGTCTTGGATGTTCTTGGTTAAAAAAGAGGATTTATTACCTGAAAAAATATAGGCGAGTGCTTGAAGAGGTAAATAATCATCATGATTAAAATGTACCGAAGGGAATCCAACTTTCAAAACAGGCAGAGGGACATGATCTTCTGAAATTAATATTTGATCTTCTTCAAATTCAATAGGAATTTGTTTGTCTGAATATACAGGTGGGCAAGATTTTATTTCTCCAAAATATTTTTCGGTCCACTTTATAGCCTTTTCTTTATCGAATTGTCCAGAAATAGCTAATGTCGCATTATTGGCTCCGTACCATCTTAAAAAGAATTTTTGTACATCTTCTATATTAGCCGAATTAAGATCATCCATATAACCAATTGTAGGCCTATGGTATGGGTGACCTTCAGGATAAAATGCTTCGTCAAAATGCATACGCATTAAACCATAAGGTTTATTGTCGTATCGCTGTAAACGTTCGTTTTTTACCACATCTCTCTGGTTGTCGAGTTTGTTTAGAGTAATAGAATCCAACAAGAATCCCATTCTATCAGCCTCTAGCCAAAGCGCTGTTTCTAACAAGTTAGAAGGTATCGTTTCGTAATAATTTGTTCGGTCTTTATTGGTTGTTCCATTCATAGAACCCCCATTTTTTTGAATGATTTTAAAATGTTCGTCGTTTTCAATATGCTTGGACCCTTGAAACATTAAATGCTCAAAAAGGTGAGCAAAACCACTTTTTCCTTTTTGCTCTCTTGCAGACCCAACATGATATTTGACTTCTACATGAACAGCATTTCCAAAGGCTTCAGTTTGGTGTAAAATCAAGGTTAGTCCATTGTCTAGAACGTATTTGTTAAATGAAATATTTCCATCCATATTGGTTTTGGAAATTTCAATTTGTTTGGTTTGTCCTATAGAAATGGAAATAACGAAGCTTAAAAGCGATAGAAGGAATCCTTTTTTAACTAACATTTTGAGAATATTTTTTTACAAAGATGCTAAAAATAATTTCTAACCGATAGATTTATTAACTTTGTCAAAAAATCATAAGTTATGTATCCAGAAGAATTAGTAGCGCCTATGCGCCAGGAACTTGTAAGTGCTGGTTTCACAGAGTTAAAATCACCTGAAGAGGTAGACGCAATATTAGGAAAGAAAGAAGGAACAACATTAGTTTTAGTAAACTCAGTTTGTGGGTGTGCTGCTGCAAATGCTCGTCCTGCTGTAATTGCATCTACGCAACATTCAAAAACTCCAGATAATTTTGTTACTGTATTTGCAGGTCAAGACGGAGAAGCTACAAAACAAGCAAGAGGTTATATGATGCCATTTCCTCCTTCATCACCATCAATTGCTTTATTTAAAAATGGAGAATTAGTTCATTTCTTAGAAAGACACCATATTGAAGGTCGTAATGCCAAAATGATTGCAGATAATTTAACTGATGCATTCAACGAACTATAGTTAAATTGTTCGCTCAAAAATCTAAAGCCCTGTTTTCAGGGCTTTTTTTTGTGTATAATAAAATAATAATAATAAATTCTTCAGTCTATTCAGAACAAAAATCAAACAGAATTATAAAGAAATACACTATCTTTGTGTTCCTCAAAATGATAAAAAATATGAGTACCAAGGATACAATTTTAGTTATAGGTTCAGCAGGTCAAATTGGAAGTGACCTTGTTTTAGAGTTACGTAAGATATATGGAGACAATAATGTCGTAGCATCAGATATTAGGGATGCCTCATACGAAGTTATGGAAGGTGGTCCATTTATCCATTTGGATGTTATGGATGAACTTAAGCTAAATGAAATTGTAAAAGAGTTTAAGGTTACTCAAGTATATTTGTTAGCGGCTATTTTATCGGCAACTGCAGAAAGAAATATAGAGTTAGGATGGCGATTAAATATGAGAAGTTTATCTCATGTGCTTGATTTAGCTCGCTTTGGGAAAATTAAGAAATTATATTGGCCAAGTTCAATTGCTGTATTTGGTCCAAATACACCTTCGATTCAAACACCACAAAATACAATTACAGATCCAACAACGGTATATGGAATTAGTAAACTTGCTGGAGAACGTTGGTGTGAATATTATAATTCTAAGTTTAATGTAGATGTAAGAAGTTTACGTTACCCAGGTTTAATTGGTTGGAAAGCTGCAGCAGGTGGTGGGACGACAGATTATGCTGTAGAAATCTACGGAGAAGCATTAGAGTATGGTAATTACACATGCTTTTTAGAAGAAAATACAGCACTTCCGATGATGTATATGCCAGATGCTATTCGTGCAACCATAGAATTAATGGAAGCTCCAGCAGAGCAAGTTAAGATTAGATCGTCTTATAATTTAGGAGGAATGAGTTTTACACCTAAAGATGTAGCTCAAGAAATACAAAAGCATATTCCTAATTTTAAAATGAGCTACGCTCCAGACTATAGACAAGAGATTGCTGATTCTTGGCCAAAATCTATAGATGATAGTAGAGCAAGTTTAGATTGGGGATGGAAATCAGAATATGATTTGGCAGGAATGTCTAAAGATATGCTAGAAAATATACGTAAAAAGAAATCATAAATACATAATAAATATACATAGCAAGATGGATCAATTAACCATTTACAATTCTCAAACCAGACAAAAAGAAATTTTTAAACCTATACACGAAGGACATATTGGATTATATGTATGTGGACCGACTGTGTATAGTGATGTGCACTTGGGAAATTGTAGAACCTTTATCACATTTGATATGATTAGTCGTTATCTAAGGTTTTTAGGTAACAAGGTTCGCTATGTTCGTAATATTACAGATGCTGGACATCTTGAAAATGATGCAGATGAAGGTGAAGATAAAATAGCTCAGCGTGCAAAACTTGAACAGTTAGAACCAATGGAAATTGTACAGAAGTACACATTAGGTTTTCGTCAAGTTATGGCGGTCTTTAATTCTATACCTCCGTCTATTGAACCTACAGCTACAGGACATATTGTTGAGCAAATAGATATGATAGAAGATATCATTAGCAAAGGATATGCTTATGTTGTTAATGAATCTGTATATTTTGATGTAACCAAGTATGATAAAGCTTATGGTTATGGAGGTCTTTCTGGACGTAAAATAGAAGATATGATTTCTGGAACCAGAACGCTAGACGGCCAATCTGAAAAAAGAAATCCATTAGATTTTGCATTATGGAAAAAAGCTGGGCCTAATCACATCATGAGATGGAATTCGCCTTGGGGAATTGGTTTTCCAGGTTGGCATCTAGAATGTTCAGTAATGAGTAGTAAATATCTTGGGGAAACTTTTGATATTCATGGTGGAGGAATGGACTTAAAATTCCCACATCATGAATGTGAAATAGCACAATGTACGGTTGCTCATGATAAAAATCCAGTAAACTATTGGATGCACGCCAATATGCTTACCCTTAATGGTGCTAAAATGAGTAAATCTACAGGGAATACCTTATTGCCAATGGAATTAATCCAAGGTAATAATGCATTTTTTGATCGTGGATTCTCTCCGAGTGTTGTCCGTTTCTTTATGATGATGGCACACTATAGAAGTACTTTAGATTTTAGTAAAAATGCATTAGAATCTGCTGAAAAAGCATTCTTAAAAATACAAGATGTTTATTTTGAACTAACCGAAATGGTTGCTGGAGATGTTGATAAATTGACGGATATAAAGCAATTAGAGGAAAAAGCAAAATTGGCCTTAAACGACGATTTTAATACACCTCAATGTATTGCCGTACTTCATGAATTGGTTAAGTTGGTAAGAACAACTCAAAACCTAAATCAAGAGAGTATAGATGCAGCAATAGCGTTATTTTCTAATTATGTAGAAGATGTCATGGGAGTTGAGTTTATTGCACCCTTAGATTCTTCAAATTCTAAAGAAGGAGAATTGGTTCATATGCTAATTAACCTTAGGCAAGATGCTAAACAGGCTAAAAATTGGGCTCAGGCCGATGCCATTAGAAATGAACTTAAAACAATAGGAATAGAAATAAAAGACTCTAAAGACGAAACAACTTGGAGTAAAATATAATTTACTATTCAACCTTATTTATATAAAAATCTGTCTTTTAAAGACAGATTTTTATCTTTAAAGGCTTATTTTTACCCCTGTTTCATATCATTGGATACTTATTAAACTCACCTAAAAAAGACCTATGCGATCTAAGAATTTTTATACGGTGCTTATTCTTCTTTTACTTTCTGTTGCTGCTTGTGGACACATAAATAAAGAGAACAAAGTAAAACTTTCTACATCTACTCCAGCTTTTAACGAAAACGTAGCTTATAGCTATATTGAAAGTCAATTAGAATTTGGAAATAGAATTCCAGAAACGAAAGCCCATCAACAATGCCAAATTATGATCCAAAGACATTTTATGAATTTAGGATTTATGGTAAAGAGTGAAAAAGCAATAAAACAAGGTGGACAAGGCTTGGTTACTATTAACAATATTGTAGCCAGCTATAAAGTCGAAAACCCTACAAAACAAATTCTTTTAGCGACACATTACGACACCAGAGCATTATCTAACGATTCAATACCTGAACCCGTACCAGGAGCAAACGATGGCGCTTCAGGAACATCTGTATTAATGGAGATTGCTAATGTTATAAAGAAAGATAGCATTAACTATAATATAGATTTTGTATTCTTAGACGGTCAAGATCAAGGAAGTGATTCCTATCCAAAAACTTGGAATTTAGGAGCTCAGCGTTGGTCTAAATCCAACAAAAAATCATACGATTACGGAATTGTAATTGATATGGTTGGTGCAAAAGACGCACAATTTGTTAAAGAAAAATTCTCATCGTATTTCTGTGAAGACCTGCAAAACAAAGTTTGGAATATCGGAGAGCAATTAGATTATGAAACATATTTTCCTCAAGATAATACAGTAGAGCAATTGATTAATGATCATTATTTCATAAATAATTATTCTAAATCTAAAGTTCCAACATTGCTAATAGCAGACTATAGAGCTAAAGAAAAGAAATACTTTCCTCAATGGCACACCAAGGATGATGTGTTAGAACATATTCATAAACCAACGTTAAAGGTTATTGGACAAACCTTAGTAGAACTTCTGTATTTAAAAGAATAGTAATGGATATATTTTCGGATGTTTATTTCATGAAAGAAGCCTTAAAAGAGGCTCAAAAGGCTTTTGATTCTGGAGAAGTTCCTGTGGGTGCAGTAATTGTATCTAATAATCAAATTATTGCCAGAGGATATAATCAAAGCGAACGCTTAAAAGATTTCACGGCTCATGCGGAAATGTTAGCATTTACAGCAGCGTCGGAGTATTTAAATGGGAAGTACTTAGATAAATGTAAGCTATTTGTAACCGTAGAACCATGTACTATGTGTACAGGTGCTGCATATTGGACTCAAATTGGTGAAGTGATTTTTGGTGCCAGTGATCCTAAACGAGGAATGTATTCAAAAGGAAATCATTTTTTACATCCCAAAACAAAAGTAACAGAAGGCGTTCTGAAGGAAAAGGCAGAGCAATTGATGAAAGACTTTTTCCAGAAAAAGGTAAGAAATTAGTAAAATAGAGACATATAAAGTTTTATAATAATGAAAAGCATGGAGATGTTAACCCAGTTGTTAGGAAAGAATAAAAAAATAGGATGGTCAGATGTTCTCCTTTTATTAGCTAAAGGAGGAGTCGTTTTTGCATTTATTGCGATGTTTTATTTATTCTTTGAATTTGCCTTCCATGCAGGAGGACCAGATTCAGATTTTGGATTACATGCTTTATTAGCTTTTGATAGTAGTAAGAAAGGGAGTTTGTCATATTCTACGATGCATTTTACTGTAAAGGCTTTATCTCAAATTATGGTTCTGTTTAAAAACAGGAACATTATGTATTACCAATTAGGGATTGTTTTTGTGATTTTTGCAGCCCAATGGTTCTCATATAGAATCATAAGAGATAAACTTGTAGAGCAATACAAAAACGTTACTAAAGCAATCTTTTTTGCAATAAGTATCTTAATGATTTCAATGATCATTACGGACAGTAATGCAAGGTATTTATACTTAGGTATTGGAACATCTAATCCGTGGCATAATCCAACATATTTATTCTCGAGACCATTTTGTATACTCTTATTTTACTATGTTTTAACGGCATTAAATTCTGGTAAAAAGGATAATAAAACATACTATTTAATTGGATTATTTGCATTTTTAGGAATGGCAGCTAAGCCTTCATTCTTTTTATCATTTTTACCGGCTATTAGTATTTTTGTTGGGATGAGATTCTTAATGGGAAAACTAGATTGGCGAGGTGTTTGGAAACTCGGAGTAGCCTTATCCTTTTCTTTAATTCCATTATTGGTCATATATATATTAGCATTTGATAATAGCAATATGACAGGAAACAATCAGGTGGTTGCAAACCCTGGTTTTTTATGGAATCATTGGACAGAGAATCAAATTACGAAATCGATTTTAAAGGCTATTGCCTTTCCATTATTTGTAATCCTTGTACATTTTAAAAAGTTAACAACAGGGTTACAATTAGCCATTGTAAACTATATTATGTCAGCAGGGGTCTTTTATTACTTTGTAGAAAACGGAGATCGTTTGCATCATGGTAACTTTTTCTGGACTTATTTATTCGGAATATTCTTCCTATTTCTATTTTCGATTGATCAAATGTTTTTTAAATTTAAGCATAGTATGTGGGTGAAAATACTTGGAGGTTTAATATTCTTATTGCATTTAGTATCAGGATTATTTTATGTTAATCATCAATTAATTGGTGAAGGATTCCTATAAACCTCTAATTATTGTGCTAAAAGGCACATTCGTATTTAAAATAATCTAATTTAACGGAAGTATTCTTAGGGAGTTTCAGTTCAACGGGATTAATTATGTAAATTTGTGTTCTCAACGATTCAGAACACAATGAACTGGAAAAAAGACGCCGTACAAGAGGCACTAAACGGAATTCGCATCTCAGGAAGTGATGTAGATATCATACAAGCAAAAGCTATTCAAAATATCGTATGTTTTGGAGCGGATGTACATATCGATTTAATTATCAATAACCCAACCTTACAAGCTAAGAAAAAAGTTGAATCAGAAATTAAAGATGCTTTAAAGCGTATTAATTCAGATACCACTTTAAAAGTGAAATTTATTGTTGATAAACCTAAGGTGGAAAAGGTATCTCCTATTCAAGGAAATGCTTTACCAGGGGTGAAAAATATAATCGCTGTTTCTTCAGGAAAAGGAGGAGTAGGGAAATCAACAGTGAGTTCTAATTTAGCCGTTGCTCTTGTTAAACAAGGGTATAAAGTTGGATTAGTAGACGCTGATATTTTTGGACCTTCAATTCCAATTATGTTTGATGTAGAAGGAGAAAGACCTGTAGCAATGGATGTAGATGGGAAATCTAAAATAAAGCCTATTGAAAGTTACGGAGTTAAAATCCTTTCTATCGGATTCTTTACTGACCCTAGTCAAGCTGTAGTATGGAGAGGTCCAATGGCAACAAAAGCCTTAAACCAAATGTTGCATGAAGCACATTGGGGAGAATTGGATTACTTATTAATTGACCTTCCTCCAGGAACGTCTGATATTCATTTATCACTAGTACAATCTGTACCTGTAGATGGATCTATCATAGTAAGTACACCTCAAAAAATTGCCATTGCAGATGCTAAACGTGGTGCTTCAATGTTCCAAATGGATACAATTAAAGTCCCAATTTTAGGTTTTGTAGAAAACATGGCTTATTTTACACCAGCAGAGTTACCAGATAATAAATACTATATTTTTGGTATGTCTGGAATTAAAAATCTTGCGGAAGATTTAGCCATTCCATTTTTAGGTGAAATACCATTAGTACAATCTGTTCGTGAAGCATCTGATGCCGGAAGACCAGCCGTACTTCAAAATGATACACCAATTGCAAAGTCTTATTTAGAGCTTGCAGAAAAAATGGTAGAACAAGCTAATGCAAGAAAACAAAATATGGATGCCACAGAAATCGTTAAAATAACGAATATGGATGGGTGTTCATAACTATAGATCTATAGAGATATGAATCAAGAACTCGTACTTAGAGTAGAAAAAGCACTTGATGAAATTCGCCCATATCTAAAATCAGATGGTGGTGATATTTCATTAGTTGAGGTTACAGATGAGAATGTTGTGAAAGTAAAATTACATGGTTCTTGTGTTGGTTGTAGTGTTAACCAAATGACCTTAAAAGTTGGTGTAGAAGCTACTATTAAGCGTTTAGCCCCAGAGGTTATAAGTGTTGAAAAAGTAGATTAATTTCTAACAGATTAGAAATGTTTTTTTTGTTTCTAATCTAGAAAACATAGTCTGAAATGACAAAAAAAGCTTTAGAGCAAGTAACCATATTAATGGCTGGAGATTCTGGAGACGGAATACAGCTAGCAGGAAGTCAGTTTACTGATAATACAGCATTATATGGAAATGATTTAAGTACATTCCCTGATTTTCCAGCGGAAATACGTGCCCCACAAGGTACTGTATCTGGTGTTTCTGGATTTCAAATACATTTTGGAAGCATAGAAATATTTAATTCGGGAGATGTAGCAGATGTTTTAGTTGCATTTAATGCTGCCGCATTAAAGAAGAACATCGACCGATTAAAAGAAAGAGGGATTCTTATCTGTAATACAGCTGGTTTTGATAAAAGAAATTTAAAGCTGGCGGAGTATGAAAATTCTCCAATTACAGATGAGCTTAGAGCTCAATATCAGGTTATAGAAATAGATATTTCTAAACTAACGAAAGAAGCTTTAGCTGATTATGATATGAATGCTAAGGATAAAGAACGTTCTAAAAACATGTTTGTTTTAGGATTTATCTATTGGCTATATAATCGTAACCTGCAAACTACTGTAGATTTTTTAACAAAGAAATTTGCTAAAAAACCAATAATAGCTGAAACCAATATAAAGGTCTTAAAAACGGGTTATTATTATGGAGACACCGTAGAAGCTATTCCAAATACATATGAAGTTTCTCCTGCAAAAATGCCAAAAGGTACCTATAGAAATATTATGGGAAACCAAGCAACAGCATTGGCGTTAGTCGCGGCTTCTCAAAAATCTGGATTAGATTTATTTTTCGGTGGATATCCAATTACTCCTGCGTCAGATATATTGCACGATCTATCAAAGTATAAAAATTTTGGTGTTCGTACATTTCAAGCGGAAGACGAAATTGCAGGTATATGTACAGCAATAGGAGCTAGTTTTGGTGGCCAATTGGCTGCAACAGCCTCTTCTGGTCCTGGTATTGCATTAAAAGGTGAAGCATTAGGATTAATGCATATGTTAGAATTACCATTAGTTGTTATTAATGTACAACGTGGAGGTCCTTCTACAGGTTTACCAACAAAAACGGAACAGGCAGATCTTAATCAAGCGGTTTACGGAAGAAATGGTGAGGCACCAATACCTGTTGTTGCTGCTAAGTCACCTTCAGATTGTTTTGATACAGTATTTACGGCATGTAAAATGGCTGTTGAGCATATGACACCAGTAATGGTTTTAACCGATGGATATATTGCAAATGGATCAGAACCTTGGATGTTTCCAAAGTCTGATGATTTGGAAGCAATAACGCCTCCGTTTGTAACAGAAGACGATAAGGAAAACTTTATGCCTTATGAACGTGATGCTAAGGGTGTCCGTAAATGGGCTATTCCAGGAATGGAAGGATTTGAGCATAGATTAGGAGGGCTTGAAAAAGATGAATTGTCTGGAGCTGTTTCTTATGATGCCGAAAATCACCATAAAATGGTGGAGCTTAGAAAAGAAAAAGTTTCTAAAATACAAGATAGTATACCAAAGCAAGATTTAGAATCTGGTAAGTCAGGAGCTAAATTAGCCTTTGTAACATGGGGATCAACGTATGGTTCAATAAAAACAGCTTTAAAGCAAGTTGAACCTTATGAGCTGGATATTGCGCATGTACACATTAAACATATTGTACCATTTCCATCAAACCTTGGAGAGTTATTAAAATCTTTTGATCAGATCATTGTACCCGAATTAAATAACGGGCAATTGGTTAATATTTTAAGATCAGAATTTTTAGTGGATGCTAAACCTTTAAATAAAATTAAAGGGGTTCCATTTGAAGCTCGTGAGATTATTGCTGAATTGTCGAACTATTTTAATGTGAAGTAATTATGTCAGCAGAAATTAAAACATATAAAGCAAGAGATTTTGCTTCTGATCAAGATGTTAAATGGTGTCCAGGTTGTGGAGATTATGCCATTCTTAAACAAATTCAAGGTGCATTACCATCTATTGGTGTTAACAAAGAAGATATTGTATTTGTATCGGGGATAGGATGTTCATCACGATTTCCGTATTACATGAATACCTATGGATTACATAGTATTCATGGTAGAGCACCAGGGTTTGCATCTGGATTAAAATCGTCTAGACCAGATTTATCAGTGTGGATGGTAACAGGAGATGGAGATGCCTTATCTATTGGAGGAAACCATTTGATTCATTTGTTAAGACGAAATGTAAATATTAATGTATTGTTGTTTAACAACGAAATATATGGATTAACAAAAGGACAATATTCTCCAACTTCAGAGGTAGGTAAGGTTACTAAATCAACACCTAAAGGAAGTGTAGATCACCCTTTTAATCCACTTTCATTAGCTTTAGGTTCTGATGCAACATTTATTGCAAGAACAATGGATAAAGACCCTAAGCATATGAAAAAAATGTTCTTAGAGTCTGAACAACATAAAGGAACATCATTTTTAGAGATATATCAAAACTGTGTTATTTTTAATGATAAAGCTTTTGATGTATTTACAGAACGAGGAACTAAAAAGTCTCATACTATATTCTTAGAAGAAGGTGAAGTTTTAAAGTTTGGAGACAAACAAGAATTAACGGTAATACTTGACGGATTAACACCTAAAGTAAAATCATTAGAAGAATGTTCTGATGAAGAGTTATGGATTCATGATCCTTATGATAAGACAAAGGCCTTTATTTTGACTCAATTCTTTGGGAAAAATGACGATTTACCAAGGCCATTTGGTGTGTTCTATAAAGAGGATAGATTCTGTTATGAGGAAGCTTTAAATGATCAAATAGAAAATACAGGAAACTTAGATGATATTTTAAAAGGTAGTAATACCTGGGAAATGTAATCGTATTATACTAAACACAAAAAAGGTGGAATATTTAAATATTCCACCTTTTTTGTGTTTAGTATAATGGGTAAGGACTATTGTAATGCAAGTACACCACCTAATAGGTTTATTAATTTTCCTTCAAATCCCATAGAAGCCATCATTTCACAAGTTTTTTAAACTTCGAACTCCAGATCTACAATAGATATAGTAGTTTTTAGATTTATCCATTTGATTAATCTGAGTCATAAATTCTGGATTGTAAAAGTCAGCAAATTCAGCACCTTCAATATGTCCAGCCGAAGTTTCTTCAGGAGTTCTTACATCAAGAACAATAGAATTATCGTCGTTTGTATACGCTGAAATAAAAGGGTCTGGTTGTAAATTTTCTATTTTACTCATGGTCGTTTGGGTTATAAAAGTTCTTTACTGAGGATAAATATAGCCATTAACAAGATGAAATAGCCAAATCCGGATTTTAAGTTATTGGCAGAAATATATTTCACTAAATATGAGCCTAGTAAAATACCCGCTACAGCAACAGCTGAAAACGGTAGAAGTAGTTCCCAATCAATAACTGTACTGTCGTTTCTAATATCTCCATAAAAACCAAATAGAGATTGTATAGAGATAATAAATAAGGAAGTCCCAATTGCTTTTTTCATCGGTATTCTTAAAAAGAATACTAGTGAAGGAATAATTAGGAAACCACCACCTGCACCTACAGTTCCTGCTATTAAACCTATTGTTAAGCTTAATAGTATAGTGTAAATATAGTTAGGTCTATAAGTGCTGTCTTCAATTTGGTCTTCTTTTTTGCGTCCTCTAATCATAGAGAATGATGCAACCATCATTATGAAAGCAAAGAATAGCATAATGAAAAGCGGAGATAACAATGGAACTAAATGTAATCGGGTAAGGTATACCGCAATCATAGACGGAAGAGCAAATAGCAATCCGATTTTTAAATTTACATCTCCTGATTTATATTTTCTAAATGCTCCAAATAATGCCGAAATTCCTACAATAAACAAAGAATAGGCAGTAGCCGTTTTTGGATCTAATCCTACCAAATAAGTCATCACAGGAACGGTAAGCGTACTTCCGCCACCTCCAATAAGACCTAAAGATAATCCAATGCATAATGCAGATATCCAAACTAAAATTTGAATCATAAAAAAAAAGGGTTTCTGCGAAAGTATGAATTTAGATTATTTTACAAGGTGATTTTTAGCACGAATGTTTAATATTATTATAGGTTATAAAACCTATAGGATTAGTATGTTAAATGGTAGACTTAGTATGGGATTGCCTTAAAATTATAACCTTTGGATTTTGCCCATATAATATATTGAGGTAGAATTTCTTTAAGGGTATTAAACCCTTTTTCGGAATCATGAAATACAAGAATAGACCCATTTCTGGTGTGTTTTTTTAATTGGCTTAAACAATATTGAGGAGACAAGGATAGGTCGAAATCTCCGCTTAAAACATCCCACATAATAATTTTGTATCCTTTCCGGATTAGAGCATTGGCCTGAGAAGGCTTTATTTTACCATGAGGAGGCCTAAAAAGGGTTGTTTGAGTATATATTTGACATTGATCTATATTCTCCAAATACCTTGCGTTATTGGTTTTCCAACCAACTAAATGATTGAAAGAATGATTACCGATATGATGATGAGATGTAAGGACTTCGTTGGCGGCTTTAGGAAATTTAACGATTTTATCTCCAATGAGAAAAAATGTAGCCGGGATCTTTTCTTTTTCTAACAATTGGAGAACCCAATTTGTGATTTTAGGAGAAGGACCATCATCAAACGTAAGGTAAATACTCGGGGAATTTGTGTCCATTCGCCAAATAAATGTACTAAAAAGATGTTGAATCCATTTCGGACTTTGCATAAAATAACCCGTCATACTACAAAGTAAATCTATTTTGCTTTAAAGGAATGTAAGAATATTAACATTTTATTGAAGATATATCTTAATAACTTGTAGATTACTAATATAATATTTTATACATTTGCCAATCGAATGTGGAAAGATTTGACTGATTGCTACCACGCTAAAAATAGCTAAAACAGTGTAGTTCCTCAGTCCACTTTCCGAAACAAAAATATTTATGTCTTATTTTTTTACTTCGGAGTCCGTATCAGAAGGACATCCAGATAAAGTAGCGGATCAAATTTCAGATGCAGTATTAGATGCATTTCTTATACAAGATAAAGAATCGAAGGTAGCTTGTGAAACTATGGTTACAACAGGTTTAACCGTATTGGCTGGAGAGGTAAATTCTCAAGCATACGTAGATCTTCAACTACAAGCAAGAAATACAATAACACGTATTGGATATACAAAATCTGAATATCAATTTGATGCTAATTCTTGTGGAATACTTTCTGCAATTCACGAGCAATCAGATGATATTAACAGAGGGGTTGATAAAGGAGAGGAAGAAGAGCAAGGAGCCGGAGATCAAGGAATCATGTTTGGATATGCCACGAATGAGACCGAAAGCTATATGCCTTTAGCACTTCAAATTTCACACCTTTTACTTATTGAATTGGCGAAGATTCGTAGAGAGTCAGATTCATTAATGCCATATTTAAGGCCAGATGCTAAGTCTCAAGTTACCATTCAATATTCAGATGCTGGAGTACCAGAACGTATAGAAGCCATTGTATTATCGACTCAACACGATGATTTTGCTGAAGAAACAGCAATGCTTGCAAAAATTAAGCAAGATGTAATTACAATCTTAATTCCGAGAGTTAAAGCGTTATTAGGATTTGAAATTTCTTCTTTATTTGGTGACGATATTAAATATCATATTAACCCAACAGGAAAATTTGTTATTGGTGGACCACATGGAGATACAGGACTTACAGGACGTAAGATTATTGTAGATACTTATGGTGGTAGAGGTGCTCATGGTGGTGGTGCGTTTTCTGGGAAAGATCCTAGTAAGGTAGACCGTTCAGCAGCTTATGCAGCTCGTCATATTGCAAAGAATGTTGTTGCTGCAGGAGTAGCAGATAAGGTGTTAATTCAAGCATCATACGCTATTGGAGTAGCAGAACCAACAGGAATATACGTGGATACATACGGAACGTCTAAAGTTGATTTTACTGATGGACAAATTGCAACTAAAATTGCAAAAATTTTCGATATGAAACCTGCAGGAATTATTGATCGATTAAAGTTGAAAAATCCAATCTATGGAGATACAGCAGCTTACGGACACTTTGGTAGAGAGTCGTATGTGAAAAATGTATCAATTGAGGTTGCTACAAACAACACCATTGAAAAAGAGGTTGAATTCTTTACATGGGAAAAATTAGATTATATCGATCCTATTAAAGAAGTATTTGGACTATAAGAGTCTAATTAAATGATACAACGAAGCGACTATTTTATTAAATAGTCGCTTTTTTTATGCAATATCTTTTTTATGATAAAAATTAAAAAAGATCCTTAAGTCCTATCTAAATATTTACGATATTTGCCGTTTATCGATTGAAATTAGCTGATATGTTAGAAAAAATAGATCTATTAACAGAAGAAATAAAGCAATTTAGTGCCACAACTTTAGAAGATGTAGAAGCATTTAGAATAAAGTATCTTGGAGCTAAAAATGGTGTTATTACAGATCTTTTTAAAGCGTTTAGAGATGTTCCTAATGACCAAAAGAAGGTGTTTGGACAGAAATTAAATGAGTTGAAAAAATTGGCAGAATCAGCACATGGTAGTCTTAAAGAGCAAATTGAAAATGCAGCGTTAGATAATGGTTCTGATGATGATTTAACTTTACCAGGTTATCAATCTCCATTAGGATCTAGACACCCAATTTCAATTGTTAAAAATGAAATTGTAAGTATTTTTAATAAAATTGGATTCTCAATATCTGAAGGACCAGAAATAGAGGATGATTGGCATAATTTTACCGCATTAAATTTACCTGAAGAGCATCCCGCAAGAGATATGCAGGATACGTTTTTCGTTCAAACCAATCCAGATTGGATGTTAAGAACACATACGTCTTCTGTTCAGGTTAGGCATATGGAGAGAACTCCTGTTCCAATCCGAACGATTTCTCCTGGTAGAGTATTCAGAAACGAAGCCATTTCTGCACGTGCACATTGTATCTTTCACCAAATAGAAGGATTGTATATTGATGAAAATGTTTCTTTTGCGGATCTAAAGCAAACCATTTTATATTTTGTTAGAGAATTTTTCGGAAAAGAAAGTAAGATTAGATTAAGACCTTCTTATTTCCCATTTACAGAACCAAGTGCTGAAGTTGATGTTTACTGGGGTTTAAACTCTGAGGCAGATTATAGAATTACGAAAGGTACTGGTTGGTTAGAAATTATGGGTTGTGGAATGATCGATCCAAATGTTCTTAAGAATTCAGGAATAGATCCTGAAAAATATTCTGGATACGCTTTCGGAATGGGTATTGAACGTATTGCAATGTTAAAATATCAGATCAAAGATTTAAGAATGTTCTTTGAAAATGATGTACGATTTATAAACCAATTTAAGGGATCTTTAAAGTAGATTCTTAGTTTAAAATATACAGAAGTAAAGTAGAGGTTAATTTTCAGTTTGAAGATTAACCTTTTTTAATTTCTATGATATTTGTCATGGTAAGATGATCGTAAAATTGACTAACTTAGATAAAAATTAAAAGCCATGAAAAAAATTATCTTTCCAACCGATTTTTCTAAAGCTTCTGAAAGTGCTCGTAAGGTAGCAATCGACTTTTCTTTAAAGAATGAAGCTGAACTGTATATTGTAAATATTTATCAAATGCCATATGTAAGAAGTGGGTCTTTTTCATCTAGTTTATTGGATGTTATAAAAAAAGATAGTCACTCAAAAATGGATGCATTAGGCACTTTTTTAAGGGAGCAATATCCAACTTTAAAACTTACAGATCGCTGTATATTAGGTGATCCTATTCAAACCATATGTGATTTATCTGACGAATTAAGTATAGACTTAATTGTTATGGGAACACATGGAGCTAGTGGTATAGAAGAAATATTCTTGGGGAGTAATACCCAAGCCGTAATAAAGAATGCAAATGTACCTGTATTGGCAATACCAACAGGGTTTGATTTTAAAGCGGTAAATAAACTTGCTTTTGCTTCAGATTTAAATTTTGATAAGAGTACACGTGCTATTAAAACGATAAAAACACTAACGAATCAGTTTGAGACCGAATTAAACGTTGTTCATTTTGCTGATTTACTTGAAGATTCTGAATCTAGTGAAGAAAAAGTAGAAGCTATTTTTGGTGATATTA
Source organism: Flavobacteriales bacterium (assembly GCA_965243605.1). Lineage (GTDB taxonomy): Bacteria > Bacteroidota > Bacteroidia > Flavobacteriales > CAJXXR01 > JBMYYR01. Next base: position 190,940 of record CBDEVQ010000100.1, read on the forward strand.
AGTATAAATATTTAGAGCAGTTGGCATCTAACTTAGAAAAAGGAATTGCTGATTATATTAAATACGAGGAAGTTAACTTATTCATGATGATACACCGCAAGCATAATTTCTGGGAGCGCTTATTCTCATCGAGTAATTCTGAGAAACGTGCTATGCATACTAAAATACCATTATTGGTTTTAAAAGAAGATTAATCTTTTGTAACTAAACTCGATAAGAAAGAAGGCTGTTTTACGCTATATTAGTGATGAAATAGCCTTTTTTACGTCTATTAAACTAATGGGTTTAACAAGGGAGTCTGTAAATCCATGTTCATTTAAAAATTCTGGAGAAAATGTATCACCAGAAACTAAAATCCATTTAGCATCTGAAGGGGTCTGTATAAGATTATTCTTAATGTCTAGAATTGTTAGGTCATTTTCTAGATGGTAATCTGTAAATACAAAATCAATATCCTTAGATTGTAAATGTTGAATGATTTCTTCATTGTTGTTGGCAACCTCAATATTCCCACCTAAAATTTGAAGAAGTTTGGAGAAGATTAAAGCATTCATCTGGTCATCTTCTATTAGTAAAATATCTTTACCTTTTAGTGGTTGACTAGGTAAATTATCTTTAACCTCTAACTGATGTAGAGATGCAGCTTCTCTAACTTGTATTGTGAAATGTATTTCTGTTCCAATTCCAATGGCACTTTCTGCCCATACTTTTCCATTGTAAAGTTGGACGATTTGTTTGACAATACTTAATCCTAATCCAACTCCTAAAGGAATAGTAGAATCGTGTATTTGTACAAATTCTTTAAAGATATCTTTGGCTTTTTCTTTGGGCATTCCATCACCTGTATCTTTTATAGAAAACGAAAGCTTTAAGCTATTGTCAGACTGAGGTTTGATGTCTTGAATGTTAATGAAGATCTTTCCGTTTTTGGTGTATTTATTAGCATTACTAATAATGTTGTAAAACACTTGGTGCAAACGGGTTTCATCAATCAGTATATTCGGGTTTTGTTTCGGAAGCTTATTTAAAATAAGCATATTTCCGTTTTGTCTTGTATTTAATTTATTACGTTTATATACTTGATGGATGAAATAATGAAGATCAAGTCTTTTGTTGTATAACTTCATTCGACCCTCTTCTACTTTTGATAAATCGAGGATGTCATTTGTAATTGTTTTTAAGGATTTTAGGTTGGCTTTTAGGACCTCCCAATATTCATTCCCTTTAAAATTATATTCATCTTCAAGTACATTTAATAACCCAAGTGAACTTTGTAATGGATTTCTAATTTCGTGGTTTACCTTTTGAAAAAATAATTCTTTGGCTTTTTGAGCTTGTTGCTGATGTTCACTATTAATTACAGATTCATTACGGTCCTGCTGAATTGCCTGAAGCTCTAGATAATTCTTAGTGTCATTTTCAAAATAGATTAAGAATTTGTTATCGGCAAATCGAAGTTTGAAATCAAAGTATAAAACATTATCATCCAATTCAATGTTCACACAATCAAGATCTGAAGATTCTTTTGTTTCAAGAAAATCATCCAAATAAAATTCTAAAAATGGAAAAAAATCTAGAATATGATTTCCTTTTTTAAGTGTGATTAACTCATGTTTAGAGGAAAGGATTTTACCATATTTATCAATATGTACAAGCTGACTTTTTACACTAGAAAAATTTATTTTTAGTTTAGAATAATTCACAAAGTATAGGCTTTAATTGATGAATATTATGTTTTAGACAAGTTTTTCAGCTATATCCGAAAAGAATTCATTAACATTTTCTCCCGATTTAGCACTTGAAAAATAATCGATATTAAATTTTCCTTTTATTTGGTTGATCTGATCTTTAGAGAGTAAATCAGATTTATTACCAATAATTAAATGCGGAATGTCTCCAACAATTCCTTGCATATATTTTACATCTGTATCTATTTTAGAGTAGGTAATTTCTCTTGTAAGATCTGTAACTAAGAGAAAGGCATGCGATCCTTTTAAGTAGCTTGTTTTAATGGTGTCTAAATCTTCCTCTCCGGCAATATCCCAAAGAATTAGATTCATAGATCCTTTAGATGTATCAACAACCTTTTTTTCAATATTCACCCCAATTGTTGTCAAATATTTTTCTGAAAACATATTAGATACAAATTGTTTGGTTAAAGATGTTTTTCCAACTCCAAAATGACCAACGATAACAACTTTTTTTCTCATAACTAAATTAAGTCTTTAAAGTGTTTCTTTAAACGTTTTTCATAATACTCCTCGTTTTCTTTAGGTTTTAGGCCTTCAAAAAAATCATGGAAAATATCATCTAATTGACTGGTGAACGATGTATTTGCTATTCCTGAAAAAACAAGTGCAATGTCAAATCCTCCAAAATTTCTGGTGTAAATTTTATGGAGTTCAAATCCTATCTCGTTCAGGTTTTCATTCTTGGCTATTAACGTATCTTCTCCAAAATCTGTAATTGCATTAAGCATAGCAGCTATTAAATCTTCGTCTAGTGTATCTCTAATGGCAAAACTTGCTATTAATATACCCGATTCAGCATCCAGTAAAAAGACTTGTTCTACTTTAGGAACAGATACACTATCCTTTAAAACTTGATCGCTGACCTTGGCACCTGTGAAAAAACTATTGAACTGTCGTTTTAAATTTTCTAAAGAAAATGTGTTGTTTACTTTCTGATCAACACTTTCAACTATTTTCTCAATTTCTTTTTCAATAAATGTTTTAATTAACCTACCCATAATAGGGTATAGGGCATTAACAACATCATCTTTGGCTTCATTAATTTGCTTTTTAATTGCTTCAGTAATAACGCCACTATATTCTACGGGAAAACGTTCTTTAAATTCAATAAACGTAGATTCAATATGCTCTTCGATTTGATCTGAAGTTTGATCTTTAATTCCATCAATTTTTGAACGTAAGTTATTGAGCTCTTCTGTGTGGTTAGAGAGCTTATTGTTTTCTTCTTGTAAAAGGGTGTCTTTTAGGAGTTGAAATTTACGTTCCTGATTCATTCAGACTTAGTCTTTTATTTCTTTAGCCATATGTTCGAAAAGATCACCTAACATCTTTCTGTCAGTTTTAACATCATCTAAACGGTCAATTTCAGCTTGAAGAGTCATTTGTAAGTCGTCTATTTTAGAGTTAAGTTCTTTTCTCATCTCTTCCAAATAGTCATAAAGTTCATCCTTAGTAGAACTAAGTTTGTTTTCAATGTCAATTTTATTTTGTGTAACCACATCGTGAAGACCTTCAAATTCTGATTGGTATTCTCTCATGTTGTTACCAAAAATCAATTCCTTAATGACATCGATTTTTGCATCATTAGAAAATGCAGAAGCTTTATTCGCTTCTTTTTCTTCAACTTTATTATTGTTTTCTTTACTCATTGTGTTGTGATCTTGTGTCTTTAATTAATGATTCATACGTATTAAAATCTACGTATCCCGATTCAATTAAGTGTTTGTCTTTTTGATATTGTTTTACGACAAATTCAGTTTCTTGTCTAAAAACACCATCTAAATGAAGTTCATACCCTAAGGATGATAGTATATTTTGAACTAAACGTACTCCCTCACTAACATCACCACGTTCATATATTACATGCGATCGTGATGATTGAGTGTTAGGTTTATAATAATCTTTTCTATTTTCAGATTGAATAACATCAAAGTTATCATAATGCTTATCGGCTTTTAACGCTTTTGAGCGAATAAGTTTTTGTTCAAGTCGATCTCTAATAATTCGTTTTTGCTGATATAGGCTTTGAATATCAATAAACTCAGGATTTACATACTTTGAATTTGTAATATCCTCGAGGTATTCGTGCCATGCCTTTTTTGAAACGGCATTTAAGGAAAAGGTTAAGTCATAGTAATCCAGTAAAGCACGCTCATTGTGGTATTCTGAATCTATTTGTTCCGAAACCGATAATATAGCAGATTGGGGCATTTGCCCTTGCTTATACTTTCTATAGCCAAGATATACTAAATATACTAAAAGTAATAATCCAATAACTTTCCCTATTTGCTTCATATTTTAATATATGCGGTTTTTTATAAGATAATTAACAACATAATCATTAACACCATCTTCTAAAGATGTAAATTCTTTAGAGTACCCAATCGATTTTAATTTATCCATATTAGCCTCTGTAAAGTACTGATATGTATCTCTAATGTCTTCTGGTATGTCAATGAATTCAATATGTTCGGTTTTTTGCATCGCCTTAAATGTAGCTTTTGCTAAATCGTAAAAACTACGAGCTTGACCTGTTCCTAAATTGTAAATTCCAGAGTTTTCTTTTTTGGAATTATTCATTAAAAACAAGATTACATCCGCAACATCTTTAACATAAATAAAATCTCTTAATTGCTCTCCGTTTTTGTATTCATCAACATGTGAGCGAAATAAACGCATTTTATCAGTCTCATTAACCTGATTAAATGTATGGAAAATAACAGATGCCATACGTCCTTTATGAAATTCATTAGGACCATAAACATTAAAAAACTTTAGTCCGGCCCAAAATCTAGGTTTAATATCCTGATTTAATGCCCAAACATCAAAGTCTTGCTTAGAATCTCCATACGGATTTAATGGTTTTAGTTGGGGAATTGTAGATTCATTATCATCAAAACCCAATAGTCCATCTCCATAAGTTGCTGCCGATGAGGCATAAATTAATGGAATATCAAATTCAATACACTGATTCCATACAGATTTCGTGTAATTTAAATTTAATTGGTTAAACAATTCTACAGATTTCTCTGAAGTATCTGTTCTTGCTCCTAAATGAATTATGAAATCAACGTTCTGATGATTTTCACTTAACCAGTTATTAAAATCTGAACGCTCAACACGTAATTCATTTTTAAATTGACTATAGTTTCGTTTTTTATCTTCTCGAGAAAAATCATCAACTAAAACCAATTTGTAAGCTTTATCTTTTAAGAATCTACTAGCCACAACACTGGCAATAAAACCAGCTGCTCCCGTAACAACAATCATATTACAAAAATTTAATCAAAACTACAAATATTCTAGGATTCTTTAGACTAAAAGGCGTAAAATAAACACTCGTCGAAGTGAATGATATAATAAGCTTATTTATTACTACCTTTGCACGTGCAAAATAGTAATGTTATGATGTATCTTACTCGAAGAGAAAGATTCTGTGCAGCGCACAGGCTTTTTAGACCAGATTGGAGCGATGAAGAAAATAAACGTGTTTTTGGGGGCTGCTCTAATCCAAATTGGCATGGACATAATTACCATCTATATGTTACCGTTAAAGGAACTGTAGATCAGGAAACTGGATTTGTTATTAATTTGAAAATATTGAGTAAAATATTGAATGATAAAGTGATAAGTAAGCTAGATCATGCGAATATTAACTTAGATGTTGATTTTATGGCAGGTGTTTTATCTTCAACAGAAAACTTAGCCATAGGTATCTGGAATGAAATTGAGGGAGATTTAAAGACTTACGGAGCGACATTACATTGCGTTAAAATTATTGAAACAGAAAACAATATCATAGAATACTATGGTGAGCAATAAAACAATGAATAAAGAAGACCAATTTGTAAATGAGAAAACAAGCAAGCTTGCTGATTCTTATTTGGAAATTTTAAACGATCTTGGTGAAGATAGTAGTCGAGAAGGATTGTTGAAAACTCCAGAGCGTGTTGCAAAAGCAATGCAATACCTTACGAGTGGATATGAAGCAAGTCCAGAAGAAACTTTAAAGTCTGCAATGTTTGATGAAGACTATAAAGAACCTGTACTTGTTAAGAATATTGAGTTTTATAGCTTGTGTGAGCATCATATGCTGCCATTTTTTGGTAAAGCACATATTGCATATATCCCTGATGGGAAAATTGTGGGGTTAAGTAAAATTCCAAGATTAGTTGAGATCTTTTCAAGAAGATTGCAAGTTCAAGAACGTCTTACAACTCAAATTCGTGATTGTATTGCTGAAACATTAAATCCACGAGGTGTTGCTGTTATTTTAGAAGCAAGTCATATGTGTATGCAAATGAGAGGTGTAGAGACTCAAAACTCGACTACCACAACTTCGGCTTTTTATGGAGAGTATGAAAGTAATCCAGGAATGAAACAAGAGTTTTTACAACTAATCGCAACAAAATTATCATAACTAAAAATAGTTTTTCAATGAAAAAAGCATATGTATTTCCAGGTCAAGGAGCGCAGTTTATTGGTATGGGGAAGGATCTATATGATTCATCTGAACGTGCTAAAGAAATGTTTGAACGTGCAAATGATATTTTAGGATTTCGTATTACGGATATCATGTTTGACGGAACTGTAGAAGAGTTGAAGCAAACTAAAGTGACTCAACCAGCTATTTTTTTACATTCAACAATATTAGCAGAAATTTTAGGTGATACGTTTAAGCCAACGGCAGTAGCGGGACATTCTTTAGGAGAATTTTCAGCGTTAGTAGCCAGTAAGGTTTTAGATTTTGAAAGTGGACTTAAATTAGTTTCTCAACGTGCAAATGCTATGCAAAAAGCATGTGAAGCTGCACCATCTACTATGGCTGCAGTATTAGGTTTAGAAGACAATATTGTAGAAGACGTTTGTAATTCAGTAGATGGAGTAGTCGTTGCGGCTAATTATAACTGTCCTGGACAATTAGTTATTTCTGGAGAAATTAATGCTGTTGAAAAGGCATGTGAGATTTTAAAGGAAAAAGGAGCCAGAAGAGCATTAATTTTACCTGTAGGTGGAGCATTCCATAGTCCATTAATGGAGCCTGCACGTGAAGATTTAGCTTCTGCAATAGAAAATACATCGTTTAATTCTCCTATTTGCCCAGTATACCAAAATGTAAAAGCGGCAGGAGTAACAGAAGCTGAAGAGATTAAAGAAAATTTAATTGCTCAACTTACTGCACCAGTAAAATGGACTCAAACGATGAAGCAAATGATTGAAGATGGGGTTGAATCGTTTACTGAAGTAGGTCCTGGTAAAGTTTTACAAGGATTGGTTAAGAAAGTAGATCGTAAGATGCCTGTAGAATCGGCAACTGTTGAGGCTTAATTAAAGAGTAATTCATTATAAGGAAAAGGTGTTTTTTAAAGAAACACCTTTTTTGTGACTTAAATTTATCATGAAAAAGTTTGTTATTGTTGGGCTAGGTAATATTGGCGCAGAATATAAAAATACAAGACACAATATTGGGTTTAATATTGTTGAAGCTTTGGCTGAACAATATAACGGAGAATGGGAGACAAGTAAAAACTCATATAAGTGTACCATTAAAATTAAAGGTAGAACGGTTGTGCTAGTAAAGCCAACAACCTATATGAATTTAAGTGGTAAAGCTGTAAAACACCACATGACTACCGAGAAAATTGGTTTAAATCAATTATTGGTTGCTACCGATGATTTAAGTTTAGACTATGGGGCTATCCGTATTCGTGGTAAAGGAAGTGCAGGTGGTCATAATGGTCATAAAAATATTATTGCGACGCTTAATTCTGACCAATACCCAAGGTTAAGGTTTGGAATTAGTTCTGACTATAGTAAAGGGAAACAAGTGGATTATGTGCTTGGTAAGTGGAGTCAGGATGAGTTGTTTGATTTGGATGATTTAATTACACATTGTGTGAAAGCAATAGAAGCATTCGTCTTTTTAGGAATCAGTGATTGTATGACAAAATTCAATAAAAAAGCTTAGTCGGTAGGACTAAGCTTTTTTGTTGAATATATTTTTTAGTGAGATCTTACTCTACTAAAACCATATCAATTTGCTTTTTAAACAAATCGGTATTTGTAACTTGAATTTTAATTTCATCACCAAATCGTATAACACGACCTTTAGATCCTTTAACTAAGAAATCTTTCGGAAATGCAGTAAAGTAATCAGAACGAATAGAACTCAATCTTATCATACCTTCACATTTCATATCTTTAATCTCTGCGTAAATACCATTTTCTGTAATACCATTAACCACGGCATTAAAGGTTTGCCCTACTTTGTCTTCCATAAACTTTACTTGCATAAACTTTACAGACGCACGTTCGGCATCTACAGCTAATTTTTCCATTGATGAGCTATGCTTACATAGACTTTCATATTTTTCAGCATTAGCAGAAGCTCCACCATCTAAATATCGCTGAATTAAACGATGTGCCATTACATCTGGGTAACGTCTAATAGGTGATGTAAAATGAGAATAGAATCCAAACCCTAAACCGTAATGTCCAATGTTATTTGTGGAATAAACGGCTTTACTCATACTTCGCATGGCAAGGGTTTCCACAACATCAGCAAATGGAGATTTATGCGCTTCTGTAAGAACTTCATTTAGATTTTTGTTAATGGTATGTTCTTCCCATGAAAAGCTAAATCCTATTTTATTAACAAAATCAGTGAAGTTTTGCAGTTTTTCTAAATCGGGTTTATCGTGAATTCTATAGACAAACGTTCGTTGATCTCTTTTAGCCTTTACTTTTCCGATGCTTTCACCAACCGTTCTGTTTGCCAACAGCATAAATTCTTCAACAAGTTTATGCGCATCTAAAGAACGTTTCATATAAACGCCAATTGGATTATTTTTCTCGTCCAATTGAAAACGCATTTCTTCACGGTCAAATGCAATGGCTCCTTGCTTCATTCGTTTTGCTCGCAGTTTTTTAGCAATAGAATCTAATAGAATGATTTCATCTTTGTAATCCCCTTCTTTCGTTTCAATGATTTCTTGAGCCTCCTCATACGTAAATCGTCTATCAGAATGAATAAGCGTTCGCCCGATCCAAATGTCTTTAACGGTACCTCTTTTGTTAATTTTAACTGAAACTGAAAAACAACGTTTAGTTTCGTCTGGTCTTAAAGAACACAATCCATTAGATAAATACTCTGGAAGCATTGGAATAACTCGATCAACCAAATAAATTGAGGTTGCTCGTTCTTGAGCTTCAGCATCTAATATTGGAGATTTATCTAAATAATAGCTTACATCTGCAATATGGATACCCACTTCCCAAAGATCATCTTCTAATTTCTCTATAGAAATTGCATCATCAAAATCTTTAGCATCATGAGGATCAATTGTGAATGTTGTAACTGATCGGAAATCTCGTCTTGTTTTAAGATCTTCAGGTGTTAGATCTTCAGTAAATCGTTTGGCTTCCTTTTCTACCTTTGCAGGGAAATGAAGTGGTAAACCAAAATCGCCTAAAATTCCTTGAATTTCGGTTTCGTGATCACCAGCTTGACCGAGAACTTCTATGACTTCACCAAATGGATTTTTTGTGTCGTTAGGCCAATTAAGCATTTTTAAAACAACACGATCTCCATTCTTAGCTTGTTTTAAATTCTTATCTGAAACAAAAAAGTCTTTTCCAACTTTTTGGGTAACGACAAAAGCATTTTTACCTGTCTTTTGTACAATACCCATATACGTTGCTCTTGATCGTTCTAAAATAGAAACAACTTGTCCTTCTTGACGATTACCTTCTTTGTTTGGTAATAATTGTAATTCAACAAGGTCTTTGTTAAGCGCTTTGTTGGTATTTTTTTTAGAAACAAAAATATCATCACCATTATCCATTAGGAAAAATCCATTCCCAGATTGATTAACCTCTATCGTTCCTGAGATTGTTTCTAATGGCTTGGCAAGAACATAGGCACCATGTCCTTTTTCTTTAATAAATTGTTCGGCTAATAAGTTTTGGACAATTTTTAATACTTGATTTCTATTGTCTTTATCTACGACGTCTAACCCCTTAAATATATGTTTAATAGTTTGAGGTTTGTTAAGTTTACTTTGAAAATATTGTAAGACTTTTCGGTCTAAATTTGGAATTTTCGTGCGGCGTGATAATTTCTTTTTTTTCTTCTTTATGAATTTACTCATTGTATGTGTTTACGGAAATAACATCCGTTTTTATGTTCGCAATATATTGTAATTCGGTATGAATTACATTAATGAAATGTTAAGACTACTTAACGTATAAAGATGGAGAAGAGGAAAGGATGTTGATGCAAATGTAAGAATAAAAGATAGATAGGTATAAAAATAGATGAAAAAAGAATAAATATCAATATAATAAGACATTGTACATAAAAATACGATCAATGTATTGATGAATAAAAAAAGCGATTGATCATTAATATGATCAATCGCTTTTTTTATATGATAATGAGAGAATCTATATTAGATTAACCCTTTTAATAAATTCGTCATATTTAAAGACTGATCTAAAATTGCTTTTAGGTCATTAATATTAATACGATCCTGATCCATTGAATCACGATGTCTTAATGTTACCGTATTATCTTCTAACGTTTGAGGATCTACAGTGATACAAAAAGGAGTTCCAATTGCATCTTGTCTTCTATAACGTTTTCCAATCGCATCTTTTTCATCATACTGACAGCTATAGTCAAACTTAAGCTCTTTTAAAATTTCTTGAGCTTTCCCTTGCATGTCCTCTTTTTTAGTAAGTGGCATAACAGCAACTTGAATAGGGGCTAATACAGGAGGGATAGAAAGAACAATACGTGTAGCACCATTCACTTCTTCTTCTTTATAAGCAGCCGAAAGTACAGATAAAAACATACGATCTAATCCTACAGAAGTTTCTACAACATAAGGCGTGTAAGATTCTCCTAGTTCTGGATCAAAATATTTAATCTTTTTACCAGAATGTGCTTCATGTGCTTTTAAATCGAAATCTGTTCTAGAATGAACACCTTCTAATTCTTTAAACCCAAATGGGAAATCAAACTCAATATCGGCAGCAGCATTGGCGTAATGTGCTAACTTTAAATGATCGTGGAAACGGTATTTGTCTTCTCCTAAACCTAATGACTTATGCCATTTTAATCTAAAATCCTTCCAGTAGTCATACCATTTCATTTCTTCACCTGGGCGAACAAAAAATTGCATTTCCATTTGTTCAAATTCACGCTGACGGAAAATAAACTGACGGGCTACAATTTCATTTCTAAAGGCTTTACCAATTTGAGCAATTCCAAAAGGAATTTTTTGGCGTCCTGTTTTTTGAACATTTAAGTAATTGGCAAAAATACCTTGAGCCGTTTCTGGACGTAACCATAAGGTATCGTTTCCATCACCAGCTACAGATCCCATGCTTGTACCAAACATTAAGTTAAACTGACGTACTTCAGTCCAATTTGCTGATCCAGATACAGGACATTTAATTTCAAGATCAATAATAAGATCATAGAATGCCTGAAGATCGTTATCGTTTTGACATTTAGCTAAACGCTCTAAAGCAGAATCTATTTTTGCTTGGTTCGCTAATACACGTGGGTTAGTAGAAACAAACTCATCCGGATTAAAAGCCTCACCAAAGCGCTTTTGAGCTTTAGCAACTTCTTTTTTAATCTTTAAACGAATCTTCTCTGCATAATCTTCAACTAAAACATCGGCTCTATAACGCTTTTTAGAATCTTTATTATCGATTAAAGGGTCATTAAAGGCATCTACATGGCCAGAAGCTTTCCAAGTGGTTGGGTGCATGAAAATTGCAGAATCTAAACCTACAATATTATCATGTAATTTAACCATTGAACTCCACCAATAGTTTTTTATGTTGTTTTTTAGTTCAACTCCCATCTGTCCGTAGTCGTATACAGCTGAAAGTCCGTCGTAAATCTCACTAGATTGGAATACAAATCCATACTCTTTAGCATGAGCTACAACCTTCTTAAAAATATCGTCTTGTTTTGCCATGGCGCAAATATAATTTTTCTGATTGAAACTGAATATATCTAAGTTTAAATTAGATGTAAAAAAAACCTGTAAACAATTCATATTTGCTTACAGGTTTATTATATGTTCGTATTTATTACGGTTAGTTTGAAAATTCGACAGTTTTGTCAATTTTTTCAACCTTAATAAAGTGATATGGTCTGGTAAGTACAGTCGTTACAGCCCCATCGCCTCCATCTTCGAATTCAGATTCTACTATAACTTCATCTTCATGTTCTACAACAGATTCAATTTCTACATCATATCCTCCTGAAGTTTGCACTTCATCAATAACGGCAATAACGGTATACATATTAAAATCAATATTGTCCTCTAATAGTTCATTAGGTTCAATTTTAGTTTTAATATTATTCCAATGTATAGAGTTTGTAATCACTATATTTTCAATAGGCGCTTCATTATCATCGTAAGGAAAGTTATTTCCTTTTGCAACAGTAGTCATTTCTAGTGTTACATTATCAAAATCATCGCTACAGCTAAATAAGGTTGCTAAAATAAGCAGTGTAGAAATTATATATTTCATAATCGCATTGTTTTATGCAAAGATAAAATGAATTTTGCATATGAGAATGTCTTAAGGTATAATATATTAATTATTATGAAATACTATTTGGAATCCATTCTATTTTATAATTGGTCCTATTCCCTTCAATACAAAATATATCAATTTGAGCTTCAAAGTCTAAATTGTAGATGTTTAGATAATCTTCTATCGCTTGCCTTAATAAATTAATTTTCTTGTTGGTAATAAAAGAAATGAGTTCTCCATGGAGGGTATTGGATCGAGTTTTAACTTCAATAAAAACAATTCTATTGTTGTGGAAGGCAATTAAATCGATCTCTGCTTTTTTACATCTCCAATTTCTATGTAATATAATATAGCCTTGTTGTTGTAGATAATAATGCGCTAGTTTTTCTCCCCACTCTCCATATTCTTGATTATTCATCATAGGTCATAATATGTGATTGATTATTATGTGTGTTAATGGTAATGTATTTACCTAAAACAATGGGCTGATTATTGTCTATATGCCCTGCAGGGAAGTTAAAGTAAACGGGGATGTTAAGTTGTTTAGCGAATTTTGAGAAAATGTCTTGGTAAGATTCTCCAAACGGTATTTTGTGGTCATGGATATCAGTAAAACTACCAACCAATATGGCTTTTATATGATTTAAAGATCCAGATCTTAATAATCCATACATAACACGATCTAAATGGTATGAATATTCGTCTAGGTCTTCTATAAATAAAATAGAATGCTCTGTTGCTGGGTAAGATGCAGACCCTATAAAGCTATACAACATAGATAAATTACCACCGATAAGCTTACCGCTTACAGAACGATTAGAAGACCAAGTATCGGTTCCCCAAATAATAGGATTTAGTTTATGGTTTAAAATGTGTAATAAACGGTCCTTGCACGATTCTTCAAGCGAAGGAAACTGAATAGGCATAGGCGCATGTATACTGGTCATATTAAATTGTAATACATGGTTAAGTAAAATGGTAAAATCACTAAACCCAATAAGTAATTTTGGGTGTGCAATAAATGTTTCCCAATTAAGGTTATCCATTATTCTTACGGTTCCATATCCACCTCTTAAACACCAAATGGCATCAATGTTTGGATTGTCTATAAGTTCTTGAAAAGCTTGAGTTCTGTTTACATCATCTCCACCAAACTGATGGTGTTGTAAGTTAAGGTTAGACGCTAATAGGACATTAAAATGATTTGTAGTAAGCCAATTTTCAGCTTCAGAAATTACCGTTTGATCTACAAAACGGGCAGTGGAACAAAGGGCGATTGTTTTTATTGGGCTTTTCATCATAACATATATTCAATTAGACCAAATATAAGTTATCTTAAATTAACATTGCCAAAATTAATAGAGATGTTAAGTTAAAATTGAAATAATAAAGAGCTTACTTCCACATTAAAACGTACCTTTGCAGATTGTTAACAACAAGATTAAAACACGTGAAGCAAAAGTATACAATTACAGCGGCATTGCCATACACCAACGGACCAGTTCATATTGGTCATTTAGCTGGTGTTTATATTCCTGCAGATATTTTTTCAAGATACCAACGTTTAAAAGACAATGATGTTCTTTTTGTATGTGGATCTGACGAACATGGTGTAGCAATTACAATGAAAGCTCGTAAAGAGGGGATTACACCTCAGGAGGTTGTAGACAAGTATAATAAAATAATTAAGGACTCTTTTAAAGAGTTTGGGATCTCGTTTGATATATACTCACGTACATCGAAGAAAATCCATCACGATACGGCTCAAGAATTCTTCATGAATCTTCATGAAAAAGGTGAGTTTATAGAGAAAACATCTCAACAATATTATGATGCTGGTGAAAAGCAATTTTTGGCAGATCGTTATATAATGGGAACTTGTCCGCATTGTAAAAATGAGGAAGCTTATGGTGATCAATGTGAAAAATGTGGTACATCATTAAGTCCAGAGGAATTAATTAATCCTAAGTCTACAATTTCTGGTAACCAACCCGAAAAGAAGGAGACTAAGCACTGGTATTTACCATTGGATAAATATGAGCCTTGGTTAAAAGAATGGATTGTAGATGGACATAAAGACGATTGGAAAACCAACGTTTATGGACAATGTAAATCTTGGATAGATCAAGGGTTAGTGCCAAGAGCGGTAACACGTGATTTAGATTGGGGAATTAAAGTTCCAGTTGAAGGTGGAGACGGAAAAGTACTATACGTTTGGTTTGATGCACCTATTGGATATATTTCTGCAAGTAAAGACTGGGCAGAGCAAACAGGTGGAGATTGGGAAAGTCATTGGAAAGATGAAAATACCAAGTTAATTCACTTTATAGGAAAAGATAATATTGTATTTCACTGTATTATTTTCCCGGCTATGTTAAAAGCGCATGGAGATTATATTTTACCAGACAATGTTCCTGGAATGGAATTCCTTAACTTAGAAGGAAAGAAAATTTCTACATCTAGAGATTGGGCCGTATGGTTACATGAGTATTTAGAAGATTTCCCTGGGAAACAGGATTCTTTAAGATATATGTTAACTGCCATTGCTCCAGAAACAAAAGATAATGACTTTACTTGGACAGATTTTCAGGGTAAAAACAACAGCGAATTGGTTGGAGTTTATGGAAACTTTGTAAATAGAGTTCTTGTATTAATTAATAAATACTGGGGTGGAGTTGTTCCAGAAATGGGAGAGTTGTCAGAAATTGATGAGTCTGTTATTAATGGAATGAATGAATATAGAGCAAAGATCGAATCATCAATGGAGCGTTACCGTTTAAGAGAAGCGCAACAAGAAATGATGAATTTAGCTCGATTAGGAAACAAGTACCTTACAGAAGAAGAACCGTGGAAGTGGTATAAGACAGATGAGGCAAGAGCCAAAACCATCTTATATATATCTTTACAAATATGTGCTAAATTGGCTGTATTGTCGGAACCATTTATACCAAATACGTCAGCTAAATTAACAGAGATGTTAAATTTAGGTCAGATAGAATGGAATAAGGTTGATGCTACAGATTTATTACCATCAGGACATCAAATTAATAAAGCCGAATTATTGTTTGAGCGTATTGATGATGATATTATTGAAGCACAAAAGCAAAAGCTAGAAGATAAAGCCGCTCAAAAAGCTTTAGAAATGGCAAAGGCTGAACCTCAAAAGGAAGAAACAACATTTGATGCATTTACTAAAATGGATTTAAGAGTTGGTGAAATTCTTGAGGCTGATAAAATGAAAAAAACAAAAAAGTTATTACAACTTAAGGTAGATACAGGAATTGACCAACGTACAATTATTTCTGGAATAGCAGAGCATTATTCTCCGGAGGAGTTGATCGGGAAAAAAGTAATGGTGTTGGTTAATTTAGCTCCACGTAAAATGAGAGGAGTAGATAGTGAAGGAATGATTTTACTTTCTGAGAATGCAGAAGGTAAGTTGTTTTTTGTTGAACCAAGTGCAGATGCAAAACCAGGTGATGTAATTGCTTAAAAACAAATAAGGTTTTACCACTTTGATAAAACCTTATTAACACCTAAATCCCTAAAAATTACACTTGAAACTATTGTCTAGTTTTTAATGTCTTTTGATAGAGGTGTTGCAATGACTGTGCCAAACTTTAAATTATGAAGAAGAACTTTAGAAATAAGTCGAAAAAAGAAAGCTTGATAGATCCAAATGCTTCTAAACGACGAGAAAATAGAAACCCAGAACGCGATTTAAAGCGTGATAAGTTTAAAAAAGGTAAAAAAACGTTTTCTAAGGATACAGATTATAATCCTAAGGATAACGAATCTGGAACATCTAAAGATGATGGTTATGGATTCTTTAAAGAGAAAGGATTTAAAAAGCCAGAAAAGAAACGTTCTTATGCCGATAGAGCAAAGGGTGCTGACTACCGTAAGAAATTACGTAAAGAGCAAGAACAAGAAGAACGTAATGCAAACCGAAAGTTTTCTAAGAAGACGTATGCTAACCGCGAGCGTGCAGAAGAGGAAATGAAAAAGGCAAGAGCGAATAAAGCTGCTGCAAAAGGAGATGCTAAACCTTATGGAGAAAGACAGCCTTCTGAGCGCGATGCGTATAGTCCTGCAAAACGTTTTGATAAAAACAAAATGGGGAAATCGCAACGTTCTGTTGGTGCTAAATTCTCTATGCCTAAAAAAGGTGGAGGTTCTGCTAAAAGTAAAGACTTAACTCGTATCAATAAATACTTGGCTCATTCTGGAATGGGTTCTCGTAGAGAAGTTGAAAAATACATTTTATCAGGAATGGTAAAAGTAAACGGGAAAGTCATGTTAGATCTATCTTATATGGTAGGTAGAAAAGATGTTGTACAATTTGATGGTAGACGTATTAAAGGAGAGCAAAAGCGTTTCTTTGTTATGAACAAGCCGAAAGATTTCTTAACAACTACCGAAGATGATAGAGGACGTAGAACGGTAATGGATTTAATTGGGAAAGCGTGTGAAGAGCGTATTTACCCAGTTGGACGTTTAGATAGAAACACTACAGGTGTTCTTATGTTTACAAATGACGGTGATATGGCTAAAAAGTTAACACACCCATCATTCGGAGCAGCTAAAATTTACCATGTACATTTAGATAGTAATTTCTCTAAAGCAGATTTTGATAAATTGAGAAAGGGAATTGTTTTAGAAGATGGTGAAATTAAGCCTGATAAATTAGCATATATAGACGATTCTAGACGTGAGATTGGAGTAGAAATTCACTCTGGACGTAACCGAATTGTACGTCGTATGTTTGCTGAATTAGGATATGAGGTTATGAAATTAGATCGTGTTTTCTTCGCTGGATTAACAAAGAAGAATTTAAAGCGTGGACAATATCGTGAGCTTGATAGAAAAGAGATCGATTTCTTAAAAATGCTTAAGAAGTAAATCTAGTTTTTACATACCTACCCGTTCAAGTTTTTATTAGGATTGATAAAGAATAATAAGGGTTTGGAGAACAAGGTGTTGAATAATAAAAAAAGAGACTGTGAAAACAGTCTCTTTTTTTTGTTTTTATAATTCTGTAAAAGATGCCTTCCTTTTAGGAGTATGATTTTAAGGTAATCATGTTACCAAAATTCATTTCACAGAATTCTAAACTTAGGAAAGTCATCAAAAGTTCATTTCATAGAATTCTAAACTTAGGAAAGTCATCAAAAGTTCATTTCACGGAATTCTAAACTTAGGAA
This sequence comes from Flavobacteriales bacterium, assembly GCA_965243605.1. Lineage (GTDB taxonomy): Bacteria > Bacteroidota > Bacteroidia > Flavobacteriales > CAJXXR01 > JBMYYR01. The sequence continues at coordinate 208,458 of CBDEVQ010000100.1, forward strand.
AGTCACCAAAAGTTCATTTCATAGAATTCTAAACTTAGGAAAGTCACCAAAAGTTCATTTCACAAAATCTTACACGTGGGAAAGGCGTCAAAAGTTCATTTCACAAAATCCTACACGTGGGAAAGGCATCAAAAGTTCATTTCACAAAATCCTACACGTGGGAAAGGCGTCAAAAGTTCATTTCACAAAATCTTACACGTGGGAAAGGCGTTAAAAGTTTCCAAGCGTATCGAAATATAAACTATTTCTAACTCAAAAAAAAAGAGAGACTATATGTATAGTCTCTCTTTATATTATTCTAACTCAATATTCGGATCCCAAAAATGAGATTTAAAGTCTTGTATTTTATCATCCTTAATAATCATGCCTTCCAATTCTAATTGCTTTTGCATAAGATCTGGTGTTGGGAAATGGTGTTTGCCCGTTAAAAGTCCAATTCGGTTAACCACACGGTGTGCAGGAATTCCTTCGTGAATATGGGCATTATTCATTGCCCAACCAACCATACGAGATGATCGTGGGGCTCCAAGGTATTTAGCAATAGAGCCGTAATTGGTAACCCGACCTTCTGGTATTAACCAAACCACTTCATAAACACGCTCTGGAAAGGACTTCTCTTCCATAATTACTTACGTTTAGGTCTAAATTTAATGTAAGTTATAGGAAAGCCTTTACTGTGGAATAATTGCTCGTAATAGGTTTTAATATTCATTAAAAGCTCATTGTCGGTTCTAGACGAATAAACATTATGCGTAGAATCTAAAACTTGGTGTCCTTCTAACTCAATTACCCCTAATGTAAACCCATGTAAAAATGCCGAATCGGTTTTAAGATGGATTACTCCGTCTGGTTTTAAAAACTGTTCGTATTTACTTATAAATTCTGGGTGTGTTAAACGCTTGCTTCTGCGGCGGTATTTAATCTGAGGATCTGGGAATGTAATCCAAATTTCACTGATTTCGTTTTGAGCAAAGCAAGCTTCAATATGCTCTATAGAAATACGTAGGAAAGCCACATTGTCTAATCCTTTTTCTATAGCAGCCGTTGCACCCTGCCACATTCTAGACCCTTTAATGTCTATACCTATATAATTGTTTTCTGGAAAACGTTCGGCTAGTGCCACAGAGTATTCTCCACGTCCACAACCAAGTTCTAAAATAATGGGTTTATCATTTTTAAAAATGGTTTTCCCCCAATTTCCTTTTAGTTCAAATTCGTCGCTTAATAAGATGTCTCTTTTAGGTTGAACCACGTGCTCAAACGTATCCATCTGAGCAAACTTTTTAAGTTTATTTTTTCCCACAATTAAAGTCTTTAAGGCTGCAAAGATAATGAATAGAATAAAACTTCGATTTTAAAATGGAAATATAATCCGTGAAGTACAACTTCGTTTTAATATTGGGGAATATAACTTTTTGTAACTTCATTCGTTTTAATAATGTTTTCACCAGTTGATAATGAAAATGGTTATTAAAAACATTAACTAAATTTGAAGATCATAAAATAGTAACAATTTACAAACAAGTAATCATGAAAGCTAATATAGAATTTATAAAACAGCAGTTTAAGAGTATTTCTGATGATTATAGTTTATCCTGGATAAATTTAGGAGAGTATGGAGGGTATTTGAAGAATCAAGCTATAGCGATTACAGTGTTTACAGATCGGATAGACTCAGGAATGACCTTGTCTTTAAGAAATGTGAGGAAAAGTGAAAGTTATTATTTTTTTGATATTTTATTAAAGCATGATTTTGAATCTTATAAGGATTATTTAACCGGAAATGAGCTTATTGTGTTTGATAAACTAAAGGATAAAAATGACAAATTAGTTTATGCTTTTCGCGTTTTTTTAGAGCGTTATTGTCAAAAATATTTGAATGAAGATTTTTCAGAATTAGGTGAAGGTAGGTCTTATTGAATGTAGACTTGTAAGTTTAATTGCTTTTAAGTATATTCAAGATGCAACATTGAAATATGAAAAGATTATATAGAATATCACAGGTTGAAGGTTTAAGGGTTTTAAGAGGAGGTACATATAATGCGGCTTTAGATTATTTTAGCCCTTTGAATTTAGATGAAAGAGTGAAAACAAAGATTCTAGTGGATATAGAAAACCGTTCTGATTTTTCAATTTCAATTGAAAAGTTAAAGTTAATTAAAGAAGCAGTCTCTGACTATCTTAAAGAATTGATGTCAAATCCTGAATTTGATCGAGTCAAGAAGGAGTTAAGAGAGAGGTACCCTATGCAATATGAACATAGCTATTTTTATTTTGAAGGAATACGTTATTACGTTCGAGGTAAAGGAAATCCATTAGATTCAAAAATTAACTCCTTTCATAATTTTTATAGACTTGTAGATGGTCATATAGATGCTCAGCAAGATTTGGAATATACTTTTCATTAAGAATAATTAAAATGTAATATTTCCTTTTATAGAATTATTGTCAAAAAGTATTAAATGGTGATTTTCCTGAATTAGACTTGTATTATAGATGTAAAGTTTGAACTATAAAGTAAATGAAAAAATATTTTAGAATTTCTCAAATAGGAGATTTGAAAGTGTACAGAGGGGGCACAAGTAATGGGGCTTATGATATGTATGAATATCTTTCGTTAAATAATGATTTAAAGAGCGATATAAAAGATAAAATCAAGAATAGGAAAGATTTTTCTATTTCTATAGAGCAATTGAAATTGATAAAGGAATCTAATATTAATTATTTAAAAGTGTTATTAGGGAATCCTGAATTTGATCCATTTAAAGAAATATTAAGAGAGAAGTACCCAGAGCAATATGGAGAGGAATATATAGACTTTGAAGGTGTAAGGTATTATGTTAGGGGTAAAGGACACCCTTTGGACCTTAAAATTATTATATGTCATAATTTTCATTTAGTATTATTAGCACATATAAATGAAATGCAAGAGTTAGAATATGTTTTTTATTAGAAAATATGAAAGCAAAAATTAGTATTAGAAAAGAAGAAAATATGAGTATTTCGGTATTGCATATATTGAAAGGTTTAAATGCCTATGGAAGTGAGTTGGACTCCTTGTCTAAAATTGCAGAAGTTATGGAACAGTATAGGAATGAAGAAAGTATTGAAATTTTATTTAATGAAAACGAAGTTGATATTATTAAAGAAATGTGTGAAGAAATAGAGTTGAAATATAAAATTACACGATTGTAGTTTAGGTATAAATGTAACAAAAAGAGATTGTTTACTTATAAGTAAACAATCTCTTTTCATTTTATAACTAAGTATTTTTCGTCGAAACAATAAGTTCTCTAACATCAACATCTAAAGCAAGTGCAACATCAATCAATGTCTCTAAAGAAGGTTGCATGTCATTTGTACACCATCTTGAAACAGTTGTTCTGTTTTTACCTACTTTTTCTGCTAACCATTTATTTGTTCTGTCCTTTTCAGCGAGAACAATACGTATTCTATTTATTTGCTTTTTAGATGTCATATGTATCGTTTTACACTATTAAAATAGTGATATAGATAAATTTAGTGTATTAATATGTTTTATTTAATTGTAGTTTTTAGCTATATTTGTTTCGTTATACGATTCATAAGTTGTGTGTAAGTGATTTTATGTATCGTTTTTTGATAAATGTATTAAGATTAGAAATATTTTAATTATGAAAAGAAAATACACCAAAGCAGATTTAGAAGAGTTGGTTTGTCTACAGGTAGAAAACCTAAATGCTGTACACGATTTAATACATATTATGAAAACCCAAAACGACTTGTTAGAACAGGTTAATGGGCGTTTTAAAACAGAAGTATTACGACTTAAGAAAACGATTAAAAAGAAGAAAGGTTAATCGTGAAGTACAACTTCACTTTAGCTAAGGAAGTATAGGTTTTACTTTAAAAAATATAAAGCATAAAAAAAGCTTCACATTTCTGTGAAGCTTTATCAGTTGTGGGCAATAAGGGATTCGAACCCCTGACCCCCTCGGTGTAAACGAGGTGCTCTGAACCAACTGAGCTAATTGCCCTTTTTGTTGTTAACGGTGGCAAATATACTACGCTTTTTGAGTTCTGCAAGGCTTTTGCTGAAAAAAGTTTCAAAAACTTCAGAGATTAAAAAGGCACTACCGCCACATAAAATAAGGTCTTGGTTTTTACTATTTGAAAATGAATTGTTTATTGCCGAAAGAGGAGTTTGGAAACATTTGAAATTTAATTCATGTTTTTTTCCTAATTTCTCTAAAGCATCTTGTTTTAGTCCTCTTGGGTTATCCATTTCGCAAAAATAATAGGTTGCGTTTTTGGGTAGCAATACAAATACATCATCAACATCTTTATCCGAAACCATGCTCCAAACCACATGTAAATCATCAAAATTTTCTTCTTCGAGTTGAGATAACATGGTTTTTACACCAGAAGTATTGTGCCCCATGTCAAAAATGGAGAGGGGAGATGTATCTACTTTTTGCCAACGCCCAGGTAAATAAAAGTGTGACTGAGAGAAATTAATTCCCAAAGCAATGTGTTCTGGATCCAGCTTTGGCAATTGGTCTTTTAACACTTGGCAAGCCGCATAGGCTGTTCGGGCATTAATCTGTTGAAATTCGCCTTCAAGTTGAGGTTTAATGGTTGTTGGAATGTCAAACGATTCGGCATAATACATGGCTGATTTATGTTTAGAGCATAAGTCCGTAAATACATGATTAACTTCTGCTTGACGTTCACCAATTAAACAAGGAGTATTGGGTTTTATAATTCCACCCTTTTCAAAGGCTATTTTCTCTAAAGTATCGCCTAAAATATTGGTGTGGTCTAAGCCTATATTGGTAATAATACTTAATGCAGGTTGTTTTATAAAGTTGGTGGCGTCTAAACGTCCTCCTAATCCTGTTTCTAATACAATACAATCAACCTCTTCTAAAATAAAATGTTCTAGAGCAAGCCATAAGCTTATTTCAAAGAAAGATGCATCAAGGTTTTCTATTCGTGTTTTGTTGGTATTAATAAGCGAAGCCACACGGTTTTCTGAAATGTATTCTCCATTTATTTGAATACGCTCTACAAACGATAAAAAATGAGGCGATGTAAACAATCCGACCTTATACCCAGAAGCTGACAATGCAGAGGCTAATAAAGACGATGTAGAGCCTTTACCGTTTGTTCCTGCTATATGTATTATGGTTTTAGATTCTAAAGTAGAATGGAGGTGTTCTGTAAGTGTTTCAATTTTTTCTAAACCAGGTTTAAAAGCCGTTTTCCCATATTTTTGAAATGTAGGAAAACGTTGAAACATCCAATCGCAACAGGATTGATAATCCATTGTATTATTTTATTTTGAAATTGTAGATGATATATCCAACTTGTCTTTTAACACCAAGCTTAGTAGACCAAGTGGTATTTAAAGCTGCTTTTTGGGTGTTTTCTAGAATTTTAGGATCGGTTAATGTGGTTCCTTTAACACCAGAACGGGCATAAATGGTTTTCCCATTTTCGTCTACATGTATCTCTACAACCACATACCCTTCTTTGTCGGAAGCATATTTAGGTTTAACCAATTTACCAAGTCCTCTTCCATTTAAGAAATAACCAGACCCACCATACTGACCTTTACCTGCGGATTGTAAAAAGGCATTTAAATTTTGTTCGTCAGAAGCTGATGTTCCACCAATTTGTTTAATGTTATCAATAGGTAATATATCTGGAACCACATCGTTTTTAGTTTGTTCAGATGTATTGTCATTAACTTCAATATTATCAAATAAATTATTGGTTAAATCGGCATATTGATCTTTAACTTCTTTGGGTTTCTCTTCTTCTTTTTCTTCTTCCTCTTTATTGTCGTTCACCGAGACATTATTATTGTCTTGAGTAAGCGTTTTTTTAACGGGTTTAACGGCTTCTACTTTTTTAAGAGGAGAAGGAGTAACGGCTTTAGGAACGGTTGTGGTAATATTAGAGAAATTAACAGCTATAGCACCATATTCAGTTTCTGGTTGTTTGGCCGTATGTAGTGTGGTAAAATAAAACACAAGCAGAAGCAGCCCATGTATTCCTAGGCTTAAAATTAATGCTTTAGATTTTCTTTTTCCCATCATCTTAATCGTTTATTTCTGTAGCGATAACCATTTTATATTGATGGCGTTGTCCTATTGTCATTACTTGCACGAGTTGATCAACTTGTGCCGTTTTATCAGCTCTTACAACTACAGTACTGTCTTTAGCAGCAGTTATGGCATTGGTTAAGAAAGCCTCTAAACTTTCAATATCTTCTACCTTTTCACTATTCACAAAGAAATCACCTTCGTTACTAATGCTTACCGTTGTATAGGTTTGTTCTGTTTTTGTTTTATCTGCCGATGGTAATTCTATTTCTAAAGCATTTATACTTACTAATGTAGATGTAAGTATAAAGAATATTAAGAGTAAGAATACTAAATCGGTCATTGAACTCATATTAAAGTTCGGACTGATTTTTTGATTAGATCGAATAGCCATATGTCTAGTTTTTCTTTGAAATTATATCCGAAAACTCATCACATGATGTTTCTAAACTAAAAGCAACTTTTGCCATTCTAGCGACTAAATTGTTATAGGCTATATAAGCAATAATACCTACAATAAGTCCAGCTACGGTTGTTGTCATGGCTGTATAAATACCATTAGAAAGCAGTTCTAACTCTATTTTACCACCAGCGGTAGCAATATTATGGAATACGACAATCATACCAATTACAGTACCTAAGAATCCCATCATTGGTGCTGCTCCAGATATGGTTGCAAGCGTTGGAAGTTTGGTTTCCATTTTATGGATTTCCTGATTTGCAATTTTCTCTAATCTATTATTAAGATCATCTTCGTTTCTATGGATATGGTTTAAACCACCTCTATATACTTTAGCAACTAGACTATCTGTTCTATCACACAATTCTTTGGCGGCATCGTATTTTTCATCTTGGATGAAATCTTTAATGGTTAAAAGGAAGTTTTCATCTCTGTTTTGTTCCTTTCGTATAGCCATATAGCGTTCTACAAAAATATAAATGGCAACAACAGATAGAATGAATAGTAAAGCAATAATAATCTGTCCACCTACACCACCACTCTGTATTAAATCTATAACAGATAGTTCATGAGTTTGTTCTATAACGGGTGTTGTATTTAGTAAAGTATCTTGAGTAGAAGATGTAATTTCTGTAGGTACTTGTGCTGACATATAATTATATTTTTCTTTGATAAATTCAAATATAGACCTTTATAGATGAAAAAACAACGGCAAAAATAGACTTTAACAAAAAAAACAGCGATCTAAGAATAGACCGCTGTTTTATATAAGTACATTGTTAAGCGATTGGTTACGCTATGAATCCTCTTAACATCATAAATGATATAGATCCTACAATAAAACCAATTAAGGCTAACCAAGAAATCTTTTTAAAGTACCAGAAGAAATCAATTTTTTCCATTCCCATGGCAACCACTCCGGCAGCAGATCCGATAATTAACATCGAACCTCCAGTACCAGCAGCAAATGCTACAAAGTGCCATAATGGATCATCTAATCCTTCTTTAAACATACCTAAACTAGCCGCAACTAAAGGAACATTATCTACTACTGCAGATCCAAATCCTAATAGCATTACAACGATATCAGTATTAGGAATAACCTCACGAAGAGACTCAGCTCCCATGAATAATAATCCTAAAGATTCTAGAGAGGCAACGGCCATTAAGATACCAAAGAAGAATAAGATTGATGGCATCTCGATTTTAGAAAGTGAATGGTGAACTGGAGAGTGATGTGTTTGAATATTATCACCTCTATCTCCCATAGCATCTCCTGTTGTAAATCGAGTACGGCTATAAATTTCTGCAAAAACACATACAATTGATAGCGACAACATCATTCCAACATATGGAGGTAAATGTGTTATTGTTTTAAAAATTGGAACAAAAATAATTCCTGCCAATCCTAAATATAACATGATTGGTCCATGTGGATTTTTAGGTTTGTTATTGTCTTCTTCAATAGGATCTATTTCACCTTGAAATGGTTTTAAATATGAAGCAATTAAAGTAGGAATAATCATCGTTAATAAAGATGGTATAAGTAAGTACTTTAATAAGTAAAGTGTGGTTACTTTGTTACCAATCCATAACATTGTTGTTGTAACATCTCCAATAGGAGACCAAGCTCCACCAGCATTGGCAGCAACAATAATTAAACCAGCAAACCAAAGTCTTGTATTTCGGTCTCCAATAATTTTTTGAAGAATAGAAATAAGTACAATAGTAGCTGTTAAGTTGTCAATAATTGCCGAAAGAATAAAGGCTAAGAATGCAAATATCCACAGTAATTTAGACTTTTTACGTGTTTTAATGTAAGACTTAAAGGTTGCAAATCCATCAAAGTAATCAATGATTTCAACAATAGTCATGGCACCCATTAAGAAGAACAGAATTTCGGCCGTTTTTCCAAGGTGATGAAGAAGTGTTTCTTCTACAAGGTGCATTTTATCTGAATGCCCAATAGATTTAAACCCTTCTACTAAAGCATGTTTTCCAGAATCGAACCAATGCTCAAACCCATCAACTCCAAAGGCAACCAATGCCCAAGTAATAGCCATCATAGCTAATGCAGGAATCAATTTGTCAATCTTTAAATTGTGCTCTAGAGTAATAGCAAGGTATCCGATAACGAATACACAAATAATTAACGTTGTCATATTAGGTAAAGGTTATACAAGTTTGTTTAAGGCGATAGAGAATGCTGTTTTAGCAATGTTCAATTTAGAATCATTTTTAGCATGAGAAGCTACTATAGCATTTTTAATACGTTCAGATGTGTCTGCGAAAATAACTTCATCTTTAAGTTCAATACCATGTTGCATTAAGAATGCAAATACACGAGCCATACCACAGTTAGCAATAAAGTCAGGAATGATACTAACTTTCGTATCTGTATATTCTCCTGTTGGTCCAAAGAAGATAGCCTCATCAGCAAAAGGAACATTTGCTCCACAAGAAATAACTTCTAAACCATTATTAGCCATCATGTCAACTTGTTTTTGGTTAACTAATCGAGATGCAGCAGCAGGAATAAATACTTCTGCTCCAACGGTCCATATTTTTTCATTAACCTCTTCAAATGATAGAATATTGTCTGCATTTAAATAGTTACCATCCTTTTTAAGGAATAAGGCTTCAATTTCCTCTAAAGAATATCCTTCAGGCTTCAGTAATCCACCAACACGGTCAATAATACCAACAACCTTAGCACCTGCTTTAGCTTGGTAATAAGCAGCGGCAGCACCTACGTTACCCCATCCTTGAATAATAACACGTTTTCCTTCTATGCTACCTCCATAAATGTTATAGTAATGTACAACAGCTTCAGATACACCATATCCTGTAATCATATCCGCTACAGTATACTTTCCTGAAGTATCTGGTGTAAGATCTGGGTGAGTTACTGGGTAAAGCACACCTTTTTGTAATTGTGTAATAATGGTCTTTTTCTCTTCTGCGTTAGGTGAGAAATGTCCGTTAAATACACCTTCTTGTGGGTGTTCAATACCTAATTCGGCACACATTGGGATTACTTCGTGAATTTCATCCACGTTTAAATCTCCACCTGTTCCGTAGTAGTTTTTAAGTAATGGCTTAACGGCCTTATACCATCTCTTTAATACACCTTCTTTTCTTGGATCATTAGGATCAAAGTCAATTCCAGATTTTGCTCCACCAATATCTGGTCCTGCAACTGTAAATTTAACTTCCATAGTTTTGGCTAAGGATACAACTTCGTGTTTGTTTAATCCTTTTCTCATACGAGTTCCACCACCAGCAGCTCCACCTCTTAAAGAGTTGATTACTACCCATCCTTTTGCTTCTGTTTCGGCATCATGCCATTCAAAAACAACTTCAGGTGCCTTATTCTCGTAAAAATTCAACCTATCTTTCATCCTATTTTCTAATTTTAGTGTTCTTTCAAAAAATAATCCTCAAATGTAATGAATCTCACCGAAAAAATAGATCGAATTTGAATTAAAGATTTGGTCATGTTATGAACGCTTATATTGTGATAACATAAGCGTATTAATTTAGTAATAGATTAACTTATAATCTATATGCGAAAGATGCAAATGGTAAGATAGGCGAATTGTAAATACTCGTATTTTGGTTGTATATAGCATTGTATAATATCCCCGTTCTATAAATGAAATGATCATTGATGGATTGATAACCAGCGCCTAACCACATAGCAGATTCGTTAATGTTCATGCTAGAAGCAGATGTTCCGGTTTCATGACCAATAAGATACTGATATTTTGCTCTTAGATAAAACGAGTCCGAAAAAAAATAGTTTACATATGGACTGAAATTCCAAAGATTACGTTTAGCAATACCTTGGGTAATTAATGTATATCCAATACCAAGTCCTGCTTCAAAGGTTTCATCAAATAAATACCCTACTTCTGGTGCTATTCCAAAATAAGATCCGTTGTTTACGGATGTAAATCCTACATCTCCTCCAACAATAATATTATCCTTTCTTATTTGGGCATTTAAATTGTTTTGCAAAAAAGAAATTAAGCAGAACATAAAGATGAATTTAGTTTTCATAAGAATATAGTTTAGAGCAGAATTAGAATTCTTAATTAAAGTTTAGAGAACCGTCCAAAAGTGAAATTTTGAGTTGATGATGAAGGTGTTGTATGATTGATTGAAAATGTTTCCTCTTGCTTAAATTCAGGTGAAGCTAAATTATGAAGCATAGCACTTGAATATTGTTTAATAGGTATACCACTACATTTTAACGGACCATTTTCTGAGAATGTACCAAGTATCAATGTACCTCCTTGCTTAATACCATTTGTAAATGCATTTTTGTAATTCTTAATATCGTTTTCTAACGTTAAAAAATGAAACGCCGCTCGGTCATGCCAAACATGATAAGTTTCTTTTGGAGTGAATTTTGCAATATCTGCAACAATCCAAGTGACAAGATTTGCTCGATCTCCAAGTCTAGTTTTTGCTCTTAGAATGGCTTTTTCAGAAATGTCTAATACACTAATGTTGGTAAAGCCATCGTCTAATAAATGATCGACTAAGAAGCTATCTCCACCTCCTATATCTATTATTTTATCTGTTTTTTTGCAATTTGTATTTCGAATTAAATCAAGAGAAGATTGAGGCGTTGGTTGATACCAGCTTACTTCATTTAATGATTTTGTATTATAAATAGTATTCCAATGGTCTTTACGTTGGTTTGTGTTCATAATTGTTTTTATGTTGCAAATAATGGTGAGTTAATAAGAGAAATTTGAGGTTGGTAATGTAGAGACTCAAATATAGTTAACGATCATTCTTAAAGCATATGTTATTTTCATATTTTGAGATAACCTTAATTGTTTCAAAAATAAAAAAGATTAATAGCTTATTATATGTTTTGAATAATTTGAGTTTTAGATCAGATTAATGATTTGATATTCTCTAATTGTAAATTAAATAAGCTTGCCTCATTAATTTAAACGTATTTAAACCATCTCCCCAAGAATTTTTAATGTCTTCTTCTGTCCAACCATCTTCAATTTGTGATTGTATTGTTTTTGTACCAGACAGTTTAGTGAAAAATGGTTTGAAAAATGGTTTGTCAGAAGCTTTATATGCAGATATTAACCAAGATAAATTGAGTGTATTATTCATTTTGTGAGATCTTAAATCTTCTCCAAAACAAACTTTACCTTCGTGTTTAGGATATTTAGACCCTGGACCCGATTTTGGTGTAAATTGAAATGTACCTTTAAGTTCTGGTGATCCGAAAATTTGAAAAGGCATAGATGTACCTCGTCCTACACTTATAGAAGTACCTTCAAACAAACATAAGGAAGGGTATAAGGCAATAGATTGTGCATTGGGTAAATTAGGTGATGGTTTTACAGGCAATACATAAGTCATGTTACGTTGGTAGTTTTCACAAGGAATAACTTCTAACTGGCATTGAATGCCATTGTTCAACCAATGCTCTCCATTAATCATTTTAGCATATTCTCCAATGGTCATACCATGCGCAATCGGAATGGGGTGCATTCCAACAAAAGAGGTGTGTTCTGGTTCTAAAATAGGTCCGTCAATTAAATTTCCATTCGGATTTGGGCGATCTAAAAGAAGAAGTTTTACATGGTTTTCTGCACAGGCTTCCATAATATAGTGTAGGGTAGAAATATATGTATAGAACCTTACTCCAACATCTTGAATATCAAAAACCACATAGTCTAATCCTTTAAGATCTTCTGATGTTGGTTTTTTATGTTTACCATATAATGAAATAATTGGTATTCCTGTTTTTGGATCAATTTCACTATTTACTTTTTCCCCAGCATCTTTTTTACCTCTAAATCCATGTTCAGGAGAAAACACACGAAGCGGAATAAGGTTTAAGCTTACTAAAGAATCTACGAGATGTGTACCCTGTATTTCTGATGTTTGATTACCAGCAACAGCAAAGGATTTATTAGTTAATATTTTTGTTATTTCTGACATGTTTTCAGCTCCTACTCGTATCGCTTTTTCTTGTGTTGAAGATATAGACGTAATAGGTTTAGAAGACGAGTTAACCTCAGTGGTATCTGTAGCGCATGATAATAAGGTTATCATAAGACTTAGTAATGAAGTTAAATAGATCATAATATTGTTTTTTGTAAATAACGAAGTTAAATGAAATTAAGGGATTTATAAAGACTTTGGGTGGGATTGCAAATTCTTTTTACAAACTAATATTTTCTTTACTTATTTAGATTGGTATATTTACATTTCATTTAAAAATTAACAAAGTATGTCTATTCTTATCACAGGTGCAACTGGAATGTTAGGTGCGTATACTGTAAAGTCTTTATTGGAAAGTAAAGAAGATTTAGCAATACACCTTACGTATAGATCTGAGGATAAAAAGGTATTGACTATTGCTTTTTTAAATGATTTTAATATTAACCCAAAACGTATTGAAGCATTACATTGGCATAAAGGAGATTTAATGGACGTATGCTTTGTAGAGGGTTGTGTTTTGGATGAAATGACTATTTACCACTGTGCTGCTATTGTATCTTTTAATAAAAAGGAGGCCAATAGAATGATAGAGGTTAATATGAGAACAACCCAGAATTTAATTAATGTATGTATTAATCGTAAAGACATTTATATACTACATGTGAGTTCAATTGCTGCCATTGGTAGAGAAAATACACAGCAAGTTGTATCCGAAAATAGTCAATGGACAAATTCTGATGCAAATTCTGCATATGCCGTTAGTAAAAATTTAGCTGAAATGGAGGTGTGGAGAGGATTTCAAGAAGGTGTAAAAGGTGCAATTATTAACCCTTCAATTATCTTAGGTGTATTTCCAGAATCTAAATCGTCATTAAAAATATTTGATTTGGCTAATAATGAATTTCCATTTTATTCTACTGGTGAGAATGGATTTGTAGATGTAGAGGATGTGGTTAAATCTATGATGTTAATAGCGAAAGAAGGTATACAAGAAGAACGTTATATTATTTCGGCCGGTAATTATTCTTATCAAACCATATTAAATCATATTGCCGATGGTTTAGGAAAGAAAAAACCCAAGTACAAAACAACAATGTTACTTGGGCGTATAGCATTAATATTTGAGTTTATTAAAGTGCTCTTTGGAAAAAGCAGAACTTTAAGTATGGATTTATTGAAAACGTCTTTACAAAAGAATCATTATAATAATACAAAGTTTATTGAGGCTTTTAAATTTAGCTACACTCCAATAGAACAAAGTATGACTGAGCAATCACGTTATTACAAAACGTTACTGTAACTCCTTGGTTATTTCATCAGCAATGTCTTTTTTGTAAATTAAAGTATTGGCAATTTGAGCAAATTCAGCCAAATTATTTTCATTTAGATAACAAAGTGATAAATACCATTTAGATTTCTCGAAATATTTAGATTCTTCTGGAATTGAAATTAAGATTTCTTTAGCCTTAGAAATTTCATTTAATTTCATGTAAGAGATGGCCATATAAAAGTTAAGCTCATTCTCCTGTTCAGTAAAATTATAATGAGAATTATATAAGTCTACACTTTTTTGATATTCACTCTTTTCGTAAAAGTTCATGATCTGACTATCGATATCCGCCAAGTTAGATTGATTAGATCTTACTGTTGGATTATAAACGTTAGGGTAAACTTCAAAATGTTGAGAATATAAATCTTTATTTGTGTATTCTGGGTCAGATAAGAATTTTCCTAAAAATATGATTCCCATTAAACAAGCCGCAATTGTTGTGAATTGTTTAAGTTTAATAAGGCGAGAACGTTTAGAACGAACTGGAGTTGTGTTGGATTCTTTCTCAATCTCTTTTAATGCATTTATTAAGATTGATTTACGTTCATTATTATAATACGCGTGTATTTCTTTTGTGGCTAAAAATTCTTCTTTAAGTCTATTGTCATTATTAATGGCATCAATAACCTGCTGATGTTCTTCTTTTGAAAGCTCACCATCTAAGAATTTCTCGAAAATTTCATCTCTATTTAAGTCAAACTGTAATTTCATTTGATACTAACATTTTAAGACGTTTAAAACATCTTGATTTTGTGCTTTTAGCAACATCAACACTTGAATAATTAAATTCCTCAACAATTTCCGGGTATTTTTTACCTTCTAGATAAAATGCATTTAATATATCCAGACAATGTTGTTCTAATTTTTTCATAGCCTTTTTTAAAGCGATTGCTTTGACATTAATTGGATTCTCAATATCAAATATATTCTCACTTTCTTCTTGTGTATATTTTACATCCGAAGAATAGGTTTTATGTTGTTTTACTTTTCTAAAATAATCTCGTATTAAATTTTTTCCAATACCAAAAATATATGTTTTCAAGGATGAGCGCCCTTCAAATTTTGATTGGTTTACTTTCTCAACACCAATAACTACTGCTTCTTGGAAAATATCAACAAGGGCGTCCGTATTAATTGTAGGATAATCCTTTTTAAATTTGTTAATAAATTCAGATTTATAGTTGGTGTAAAAGTCGACAATTTCTTTTTTAGCTTGCTCTAAACTCTTTTGCATACATTTACATTAATGTTAGTGTATAATTCCTGTAAAAGTAAACATGATTTTTCACTTTTTGCTGTTTTTTAGATTTAAAACGCTATTTCACATAATTTGTTATTTGATATTATAATTATCTTGTATTTTTGTTTCCACAAAATTTGAGAATGGAATATAAAGCTGGACCCTTATTATCTAAGATCAATTCACCAAGTGATCTTAAGAAATATAACATATCCGATTTACCTGAAATCAGTAAACAATTAAGGCAATATATTGTTGATATTGTTTCTGAAAAAGGAGGGCATTTTGGAGCAAGTTTAGGTGTTGTTGAACTAACAGTGGCTTTACACTATGTGTTAAATACACCAGATGATCAGTTAGTATGGGATGTTGGTCACCAAGCATATGGCCATAAAATTCTAACTGGTAGACGCGATGTGTTTCATACCAATCGTGTTTTGGGTGGTATTAGTGGATTTCCAAAACGATCTGAAAGTGAATATGATACTTTTGGTGTAGGGCATTCATCAACATCTATTGGTGGAGCTTTGGGGATGGCTATTGCTTCTGCAATAAAAAATGAGGATAGACAACATGTTGCTGTAATTGGTGATGGTTCTATGACTGCAGGTCAAGCTTTTGAAGCCTTAAATCATGCAGGGGATACAAATGCAAATATCTTGGTGATTTTGAATGATAACTGTATGAGTATTGACCCAAATGTTGGGGCATTAAAACGTTACCTTACAGATATTACAACTTCTCAAACCTATAATTCAGTTAAAGATGAGGTTTGGAATATACTTGGCAAAGTAAGCAAATTAGGTCCTAATGCGCAGAAAATGGCTCAAACAATGGAGCATGCCATGAAAAGTTTTTTCTTAGAACAAAGCAATTATTTCGAATCTTTAAACTTTAGATATTTTGGACCCGTAGACGGTCATGATTCTATTCATTTGGCTAAAACCATTAAAGATTTAATGGATATTCCAGGGCCAAAAATATTACACTGTGTTACAGAAAAAGGACATGGGTATAAGCCAGCAATGGATGGAGATACTACTAAATGGCACGCTCCAGGATTATTTAATAAAGATACTGGGGAGATTATCCGCACTGTATCTACAGCTCCGAAACCACCAAAATATCAAGATGTTTTTGGGAAAACCATTATAGAATTAGCTAAGAATAATGAGAAAGTAGTTGGTGTTACTCCAGCTATGCCTACAGGTTGTTCTTTGAAATTTATGATGGAAGAAATGCCAGATCGAGCGTTTGATGTTGGTATTGCAGAACAACATGCCGTTACATTTTCGGCAGGAATGGCTACTCAAGGTTTAGTTCCGTTTTGTAATATATATTCTTCGTTTATGCAACGTGCATTTGATCAGGTTGTACATGATGTTGCTCTACAAGATTTAAATGTTGTACTCTGTTTAGATAGAGCAGGATTAGTAGGTGCAGATGGTCCAACTCATCATGGTGCATACGATTTAGCATATTTTAGATGTATTCCTAAAATGACCATTTCAGCGCCAATGGATGAATGGGAATTAAGAAATTTAATGTATACATCTCAATTGGAAAATCAAGGTCCATTTGTTATTCGTTACCCAAGAGGAAATGGAGTTAAAGTGGATTGGCAATCTGAGATGAAAGAGGTGAAAATAGGAACGTCTCGTTATTTAAGAAAAGGAGATAAGATAGCTGTTATTTCGCTTGGACATGTTGGGAATATGGTGGTTGACGTTTGTGAATCTTTTAAAGCTCAAGGTATAGAGCTTGGACATGTAGATTTACGTTTCGTTAAACCATTAGATAAAACATTATTATTGGAGGTATTTAATCATTATGATTCTATTATTACAATAGAAGATGGATGTGTACAAGGTGGAATGGGATCAGCTTTATTAGAGTTTATGGCTGAAAACAATTGTCTAAAACCAATGGTAAGATTAGGAATTCCTGATGAATTTATAGAACACGGAACCCAAGGCGAATTACACCAAGCCTGTGGTTACGATCGTGAATCTTTAGAACAAACAATACATAAAGTATTAGTTAAAGCATAAGCTTAAACTGATCCGAATATAGAAAGAGATGATTGAGTTCATCTCTTTTTTTTTTGTTTAAAACAATAGATATCTGTAGATTATTTTTTATAATTAATTATTGTTGCAGTCTGATTTTTTGGTAATTAATCAGAAATATAATTGAGAATTTAAATCACAGTATAATATTAGTTCTGTATTTTTGCAGGATAATTATTAAGAATAAATTATTGTTATGAATAAAGTATTGCTATTGGTTCTTTCCTTATTTGGGATGAATTTATGTTTTGCTCAAATTTTAATAAACTCATCAAATGTAGGTAGTTATACTACAGCATCTGAAGGTGATTTTTATATCGATGAAAATGGAGCAAATTACGTAGGATTAACTGACGGAAGTTTACAAATATTATCTGATATTAAATCGATCTCGTCTTCGGATGGGTCTGTATCAATAACAACTGATGCTGAAAACAATGTAAACTTATCGGCAAGTGCGATTAGTTCAAATTGGTTGCTAGGTGGAAATAGCAATATTACCAGTGGAAATTATTTGGGTACAAGTAATGATGTTAAGATGGAAATTAGATCGAATAATGTACCTATTCTTCAATTTGGTAGAAGACAAACTTTAGGATTAGTTCAAAACTATCCTGGGTATCAAAGTAATGATCAGCCATTAGTTTATGTAAATGGTAATTCATCTATTTCGGCATTACAATTTGCATCATCTGGGGCTTCATTCTATAAACCCATGTTTTTTACAACGGCAAATGGTAGTTTTAGATTAAAAGGTAGTTCAGGTGGTACCGATCTGTTTGAAATAGGATCTGCAGGTCCTGCCAATGATGGACGATTAGAATTTATTATTGGAGATGATGGTTCAGAGCCAATTGTATTTAAGAGATACGATTATAGATCTGGACAATTTCATACAGAATTGTTTAGAGTTCAAGGAAGCTCGAATTCGGCTACTGCAAAACCAAGGTTTGGTATTAATATTAATCCGGCACAAGTACCAGTAGATGCTGATTATGACGATGCATCATCATCAGATAATATTGCAAATTCTACATTTCAAGTTGAAGGATCAGTATCAAAGTCTATACTAACACCTTCGTCTTCGTTAAGTTCTTTAACTCTAACAGAAGAACACCATACAGTTGTGATAAGTGATGATATAGATATAATATTACCAACGGCTTCTACATGTAAAGGAAGAATATATATAATAAAGAATATACATTCAGCTAGTATTAGTGTTTCTTCGTTTAAAGATCATAAAGATGATAGTAAAACAAGTCTTGGTAAAGATAAAATATTATGGATACAAAGTGACGGGAGTAATTGGCAACAAATCATGAAACTGTAATCCTCTCATCTATTTCAATTCTATTTTGTCGTGAATCATGGTTGTGGTTCCGTTATTCCATAGGGTAAGAATGTCTGTTGCAACGGTTGTTCCTGAACCTGCGGCAATGGCAAACTGACTTCTTTCTCCAGTAAGAGTTCCGGCAACATAAATACCATCTGCAACTTTGTAATGGTCGTGTTTTAACATAATACGCTCCTTATGCAAAGGCAATTTAGTATGCAGGGTTTTGTACTCTAACAATCCTTTAATAGCCATTCGTTTGGCACCTGTACACACAATTATGTTTTCTGAATTATAGGAATTCTTATTCGTTTTTATTTCAAGAGTATTGTCTTTTAAACGGATGACTTCCATAACCATTTCACCTTCTATTTGGTCAACTTCTGGGTATAATGTTTTTAATTGGTCACGGCCTTCTTCAAGAATTTCTTTTCCTGTTTTACCTATAGGTAGCCCCAATGTGTTGTTAAATACGGCATTTTGAAGAGAGGATGCTTTTTGGTGAGCAATAATACCAATGTGTTTGTTGGCCATGAAATCTCGACCTTTGGCAGATCCAAATATTAATGCAGCAGATAAGCCAGAGACTCCACCTCCAATAATTAAAACATTATACATAAATAGGTTGTTGGTTATGGTTGATTAGCGGTTAAAATCGAATGTTAAAACGCTTATTAGTTTATCATAAGAAGGAATTCCATTGTTTTTTTGATAAACATAAACTCTATATTGATTAGAGGTTTGAGAAAAATTACCTTCAAACATTTCAAAAGAGGCTTTAGCATCTTCTATATGGGGTACAAATAAATAGCTATAGTTATAATACCCTTGTTTTAAGGTATAGGTTTTTCTATATAGTTGTTCTTCCGGGTGGTAAACCATTTTAGAGTTTTCATCTAAATTCCAATCGTTTAATTCACCAAGAATATATACATCTCCATTAAGTCGTCCAAATTTAGATTCTAAAGAGAAATTTACCGTCGAATAATCTGCCTGAGTAAGTGAGTTTCTACTGTTATATCTATTTACAATATACCCTCCATTTAAATCAATTTGGTTAACAAAGAATGTTTTCTTTTTTGGGGTACCAGTTATAAGGGTGATTATATTATCTGTATTTGTAAGTTGTATAGCTTGCACACCTTCACCATGCATTTGTAGAAGTCTTGTGTCAAAAGCTCGATACTCAGAACCGGCTTCAAATATATTATGATTTAATTTTTGATAGTAAATTGAAGTATTGTCTAATCGAGAATAAGGAATGTTAAATAAAGCATTGTCCCAGCGCCCATTTTGTTGGGCAACTAATTTTATTTCTTCTGGTAAAAAGTAGTTGTTTAGTTTAGATGTATTTACCTGAAGATTAAGCTCGTGGTGAGTGAATCTAGATTCTGGACTCATTCCAAGGCTAACATTACCAAAAGCAATTCCAAGTTGATTTTCGTCTATGGCAAACCGTTTAACCAGTACTGGTAGCTCAGTGTTGTCATCATAAATAACAAACAGATAATTACCTGAAAGTAAAGGTTTCATCATGTCATTTGGAAAACTAATTTCAAAATGCCTATAATTATATTTAGTGGCATTAGAAAAGTCGTAATCTTGGAGAATATCATCTGAAAACCCATCGATATAATCGGAGTAATTTAAGTTAGAAATTGTCCAATCATAATTACAATGAATAATGGTATATCCATAATTTTTATCGTCTTCAGACAGGTCATCAAAACTTAAGGTAACACCTGAACCTGTGTTTAGAGAAAACACAGGCATCAGGTTTAAATTTGGGTTACTAATATCCAAGGAAAGTTCATTTTCCACGGATTTATATGCTGAATACTTAGCTGTTAAAATGGGTGTTTTAATGTAATCAACATACGTGTAGTCTGCTGTATTCATACCCTCTACAAAGTCTTTTTGCGCTAATAATGGTAAGCTCAAAAAGAAAAAGAATAAACAATTAAGTATTTTTTTTAGCATCTTATTATTTTACTAATTTTCCATATAAATCATAATGATCTGCAGATGTTATTTCAACGGTTGCAAAATCACCTAAACGAACATGATTATCTTCTGAAACTGGAACAAGTACTTCGTTGTCTACTTCTGGAGAATCAAACTCTGTTCTACCAACAAAATGTCCTTCTTCAACCTTGTCAAACAATACTTTGAATGTTTTACCAATTCGTTTTTGATTTAATTCCCAAGAAATTCCAGCTTGTAATTCCATAACGTCTTCAGCACGTTTTTGTTTTACATCTTGAGGAACATTATCTTCAAAATTAAAGGCATGGGTATTTTCTTCGTGAGAATATGGGAAAATACCAAGGCGTTCAAACTTCATTTCCTCAATCCATTGCATCATTTCCTCAAAGTCTTCTTCTGTTTCCCCTGGGTATCCCGCAATTAACGTTGTTCTGATGGCAATATCTGGTATTATTGCTCTAATATCTTGGATTAATTTTGTCGTTTTTTCTCGAGTGATTCCACGACGCATATCCTTTAATACTTTAGAAGAACCATGTTGTAATGGCATATCAAGGTAGTTACATATATTATCATGCTTTTTCATGACTTCTATAACATCCATAGGGAATCCTGATGGGTAGGCATAATGTAATCTAATCCAATCTAATCCTTCAATTTGAGCCAGTTGGTCTAATAGTTCAGCTAGTTTTCTTTCTTTATATAAATCAAGTCCGTAGAATGTTAAATCTTGAGCAATTAATAGAATTTCTTTAGTTCCATTTGCTACTAATTTTTTAGCACTTTCTACTAACTCTTCAATAGGGGTAGAAACGTGTTTTCCACGCATAAGTGGAATGGCACAAAATGAACATGGTCTATCACACCCTTCAGCAATTTTAAAATATGCATAATGCGATGGTGTTGTTAATAAACGTTCTCCTACCAATTCTTTTTTGTAATCTGCACGTAAAACCTTTAGTAATTTTGGTAAATCTTTTGTTCCAAAATATTTATCGACATCTGGAATCTCTTTTTCAAGATCATCTTTATAACGTTCAGATAAACATCCTGTAACAAATAGCTTTTCGATTAGTCCAGACTCTTTTGCTTCGGCAAATTGTAAAATTGTATTTACAGATTCTTCTTTGGCACTATCAATAAATCCACATGTATTCACAATAACTATTGCAGAATCTTCAGATTGAGATTCATGTTCTACTTCGTAGTTATTTGCTTTTAGCTGACTCATCATAATTTCTGAGTCAAATATATTCTTTGCACAACCTAGAGTAACTACGTTG
>CBDEVQ010000101.1:0-64925 GCA_965243605.1 Flavobacteriales bacterium
CATAACAAGTAAATAAACGGAATTCTACACCAGATTAATCTAAATCATTATAAGTAATGATGAATAAGAAAAATGGATAATAATTTAAGTCAAATAAATACGGAAGTTTATGAAAAATGTGGACTAAAAATATCGAACTTCCAAATTGAAACGGAAAGCAAAGAATATAATGCATGTCGATTTGAATTAAACGGACTGACGATAATAAGTCGGAATTCTAAGATTACACCTAAAAAGGTTGGACAATTCGTAACCTTTTGGAAAAGAAACGGAAATGGAATAATTGAACCGTATAATGAAACTGAAAATTTTGACTTTTATGCCGTGAACGTAAGAATGGCAAAAGGATTCGGACAATTTGTTTTCCCTAAATCTGTACTTATTAAAAAAGGAATAATCTCAACAGCTAATAAAGAAGGAAAAAGAGGGTTTCGAGTTTATCCAAATTGGGATATTGTTAATAATAAACAGGCTGAAAGAACTCAAAAATGGCAATTGGACTTTTTTTACGAGATAAACGATTCAATAGACTTAATAAAGGTAGCCGAGTTTTATAAGACTAAATAACTGTATGGAATACTATTTACAGCAATGTGTATAAAACCGTAACAGGGTATTTACATAACATACATATTCCTGAATTAAAAAGATAAGATCATGAAAAAAATAAACCGAATAATGACGAATATATGCTCGGACAATTTAGCAGAAAGTAGAGATTTTTATACCAAACTGTTCGATTTTAATGTGGATTATGATAGTAATTGGTTTGTTCATTTAATTTCGAAGGATAAAAAACTGGAATTGGGAATAATAGACCGAACCAATGAAATTGTACCAAAGGCATTCCAAAACAATCCACAAGGATTTTATGTAACATTCGTGGTGGATGACACAGACGAAATCTTCAAAATTGCAGAATCGGAAAAATTTGAAATTGTAAGCAAACCAACCAACACATTTTATGGACAAAGGCGCTTATTACTAAAAGACCCAAATGGAACTTTAGTTGATGTTTCCTCACCAATTAAAGGTTTTGAATTTTAATGTAAATCAAGAAGTTAAGTAGACGAAAAATCAATCTGAACAAAATACAAAATTTTGTATCAGTGTAAACTCAAAAATTTATGACGTTCTACTGCCCTATTTGCCATATATTCATTATCTACAAACTCAAAAAATGACTATAAATATTAAAGAACCTTTACAGATTCAAGAAATTAAGAGTCTTTTAGATAAAAATGAGACTATATTATTTGCACTAACTGAACAGACATTTAGTAGAGATTATGTTATTAATCTTCAAAAGGAATTACCTGTTTATGTAGTGAGTGAAATTAGGTGGATAAATAATCTTTACATTGGCCCAAGCATTTCTACAAAAACAGTTTTGGAGAATTTACATGGGTTTTATAAATGCATTGAAGAATTTGATAAGACAGCTCATTATCTCATGAACCTAATGGCTGATACCTTTAACATTAATCTTAATAATTCTAGTGAATTATACGATTTAAAGAGAAATAGAAGTGATAAACAGAGAGGAACCATAAATAGTGCGTGGAAATACCATTTTCATGGAAAAGGGTGTTCATTTACCAATTCAATTACCGAACAATTCTTAGATATACAAATTGTTAATGGTCTTGAATTTGGTGAATTAGATACATACTATTTAATGAAGTTTATTCAAACAACAGAATCACTAAAAGAAATGAGTATTGTTTTAAATAATGAGTTTAATAATATGCGTAAGGTAATTGAAATATTATGGATGAAAGATTATTTAATAGAATTACCAAATGGTACTAATAATGAACTCATCATAAATCGGAATAAAAACTTGTAGATAATACAATATACTCGTTATATAAAATACAAAAAAACAGAAGACGAATGAATAAAACGATATTTGAAATCACCAAAATGGATTGTCCTTCAGAGGAAAATCTAATCCGAATGAAATTAGACGGAATTTCAAATATTGTGAATTTGGACTTTGATATTCCGAACCGAAAGCTGACTGTTTTTCACAACGGAAAATCTGACCAAATTGAAAAGTCTGTTATCGAACTTAAATTAGGAGGAAAGAAAATCTCAACTGTACAAACCAACCAATCAGATTTTAAGAAAAATGCAATCCAAAAAAAGCTACTTTGGTCTGTACTAGCGATTAATTTTATCTTTTTCATTATCGAAATGACAACAGGGATAATCTCAAAATCAATGGGACTTGTTGCAGATAGCTTGGATATGCTTGCGGACAGTTTTGTTTACGGAATTAGCTTGTTTGCGGTTGGTGGAACATTAATTAAGAAAAAGCGAATTGCTAGACTTGCTGGATATTTTCAATTAACACTTGCTATTATCGGGTTTGTGGAAGTTTTAAGAAGGTTTTTTGGAGATGAGAAGCTTCCCGATTTTTCGACGATGATTATGGTTTCGATTTTTGCACTTATCGCAAACGGAATTTGTCTTTATATTTTGCAAAAATCAAAATATAAAGAAGAAGTACATATGAAAGCAAGTATGATTTTCACTTCAAATGACGTAATTATCAACTTAGGGGTAATCATTGCTGGAGTTTTAGTAAATAGGTTGAATTCAAACAAACCTGATTTAATAATAGGAACAATCGTTTTTATTATAGTCTTTCAAAGTGCAAATAGGATATTGAAATTAAGTAAGTAAACAGAAAAATCATGACTTAACCATATGTAAAAATATTAGAGGTTTATATGATAAAACAAAAATGAATTTATAAATTTAAGTTCAATATCAAACCGAAAAATTAACTGACGGACAAAAATAAAAGATAGTACAATTTTAATAACCGGAGCTGATAGTAGTAATGACTACAACACCTTATACACAAGTAAACGCATGAAAAGATCATTAATAATTCTAACTCTAATTTTCATTGGACTTGTCTCCTGTAAACAGAACACAAAAGAAAAAGAACAAACAACCACTGAAAAATTAGAATTTAGAGAAATCATAAACAAAGACTATGAACTTTATATGCCAAATAAGGAAATTGAAGCTGTTTTAATTCTCTTTGGTGGTTACCCTGAAGTTGCAGAAGACATTAAGAGAGAATTTAACATCTTAGATATTGCAAAGAATAACAATATCGCTGTTATTCTTTCTAATTTTAATCAAAAATTATGGCTTGAAGACAACGAAAAGCACCAACTTACAGAACGTTTACAGCATATAATTGTAGAAAATAAATTACCCACTAACAATATCTTTATAGGTGGTTTTTCTAGCGGCGGGGTTATTAGTCTATTGATTAGCAATTATATAAATAAAATGAAACAATTCCACATTGCCCCTAAAGGCGTATTTATTGTAGATTCACCTATTGACTTGGTTGCACTTTACAAATCTTCTGAGAAAAATATTGAGCATAATTTTTCAGAAGTTTCTGTTCAAGAAAGTACATGGTTATTGGACTACTTAGGTCGTAACTTTGGAAACCCAAAAGATGCTATTGAAAAATACGAAGACAAATCTGTTTTTACTTATAAAACAAACAATACTTCTAATTTAGAGAAATTAAAAAACACTAAAATTAGACTCTACACAGAGCCCGATACACTCTGGTGGAAAGAAAATAGAATGGCAGATTATGATCAAATGAATGCTTTTTATATCGAGAAGTTATCCAATAGTTTAATAGAAAAAGGATTTGAGTGTATTGAATATATTCCGACAATAAATAAAGGTTATAGAGTAAATGGGGAAAGACATCCGCATAGTTGGGCAATAGTGGACAAAAAGGATTTAATAAATTGGATGTTGAACAAATAAAAATAATGCACTACATAAAATATGGTTTCACCCATGTAGATATTACTAAGGTATAAGAATACTTTTATATTCATGAAAACAATAAACTTCTGAAAAAATTCTACCAAACACTTCCATTCAACAATCACCATATTAGAACATCAGTAATAAGTCATTTAAAATATAATAAGCACACTTAATTTAAGTACCTTAGTATTATATAAATTAAAAATTATGAAACCATTTTTATACACAATTATTCTTATAATAAATCTCTTTGCAACAAAGTCCACAGCTCAAAACTGGGAACCATTCCCACATACTACAGCATTCTATACACCAATAAATAGCGATCATCACTTTTATATTCCCTTGTGCAACATGAATGAAACCGATACTTTTTTAGGTATAGGAATGGGAAATGCAATAGACATGATATATGACAACAATCCTCTAAATTACCATGATGAATACGACTTGACTCTCATAGACTATTTAAACTATAAATCTGGATTTAATACCATTAACGATAATTCCAATAAAACTTGGATTAAAACATATAATAAAACAGGGAGTTCTATAACCTTTATTTCCGAAAACGATGACCACTTTAAAATTAACTTAAATGGTACGGATACGTTCTTTGTTGTAGAGCCTTATCCTATTACAATAAATCCAGATACCACTTATTATATTTCTAAAATAGATTCTATTCTTACGATCAATTCAGACTCAATATTACATTTTGGAATTTATACGTTAGACAGTAATGAATATATTATCGATTCAGATATTATTCTCTCTAAAAACAACGGTATCTTACAAATGCCCATATTTACATTTTTCCCTCATATTATCTCAACTACTTTTGCAGGAACATGGGATGATATTTATCCATATGATTATGGTATGAATTATATGCTGAATAAACATTATCCTGGTGATGAACTCCATAACATATATCAAGAAGGTTGGAATTGGACGTACAGAACAAAGATTTACACAAAGAAAATATTTGTAAACCAAACGTATAATGCCGATTCTACAGCATTTATAAATGAAGTAGACATATGGACACTAAAAATGGTTAGACCAATATTAATGGAACCTCCCTATATAGAAAGTACTTCATTTAATAGCTATACACAACAAACGTATTACTTTGGAGGTTTAAATTCTTTGATTATTCCAAATGGTTCTCATAGTTTCTTAGATTCTAATGGAGCCTTTGTACATCGTTTTAACGACGACCATTGGGAAGCTTCACAATGGAATTACCTTACTAAAACATCTAATACCTATTATCCACATCTAGAAAAAGGGTACTATGAATTCAGAGAATACCCAACAGATAATTATAAACGCAGATCTATTGCCTATTATAAGGTAAATGGTGAAGAACATGGAATCCCAATTTCACATAGTTTTATTTTAAGTCAACCTGAATCTTCAAATGAAGTTCAATATACTTTAGATAACCAATCCTTTAAATTAATAGACCCTGAACAGTATAAATCTGGGCGTATCTATTCTATTGAAGGTAAATTCAAGACTTATATATCCAAAGACGAATTAAGTCAACCAATATTAACTTCAATCTATCAAGGAATTCACCTCATTGTGCTTGTTCATGAAAATGGACAATCCTCAACGATTAAGTTTTAATACGTTTATGTTGATTTATACCAAAGAGTAGAACGCTTTATTAATTGTTTGTTACAATTATCGTATAATAAATGTTTCGTCGTATGTATTATTTACTTTCATCGTTCTAAATATTTATTATACAAAATAATTGGCATACATATGGAATGGTTTGTCTGAGAATATTTTTCTGTATTGAGATAGATAAACACTATACTTGAATTTAAAAGCCCTTGACATATGAGTCAAAGTTTGGAACTGACAATCATATGCGATATAGCTTATAGAATCAGAAGAAAATAGAAGGATTTCAGCTACTTTCTTTTCAAATTCATCAATCCCATTTTCTTATTGCTTATGGATATTATTATCATAAGTCCTCCATCCTCTTTGGATAGGTAACTTTATTCGACTTTCTTTCTGCTCTGAAATTCTATTTCCCATTTTGTAAACAGATGACCTATGTCGCCAAGCCATTTTTCCTTATTCAGTCATTAAGGAAGAATTATAGTTCAATATGTAATTTATTTTGTCCTTGTCCATCTTAATTACTGATAACACTATTAAAATGCATTTTACAAAGTATTATGTTCTTTTTTTAATTATTTCGATGTTTTCGGTAAAACTCAAATCTTTATTTTCTGAAGCAATAAATTGATCATATAATCCAATTGCTCGTGGATTATATTTGGAAATTTTAAGCCATTCGCTTTTTAACACAAACCAACTTTGTGAGTTCAATACAATTTTAAAAATTCTTTGTTCTATTGATGGAATCAAGATATTTGATAGCATTAAATGCCCATACAATCGAATAGGTTTCAAACTTGTCGAATGCTTGATACTCTTTACCTTCTTTGGTCTAATTTAAGATTTCGTTCAATTGATTCTTAACAAAACTGTTTATTGCATTTATTCCTTTTTTACTATTAAAAAGAGTCAGGTTGATTATTGCATATTCACAATAAACTGGTCTGTGAGTTAAGTGATAAATCAAATCATTTTCCAATTCTTTTATCTGACATAACCCAATAATCCAAGCAGCTACTTTTGCAGGTCTCCAGTTATTATGAATCAACATTGACTTGATTACATCGTGAGTTAGTTTTTCTTCGAGCGAAATAATTGATTCTATAAATTCATTAGGGTCCGATACAACTTCTGTTCTTGTAATATTAAAGCCCATAAGTAATCATCATAGAATACAAAGTCTGACCACCCAGTTTCGACTTTATTTCTTTTGCTCTTATATTTCTATTTTTTTAAATATTTCCCAATTCGTCATAAATTAAAGAGGAAGTAATAAAGCCTAAATTGCTAAAAGTATGTTTTGAATAAATTTGATTTTATTAAAGCTAACGTTCAGTATAAGAAACATAGGGCAGTTGATAAGCAATAGGTTTCGGTTTGGTACTAAGTAAAATATAATATTTTGCTTTTATCTTTTCTATTATAAACACCCCATTTTATATTTAGCCAACTCTGTTAATACTCACGGAATTTTAGGTTTAGATAAAACGCCCTATGTTTTTTATACACTATAGACAATAGTATTTTATATATTCGGAATAATATGATTCTGAATCAATTCAATTCTATCTTTTGCTCTCGGCATAAATTGTGATGTTATAGCAATTATAACATTTTCAGGTCGGTTGACATATATTATATTTCCACCGTCTCCAATAGCTGAAAAGCAATTATTCTCCTGACTATCAATTATCCACCATAAATATCCATATGCTAAATCATTCAATTGACTATGCTTTTTAGTGCTTTCTTTAATCCATTTTGATGAAATTATTTGACTATTATTCCATTTTCCTTTATTCAAATATAATTGGCCAATTTTAGCCATATCCGTAGTTGTCAAAGTTAATCCCCAACCAGCTGTATTTATATTTCTAGGGTCAATTACCCAACCATTTACATATTTATCTTTAAGAAATGAAAAATGTTCTTCTCTGTTATGTATTCGTAGATTATTTGGTGATTTAATACCTAAAGGAGAAAATAAGTTTTGTGAAGCAAAATCAAGTATAGATTGCCCTGTAGCATTTGTAACAATACCAGATAAGACTTGTAAACCTATTGTTGTATATTTAAAATCTCCACTTAAAGTTTTTCCTCCTAACAAGTCAAGTACTGATTTAGTCCAATCGTCACTTGAATAGACTTTCGTGTAAGGTTCAGATTTAAATTTGTATGGTGCAGTCATTGTTAACAAATGTCTAATCGTTATTTTCTGAATGATTTTTTCTCTTTTTTTGAGAACATATTTAGGAAAAAAATCTAAAACGTTTTGATCTATGTTTTTTATTAATCCCTTGTCAATTGCTATTCCAACAAGGATGGATAATATACTTTTCGTTACAGAAGCAATGTGAATAGTGTCGTTTTTTTTATAATCATTGAAATAATTTTCGAAGATGACATCATTATTTTTTATGACTATAATTCCAGCAATGTTTGTATAATCTTCATGAATTATTTTTTCTAATTCTAATGTTTTTTTGTTATTCATATCTTATTGTTTTTCACAAAATTACATCAGTTAAATCTGTTTTCTTCATTACTAAATAAACAATTTTAAATTACTATTGATTTACAATTATTTACAAGTCGTAAAATTGTGTTGAAAATTATAAGTCTGGTATTTCTACCTTTGTTGGTAGAGTAAGTTAAGACAAAACTTATTTTAGCAGTTATGAAGAGAAGTACTTACGAAGAATCCTTTAAGTTAATGATAATGGATTTATACAAAGGCGGACAATCGATGTCTAGCTTATCGTCTGAATATTCAATAAATTTGAATATGTTATATCGTTGGCGTCGAGAATATTTAAACCCAAAGCGTCCCAGTTTTACGGGCAGAGGCAATGCAGCTTTGACTGATGAACAAAAAGAACTAAAGCATTTAAAAGAAAAATTAAAAGATGTAACCATGGAACGTGACATCTTAAAAAAGGCAGTAAGCATTTTCTCCAAGAAAGACAGAACAGGTACGCTATAATTTTGGAATATTCAGCAACCTATTGTGTCGAGAAGATGTGTAAGTCTTTAAATATAAGTTCTAATGCGTATTATTCATGGAAACGTAGGCTAGATATAGAACGTTCTAGCATCACAATAGAATTAAAAGAGTCTATTCAAGCGGTTTATGCAGAAAATAGAGGATTGTACGGAGCTCCTAAACTCCAAAAAGCTCTAGAGAGAAAAGGTGTTTTTTACTCGAGGTCTTATATTTCTAGATTGATGAAAGAAATGGGGCTATATTCTAAGACACGTAGGAAATTTACTAATACAACGGACTCAAATCATAGTCATAGAGTAGAAGAAAATCATTTAGATCGGAATTTTGAGGTATTAGAACTTGGGAAAGTATGGGTATCGGATATTACTTATATCAAAGTTAATCAGACCTGGCAATATTTAACTACAATGATTGATTTAGCAGACCGTAAGGTTGTAGGGTGGTCTGTAAGTTCTAATCTAACAGCTACAGATACTGTTATTACAGCTTGGAAACATGCGCGATTAAATCGAAATATAGAAGATGACTTTATATTACACTCGGATCGTGGAGTACAATATACATGTGATGATTTTAAACAGATTATTAACTTAAATACAAAAGCGAAACAATCTATGAGTAGAAAAGGAAATTGCTGGGATAATGCCGTTGCCGAGTCTTTTTTTAAAACAATTAAAACTGAACTATGCTACCTCATTACATTTGAATCTAAGAAACATTTGGAGACCGAAATCTTTAAATATATGAACTGGTATAATAACTCTAGATTACACTCTACTCTAGACTACAAAACACCTACCGAAAAAGAACAAGAATTAAGATACAAACAAATTAAACGAGTGGCTTAACTTTTTCTACCAAATTTTGTAGGAATATCATAAAAGTAAATTGTATTCCTGGAATTTCCCACGAAAAACTGAATTCATCATCGTCCACTTTGAAATAAATCCAATTGTTTTTATTAATTTTTTCATATTCAAATGAATTAGGTGTCATAACTCTATCAAAATCCGAGTCAAGAATTTCTACATCTCCTGTTATTAGAAACTCAAAATTTTCTCCAGTCCAATTTGTTCTGTCCATATTTTCATTATTTAATTCAGTTTTTGGAATTGATTTTTCCGTAATATTTTCATTCCGTTTATCTTCTGGAATATTATCCAATTCGTTGAATTTTCTCTTTAAAAATCGAATTAGTTTCATTTTTGGTCAAATGTTGTACAACGGTTAGTGAATGGTATGTACTGCGAAGGACATGCGCTATACACTTTGTTGTGCCTTCTAATTTTTATTTAAGTGGTTTCTTTCGTAATCCATTTTCCAGTTGTCGGTGCTTGGTAGGTTTTCATTTTTATAATCAACTCATCGATATTCTCGCTAATTAAAACCATTTTTCTGTTTATTTCTTTCAAAAGTCCTTTTGTAACCATGTCATCTAAAAATGCAATCAGATTGTCATAGAATCCATTAATATTTAAGATTCCAATTGGTTTTTTATGAAGTCCTAATTGCCCCCAAGTCAGCATTTTCAAAAAGCTTTCTAATGTTCCCAAAACCTCCAGGAAGAGCAATAACACCGTCACAAAGTTCATTCATTTTGGTTTTTCTCTCGTGCATAGAGTCAACTAAAATAAGTTCAGTTAATTCATTATGAGCAATTTCTTTTGATTTTAGGAAGCTGGGTAAAACACCAATTACTTTTCCTGAATTTTCCAACGTTCCATTAGCTACTGCGCCCATTAGTCCAACATTTGCTCCACCATAGACTAATTCAATATTTTGAAGAGCCAATTTTTTCCCAAGTTCTCTCGCTTGAAGTTCAAATTCATTATCGGTTCCAAAACTTGAAACCGCAAAAAACTGTAATTCTATTCATTTAATTTTCTTTCCGGTTATATGACGCACAACGATTTGTGTAAAATGCGTTTTAATGCATTTTTACACTGTGTTAGCAAGCGTTTATATCTGTTCAGGTTCTCATTGCTTTAGTCAAAGTACTTATATTCCATTACACTCACATATTTGAGAACTCCGTCTTGAAAATCAGTCGACTTAATTCGGTTTCCCTGCATATCGTATTCAATTGTTTTAGTAGTTTTAATTCCCAGTTTTCCATCTGCATCATATCTGATAATTTCGATAAAATCTCCTTGGTTGTTATGTTTAAAAAGCGTTCTACCATTTCTAAAAGTGTCTTCAGAATTATCTACAATCATTTCATTAACAATTCCCTGTTTATCATATGTGTAAGTAATTTTAGAAAATAAATTACCATTAGGACTATAAGATAGCTCTTCAATTAAATTATTTTGGTTATCATATTTATAAATAATTTTTTTACTAGTATGATTAAATTCAATTAAATCGTGATTACTGTTATATTTTAGCGTTTTTAACATTGCTAACGTAGTCACCAATGTGTTTGTAATTCCAATATTTTACTTCACATCACGCCCCTCATTAGAATACTTATAAGTTGACTTGAAACGTATATTACCACTATTATAATATTCCCTTTCTTCTGCTTTATTATTATTGTCATCATACTCATATAGTTTTAAGGAACGAATGTTGTCATCAGAATCATATTTGATAACTTGCAGCAATAATCCATCTTGGTTAAAATAAGCAACTGAATATGGTACTTCATTACTTACAGGTATTGTTTTTCCTGACTTCTCATCAATTACGTATGAATATATGAAAGACGTCCTAGATTCTACTTTTCCCTTGAAGCCCTGTGTCTGTCTGATATGTTTTTTGTAGGGCACAACTACTCATTAATTGGAACAGTACTAATACACCTACAATAATCTTGTAATTCTCATTTTCTCTTTTTTCATATTGATTGCAAACACTTAGATATACGCAATTGCGTATATCAGCTTATGTGAGCTAAGATAGCAATCTTTTATTTGCTTGAATAATCAATTAGCTACATGTGTGTACATTTCTGTTTGTTTTAGTAGAACTATGTCCTAACAAAAGTTGAATATGTCTAATATCATTCCATTTTCCAAAACATGAGTGCAAAACTATGCCTTAACATATGAGGTGTAACTCTTTTAAAATATTAGCTTTTTTTGTGCCGCCGAAATAATACTTAACACACTAATGGCACTACATTTAGCTCCTTTTGGCCCTTCAAAAAGATATTATTTGGGTTTATATTCTTTATAACAATAGTTGTAGGTCTTTTAAAATACTTGGACTTAATATAAAAATACGATCCTTATTTCCCTTTGCATTTTTAATATTACAACCATTCTTTTACTATCTATATCAGTAATGTTAAGTTTAATAACTCTCCTCTGCGAAGTCCAGAAGAGTAAAGTAACCCAATAATACATTTGTGTTTAATACTATTGGTAGTATTGGTAATTTTTATAATTTCTTCTTTAGACAAAATATTAGGTAATTGTTGTTTTTTCTAGATCTTTCTTTTTATTAAAAATATTCATTGATTTTTGATTTAATGATTTACAACGTTCTCAGATAAACGTAATTTGGAGTTATTTAGTCTTGAAAAATACGTTTATATACAATTTCCTTCAGATCGGTGGACCATAACAAAAACATGACTTTCTTGCCTTTTATAAAATTCTGGATTAGACTTCGTTTCCCATTCAACTTCACGTTGTTTTATAAGTTTATTCGTCCAATCAAAATTGAAGTCATCCGGATGTATTCTAGTCATACCTTTTAACCAATACTTAATATCCACCGTATCAACCTTTATTACAAACTTATAATGCCAAGAGGAGCTTCCAGGAAGAAATGTATTGTTATTCGAAAACCCATTGACATTAAATAAATCAAACTCCACATTCGTAAAATCACTATAACATTTAATCTCCTTCTTTAAAATCTCTATACGTTCTTCTTTTGAATCATAAGTATGACTATCTAAATGTGTTGAGTTATTACAAGCCAAATTACTTATTAACACCAAGGAAATAAGCATTATATATAAATTTAATTTAGACATCTAAACCACATTAATCCGTTAGTAAAATTATTATTATATTCTAAAAATATCCTTCTGGATTTTCTCTATAATAACCTAATTTCTTTTTATAAGATTTCAAATACCTCTCCACAGCTTCATGATCTAACTTCCCGTTATTCTCTACCTCCGAAAGATCATCACAATATTCTACAGAAGACAATATCAAAGACATAAGATGTGTAGCCGAAGCGTACTCCTTTTGGGTAAGATTAGGAAATCGTTCTTGTACTTCCTTAGGTATTTCACTTTCTGAATTCCAAACTATATACTCAAACAACTCGGCAAAAGGAATCTCTTTGTTTTTAACTTTTAGTCCTTGACCAACAAAGCG
Source organism: Flavobacteriales bacterium (assembly GCA_965243605.1). Taxonomy (GTDB): domain Bacteria; phylum Bacteroidota; class Bacteroidia; order Flavobacteriales; family CAJXXR01; genus JBMYYR01. The sequence goes on from CBDEVQ010000101.1 coordinate 12,814, forward strand.
TTCTCCATCTTCAGATTTTTCGTCCCCCCATTCTATCGCATCTACATTATGCCACATTTCTTTTTGTGTAGAACCATGTACCAAAAACCCTATTCGTAAGTTTTCAGAGACTTCTTCTAGGTCTTCAGGCTTTTGTTTCTGCTGAGAGTATTTCTTTAAAAAGTGTAATAAAACTTGTTTTCCGCTTGACATGGTTTTATTGGGTTTTTATGTATGGTGTATAACTTGGATGATAGATTATATAGACCAACAAGCCAAAGATAAAATATTAATCGTTTTAAATAAAAACAATCTCAACTCCCATATTTCACATTCATTAATTACATTTACATATAATTGTAAACATTAATAATTACTATCTATTACATTACTACATTTATATGAATAATTACAATATTTGGGCTTTAAAAACCATTTCTGACAAAGAACGTTTATACAAATATGATGATATCTTAACTTCTCAATATAGTTACGATAGTAATGTTGCAAACTCAAGACAAATATTGGAAGGGGATTATGTAATACTTATAGATAAAAAACATATACTTGGTTTTGCAAAAATAGATCGTATAACTGAAAAACCATCTATTAAGGAAATTAGTAGATGTCCCGAATGTGATACAACGACCTTTGACACTAGGAAAACTAAACACCCTAAACATAGATGCAGAAATAAACATGAGTTTTCGGAACCTGTAATAATCAAGCAAAATGTGACTACATTTTCTGCTTTCTATAAAGAATCCTTTATTAGATCTGTCGATAATATCCCAATAACAATTTTACGTCCCTACTATCATAAAGGATATAATGGAAACATGTCTATGCAGAACATTAGTCCTCAATTTTTCAAAAACAATGTAAATAACACCTTTGAAAAATTAAAGAATGGTAAATATTACATAAGTCCAAACGAAGCTGAACATATTATAGATACTAAAGTAGACTACTCTCCCAATAATGAAGATAGTCGAGTTCTTATTAATAGTTCTATTCGTGCCAGAAGAGGACAACAAAAATTTAGAGATACATTATTACAACGATTTGATGAAAGATGCGCTATTACAAATTGCAGTATAAAACATCTATTAGAAGCTGCACATATAAAACCTTATAGAGGAGAACACGATAATTCCCCATCTAACGGGATTATATTAAGGACAGATATTCATACGCTCTTTGATCTTGGACTAGTAGGAATAGAGCCTAAAACAGGACGAGTACATGTTGATGTTAGCATATATGAAAGATGGATATGAACAATTTCATAACATTTATATAAAACCAAAATACTTTCAAAGTTTGAGTTTTGAAGCTTTGAAGTATAAGTGGGATCTTTTATTAAAAGAATAATAAATCCAGAATAATCGTTTTGTTCTTTACGTCATTAAATCCTAAAGCAAGCTTCTGAATTTTAATCCATAAAAAAGCCCAACATTTTCATGTTAGGGTGTCTATCAATAGCAAAACAATATGGATTACTTGTTTCGTACTAGGCACAAATGTGAGTGTTGTATTTGATCAACACTATTGCAGAGCCTGCAATGTTTACTTGAAAAGTATCAAACTTCCCTTTCGGATTCTTGAGTGCTACAAAACTGATCGAAAAGACTTATTAATAAATGCCAACGATTTAGCTGTACGTAGTGTCCCAAAGTAAATGGCATATAGGTGTTGTTGTAATTCGTTTTTTTAATTCCATAATCTAGGCATATATGGTTTTAGGATTTCTAATTTACCATTAACCTTATCCAAAGGAAGTTCCATTTGATCACTAAAAATCACTTTTTTATCAATTTCACTATTCCTAAAGGACTGAATTTTAGCAGACACAATTTTCCCAAAACTTGTTACTACTTTGACTTTCGTTTCAGGACAATAGTATCCTTTTCGTCCTACATATTGTAAAGCTTCTGCTATAACTTCTTGTTTAAGTTCATCTGATGATAGCTCAACTTCAAAAGTTCTTTCAGGTCCTTCTGCAAACAAAACATTGTAAGTTTTTCCGTTGTCCAAATAATACCAACAGTTAACTTCTTCGGTCGTTGGCTTATATACATATGAACCAATTCCAATGGCTGCTAGAACTGGAATTAATAAGATCTTTTTAAAGAAAGTATTGAAAAGGTTAAATTGAGATTTAATAGAAAAGAGTAATCCAGATCCTACTAAAATAGGAATTACTCCAACTATCATTCTTTCATAATTCTCTGGATCAAAAAACATACTAAACCCTATTGTTTCAGCACTTAATAATATCCATAGGCACGCTGAAGCAAGGAAAATAAAATTGGCTTTGTTGTATTTCTTTATTCCTGAAACTATAGCCCCTATGGTTAAAATTGTCAGAAATGGAAAGTGAAGACCGACAGAGAAAAGTTTAGCCCAAGCTATTAATAGGCCCCAAATCACCAATAATATTGAAAGTATGTATTTAAGTATATTCATTTTTTTTGTCATAGGATTACAAGTCTTCAGCTCTGATTAGTAGGGCAATTAAAAACGATGAAATTTCAAATTTACACTGAGCCAAAACGTTCTATTTTGTTTTATTAACAATTCTGGATTTTCAGTTCTTATTACAATAAGATCAATATTCATTCTTAATGAGAATTATTAGTCTAAGAATTCTGATGTTTTTCCATTCCAATAACATTTTATACATCTGTCATCTTCAAACTTGTGAGAACAGTTTTTATATCCATATAATTTGAGTGAACATTCAGGACATAAGCCTGTCATTTCAGAAGTAGCTTTATAATATTCAGAATTACATTCGTCACATTCATTAATTTCTTTATTCATCTTCTCGGATTGACATACAGCGTCTCGGCTATGGTTAGTAAAGGAATTAAAAGTAGTGAACTTTCGATTAAACATATAGCAAAACTTTTTATTTTATCTTTTTTATTGATAAAATCCTTAAAGCAAGCTTCTGAATTTTAATCCATAAAAAAGCCCAACATTTTCATGTTAGGCTTTTACTTTCGTCGGGGTGGCAGGATTACTCCATGATCCTGTAAATTGGGGTGGTGCGAAGGTAAAAACCTACGCTCCTTCCAGTCACTTAGGTCTTTTTTATTGATAAAATCCTTAAAGCTAGCTTCCGAATTTTATTCAACAAAAAAGCCCAACATTTTCATGTTAGGCTTTTACTTTCGTCGGGGTGGCAGGATTACTCCATGATCCTGTAAATTGGGGTGGTGCGAAGGTAAAAACCTACGCTCCTTCCAGTCACTTAGGTCTTTTTTATTGATAAAATCCTTAAAGCTAGCTTCCGAATTTTATTCAACAAAAAAGCCCAACATTTTCATGTTAGGCTTTTACTTTCGTCGGGGTGGCAGGATTACTCCATGATCCTGTAAATTGGGGTGGTGCGAAGGTAAAAACCTACGCTCCTTCCAGTCACTTAGGTCTTTTTTATTGATAAAATCCTTAAAGCTAGCTTCCGAATTTTATTCAACAAAAAAGCCCAACATTTTCATGTTAGGCTTTTACTTTCGTCGGGGTGGCAGGATTACTCCATGATCCTGTAAATTGGGGTGGTGCGAAGGTAAAAACCTACGCTCCTTCCAGTCACTTAGGTCTTTTTTATTGATAAAATCCTTAAAGCTAGCTTCCGAATTTTATTCAACAAAAAAGCCCAACATTTTCATGTTAGGCTTTTACTTTCGTCGGGGTGGCAGGATTACTCCATGATCCTGTAAATTGGGGTGGTGCGAAGGTAAAAACCTACGCTCCTTCCAGTCACTTAGGTCTTTTTTATTGATAAAATCCTTAAAGCTAGCTTCCGAATTTTATTCAACAAAAAAGCCCAACATTTTCATGTTAGGCTTTTACTTTCGTCGGGGTGGCAGGATTCGAACCTGCGACCTCCTCGTCCCAAACGAGGCGCGATGACCGGGCTACGCTACACCCCGAAAGCGATGCAAAAACTACATCTTTTATTTAATCCTCCAAACCATTAGAAAAAATAATTTAACGAAGCTATATTAATCAAAAGTAAATCAAGGATTAAGGTAATAAACTTTTTTTTCAGCAACCTCAATACCCATATATCAAACACGTATATAAAGGGTATTACTATTTTTAGGATTTTAGTTAATTCTTGGTGAGTTTGTGTTTATTACATATTATTCCTGCACCAACTTATGACAAAAACAATCTGTTGTATGATCGTTTACCATTCCTGTAGCTTGCATATGAGCGTAAATAACGGTTGAACCAACAAATTTAAATCCACGTTTTTTAAGATCCTTAGAAATGGTGTCCGACAAGGGTGTATTCGTAGGAACATCGTTTACCGTTTCAAACTGGTTCTGAATTGGTTTACCATCTACAAATCCCCAAATATATTTAGAGAATGTCCCAAACTCTTCTTGAATTTTTATAAAAGCTTGTGCATTGCTCACTGCGGCTTTAATTTTGAGTTTATTGCGAATAATTCCGCTATTGTTTCTGAGTTCTTCTAGTTTTTCTTCGGTATAGTCTGCTATGGTATTAAAGTCAAACCCATCAAAAGCCATTCTAAAATTCTCTCGTTTTTTTTAATACTGTTATCCAAGATAACCCCGCCTGAAACGTTTCTAACATTAAAAACTCAAACAACGTCGGGTCGTCATAGACAGGCTTCCCCCACTCATTATCATGGTATTCTATATACAAAGGATCATCAGAGACCCATTTACATCGTTTATTTTCCATTTTCAACTCACTATTATTTGGTATCCTATACATCCCAAGAAATCATCCGTAATAAATACGAATCTTGTAAATATACAATTAATACCTATCTATAGTTTGAGTCGCCTTCCATTAATATGGTCTAACAATATTCAAAAATATTATACCAACATATAATAGTAATTATAATAGAACGTTAAAAACAAGAAACTTTTAAGTGAAAAAAAAAAACACTAAATTCGCAAGCATCAAAAACTAAATTATGAAAGCAACAGCATTAAAAAATATACACGAGGCTTGTGGAGCCAAAATGGTTGAATTTGCAGGTTACTTAATGCCTGTTCAGTATGAAGGTGTTAAGGTTGAGCACGCTACAGTAAGAGAAGCTGTTGGTGTATTTGACGTTTCGCATATGGGTGAGTTTTTCTTAAAAGGAGAAAAAGCTTTAGACCTTATTCAATCGGTTTGTTCTAACGATGCTTCTAAAATTGCTATTGGTCAAGCTCAGTATACATGTTTACCAAATGAAGATGGTGGAATTGTAGACGATTTATTGGTTTACCACATGGCAGAAAACGAATATCTTTTAGGTTGTGAATGCCTCTAATATTGAAAAAGACTGGAATTGGATTTCTGAACGAAACACATTTGGTGTAGAAATGACAAACCGCTCTGAAGAATACTCTATGCTTGCCATTCAAGGGCCTAAAGCAACAGAGGTTATGCAAAAACTTACAGAGGAGAATTTATCTGAAATTAAGTACTACCGTTTTAAAGTAGGTACATTTGCTGGATTAGACGATATTATTATTTCGGCTACTGGGTATACTGGTGCTGGAGGATTTGAATTATATTTTAAGAACAACCAAGCAGAAACGGTTTGGAATGCATTATTTGAAGCTGGAAAAGAAGAAGGAATTAAGCCAATTGGTTTAGCTGCTCGTGATACACTTCGTTTAGAAATGGGATTCTGTTTATACGGAAATGATTTAAGCGATACAACGTCTCCTTTAGAAGCTGGATTAGGATGGGTAACTAAATTCACAAAAGAATTTACAAACTCAGCGGCTTTAAAACAACAAAAAGAAGAAGGTGTTAAGCGTAAGCTTGTAGGTTTCGAACTTGTTGAGAAAGGTATTCCTCGTCACGATTATGAAATTGTTGATGCCGATGGAAACAATATTGGTATTGTAACTTCTGGTACCATGTCGCCTTCTTTAAATAAAGGAATTGGATTAGGATATGTAAAAACTGAATTCTCTAAAGCAGGATCAGAAATTTACATTCAAGTTAGAAAGAAACAACTAAAAGCTGAAGTTGTAAAATTACCATTTTACAAGGCTTAATATATATGACCAATCAAATTAGAGTTTGTCTTACGCCAGATTTATTTCATCTGTATGCCGATAGACAGAGTATTGTTATTGTGAACGATGTGCTTAGAGCAACAACAACGATGTGTTTTGCATTAGGAAGTAAAATTTCTAAAATAAAACCCGTAATGACTGTTGAAGAAGCTTTAGAATATCGAGATGACGAATCGTTTATTTTAGCGGCCGAACGTGGTGGTAAAATTGTAAATGGATTCGATTTTGGAAATTCGCCACAACCTTTTATGGATGCCGATTATGAAGGTAAAAATATGGTTATGACCACTACAAATGGTACGCGAATGATTAATATTGCCAAAAAGGATCATACAGTAGCCATTGGTGCTTTTGTAAATCTTGATGCCATTACTAAATGGGCCATTAAGCAAGAAAAAGATATCATTATCTGTTGTTCTGGTTGGAAAGGTAAATTCTGTTTAGAAGACACGTTGTTTGCAGGGGCTTTTAGTCAGAACTTATTAGACTCGGGTAAATTTGAAATGGACTGCGATTCAACAAGAGCGGCCATTAATTTATACGATACCGCTAAAGATGATGTATATGGATTCTTAAAAAGCTCATCGCATAGAAATAGACTTAAAAACCTAAATATTGACAAAGACGTTGTGATTTGCGTAAGCGAAGATCTTGTTGATGTGGTTCCGGTTTTAAAAGGTGATTTTTTGGTGGCTGAATAAAGACCAACACATTCTATTATATACTAAAAGGGGTTGAGCGCTATAATAGCATTCAACCCCTTTTGTAATAAATACAACAACAGAATAGAGTTATACACTTACTTCCCACAAGAAATATATAGACCTATTCGTTGTATATTGGTATACTTAAAATGTATATTTTATTTCAACAACGCTCATTTGTCCTTCAACAATCGTTTTCCATTGTCCTGTGAACTCAGCTCCGTATGATGCTGCAATGGCAGATCCTACTTTCTGAGCTTCATCGTTACTCCATAATGGTCCAGCTAATACATCGGTTTTAAATTCGTTCTTTCCTCCGTTATCAACTTCAAGTTCAACTTCAATAATACTCATTTCTGAAGGGACTACTGTACGCCATTGTCCTGTCCATTTACCTTGGTGAGCCGCAGCTACTTTTGGTGCTTTCTCTTTTGCATCTTCATCATTCCATAACGGACCTGCTGGGATATTTACTTTATACGTAGACATAATAATATAGGTTTTTGATATTTCTTTCCTACTCTATTTAGATTTAAGGATTTTCGGATTCGTCCTGAGTTTTATAAAATCACATTGTAGCTACATTCTTTATAAAGTGACTTTTAAACATTACAAATATTCAACATTAAATCGAATCATTTAAGAGTCTAATTACCTGATTATCAACATACGTAAATTCCACAAGGAAAATAACGTATCTATATCAGGGAAAAACACGGCCTTAGAATTTCACATTTTAAAACAGTCCCCTATTAAATTGTTATATCGTTGTGTAAATACAAAACAACCTGTCCAATACCGTACATACGTTACAATTATTAATACCTAAACCTTAATTTATGTTATATCTCGTATTGCAAGGGTTTAAAACCGTTAAATTGTACTGTATTTTTATATATTTGGTAAAAATGTAATTTTTATGAATACAGTAGTAATGCGCCAACTTTTCTGTTGGTTCTTCTTTTTATGCGCTTTTGGTTCTTTTGGTGAAAATGATCACGATTATTTTTATTCCATTACAGAAATGAAATACAACAAAAAAGAACACCAATTTGAAATGTCTATCAAGTTGGCCGCACATGATCTAGATTATATCTTTAAAAAAGAAAAGTATTGCGATCAGACCAATATTGCTTTCGACAAAGCTAATGCCGAATTGGATGAATGTTTAGCCGATTACCTTTGTCAGAATTTTAATTTAACCATTAAAAACAAGAAGCAAATCTTAGAATATATTGGTAAAGAGTATGAAAATGATGGGTATATCTTTGTTTATTTTGTGGTCACAGACCTGCCACGAAAAATTGAACAAGTCGACTTAACCAATACCATCTTTTTTGAAACTTACGATCATCAAAAAAACATTACCCATTTCGAATATTTTAATAAAGAGAATATAAAAGATGTCCAAACTTATTATTTTTCGGCATCTAAAACCAACCACACGTTTAACATCAAACTATAGATATCAACTATGAAACAATTTTCCTATCTAGTTTTTCTTATTTCAGGGTGTTTGTTTGCTCAAACTGATAATTACAACCACAATAAGTTTAAACAACTTAAAGAAGAGTTGGCAACACCAAACGTATACCGTACGGGAGGAGGAGCACCTGGGCATAAATACTATCAAAACCAAGCCAATTATAATATTGAGATTACGCTTAATGATAATCTGCAAAAAATTACAGGGCACGAGGTTATTGAATATGTAAATAACTCGCCAGACGAATTGGAATACATTTGGTTACAATTAGACCAAAATGTTAGAGCCAAAGATTCTAATTCTAAAAAAATTAGAACTGGACACTTATCAAACATGTCTTTTGACAGCTACGATAAAATGCATTTTGACTTTGATGGTGGATTTAAAATTGAAGATGTTAAGCCCGCAGATAACCATGGGTTTACGTATACAATTAACAAAACCATGATGCGTTTAGATTTAGATCAAAATCTGAAGCCTGGTGAAAAAATTAAATTTAGCGTAGACTGGTGGTATAATATTAACGACCGTATGAAAGTAGGTGGTCGTTCTGGATATGAATACTTTAAAGAAAACGACAACTATCTATATACGATTGCTCAATTTTACCCGCGTATGTGTGTATATAGTGATATTGAAGGATGGCAAAACAAACAATTTTTAGGAAACGGTGAGTTTACCTTACCTTTTGGAGATTACGATGTTAAAATTACAGTACCTTCTGACCATGTTGTAGCCTCTACTGGTATGATACAAAACGTTGGTGATGTATTAACAGATAAGCAACAAGAACGTTTTGAGTTGGCTAAAAAGACCTATGATGAGCCTGTACTTATTATCACTCAAAAAGAAGCTGAAAAAGCAGAAAAGAAAAAGGTTAAAACCACAAAAACATGGCATTATAAAGCTGAAAACGTAAGAGATTTTGCTTTTGCAAGTTCTAGAAAGTTTATGTGGGATGCTATGGCGGTTAAACAAGAAACGAAAGATGTTCTTGCCATGTCTTTCTTCCCAAAAGAAGGAAATCCAATTTGGGAGAAGTATTCAACACATGCCGTTGCACAAACCTTAGAAACATATTCTCGTCATACATTCGATTACCCATACCCTGTTGCCATTTCGGTTAACTCTAAAAGTATTGGTATGGAATACCCAATGATCTGTTTTAACTTTGGACGTCCAGAAAAAGATGGAACATATTCTCCACAAACTAAATACGGAATGATTGGTGTAATTATCCACGAGGTAGGTCATAACTACTTTCCGATGATTATTAACTCTGACGAACGCCAATGGACATGGATGGATGAAGGATTAAATACCTTCTTACAATACCTAACCGAACAAGATTGGGAAGAAGATTACCCAAGCCGTAGAGGACCAGCACGTAAGATTGTTAACTATATGAAAGGTGACAAAACGGGTATTACACCAATCATGACAAATAGCGAATCTTTATTACAGTTTGGGAATAACGCTTACGGAAAGCCAGCCGCTGCGCTTAATATTTTAAGAGAAACCGTAATGGGACGTGAATTGTTTGACCATGCGTTTAAGACCTATGCACAACGTTGGATGTTTAAACATCCATCTCCTGCTGATTTCTTTAGAACGATGGAAGATGCAAGTGCTGTAGATTTAGATTGGTACTGGAGAGGTTGGTTTTTTACAACAGACCACGTAGACATTGCATTAAACGATGTTAAGTACTTTCAAGCCAGTACAAGCAACCCAACTACAGAAAAAGGAATTGCAGCTAAAAATAAAGCCAATGAGCCTGTAACAATTACTGATATTTTAAACGAAAAAGAGGGTAAGAAAACGCGTGTTGGACAAAACAATTCTTTAGTAGACTTTTATAATACTTACGATGAAAACAACGTAACCTCTAAAGATAAAAAGAAGTATAAAGAAACATTAGCAGATCTTTCGGACAAGGAAAAATCAACTTTAAAGGATAGTAAACATTACTATGAATTAGCTTTTTCTAATGTTGGTGGTTTAGTTATGCCTGTTATTGTTGAGTTTGAATTTGATAATGGATCAACTGAAATTATCCGTATTCCTGCCGAAATTTGGGTAAGAAACAATACGAATGTATCTAAGGTATTCCATTTTGACAACCGCGTAACAAAGATTACGGTAGACCCATATTTAGAAACAGCAGATACGGATGTTGATAATAATGTATGGCCAAGAGAAATTACTCCTACCCGTTTTGAGATCTATAAATCGAAACAAAACAAATCTCCTAACCTTATGCAACAAGCAAAGTAGTGATTACTTTAAATATAAAATAAAGAGCCCCAACAGAATATTTCTGTTGGGGCTTTTTAATTACTTAAAATAAAATATACTTCTAGAGCACTCTAAGTAATTCTTTAAGCATATATATATACTTAAAGGCATTCATTGGGGGAAATGAAAGCGTATAATATTTTGACTATATTCAAAGATAATAATTCAGCACACGATACACATACATTGTACCAGTTATCATCTCTAATATTTCCTTTAATTCTCCAGCTAAAACATCCTATAATTATAACAATACGACACTTAAAGTGTTTATATTTATTAAAATACACATTTAAAATAAATTACCAATTATAAATAGTATTAAAAAAAAACTTAAATTTAAAAGCAATTATAATAATAATTCTTTAACAAACCACATGTCTATACCTAGTAATTTTATAAAAACCATTTTATTTGGTGGTTTATTCTTGTCTTTTCAAGTAAAAGCACAAGATACCTTCTCTATAGTTGCTGTAGATCCTACAACCGGAGAAGTTGGAAGCGCAGGTGCTTCTTGTGTTGATTTAGTTCAGGCCGGGCTAACAGATGATGGCTTTTTGGGACAACTAATACCCAATGTTGGGGCAATAAATACACAAGCTTATTATCTACCTACCAATCAGACCAACGCCACAAACAGAATGAATGCTGGCGATACGCCAGATGAAATTATACAATGGTTGGTTGCCAATGATGTACAAAATGACCCTCAATATAGACAATATGGAATAGCCGCTATTGTTAATGGATCAGCTGAAGCCGCTGCGCATACAGGAAGTTCCACAGACGATTACAAAAACCACATTATAGGTACAAATTACGCAATACAAGGTAATATCCTATTAGGACAAGTCGTTCTAGATTCTATGGAATCTCGTTTCTTAAATGAACCTGGAGACTTAGCTTGTAAACTTATGGCGGCATTACAAGGTGCTAACATGGTTGGGGCTGATACGAGATGTAGTACCAATGGAACATCATCTTTATTTGCATTTATTAAAGTCGCTCAATCTTCAGATACGTTTGGTTCTCCTTCTTTAAATGTTTCTGTACGAACGGAAGATAATTCCGGTATTGAACCCATAGATTCGCTTCAAACAAAATTTAATGCCTTACATTCCTGTACTCCATTAAGCATTCAAGAATCAGGTGATTTTGATGAATTATTCTCAGCCTACCCTAATCCTACTTCAAATACACTGCTTGTAAGAAATAAAGAGTATGGTTCATATAAAATAAGCTTAGTAGATTTAACTGGTAGACAAGTATTAACATCTAGTTTAACAAAGGTTACTATGATGAAATTAGGGAACTTAGCATCTGGGGTTTACTCTTTAAAAATCTATAACAAAACTCAGATGTATGTTAAAAAGATTGTTATAAAATAACGATACTTTCAAATGAGCTAAAGACTCTATAGCAATGAATTTAAAAGCCCTATGTTTCCATAATTAATTATGAAAACATAGGGCTTTTAACATTTACAGATTCATTGACTAAAGTTCGTTTTGGATCAAGATCTCACTAAGAAATTCATTACACTAAAATATTGTAAATCGGGCTCTATAAATACCAGTTTTGCTTTCTCAAGCTTTTCCGTATTAAAATGTAAATCATAATATCTATAAATATGTCTTTAATTGTTTAAGTTCAACATTAGAATCTTATTTGTATGTATTGAGAAAGCAAATTATTCAATTCATCGAACAGACTATAATACAAAAAAACACGTTAGAGAATACATGAATAAATCCGAATCTAATGCAAAACAGAATTATTTAATATTTTCAATAATACAAAATGTAATCTTAATCATATTTTGTATTTGTTCTACAGCTTCTTACAATTACATACTACTACCTATAATCCTTTTATCTATTTGTATTGGAAGTGTATGTATTAGCTATGTTTTATATGCTTGGAAATATAAAAACATGCGTTTCTATGAAACATTTAATTTATCATTTGGTTTATCAGCTTCTATAAGTCTATTAGGCTACCTCTTCGCTTCATTATATCCCATTCTTTTATGACATCTATACATAAATTCATTTCAATTATTTTACTAATCCCAATGTGTTTCTTTCTATTTACGATAGGACAAATTCCATTAATGGAGGGATACAATGTCTTCTTCCCATATATAGACACTAAATTTGGAGAAGGTTATACACCAGAAAAATTTGATAAAATTAAGTTAAATGATTCCAAAGAACATGTTTTATCTACACTGGGGAATCCATTATTTATCTTTAAGGATACAATCAATAATTTACCTATTCGTAGTTACCATTATACTAACGATGGGTATTTTATGAATTCAAACGGCCAAACCAATTTTGTTAACGATTTTGCTTGGTATAGATCTAATTTAACAATAAACAATAAAAACAAAGTAATTTACATTGATTATGGTTGGAGTTACGATTAATAGAAGGATTAGATAAGGTTACAAATTTTAAAATCTAAATCTATTATTAAATAATCAGGCGCTTTTCTTACCTTTGAGTAAACAAAACTAAATCCTTTTGTATGCGTTTTCTTCTCTCAATTCTATTCTGTTTCATCCTATTTCCTATACAAGGATATACACAAAATACATTTGTCTACGAAATGAAATCTGCTTATACAGATTTAGAAAAAGATATTACAACGGGCTTTGTATCCCTTTCAGATAATTATCCATTATCTGAACATCCAGATTCTTTAGCAGTCCCTGATATACTTATAAATCACGGAGAACGTTATTTAGAATTAACGGGAAAATATAGATCTCGATTGTTAAAAACAACATCGATTGCTGAAACAGATTCTGTTTATATATACGATTATACTGAACGTAATATGTATGCCTTTCCTGTAAATGGGTTAAAGACAGTGGCTATTTTAACACCATACGATATGGCTGGTGGTAAAAAGTTTCAATCGGATTATATGATTGGCTTTGAAATTGATCCTAAAACTATTAAAACAGAGCATGAATACTTAGAAAACTATTTTGCTTCTACAGGTCCAATAAATCCATTTTCAAACATGGATCTACACCCTATTATTTGGCAAAACACAGACTCTTCATGTTTTCCTCTGGGCCAAAATATCCCTAAATATTCTATGCTTAAACCTTCGGATAGACGAAACAATACGTTAGAATATATAGAAGGTGATTTGGTCTTTTATACTCAAGATATTATTGATACCAACGGAACATTTAAAGCAAGACACGTAAGAGTCATTAACATATACTCTAGAGACATTGTTTTTGATAATTTATACACTTATAGTGAAGGGACTTCTGTAAATGGTTTAAACGACAATAATTTCATGAAACAATGGACAGGTAAGCTTTTTAAGAATCAACCTCCTGTTCTATTTGGATTCATTTATCAATCGTTTGGGTGTATTCAAATTCCGTACATTACAAATCCATATTCATTTATTAACTTGTTTTGCGACAATAGGCATTAATCCTAATATTAACTTTATACCGAAGATACAATTTATGAAAAAGCGCGTCTTTATTATATTCATATTCCAATTTTTCGTTACACATGACTTACACGCACAGGATACTCCAATTTACGAGGCTACATTTATTAAGACCTCAAATGTTGATAAGAATTTAAACTACGGTTTCGTTTCACTTTCACCGTCCTATAACATTTATGACTCTAACCTCCCAACGATCCCCGTTTCTTCATTGGAAAACACAAGTACCAATGAAATGATCAAATTGACAGGTGAATATAGAGAACGGTTATTACATGGCATAAGTTTAAAAGAAACAGATTCTCTATTTATTTATAATTATCATCAGAATACGATAGTCTCTTTTTTAATACAGAATCTAGAAGCCATTGCGATCAAATCACCTTATTCTTCAGAAGCCCCTCTTTCTGAAAGTGATTACCAAATTGGATTTGAATTTAAAACCAATCGTGCCTCATTATTCCATACAACATTTGTAGCTGTTGGTAACAATAATCCATTCACGAATAAACTAGCACCAATTATTTGGACTCCTATAGATTCAATTTATTTCCCCTCTGGATATACCTCGAAAGAATTTAAAGAGCAAAAGGGAAAAAACACCATTAAAAATACCTATTCATTTAGCCTTGGAATATATGACTACTATTTACAAGAATCTTCTTACGGTAAGGGTTGGAATAATTTTATAAGACATGTTATGGTACTTAACTGTAAAAACGACACCTTATGTATTAGTCAGTTATACTCTAACAATAATTCCGAAGAGCTTAATGAATTATTAATTAGCAACAAATCTGATGTTAAATCAGAAAATGCTCAACAATGGACTGGATATATGATTAAAGATTTCCCTCCTGTACTCTTTGGATTTACAACAGATATGTTTGGTTGTACAGTTATATACCCTATAAGTAACACGAAAGAAGCGTTTGAGATTAAATGTGACAATAGACATTAAATTATAACAAAAATTATTAATAACATTAATAATTTAAATATAATTGCCCAAATAATAATTACATTGTATATTACTCATATTAAAACATATAATACGAACTATCTTAAATTATAAGTGGTATTATATAAACCTTAATCTATTTTATCCTACAAGAATGAATATTAGAAGTTATTTAATTGTTCTATTACTAAGTCTATCTCCACTAGTAAATGCCCAAACCCCTACATTAAGTTGGGCCAAACAAAATGGTGGGATTTCTATTGATCATCCTTATGATCTTACAACCGATTCTTATGGAAATATTATTAATATTGGTTCATTTGCATATGACGGAGATTTTGACCCTGGAGTTAATACAACGAATTTAACATGTGTAGGTTCAATGGATGCTTACATTCAAAAATTAGATGTAGATGGTAATTTACTTTGGGTAAAACAACTCGGTAATACTGGAACAGATATAGCTAATGCCCTTTACACAGACAATAATGACAATATATTTATTACCGGACAATTTGAAGGAACAGTTGACTTTGATCTAGGGTCTGGAATATATAACTTAACATCTAATGGAGAAGAAGATATTTTTTTACTAAAATTAAATAGTAATGGTGATTTTCTATGGGCTATTTCTTTTGGAGGAACTGAAAAAGACGCTGGTAGCGATTTACATATAGATGAACTAGGTAATATTCACCTGATAGGTGGATTTAGTAGTAAGGTCGATTTTGATCCTGGAAGTGGTATAACTCAGTTAATTTCTGAAGGGTATTCGGATATTTTTATCCTTAAACTAAACAATAATGGAGCCTTTGAATGGGTAAAACAAATAGGAGGATCCTCTGTAGATTATAGCCAATCAATGGCTATAGACAATAATGGTTATATTTATTTGACCGGATATTTTGAAAACACTGTTGATTTTGACCCTGAAGCAACCTCTCACCTATTAACTTCTACAAATGTTAAAGATGGATTTACTTTAAAGTTAAATTCAGATGGGCAATTTGAATGGGTAAAACAAATTTCTGGAGAAGGACTTATTATACCTAAATCTATTGCCTTAGATGACAATAACAATGTGTATTCTACGGGATATTTTCAAGATACAGCCGATTTTGACCCTAGTAATCTTACCCTTGAATTATCAGCGGTTGGACAACACGATATGTTTGCCCAAAAATTAAATGCCAATGGAAGTTTAGATTGGGCATATAGCTTAGGGAGCTCTGGTTTTAATATGGGAAGTACAATATATACCGATGTCAATAATGATGTATTTATCATTGGAGCCTTTACATCTATTATTGACTTTGATCCGGACCCTGTAGATGAACAATTTATGACATCTACTGGCGATGAAGATATATTTATACAGAAGTTGGATGCCACTGGAGATTTACTCTGGGTTAATACCTTTGGCGGATTAAATAAAGATCAAGGATACTCTATTACAACAGATCTATATGAAAATATAATAAGTGCCGGTAGTTTTTGGTCAACTGCAGATTTTGACTCGGGTATAGATTCACTTAACCTTGAAAGTGCTGGAGCATTTGATATATTTATTCAAAAATTAAACCATTGTAGTGTTCAATCTGTTGATACCATAACAAGCTGTTTACCTATTACTTGGATTGATGGCGTAACCTATAATTCATCTAACAACACGGCTAACCATCACTTATTAAGTTCTGAAGGGTGCGATTCATTAGTTAATTTAAATTTAAACATTACCGATTTATCGAATATCAACTTGAGCGCGAATGGAACCTTAATATCCATCAATTCTAATTCGGGAAGTTACAAATGGTTAGATTGTAATTTCAATTACAACGCAATTCCTAACGCAAACAGCTCAACTTATTACGGAGAACCTGGAGGAAGCTATGCTGTAGAAATTACAGAAAATGGTTGTGTAGATACCACCGCATGTATTAGCATTGCCAATATTGGACTTACAGAATCTAAATTTACAGCGTTATTCAAAATTTATCCTAACCCAAACAACGGAGCATTTAAAATCCAATTATCAGAACCTATTGAACAATTAAACGTTCGTATGACTTCTATTTTAGGGCAGGAATTATATAAAGCTACATATTCCAACACCGATGAAGTAAATCTAAATATAGATCAACCCATAGGTGTTTATTTAATTGAGATTTCGGATGGAGTGGGAAATAAAACCACGCTTAATGTCCTTAAAAAATAAACGCTAGTATATCCATATGACTCAACAAAAAAGGTTTAGAAAATATTTTCTAAACCTTTTTTGTTGAGTATGTTTTAAGATTACATCTTAAATGGAATATTAATATCCAATGTAAAATTATCTTTAATGGCTCTATCTCCTAAATCATCAAAAAAGGAACCTGAACCATATTTAATATTAAACTTAGTACGGTCTACCTCTACCTTTGCTTGTAACCTACCATTAGACCAAGTCGATAAAAATGTAATAGGCTTAGTAACATCCTTAATGGTCATGTTTCCTGTTATTTCAATTTGTTGTCCAACATTTTTTGTTGTTGATACAACAAACTTTGCTGTAGGATAATTGGGTGCATCAAAAAAGTCTCCATCTCTTAAATGCGCTGCTAAATCACTTTTATCTTTATCATCTCCCCCGTCCATCAGTTCTTCGGCGCGGATAGATGTCATATCTACCACAAAAGATCCTCCAGATATATGAGAATTACTCCCTTCTAAATACCCTGATTTTAAATCCAAAACACCTCCATGAGAACCCATTATTTTATGGCCTTTCCAATTTATCTTACTGTCAGATACTTTAGCTAAAAATCGTTTATCCGTACTCGATTTCTTTACCGATTGCTCTGTTTTAACTGGGGCTTTGTCTTGAGGTTTAACCTCTGTAGAATTAGAACAAGACATTCCAATTACTAAAGCACCTAAAACAAGTATGTTCTTTGTTTGTAACATGTGTTTATTTTTAAGATTTACACCACTAATTTATCGCAAACTTACTTTATAGCGATGTTTTATCTGTAAACAACAAAAGTTTTAGGGTTAACAACAGAGCACGTTTATGATCCTTAAAATTTATTTAGATATATTTTGATTCTATAAACTTTATTAACACTAGGCATTCTCACCTAAAACGTGTAATAGACTATATTTATAACACCAAAAATAAAATCTATTCCAATGAGATTACCTATCCTAATTCTGCTCATATTCACTCTTTTTCTCATGTCTTGCCAACAGGAGTCAATTACATTCCAAAAGGTCATGGTTAGCCAGACCGATCCCGACCAATTATACATTAATGACAGCAACAGCACCGCTTTGTATTATTTAAAGTATGTTCCCAAAACCGAAATAAAAGGGGCTTTAATTGTTCTGCCTTCTGGTGGCGAAAGAACCGAGGATGTTATACAACAGATTAACTTACATGTTCTAGCCGCAAAACAAGGCCTTATTACCATAATTCCATCACTAAATTGGGGTGTTGATAATCGGTTGGCCGATTACCAATTTTTAGACCAAATATTTAATGAAATTATAGAGACGTACCATGTCCCAAAAGATAAATTTGTTCTGGGAGGATTATCCAATGGTGGGATGGTATCTATTGGTTATGCTCAAAAATCTGTAAAGCAACCCAATAGTACGGCGGTTAAACCTATGGGGATTTTTGGACTTGATACTCCTTTAGATAAAGCGTATTTATATGCCTATTGTAAACGAGAAATAGAAAGAAACTTTAACCAAGCAGGTGTAAACGAAGCCAAGTGGATGCTCAATAATTACCAAAAATTATATGGGGGTTCGCCTGACGATTTCCCAGAAAAGTATATTGAAGCGTCCTTATATTCTTATAGCGTGAAAAACGGAGGGAATGCCTATTATCTAAAGAACATGCCCATTAGAATGTATACCGATTTAGATGTAGATTGGTTAATGAATGAAAGACACAGAGACCTAAACGACTGGAATGGAAGTGATATTATTGCCATGGTTAACACCTTGAAAATAATGGGTAACCCGAATGCCCATGTAAACGTTACAATGGGTAAAGGTGTTCGATTAGACGGTAGAAAGCATCCACACTCATGGTCTATTATGGATAATAACGATTGTATGGACTGGATACTGTCTTTAATGCAAAATGAGTTCGAGAATGAACACGTACTTTAAGACATTTTGCACTTTAAATGAAAATAAACAACAGAAGGCAGTATCCTCCAAAACCGATTAATCGTTTTAATACAAATGATGCATTCTCTGCTTTCTTTCTATATGTTATTAAGGCATAAATTCCGGTTCCAATAATACCAAATAGCAACATAATACTAGACCCAGGAAACGATAATGATTTAAACAAAATACCTAAGGATGCAACACTCAATACCGTCCCAACACCAAAATTTTTAAAGGTATACCCACGAACTGGGCTAAAAGGCATATCGCTTACAGCATCTCCAATAGTCTTGTTATTAAACAACACGATACCAAATAAAAAATAAACAACCGACAATGCCCCTAAGGACAGAATTAATAAGAAAGAATTACCTGGTAAATCAAGAATTCTTAAAATTACACCAACAATGGATGAACCAATTAATCCGATTTCTAATGTTTTCATTTTGTATACCGTTTATTAATAAAGCACAAATTTAATTTAAATCTTTGTTATAAGCCAAAGAGTTTCAAATTGTATTAATACTTAATTTATCTTCTCTAAAACCCAATTTTCCCCTTTTCAATATTAGAATACGATTTCTGATTTCGATTAAAAATATCGGCAACAACCAACTCTTCTTTGGACGGTTCTAAATTCAATTCTTTTAAAATCGCATTGGTCTTATCTAAAGCTAAAGCCTTAAATTCATATTTAGCAATCATTCGCCCTTTTCTTAATAATGCTGTATCTACTTTAGATAAATTAGAGTTGAACGTACAAATCACCTTAATATTTAAATAATCGCTAAACAATCCATCCGTTAATTGTAAAATAGTAGAAACAACAGAATCCTGATTGACTTGTTCTCGAGATTTAATCACTTTTTCGGCATCCTCTATTATTAAGATAGAATTTCGTTGTTTAAGTAAAAACGAGATGAATTCTGGATCTAATAAATTGTGAACAAATTCATTTTGAACAAAAATAAAATTAGAATCTTTGTGATCTGATATTAAGCTTTTAATATAGGTTGTTTTCCCTGTACCAGGCTTACCATACAACAGAATTAACCCAGATTGTTTCTCATTAATGGCTTTATCAATTCGATCATAAACCTCAACAAAATCATCGTTATAATGTTGTTGCAGATTAATGGCTATTGGTTCTGTACGAACATATTCGGTATGAAATTCTGATTTTGAATTGGTTAATACTTTAAACGTTGGTTTTTGAGATAAACCAAATTGTTTTCTTAAAGCATTATTCTTTAAAAACACCCATTCTTCTAGCTTAGAATCTGTACAATCGTAATAAAAATCGACCAAAATGGTGTCATCATCTAAGCTTGTAGAAACCAAGCTATTTTGATGTTGGCTTTTATACAACAAACGGGTCGTAAAATCTTTATTTGGATCGTGATCACTAGAGTCATCTGTATCCCAATGTTTAAAAAGCAATTGATAATCACTTGCCTCTAGATCTAAAACTTCGAGAACCTTATCCATATTTTCTTTATTAGACGTTAATGGCGCCATAAATCGAAGTTCAGATGCAAGTGTATTATATGATAATGTGAAATAGAAATTTCTTTCGAGCTCATTATAAGAATCAAATGCTTTTAATAATTCTGACATAAAAATGGTGTTTTTTTTCATTCCGTAAATACATTCATTTATACCAACTGATCTTAAAATCAGTTAATCAATGAGTCTTAAGGCCTCTTTTCTACTGAGTGGACTTAATTCTGTTTTAGAAACAAAACCTCTCACCCAATCTGGGTTTGTTCTACTATATTCTCTTAATACCCAACCAATAGCTTTATTAATAAAGAATTCCTTAGACCCCAATAAAGCATTTATACAACGTTGCAATATCCTTGTATCTATTTCGGTTTTATACTTAAGCTGAAACAACAATGCTGAACGCTGAAGCCATATATTATCCGACTTCAACCATTTTTCTACATAAGGTTGTTGTTGATCTGGAAATTGCTTAAAATAAGCCCCCATTAACTTATAAGCGATATAATCTACCGTATCCCACCAAGAATTATTAACCACCATAAATTCTAAAAGATTGATATCTTCTTTTTGGAGGCGTTTTATATACTTAAACATTAATTCTTGAGCGAATAAATGATACTCTCGTTGTGGCTTTAACCAAATGGCATGAATAATTTCATCTCTAACTTTAAGATCTGGCAAGAATTCTTTTAATAAAAAAGGCTTTTGTAATTCTCGCCTGGCCGCAGTTGTCATGCCGTAAAACTCAAATTTATCTCTTAAATAGGCCTTTTGCTTTTTGGCTATAACAGCATCTGCCTGGTTTTTAAACTCTTTTTCTAAAGCGTTTATATAATCCTGCATTAATAAGTGGGTTTTTAAACTAAATGGATTTGATTTCTTAACAATCTGTAATACTCAAATGTAATGTTTCTACTTAAGACTTGTTATAATTTGGATATTTCTATTCAATAAATTAAATGCGTTGGGTTTAAGAAATACCTTTATCTGCTAAACGTATGGCTTTTATCTTATAATGATCTTCCTGATAAACAACATAGGTTTTACTCAACTGATCATGCCATCCATAACTCGCATTACCAAAATAAGAAAAAGCATCAAAAGGAATGAAACGGCAAAAGGTTCTTAATACAATCGTCCAAAAACTAGGTTTATTTCCTTCATGATCTATAACGATAGTTTTGGTTAACGATTTCCCTGGCGTTACTTGATATACATACTCAAATACAATGTAGTACATTGGAATTATTAGAATGCTAAACAGAGTATTAAATTGAGAAAGTCCAAATAGTTTAAAACAATAAATCATTTGATAAATAACAAACAAGTCAATTAATAAATGACCTAATCGAGTTCCTGAAGAGATTGCTTTAATGGGGTATTTAAGATTGTTAATAATCATTTAATTATATCGTGAATTATAAATTGGATAATCATCCAAATATAAAATATCCTCTAAACAAACAGAATGTATTGAATTTAAATAAGGTTAATTAAACTTATTAAACATTAGATCCAAAGAGCTCAAAAAGATCACCAACACCAAGTGTTGCCCAAATAACCATTAAAAACAAGATGATTTTTAAAGTAAACGGCACAATAAACCCAATATTTGTTTTCAGGAAAGCGTCTGTACTTGGTAAATATATAGCCGCAAGAAGTAAGTATATACTTCCTGGAATAAGGTGAATAAAAATAATATTTAATATTCCGATCAGTATAAAAACAGAGATAAAAAGCCAGTTTACCTTTTGTTTAAAGTTAATAGTATCTTCCATAATAAATAGTTTTTACAAATTATTACTCAACACAACTATTTACAAGATAGTTATTTTTAACTACTCAACCATACAATATACTCCCTTAAATCAACAAGATAAACCTTTATACATCTATAAATACCACATACAAATTGGTATATGGTATTTATTTTTAAACAAATTTTGGTAGTAATACCAACCTAAAACGAAAGGAATTCTCTAACGCCTTCAGACAAGCGACTTCGTTGCCTTACTTTTAATTCTACAAGATCATTATCAAACCCTAATTGTTTAAAGCTTGAACAATTCCCTTCAAAATTTGGTGTAGAATTCGTTACTCTACATTGGATTCCCTTATCCAAATTTATGCTTCTATTGGCACAATTGGAACATACCAAATACATTCTTTCTTTTTCTAACATAATCCATTATTGAATTAAAAAACTAACAAAAACTAAAAATTAATACGTCTGGTGAATAGGCATAGACCAAGATCTATTTTTCACGTTATACCAACGCATTATAAAATGCCCGAAATATGATTAATATTCTATTTCATTTTTATTAAACGGTAAAATATAGAATAAAGTATACTTACCTTAGATAACTTCTATTAAAACAACGAGATAGTTCTCATTTTGCACCTATACTTTATTCCAATGGTCACTTTAAACTATCATTTATGAAGTTATTGTACAATATCCATTTCCATTAGGCATAACCCAACTTCCATCTATTATATCATTTGCTTTTAATGAGACTGCATCTTGCACATTACATGCATTATACCACGCATCATCTTTTTGGTAACTTACACTAATACGTTTTGATCCTTTGGGCATAACCACTGATGCAGGTGTATCGTTAAGTTTTCCACTGGTTAAGGTCGTCCAAGAATCGCCTGTACTCTCTTTACTAAAGTTTAAAGCAATTTTTGTACTCCCTTCAACATTAAACTGAAACTTTACTGGGGTATCTACTGCTAACCCACTAGAATTTGGAATTTCTCCCACAACATAAGGGTTAGAAGAATTACAAGGTGCTGTACCCATGGTATTTCCTGTACTATGGATTGAAGTAATTTTAGAATATTCGGATTGAAGTGAACTTGCTCCGTGATCTGGAATTTCAGTTCCATTGGCCTTTAACATCCCCCATCCTGAAGGGCGTTCATAATATCTAAATGCAAATCCTCCAGAAACAATATCAGCCATGTTTAACGAATCTGCACCAGATTGTGACTTCACTTCTTTTGTT
This sequence comes from Flavobacteriales bacterium, assembly GCA_965243605.1. Classification (GTDB taxonomy): domain Bacteria; phylum Bacteroidota; class Bacteroidia; order Flavobacteriales; family CAJXXR01; genus JBMYYR01. The sequence continues at coordinate 36,489 of CBDEVQ010000101.1, forward strand.
CCAAATAAATATGGGATTTGAGCCCAATCTCTTGGACTGATATCTGCAGGGTTAGATCCCATTTCTGTAAATGTTATTGGTACAGGGTTTGATCCATCAAAGGCTTTTGCTAAATTATAATATGCTCCAACTTTGGCTGCTAAGCTTCCTCCTGCCCAACGTTCACAATTATAACCTAAGAAATCTACACGCTCTGCTATATCTCCACACATATAGGCTTTGGCTGCAGGAATGGTATATTCTGGATTGTCTCTTAAAGCAACGGTTAACGGAACAGCGCGGTAACCCTTCCCTTTCATGTATGCTTTTAAATGCTTTGCTCCTGCTCTAATTTTAGAAGGAATGTCGTATCCTGGTGTATGTCCATCAGATCCAATAGATTCATTTCCTAAAGAGAACCCCAAGACATTATTGTATTGACAAAATTCATCGGCAATTTGTTCTAATCGTTTATGATATTCCGATGTACTACTAAACACTGTTGTAATGTTATTTACTGCACCTACTAATACATAAATTCCCTTGGCTGCTAAAGCATCCATTACTGATTTGTGACTATTACCTGTACCTACATCAACTTGATAAACACGAATGGCATTTATATTTAAATTGGTAAATCCGAACGTCGTTGTTGATTTAAGTAAATTTTGAATAGTCGCTAAGTTGTTATCATCCGAAATTGGGTCAACAAAATCTGTGGGTTGGTAACACACACCTTTTGGGGCCCATTGGTCTGTTCCACACATAAACAGATTATTCGAAATTGTAATAGGTGTAATTGTTGTAGAATCGACAGTTGAGCTCACAGTATTGGATTATAAACGATTAAAAAAAACTAAACTGAAATATCCATTATAACAATAGATATTTCAAAAGTGAAAATTAAACCCAATACTTGAAATAAAAACACGTAATAACCCCTGATTATTATATGAGTAATTATGCTTACTAAGTACCTATTACATATTATCACATCCTATAAAATGTATAGTATTACACGTCTATAGATCTAACTCCATCTCATATTGATCAATTTTATTCTCTAATCCAATGGTCTCAAAATATTGCAATTTATTGATAAGCCGTGTATCCACATTATTTATTTTAACCGTCTCAGAAAGACTATAAATGGCCGTAAACAATCTATTCCATGCGGTATCCTCTGGCTTTAAAACATCACACTGAGCAATATAATTACTATTGGGTTTTATTATAAAATATGACTCAGGAACGTTATTATTTAGGACCATATAAAACAAATAGCCTCCTTTTAGCACAGATGCTTTCTGATTATCCCAAGAGTAATACGATTGATTTGGTAAATTGTCCCAATCCACCTTACAAATATCTATTTTTACTATTGTAAATGTTTCTTGGTTGTTTAAATGCATGCATCCACTAAAACATTTATACGTTTTACCTATACTAAACCCAATACCTTCATAGGCTTTAATGGCTTTCTCATTTCTTGTAATTACTTCTAAAGTACTTTTTTTTATTCCGTTTTGCTTTAGGTCTTCAATAGCAAACAGATATAACGCCTTTACGATGCGCTTACCTCTATATTGAGGAATTACACCTGTTCCTGTATTATAGGCTGTTAATACACCTAATCGGTTATCTATGGCATGCAGGATAAATCCAACCAATTTTTCATCATCATACATTCCATAAGATAGAGCAAAATCTACTTGAGCAGCTTTCCAACGTTCTATATAATATGCTTTATCTGATGGCATTTCTACAAAGTACTGATCAAACGCCAATAGAAAACAGTCTATAATTGTGTGTATTGGGGTTGTATGAAGTTGTTTTATTATCATCATAAAATAAACATTCACGGATTACCGCATATTATTATTTACATTTTATTACAATGGTTAAAATGTGGCATTTCGTTTTAACTTCTGTTTCTCTTAATACTATGTCGCGAGTAAATTAAGCGAATAATAAAAAAAAGAATAGAGATAATAACTATAAGAATCATGATTAATGTGGACATTAAGTGTTCTCGGACATAGTCTTTAATTTCTCCTAGTAGTTTATTAGGACGAGCATGAACAATAATATTATTTATTGCTTTTATACGTATATCCATCAAATCTGATGTAAACCCAAACTCTTTAGCTTCTTCATAGCTTTCTAGCGCCGCTTCTAAATCTCGATCTAAAGCCAGTACATTACCATAATCAAAATATATATTCCCTACTATCTTATTTTCAGGTTTAACGAAAACTACACGTTCTCTAAGTTGGTGCTTTATATGGTTTATTAACATTGAAAGATTATAGGCATTAATATTTTCAGGAAGTTCATCTTCTCCAAAGTCTAATCCTAAAATAGAGGAAGTACTAATATTTGAAGGAGATAATTTAAATTCAAGAATTTTAATATGTATCCATTCTGAACCAAAATGTGAATCAGGATTTAATTCTAAGGATTTACGTATCCAAACTAATGCTGAATCTGGCTGACCAATTAATTCATAAATAGTTCCTAAATTAGAAGCAGTAGAATATAAATGTGGAGACTCTAATTCTATTTGTTCGTAAATAGACTTGGCTTTCTTATATTCACCTAGGTATATTAAAGCTGCGGCAAAATCCGATAAGCTTTTTATAGAACCTGATTCTTCATACGATCTGTAATACAAATTCGCTTTATTCCTTAATTCAACAGTATCTACTGCTCTAGTAAACACCTTGCCATGAGTTGCCTTGTGATGAACAACTTCTCCTGATAATAAAGTTCTGTAAACATTAATACAAGCAGATACTTTATATAATGAGAATAAACAAACTATTAATAACAATATCCTTTTAAGCATTATTATTTTATATTTAAATTAACGCATTTCGTTTTAACTTCTGTTTACGTATTATTCGAATAGAAAGCCCAATAATGAAAAGACAGCCTATACTAAAAATGGAAATTAAACGCATTTTGTTTCTTTGAATAACTACATAATCGGCAATGTTGGTTTTCCAATACAACCACTCATCAGCCAAAGACGATGAAATATTATGATTCCCCATTTCTAAGATGATAATTCCATCTTTTGATGTTAAATCAATTCGAGCTGCCGTATTAATTAAAGGTCTTAAACTATAACCATCATGCCCAATAACCTTAGATTTGGTATCGTTCTGACTATAAAGATGAGGTCCTAATCCATAATATCCAACGCCATTTACAAAAGATTCAGGTTTAACCATTAACTCTAAGGTTTCATTAGACAATACCTTATTATGACCAAGACTAGCTAACATAAATTTAGATAAATCTTCAGTACACGTATATAATGAAGCTGCTGCTAATGCTGTAAAGGTATAAGGTTCAGATATTGTTCCTTCTTCACTATATAATTGTGCTAATTTAAGGTTTGGTTTTTCGGAAAGCACAAATGTAGAATTTGTCATGTTTAATGGTTCCAAAATCATTTGAGTCATGTACTTCTGAAACGACATTCCACTAACTTCTTCTATGACCAATTGTAACAACGTATATCCTCCACCAGAATACATAAACTGGCTTCCGGGTTCATACCCTACCTTTACAATTCCGTCTGTAGAATAGGCATCCGATGCTTTAGTTAAAGATTCTTCTAAGGTTTGAACTTGGTCTTTGGGTCCGTAACCTAAATAACCCAATCCGTCTATTAATCCAGACGAATGTGACAGTAATCGGCGGACTGTTACTTTTTGGTTATCAAAATCACCTTCTGGTAAATGCCATCGGGTTAGGTAGTGGTCTATGGGTGTATCTAATTCTAGTTTCCCTTGTTCTACGAGCTTTAAAACACCCCAAGACGTTATCCATTTACTTACTGAGGCCACCTGAAAAACAGATGTTTGATCTACAGGTTGATCTACCGCATAATGAAATCGATTTGTAACTTGTCCATTCTCAATAAAAAGTATGGCGAAATTTCCAACAAACTCGTCTTCAATCTTATCTTTAGTGGCTTCAATAAACGATTCTAGAGTATTATCTGACTGTATCGTGGTAAGCAGTAGTCCCTTTATTAATCCTGTATATATAACAATGGTAGCCCATACCAAAACGGAAAGAATTATTAAAATAATATATTTAAATGTTCGCATTATCTAGGTTTTAATTTCATCTTAATCACCTCAAATATAAGCGATAATAATCATCAAAAGAAATAGTTGAGAACGAAAACATTCACGTTCTGGTTCTCTTTACCAATTCGTAAAACACATGTTTTATGATTCTATTACTTTATTCAATCTAAAATCCGAATCTACTAAAGCTATATTGTTTATACTTTATGTGTTTATCGGTTAATTGATTACTAATACGAGTAATTTTCTCTTTTGGCACGCCTTTTTCGTACATGAGATATATGGTATCCATTTCATTATGTTCTAATATATTGATCTTTTTATAAGGTTTTAATTTATCATCAGATTTAGTATACACCAGAAAATCGTTTGTGTCTTTAAATAGGATTAAAAAGTATGCACTTTTATTGATAATAATATCTGTCTGTGTCTTAAGTTCTAAATATTCAGAATGTTATATTAAATATATCCAAAATCAGGATATTCGCCTAGATAAATTTGACAATAACTAACTTAAGGTTCCTTTCTCGTTAATACCACTGGTTTAAGTTATGGACTTATGGTTTTCTGTAAAATTATAGAATTAAAACATCAACTAGTACAGCTAAGATCATCAAAAATGCGACTGCAAATGCAGTATAACCAACAGTCCTAATTATGCGGTTTATTTTCATATCAGATTCGTAATTCTTTTTTAAAATTTCAATAGGAATAGATGGTCTCAACACCTTCTCATACTCTCCTAAATTGTTTATTTTTAGAATTTCAACGTTCAATTCACCAAGAAATTCATGATGTATTTTATGTTTCTTTGTTAAAGCTCTAATTTCTACTAACGTTTTAATTATACTTAATTTAATCGTATTAATTTCTTTTACATTTTCAAATCCATTAAAAAGGCCAATAAGTTTGTCATTAACATAATTTAGACTGAGATTGTATTCCTCACCCTCTAAAATTAACCTTAATTCCTTATCGGTATTATTCAGATAAGGAAGAATTATTTCATTTAATATGTATGTCTTAGAAGATTGTAACCAAAGGTTTTGCACTGCTTGTAATACCCCACGTATTTTATCTATTTTATTAGATTCAAAAATATGTTTAAAACTAGAGCATAAGTCATCTTCAATATACCTTTTAAGCTCAATATTATTATACCGTTCGTGATTAAAACCACTATGAAATCCTATATCGTAATCGTGTATTAAACGACTCAGTGGCTTATCTTCATTTATAAATTGTACGATTTGTTCCTTCTTCATTGTTTATTATTATTAATTATAAATGCCTTATTAAAGTTTTATACTATACATAATTCGGGTCAACATCTACTCGAATCATTACGGATCTAAACTTATCGTGTTTAGACATTTTGTTAATGATTTTTTGAATATACGTTTTAGCGTCTTTTAAACGTGCGTTCTTTATCAGCTGAATATCAATTTGCATCTGGTAATATGTACGTATACGCTCTATAGATGGTGTATAGGGTTTACGAGCCCGTTTAGATGGAATTTTTTGGATGAGTATTTCATAGAAATACGCCGTTGCTTCAAACAATACAGCCGAATTCTTATGTCTGAAATTAATAAGAATCATTCGTGTATATGGCGGCAACATATAATCCTTACGTTCCTTTAAAAATCCAGAATATAATTTGGTTGGGTCTTGTTCTTTTAACGCTCTAAATACAGGGTGTTCTTTCTGATAGGTTTGAATAATAACCTGAGCATCCTTGCTTTGGCTTAGTAACCTTTGAGAAATTTGACTTAAGGATTGTAATGCGCGTTCTTCTACTCTAAAGTCTGGATACATTAATAAATCATCGGCCAATACCACTACTAAAATGGCTGTATTGGATAAATCTAGACCTTTAGATATCATTCGTGTTCCAATCAAAATATCAATCTCTCCACTATCATAACGGTCTATAAATGTGTTGAGCTTATTTTTTGTACTCAAGGTATCTCGGTCTAAACGCACCACATTGGCTTTAATAAACACCGAGCGTAATTCTTCTAAAATGCGTTCAGTTCCATACCCTTTTATTTCCATTTCTGGCTTAGAACATTGATCGCAATAATAAGTTGGTCTGCGTTGGTAACCACACTGATGGCAACGCAAGCATTTATCGCTTTTATGGTAGGTTAAATTTACCGAACAATGTACACACCTAGGAATATAATGGCATGATTTACATTCCATTTTAGAGGCATATCCCCTTCTGTCTTTATAAATTAAGACTTGTTTACGATTCTGTAATGCCACATCTATTTCAAAAATAAGATCTTTAGAAAGGTGTTGAACCATATTGTTCTGCTCTTTCTCGGTATTAATATCTATAAACCTGAAGGCTTCTTGAGACAATGGGTTTTTATCCCCAACCTCTAAACCTTTTATTTTATCGAGCTTTAAGAGTTGCCAAGATTCTAAACTTGGGGCAATAGCACTTAATATTAAAGGGCATTCATGAAGGCTTTGCAATACAAAACTCATGTCTTTTGCCTGATACAAAGGTGCTATTTCCGCTTGTTTGTAAATAGGGTCAGATTCATCGTCTACAATAATTAAAGACAGAGAATGAAATGGCAGAAATATTCCGATTTTGGTGCTTATTATTATTTTAGCCGTTCGTAAAGATTGGTTTTGAATGTTTCTCCAAATCTCTACACGCTCTTGTTCACTAAACTGGTTATGATATACAATAATATCGTCTTTAAAATAGGTTTTAAAAAACGAATAATATTGTGGGTAAAGCAACATGTCTGGAATTAAAAACAACACATCCTTTTCTTGTTTTAAGGCTTGTTCTATACTTAATTTATAGACTTGTAGTTTGGCATAAAAATCATTTTCAACACAAAGAACCCCTTCTTTTGTATCTAAATAATTCGTCAAAGTATCCTTAATAGAATCTATTCTAGATTCCTCCATATGAATATTAAAATCTCTATTCAGATTTGCCATTAAAAGCTCCCTATCTACCTTTTGTTCATAAACACTAACCCATTCTTTTTTTATTAAAGTCCTGAGCGATGGTTTTGAAAATCCTTGGGTTTTAAAAAGCTCATTAAAGCTTTCAACATGATTTTCTTTTGTCAATAAATAGTCAATGATTTCCTTTTGTCTTGGAGATCTATTGAGTGCCTTTATATGATCGTTTTGGTATTTAAGGTATTCTGATAATAAGCCTGCAAATTTTATGGTTTTCTCTTTGTAGCGATGAGAAAATTGTTGTTCTAAAAGCAGCATTTTACGTTTATACATATTTTGTACAAACGTGGTGGGTTTATTTAAACTTGGAAGAATAGCCTTAAGGTCTTTTAGTTTTAAAGATCCTTGAAGTTCTAAAGCATCCAAAACCATTAATTGTTCATCTGAACAAGATACGTCTTGGGCATTAAATTCTGGATTATGATATAATACAGTTTCTCCTTTAAGAGAAAATGCTTTGGGCAAACAATACCTTAATACCAATCCGAATGGCACCTGATAATAAGATGCCAACCATTTCCAGAAATTAAACTGTGTTTCATTAACAACTGGTTCATTGTCTGGTATTTCCATAATTTCCTTAGGTTCAAAATCTAAAGGAAAATCTGGCAATACTCGTTCTACTATTGCAAAAGTTATTCGTTTCTGAAAAGGCACAGTTACTCTAATACCAAATTTCACATGTTGCTTCATGGGTTCTGGTACAACATAGGTAAAGGCTGTATCAAATACTTCTGGTAGCCAAACTTCTACAAACATAGGGGTTTAAAAGAAATCGTTTATATCTACATTCTCATCATCAATATCATCTGGGTCTTCGTTTTCCGATTCTCCTTGATATTTATCTTCCTTATACCTTCCATACGTATGGTCTTGTAAAAACGTATCAGGATTATGAATGTCCGACGGTGCTGTTTCTGGAATCATTCCATAGTCTTCTAATACCACGGGTACATCCACTTTATATTCGGTTTCGTATATGTCTATGAGTTCAATATCAAATACCCATTCCGAAAATCCGTTTTCGTATTTTAAACGTTGTCCTTTTTTATAGATTAAGTCCGAAATACTCATATCTACAACATGGTCTAACTCATAGTGTTCTACCACATTCCAATCTTCATCACACAACGAAAATTTAATATCAACATCCGATTCAATCCCAAAGCTATTAACTATGGTTTGGTGGACATCTTCTAAAGGAGCATATTTGTCAAATGCAATATCCTTATAAACATCAACTTCCTCGTTTTGATATATAACTCTTAAAGCAAAAGTTTCCATACTTTATTTTTTTACTGGAGTTAAACCTAGTTTTATTCCTTCTTCTACTAAATACGCAAATGCTTTATCATAATCATTTGGTATATCTCCTTCTAAAATAGCCTCTCTAATTTTATTTTTTAAAGTTCCGACTTCACGTCCAGGCTTCAAATCGAAGGTTTCCATAATACACTCACCATTTATTGGCGGTTCCCAATTACGGACTTGATCACGTTCTTCTACTTCCTTTAGTTTTTGACGAATAATGACATAATTTTCTCTGTATTTCTTGAATTTTGAATCATTCTTTGTTGTGATATCTGCTTCACAAAGAGTCAATAAGTCATCCAATTCTTCACCACTATCAAATAAAAGTCTTCTTAAGGCAGAATCGGTTACAATTTCTTGTGCCAATACAATAGGTCGTAAATGAAGTTTAACCAATTTTTGAACATATTTCATGTGTTCATTCATTGGTAATTTTAATCTACGGAAGATTTTAGGAACCATTTTAGAACCCAAAAACTCATGACCGTGGAATGTCCAACCCACGCGTTTGTCAAATCGTTTTGTAGGTGGTTTAGCGATGTCATGCATTAAAGCAGCCCATCTTAGCCATAAATCTTCAGATTGCTCACAAACATTATCCAACACTTCTAGCGTATGGAAGAAATTGTCTTTATGTCCGCGTCCATGTCTAAACTCAACACCTTTTAAAGCTTGAAATTCAGGGAAAAACTGAACCAACAATCCTGTTTTCTCCATTAATTTAAAACCCAATGAGGCTCTTGGAGAAACAATCATTTTATTGACTTCGGTTATAATGCGTTCCTCAGAAATGATTTTTAAACGTGGAGCACATTTAGTAATGGCTTCCAACGATTTTTCTTCAATCTGAAACCCTAACTGACAAGCAAAACGAATAGCACGTAGCATACGTAATGGATCGTCTGAATAGGTAATTTCAGCATCTAAAGGCGTGCGAATAATTTGGTCTTGCATGTCTTGTAAACCAGAAAATGGATCTATTAATTCTCCAAAATTCTCTTCGTTTAAAGAAATGGCTAAAGCATTAATTGTAAAGTCTCGTCTCCATTGGTCGTCTTCTAGTGTCCCATCTTCTACAATCGGTTTTCTAGAATCTGAACGGTAAGATTCTTTACGGGCTCCCACAAATTCGTATTCTACACCTTTGTATTTAAACATGGCAGTACCAAAACGTTTAAATACGGCTACTTCTATTTTAGGATCTAATTTAAATGCAACGGCTTCGGCTAGTTCTATTCCGCTACCTTTACAAACCACGTCTACATCCTTGGCTGTACCACGCTCTAATATTAAATCTCTAACAAATCCGCCAATCACAAAAGAAGGTAGCGATTTTTCTTTCGCTACCTCTTTTATTACATGAAAAACTTCATTGTCTATATATGATGTTAAGTTTTCTTCTTTCATAAAATGACTATAACGCCATTACGCCTTCTATTTTTGAAACTTCTCTATAAATGTCTATAACAGCTTGGGCTGAATACATTTTTTTAATTCTTACACTTAAAGAAATGTACTTTCCATTTTTAGATTTGTTCACCGACATTTCTATTTTCTTATTCTGAAAACATTCTTTTACAAGTTTCATTTTTCCCGGATCTCCTCCAGGTAAAATAAACTTAAACATGTAAGCGTTTGGCCATTTTTCCGCTTCTAACTTTTCTAATAAGTTATCAAACGGATCTTTATTTTCTTCTGTACTCATTACTTTCTTAAATGCAATGCTGTTTTATGTAGAGTTACCGAAATTGTATTTAATCTGAAATACGCTTCAGAAACAATCACATGTCCTTCAAATCCTTTCATTCCTCTTTCGGTACCCCAAGAGTTCTTTACAATAAAGAAGCTATTTCCTTCTTTATCTTCTGTAATTCCTGTGATGTGCATCAAGTGGTCGTCTGTAACAATGTGTTTATCAAACTTTTCTTGACGTAATTCTTGTGTTACATTTTTTTCTTCTACAGGTTCTGTAATATCGTTTACCTTAATTTTATCATCCTTAGGTACTAATCCTAACCCTTGTTGAGATGAAAATCCGTTATTACTCACATCGGCATCCCAAGAAATTGTATACCCCATACGTAATGCGGTTTTACACATAGCTGTCATTTGGTCTATAGATACATTTTCATACTCTCCATTAGCCCAATTATCTGGAACTTCTAAAATGAAGTTTGTTTTAAACGGGTGGTGAGTAAACGATGTAAAATGACGGTAATCAGCCGCTTTAATTCCTAAGTCGTTTTTGTATTCTACAGGCGATAACGATTTACCATCAACATCTATTCCTTCAGGATCTGATCCGAAATAAACATCCAAAACACGACCGTAAGCATCTTGCCAATTCTCTGTTAAATTAGACGAATTTGCAAACGTGGTTACCATTGGTTTTAAAATAGAAACCATTTCGGCATGGTTATGTAATTTATCTTGGTGAATTTCTGGGTGGAAATCATCATGAGGTACTAAACCATATTTTTCGGCTGCATTTAAATAATCATGTGTTAAACTTCCCTCTCCAAAGTTGGTTTTACCATGGAAACGCACATAATTGTTTGCTTTTTCTTTGTACACGTTTTTTACAACAAACATTTCCGATAAGTTGATGGCATCGTGTCCCATTCGAATCAATTCAGACTCTAAGAATGAAGCCGTTGCAAAAGACCAACATGTTCCCGTACGTCCTTGACTTAATACATCTAAGGCGTCGTTTTGTTGTGTATGAACAAAATTATAAATTGGTTCTGTTTCTTTTTTTTCTTGAGCAAATAAACTTGTAGCTATTAACCCAGCAGATAAAAGTAAATGTTTAAACATGCGTTATATTTTTTAGTCTGTTTTGTATAGGCCTTAAAACCCGTACGTTACTTTAGACTGTTTTTTCTAAATGTAATCTGCAAATATTACTATTTACGGAATCGAACAAATATAATGAAATCCTGTGAATTTTCAGGTATTGAAATTTGGGGTTTTGGGTTTATTTTGGTTAAGATAAAAAATGATGATTTGCCTATGGATTTAGAAGCTTATTATCAAAGATCTTTCTGTAAAAAAGTCCCATAAACACAACACCCACAAACCATCTAAAAAGATTGATTGTGGGTGTTCTTATGATTTTTAAGTTGATATTATCTTACATCAAATCGGTCTAAATTCATTACTTTAGTCCATGCCTTTACAAAATCGTTTACAAATTTTTCTTTGGCATTAAACGATCCATAAACTTCAGCAATGGCTCTAAGTTCAGAATTTGACCCGAAAATTAGATCTGCACGTGTAGCCGTCCATTTTCTTTCTCCTGATCTTTGATCAATTCCTTCAAACACTTCACCTTTATCGTCCATGGCTTTCCAAGTGGTGCTAAAATCTAACAAATTCACAAAGAAATCGTTACTTAATGCATTGTCGTTGTAAGTAAACACCCCATGACTAGACCCATCGTAATTGGTATTTAGGGTACGCATACCACCAATAAGCACAGTCATTTCAGGTGCTGTTAATGTTAAGAGTTGAGCTTTATCTATTAATAATTCTTCCGTTATATATGGATGGTTTTTAGACTTATAATTTCTAAATCCATCCGCTTTTGGTCTTAATACATCAAAGGAATCGGCATCGGTTTGTTCTGCAGTAGCATCACCTCGTCCACCAGTAAATGGAACTTCAACCTTAAACCCTGCTTTTTTTGCGGCTTTTTCTATGGCCACATTACCACCAATAACAATTAAATCGGCGATACTAACTTCTTTATCAAACTTAGCTTTAATTTTCTCTAAAACCTTGATAACCTTATCCAATTGTTTAGGGTTATTTACCTCCCAATCTTTTTGAGGTGCCAAGCGAACTCTTGCTCCATTGGCACCACCACGTTTATCAGATCCTCTAAACGTAGATGCCGAAGCCCATGCAGTAGAAACCAATTCAGACACGGTTAAACCCGATGATAAAATTTGATCTTTTAACCACGCTATTTCAGTTTCATCAACAATATAATTAAGTAATGCGATTGGGTCTTGCCAGATTAATTCTTCATTTGGAACGTCTTTACCCAAATAACAAGACGTTGGTCCCATATCTCTATGGGTCAATTTAAACCATGCTCTTGCAAATGCATCTGCAAATTGATCTGGGTTTTCCAAAAATCGTTTGGATATTTTAGCATAAGCTGGATCCATTCTTAAGGCTAAATCTGTGGTTAACATCATCGTTGGTACATGTTCTCCAATACCATCTACTTCTGGTGCAAAGTCTTCTTTTTCTAATCCAACAGCTTCCCATTGCCAAGCCCCTGCTGGACTTTTCGTTAAATTCCAATCGTATTTAAAGAGCGTTATAAAAAATGAATTATCCCATTGAGTTGGTGTCGCTGTCCATGCCCCTTCTAAACCACTGGTAATTGTATCTACGCCTTTACCAGACTTATGTTGACTTAACCACCCCTTACTTTGGTGTTCAATATGTGTACCTTCTGGCTCTCTACCAACTAAAGATGCATCTCCTGCTCCATGGGCCTTACCAAAGGTATGTCCACCAGCAATTAAGGCCACCGTTTCTTCGTCGTCCATGGCCATCCTTGCAAAAGTCTCTCGAATATCTTTCGCAGCTGCCAGTGCATTTGGCTCGCCTTCTGGTCCTTCAGGATTCACATAGATTAATCCCATTTCTACTGCTGCTAACGGGCGGTCAAGCTCTCGATCTCCAGAATATCTTTTAGCCGTTAACCATTCTTTTTCTATACCCCAATTAATATCTTCTTCGGGATGCCAAATGTCTTCTCTACCTCCACCAAATCCGAAGGTTTTAAAGCCCATAGATTCCAAGGCACAATTTCCTGCTAATATCATTAAATCGGCCCAAGACAGACTCATACCGTATTTTTGCTTAATTGGCCAAAGTAATAATCGTGCCTTATCAAGGTTTCCATTATCTGGCCAACTGTTAACCGGTGCAAATCTCTGATTTCCGGTGCTTCCTCCACCACGTCCATCAGACGTTCGGTAAGTACCTGCACTATGCCAAGCCATTCTAATAAATAATGGTCCATAATGCCCATAATCTGCTGGCCACCAACTTTGAGAAGATACCATCAGTTTTTCTATATCTGTTTTAACAGCATCTAGATCTAAGGCTTCAAATGCCTCAGCATAGTTAAAATCAGGATCTAATGGATTCGATTTTTCACCATGCTGTCTCAGTATACTTAAATTTAACTGGTTTGGCCACCAGTCTTTATTGGTTTGATGCTTATCTCCTTTTAATTCTCCATTGTGAAATGGACACTTATTAATATCACTCATAGCTTGTATATTTTTTTTCTACATCAAAAGTAGATAACTTAATTTTATAACTTTTAAATTTCTCATAAATACTATCTATATATGTATTTATTTTACTTAACAACGGCATTAACACAAAACGTAAAAGAACTGAAACAACCTCCTTTACCTTCGTTAAACTCTTGTATTTATGGAATTTACTAAAGATAGTAATTAATATACAAAAGACCTATTCTGTTCTCTATACAATTTATATTTCGTTGTGGTATTTATCGGAATAATTAACCATTACCGACATTTTTGTTACAAAATTTCTTTAAATACGTTTTATGCTCGTCTAAAGTGAACCAAACATCAACCTCTTTTACTTGAATAGTTAAAAATTGTAAATGACGATTATTATGATTAAGCATTTTTGTAAATCTTTACTAATTTAGGTAATTCATATTAAGTTACTTAGACGTACATAACAGAGTAACGCCTATAATAATAAAAACGATTTTAATTATGAGAACAATATTAAAGCTAGGAATTTCATTAAGTGTTTTTGCAACTCTACTGTCCTGTGAGACTAGCGTGAACAAAAACGAGTATTTAAACACACCATTCCTATATTTAGGATCTGAAAATCATGAGTTTTCGGAACCACCTGTTCATGTTCAAAAAAATGTTTTATTAGAGGATTATACGGGCCATTATTGTGGGTATTGCCCAGATGCCTCTAAAATAATTAAAGAGCTTTTAAACACCCCAAAATATGCGGATAGGTTGATACCCGTTTCTATATATCCAACAACAGCGTTTAATCGATTTTCACCAGGTGCAGATCGGTTCTTTTATGATTTCACAACAGACGAAGGTGATAAATTAGATGCTTATTATGGTGTTTCGTCTAAGAACCTTCCAAATGGTGTTGTTAATAGAACAGAATTCGAAAGTGATCTTATTCTTGGACGTTCGAAATGGAAAAATGCAATCGATGATATTCTTGAAGAACCCGCTATTGCTTGGGTAGATGTTCATGCCGATTATGACAATACCGACAATAAGTACTTAACAATAAGTACTCGAGTGAAAATGTTAGATTCCTACCCTAATCTGATCAATGTAAATGTTGTTCTTGTAGAAGATCATATTATTAATTGGCAATTGGATTACAGTCAAGACCCTAAAGAAGTGGAAAATTATGAGCACAATTTTGTATTAAGATATAATAACGAAGCCTTTAATCGTAATTTATTTGGGACTTGGGGAATTGAACTGGGCTCTAATAACAAAAATTCCGATGAGGTTAAGCAGGTAACAACAACACTTAACGGAACAGATTGGAATGTAAATAACCTATATGCTGTGGCCTATATTTACGATGCAACAACCAAAGAAGTTCTTCAGGTTAACAAAACAAAGGTTATTCAATAAACCCCTTACATACGGAGGTTAAAAGTATTCATATATGATGACATGAACTTTTGAGCTGAAACAATACGGATGAGCATTAAGCTGACCTCCTACAAAAAAATCCTACAAGCGACTCAAGTTGCTTGTAGGATTTTTTTTATATAATAAGGGCGTTTTAATACAACACTCTAAATTTAATGGTATTTTCTATGGCTCTTAATTCGGCAACCACAGCATTGTCGTAATCATTACTCACTTCAATTATTACGTAACCAATAGTAGAATCTGTTGCTAAATACTGTCCGGTAATATTCAGTTTATGCTTGGCTAATACTTGGTTTATGGCAAAAATTACACCTGGAACATTCTTATGTATATGTAAAAAACGGTGTACATTGCTTTGTTTATTTAAGCGGATATTTGGAAAATTAACCGCATCAACCGTATTTCCACTGTTAATATAATTCATTATTTTATTCGGTACAAAATCTGCAATATCTCTTTGTGCTTCTTCAGTACTCCCACCTACATGAGGTGTTAAAATAACATTATCTAACCCTAATAATTCCGTTTTAAAATCTCCATTTGCTCGTGGTTCTAATGGATAAACATCAACCCCTGCTCCAGATAACTTCCCCGATACTAATGCATTTTTAAGGGCATGAATATCTACAACAAAACCTCTTGATAAATTTAAAAGAACAGCGCCATCTTTCATAGCATTTAATTCGTTTTCTCCAATAAGGTTTTTATTATCGGCATGATCATCTACATGTAAAGAAACAGCATCCGATTTTTCTAAAAGTTCAAATAAGGTTTTGCATTTCTTAGCATTTCCGAGCGCTAATCGATCCTCTATATCATAATATATGACTTGCATCCCAACAGATTCTGCAAGAACAGAAAGTTGTTTCCCTATATTTCCGTATCCTATAATACCTAATACTTTACCTCTAACTTCATTAGAACCTACAGCTACTTTATGCCATTCTCCACGGTGCATCTCAGCACTTCGTGCAAAGGTCTGGCGCATAAGCATAATAATTTCACCAATAGCAAGTTCAACTACCGAACGTGTATTGCTATAAGGCGCATTAAATACAACAATACCATTTTCCTTACTGGCTTCTAAGTCAACTTGTTTTGTGCCAATACAAAATGTACCAATAGCCATTAATTTTGGAGCCGCTTCAATTACTTTTTTAGTCACCTTAGTTTTTGAACGAATTCCTAGAATATGAACATCTTTTATTTTCTCAATAAGATCTTCTTCGGATAAACTATGTGTTAATATTTCAACCGTAAATCCTTCTTCTATTAATAGATGGAATGCATCTGTATGTATATTTTCTAAAAGTAAAATTTTCATTCTACTTTTGGGATAAGAAATCTGACGTGGTAATTGGTTAACGTATAAAAATTCATCCATATTTGGAACAACAAAATCGGCGTGTTTTATCGATTTGTCTCTCGTTACATTTTCTGTGTAAGCGAAAAATTTATCGGCTAATCCTGCTTCACGTATTGTAAAATCACTAAATCCATCACCAATAATTTGTACCTCTCCTTTAAAGTTTAAAGGTCTCACACACTTTACTTTCCCATTTTCCTGAGAAAGTACATTATCTTTATCGTAACCTGTTATTGTTCCTTCTTTGTCAAATTCAAACGTATTGGCAAATACACGATCAGCTGGTATTCCAAATTCGGCCACTACTGGTTCTATAAATTCTTTAAAACCACAAGACACAATATATATTTGGTCGGTATGGGTTTCAAAAAAAGAACGGTTGTTTACAACGGAGACAGAAACCAGTTGCTTTAAGCGTTCAGTAAGTTGATTTAAATGGGATTTATTCGCCTTAAATAATGAAATACGTCGAGATAAGGATTCTGGAAATGTAATAGTACCATCTATACCTAGATTGGTAATTTCCTCTATTTCCTTAACAACGTCTTCTTTGTCTGGGTGATTTTCCAAAACAATTTCGGCAAGGAGGTCCAGTGCTTCAACACTTGTGAATGTACTGTCAAAATCAAAAATAAATGTTCTGTCTAGCATAATCGTTATATGTTATTAAGCGAGTAAAAATAACGAATTTAATACAGGCTTCACTACTCAAAGTGTGATTATTTTTGTTAAAAAAATATATTCAATGTGAATATTTTATTCCAATACTAAAACAATCTATTACTGGATATAAATGCATCTTGTGAAATATGAAATTCTGTTTCTAAATACAACTTAGAAGGTTTAATAGGTCATAAGAAATATGAAGGATATTCAATTACAGGAAATCTTGTTTTAAATGGGGTTTAAAACTCTATTTTGTGTAAAATACAAAAAGGATATTTTTCATATATTTACACAAAATAAATGAATAAAAAATGAAAAATATATTTCTAAGTTTAAGTCTAGTATTATCTATATCTGCTTTAAATGCTGATAATTCATCCCCTTCAAATGGAATTCATTCTACGTCTATAGAACAAGAAAAAGATGTTAAAGAAATTGTAATAAGCCTGGAACGTTTTACTATAGATAAAACGTTTAATGACACAGTTGAGTTATTTATTAAAAAACAAAAAACAGAAGGTGGTGTATTAAACATTACGAGTGATGAAACTTATATTAAAGTTAAGTATTCTAAGGATCTGACACAAACAGAAAGTGATTCACATATAAATTACCTAGAATCTAATGATACTGATAATTTACTAAAACTACTAAAACAATTATCTATACCTAACGGTAATCAGGTATCCATGACCTTTGAAGATGGAAATTTTGACATCTCTGTAATCCGTGCAGAATAAATAAAACGATTCTTATAAACAAAGCCCTATTATATAAAAATAATAGGGCTTTGTCTTTTTATAATTATGTTAAAAGATTGAGCTAAATATTCCCACACCTAAAATGGCCTATTATTTTTCTTTTTAAAAAGCCTATACTCTATTCCCAAAGAAATGAGAATTGGCAAATGGTCAATAACATCGGATTCTAATGGAAGAGAAAAACCGAGCTGTCCAATAAGCTTTACGTTTTTAACACCCAGTTTTGTTGTAATTGCCGGCTCTAAATAAAATGCTTGATTTCCACCTTCTAAATCATCATATAAATGCAAAGACACGAAACGAGACGTAAACGCTATATCAGCATTTTTAGAATGAAATCCAATACTGGGTTGTGCAAAAAATCGATAATATTCTGTTCCTACTCCTAATCCTCCATAGAGTTCAAATAATCCTTTCCCTCCAATTTTCTTATAATGCCCTACTCCTAACTCCGTAAAAAATTGAGCATCGGTATCTTCATTACTTCCTATTAGGTTGGTATTTGACATCAGACCAATTCGGTCATTAATAGCGTAAGCTGCCTGAAGGTTAATTCCTGATGTTCCGAGATGCCCACTAATATTTCCATCGCCTTCTTCTGATAACATTGGCGTATGAACCGTATTTGGAAAATACAAGGGCGAACATTGTATAAGAACAAAGGCCGTAAGTATTATTGATAAAATATATTTCATACAACTTTTGATTTAGTCTTTCTTAAATATACAATTTATTTATAGACTCTTCTATAGCTAAAAGTCAACTCCGATAATTAATATATCATATTTAAATAGACTTTACTCGTTTAGTTTAAAGCAAAAAAAATCAATATAAGCCCAGCAAAGTTGGGCTTATATTGAAACGGGGGAATATTCATCTATAACGAGAATAAACGTTTTATTTATGCGTATTAATAAATTCCATTACTTTTTCAGCGAAAAGATCCGGCTCTGTAAACATTGGGCTATGTGCAGAATGCTCAAATATAAAAAGCTCTTTATGTACAGAACCTAAATTATCATAGGCCTCTTGAGCTCCTAAGGTTGGAACAATGATGTCATATTTACCCCAAAGTACTAATGAAGGAATGGTTATTTTATGCAATTGATCCGTAAAGGATGTATTTTTATAAAGTCCCTTTTTAGTTAATATAGAAATGATATTACCACCATTCCATAGGATCTTCAGTAGATTAAAGCCAGCATAATCCCCTTCAAATACAGACTTATTAATGACATTATCCTCTTCTAAAACACCTTCAGATTCATGTGCCTTTAAGTTGAGTTTAAAGAAATCATCATCGTTATAATCTATAGCTACATTTTTAACAACGTTAAGTACGTTTTCCCAATGTTTTATGCTATTCTGTTTAGCTATTTCTTTATATGCCCTTTCCTTTAATGCTTCTTTACTTCGGTTATATGAATGTTTAGGGCTATGAGAACCATCAACATCTATCCATCCTAAAAAATCATCTTGATTTTTTAACAATGTAGCTGGACCTAAAGTTCCGCCCCAACTATGCCCCATTAAAAAGAATCTAGATTCATCGCCATATTTGGCTTTTATTACTTTTACCAATGCAAGAATATCTTCAGCCATAAGATCTACGCTTAAATCACTCTCGGAATAACTCCCTTGGGAATTTCCGCAACCTCGTTGATCAAAATATACGACCGCATTATTCTTTTCAATTTCAGATTTAATGGTATTTACCCTATAATCTAATCCTGTTCCTCCTGGGCCTCCATGCAATATTATTAAAAACACTTTTTCAGAAGCATTACCATGGATATATGCAGGCATATCAGCCTTCTTATGCCTAACAAATATGGTTGTATCTAAATTGTTAATGTCTTCAGTTTCTTTGGAGCATCCTACGAAGCAAATAACTGTAAGTAGAATGACTACAATTTTTAGTTTGTATTGTATTATATGTTTCATTATTTTTTTAGTTTAAATCTATATCCGTACTGCACGGATAAAATTGGCATTGTACTCGCGTTAAAAGGTGTACGTAAGGCGTATTGTAAATTAATATACCAACCAGATCGACTTTTCCCCTTACGCACCTTACCAATTCCTATAGCCAACGATGGTGAATAGTAGTTTCTTCCTGGTAGGGTAACTTTAGACACTTGATCACCGTCTACTCGATAGGTTTCTGGTAAAAAAGATCGGTAGTAACCTACTGGATTTAATTCGAAGCTAAACTGTTTACCTTTTGGGTTTGTTCGTCTCCAAATAAGTCCAAAATACATAGACCCTCCATTATCCGTTTTTGTTAGAAAATTTGTTTTATAACCAATATTGGCATTAAACAATACTTGCTTAAGTATCTCCTTTTCTTTTCTTCTTGATTTTTTATTTTTGGTACGTTCTAACCACGGGTATTCCATTCCAATATTAATTCCATTATCCCAAATAAAATTCCCAAAATAGCCTATTTTAAATTCGGCTTTATGGAGTATTGATGTGTCGTTATTTTTATTTTGAGCTTGAAGGTTTATGGCGATTAACAATAAAATAATGATATTATATTTTTTCATGTTTTTGTTTTCATTTGTAACTAAATAAAGCATTATGTAGGTTCGTAACTCTACAGAATTCCATGTTGATTTCTACTTTTGTTGCTGAGATTACAAAAGGAAATTTGTTACAAACAGGTGAAAGATCTCTTATCCGATTCATATTTTGATTAAAATGATTGTTGCACAATTTTATTCAAAATGAACAGCTTAGAGGTTTCAATACCTTCAAATCCTACAAATTGGTACTTATTTATTTAGTTTACGAAAGGCATTTGGAGTAATACCTGTTACTTTTTTAAACGAATTATGAAATGTGGTTTTAGAAGAGAACCCACATTCAAGACCTATAGCTAATAAACTGTAATCATCAAACTCAGAATCGAGTATCATTTCTTTAACCGCTTCTACTCTAAAGTGGTTAATGTAGCTTGCAAAATTTTTTCCCGTAACTGTATTTACCAGCTGAGAAACATAACCAGGACTAATGCCTAATTCTTCTGCAATTTTAGTTCTATCTAAAGCACTGTCTCTATAAATCTGATGGTTTATACAAAGGTCTTCAAGCTTTTTAAAATGGGGATGTTCTTTTGTTAAAACTTCCGTTTTTGCTTCTGGTTTTACTTCAAGCAGAACTTCCGGTTGAATGGATTCAATTTCTACGTCTATTTCGGGTTCTAACTTGGTAAGTTTACGCTTGTTTATTAAAGCTTTTATTCCTTCCTGATCTCTGGCGAGTCTAAATTTGTATATGCCGAAATACGCAGTCCAATGAATTAAAAACACAGCAAATAAAGCTAAAACCAACATAATCTTGGTTAAATCAAAAAACATACCCGAAATTACGACTAAAATCCACGAAGAAAATAATGTGCAGATTGATAACCATAGATAGGTTAACCATTTTTTCTCTTGGGCATTATTGGCATGTTTTATCCAACGTGAGGTCTGAATTAACACGTAGGGTATAAACAATACAATTAATGGGAATTCTATTATTTGAATGGTTTCAATTACAAACTTGAATTCTGGAGTGGCCTTATACACGTGTGCAACTTCATCTAGATCATTAATTATGTTAATTGTTGCCGAATAAATAAATGGTGTAAAAAGCCATATATTCTGTTTTGAACGTGTAATGGGAAGGTCTATCAGCTTCATAACATAAAGCAATAGAAAAACAGGAATAACAAAGGCAAACTCTATATTATCTAAAAATAAAAGATAAGGCATTGTTGCATAGGCATCAACGCGTTCTAAAACTAAGTTTAAAATGGCAATGGAGAGCGAAAATATCATAAGGGCCAAATATGTATTGGCCTTACTTTTAAACAGAGGTGATCTTAAAATAATTATTCCTAGAATAACCCCTTGAAATATTGCAATATTAAGAAGTGTATTTAATAGCAATTTTTACGTTTTTAAGGTTTAATATTAATGTTTTATTTCTGCCAGACCAATATAAAACTTATTCAGCTTTTTAATACAATATTGTCTGTTACTTCTTATTAAACATATGATCTCCTTTGTTGTTTTTCGGAAAGTATTTAAATAAAAAACGCGAACCATTACTGGTTCGCGTTAAAAAAAATACGATTTACTCAATTTACTCTGTCGGAAATGCCGTAATCGTTTGTTTTCTTCTATTTTGAGATCCACACATAAATGTACCTAAGGCATATCTATCATCATACGTCAGGTTATTTACACTTCCTCTAACTTCTGTTTGTGGAGTATCCGTTCCTGAAATAGCATTAACATACAATTTACGCCAAAAATTATATGATTTTAGGCTTATGTTTTGCATTTTAACTTCTAAAGTAAATGGTGGTATTATCTGAATATTAGGTTTATTATCCTCATCGTTAATTTCATAATCCGTCACAGGGAATTGACTAATCGTATCTCCAAAGAAAGCATCATCGACTAAATTATTGAAAAAATTTGGATTATCATTCTCTCCTTTTACTAATTGATCATTGATAAATGTCTCAAATTTAAAGTATTCATGTTGAGTAGGATCATTTAAGGCATCAATTGTAATTTGATAAACGACATTTTCTCCCAAAAAACCCGTCTCTCTCTTTAAAATAATAGAATCTATCGCTGGTGCTTCAAAAGGAATTTTATCTTGTCCTTCAAAGGTTTGCAATTCGTTATCTAAAGTTGCTTCAATATTTAATTGATATGTATGACCCACAATTCCTTTTAAAGCGTTTGTAAAATATAATCCTTTTACATCTGCAGATTCTTGGAATAAAACTTCTTCGTCGGTGTCAATATTTTTCACTTTAACAACCGCACCACTTACCGAATTATCTTCTGCAACATTATCAAAATATGATCGCGATTGTGATAACATAATTTTTTGGTAACTACTATCTGGATTATTCACATAATGCATCACTGACCCTTCTACGACTAAACGGGTTTCTGGCTGATCAGCTAAATCTATGTCTATAATACGTGTACATGATGTTAGTAAAGCAAATACTAGCGCTATATATGATATGGTTTTCATTCTTTTTCTCTTTAAAATTTAAAGTTCCAAGTTATACTCGGTATAATTCCAAAATACGTTAATTTCTCAACCTGATTTTGTCCAGTATCTTCATTCTGAACAAATACTATACTTGCTGCATTATAACGATTATATAAGTTATAAACTCCAAATATCCATTCGGTTTCTCCCCATTTTTTTGGTTTTCCTTTTAAGGTTGCTCCAACATCAATTCTATGGTATGTAGGTAACCTGTGTTGACTTCTTAATCCATTATAGTGAGCATATTCCTCCCCTTCTAATGTGAATGAACTCTCTGGATAATTTACAGGAATACCAGAAGAAATTACAAAATTTGCAGAAACCGTTAATCGCTTACTTAGGTTATAAACTCCTGTTAAAGAAAGATCGTGGGTTTTATCGTGTGCTGCAGCATACCAATCGCCTTGGTTAATACCACGTTCTCCTTCTGCACCAAATCCTTCAATTTTAAGCTCGGATCTAGCTAAAGTATAACTTAACCAACCTGTAAATTTACCTCTAGTTTTCTTGAAATAAATTTCCAATCCATACGCTCTACCTATACCTGGAAGAATTTCACCTTCTATATTTGGGTTCTGATTAAGCTGAGGTAAATCCTTATAATCTATCACATTTGATAAATACTTAAAGTATGTTTCAGCAGAAAACTCATACATATTGTCTTTAAAGTTTCGGAAATACCCTATAGATACTTGGTCGGCCATTTCTGGATCTATATACTTATCATTTGGCAACCATATATTTAATGGATTAGAAGACGTTGCATTAGAAACCAAGTGAATATTTTGCATCATACGATTATACCCCGCTTTTATAGAAGATGTTTCATCTAGAGTATAACGTAACCTTAAACGAGGCAACAACCTATAGTGGCTAGAAATAACATCATTACTTCCATAATGCTTTGTACCAATTGGATCTCTTGTTTCATAATCTTCGATTTCTGTATTCCAATATATTGGTTTACCATCTTCGTATTGTGCAACCTCTTGCTCACCAACATTTAAATATCCGCTAAAACGCAATCCATACTCTAAATCTAATCGTGTATTTACTTGCATTTCATGACTTATATAAATTGCAGGCTCATAACCGTGTCTAATCCCTAAAAGTGAATCCTCATCTCCAAATCTTTCACCAAATTCTATTGTTCCTAAATCAACTTCATATTTAGAAACTTTACCTCCAAACTTCAGTGTGCTTTTATCGTTAATATAATAATTATAATCGTTTTTAACGGTAATATCTTTAACCGAAGATTTCCATTCAAAAATTTCATCAATTTCAAAATTATAATCGTACTTAGAGTATATTAAAGATAGGTTAGAAAATAACTTTGGACTATATACATGATTCCAACGCCCCGTAAAATTTGTATTTCCCCAAGACAGAATAAAACGTTCATCAAACTTAAAAACATCACGACCAAAATAACCCGATAAAAACACACGGTTATTCTTGTTAATAACGTAATTACCTTTGGCATTTAGGTCATAAAAATACATTTTAGAATTTTGTACTGCAGTATCTGGAGATAATGGCAGAAACAAATCCGCATAAGAACGACGACCTGCAACCATAAATGATCCTCTTTCTTTAACAATAGGTCCTTCTAACATCAATCGACTTGATAAAATACCTATTCCTCCAGCTCCATGAATTTCCTTCATGTTTCCTTCTTTCTGTCTAATATCTAATACAGAAGATAATCGCCCACCGTAGTACGATGGAATTCCACCTTTATACATAGTTGCATCCTTAATAGCATCTGAATTAAAGACAGAGAAAAAACCAAATAAATGCGATGAACTAAAAATAGACGATTCATCCAATAGGATTAAATTTTGATCTGCTTTTCCTCCACGTACATTAAATCCATTTGCACCTTCTCTTGGAGTTGTTATCCCAGGTAAAAGTGTAAGCGACTTAATGATATCCTGTTCTCCTAAAACAACAGGAATTTGCTTCATTTTTTGTGGATCTATTTTTACTGTACTAACATCTAAAGATTTAACATTATTATCTATTTTAGTGTCAGATAATACAACCTCATCAATCACATTTGAAGATGGGGTTAACTGTATATTCTTAGAAATATCTTCAGTAAGGTCTAGCTCTAATGTTTTTTCGGCATACCCAATATAGGTTACGCTAATTAAGTGTTTTCCTTGTGGAAGTGTTAAAGAGTAGAACCCATATACATTGGTACTTACACCCTTACTTAGTTCGGAGACAACAATATTGGCTCCTATTAATTCCTCTCCACTACCTTCATCTTTTATAAATCCACTTATGGTGTATTTTTGCGCTAAGAGATCTATAGCTCCAAAGAGAATAAAATTTAAAATCAGTAACTTTTTCAGTAAACTCATTTAATGGTTGTTTATTGTTTAATAATCAAATTCAAGTTAAAATCTTATGTTATTTACGCTTTTAAATTACAAGAATAAGTAACATATGCTAACCGTAAAATAAGGGTGCAAGTTAAAGAGATATTCTATTAAGAATACGCCTTTCACTTGAATTAACCCATTTTAACTTTTTGCAAATTTAACAGTATTTTTTTTAACAATACAACCCATATTTTCTAGACTAAATGCTCTAATAAATAGACCAAACTCACATTATATTTCAATGGAAGGTAAACTGGTTAATAATTTATATCGTTTAAGAAATTTCTTAAACTTTTTAAAGACTTTATTATCGTGTTTTTTAAACATATAATCATGTTCAGAATTCATTAAAATAATAAACCCTTCATTGCTCGATGTGTCATAATACATTATAGAACGATACCCATACCTTGTATCTAGTAGTCTAAATACGCCTTTTTCATAATCATGTTTTTCAAATACAGAACATGACGAGTATGGTGTATCTTTTATTTTAATAGATGGAATAGTAAAAGAGTCATAAACATTAGATTTAATATTTAATGCATTAGATAATTGATCGTCTCCTAATATTTTTAAAATAAGATTTCCATATTCTTTAGCCGTCATCCAACATCCGTAACCGGATGGATTTGGAAATTTATAAGGCGTATAAAATGCCCACTTTGAATAATCGTGTGGTGTTGCAAACTGATTTTCGTTGAGTACATATCCATTAAATTCATACTTAACATCTAATTTGTTATTAATATGTGTGTTTAAATAGTTTAAATAATCCATCCCTGAAGATTCTTCAATCAATTGCCTTGCTATTACAAACGCCCCTTCAGAATATAAATATGATTTTAGTGGCGTCTGAAAATTATGGATCTTTTTCTTCCCCGTTAATTTAGATCCTTTTAATAAATCTATAGTTGCTATTGTAATGTCTTTTTCTAATGGTTTAAAATAAGGTCTATTTATACCTCCACTATGATTAAGTAACATGGACGCATTTGTTTTAATGCGTTTATTTAAAACCGAATTTCTCAGCTTGTAGTTTAATAGCTGTTCGTTTAATTCCACGTTTGGGTTTATTCGTCCTGCCGAAATCTCTCGCATTAGTGCTAAACTGGTAAATATCTGATTCACCTTTCCTACCTGAAATCGAGTTTCATTATTAACTTCTATATCGCCTCTATAAGTTGTTTTCCCAAAATTAAAACTGTTGGCTATTTTTCCATCTTTTAAAATAACGATTTGTGCTCCTGGAATATGGTACCAACCCATCCAGAAATTCATTTTCTTTTTGAACGATTTTGAGTTTTGGGCATAAGTATCTAAAGAAAAGGCACCAATTAAACATGCACACAATAAAAGTTGACGAAACATAGAGGTTTTAGTTTTATTATTTCCAAATATACATCTTTAAACGAGGTGAATATATATTGATTAAAATTTCATACTTATTTACATAACAATAGGCTTATTCAAAAAAAATTAAAACCTTTGCAGCGTTATTTTTGGAGGCTAAATTGTAAAATATCTACGGTTTCTTTATGTTTACCTTAAAATAACCTATATTTAAAGATGGAAAATTAATTAGAATTTTCTATTTATTACTTTTGAAAAAAATTATAAAGAAATGTCTAAAAGTCAAACAATGATTCTTGTTCCTATTGATTTCACGGAACAATCGTTAATAGCACTAAGAGAAGCTGAAAATTTAGCTAAAACATCTAAAGCCGAATTAACTTTATTAAGTGTTATAGAAGAATCGGGATTTTTTTGCCCCGAGTATTTGGTGATAAAACTGAGGAAGAAGTTGACCTTTTAGTAAAAGGAACAAAGACTAAGCTTAAAGAAATTGCAGCAAGAAGTGCTTCAAGAACAGGTAACAATGTTAAAGTAATGGTATCTCGTGGTAAGGTATATCATAAAATTGTTGAGTTTTCTGAATCTATAGATGCAGATTATATTGTAATGGGTACCCAAGGACAACCTAAGTCTATGAAGCGAATTATGGGATCTAATGCTAACCGCGTTATTAGAACTTCTAAAATTCCTGTAATTACTATTAAAGGACAAGACCATAAACATTGTGATACAATCATTCTTCCTTTAGATCTTAAAAAAGAGACCAAAGAAAAAGTATCTAATGCAATCGATTTTGCACGTATGTTTGATGCCAAAGTTAAAATTGTTTCTATTATTAAAACATCTATGGATGAAGATGAAACAAGAACCCTTAAGAATAATTTACACCAAGTACATAAATTTATTGCTTCTAAAGGTGTAGATGTTGATGGTGATCTATTATTCAAAAATAAATCAGCTGTAATTAATGAGGAGATCTTAGATTATGCTTATAATAATAATGCAGATTTAATTATGATTATGACTCAACAAGAAGATGACTTTACACCTCACTTCTTAGGATCTGCAGCGCAAAACATTATTTATAACTCTAAAGTACCTGTAATGAGTATTCGTCCTAAGGTTACAAACTTTTCGTACGATTTACCATAAGTCACTAAAGGTTAAATATTACTTAAAAAATAAAAAAATCATCGCTCTTTGTGATGATTTTTTTATTTTCGGCACTCCAAACTTGTAAGTTAAACACATGAAGCGCATTTTATTACTATCCGCCCCTGATAATGGGATTACACTCTTGTAAAAAATTACCAAATTATTACTGTGTAAATCAGGATCATATAGATTTTACAGAAGTAAACTATTCTGGTTATGATAAAGTAACAGGACTAAGATGGCTTATTTTTAAAAATGATACCCATTTTAACATTTGGATAGACACTGACAATTTAGTGACCCAAAATAAAATGTTATATACAGGATTTTCTCTTTATTTTGATGAAGAAGGAAAACGAAATAGAGGAACTTCATTTACTTTCCCTGTGAAAACAGATAAAGAATTTACGATGAAAGATCTTGGTGGTACTTTTAAAAACGACTACTTTACTATTGGTACTCCTGATCGTTTAGATAAGGCCATTAATGAAATTCCGAAAGATGCCATCTTTAAAAAACAAGGTGTAAAAGAAGAATTCAACTATCTATTCGATAAAT
>CBDEVQ010000102.1:0-27953 GCA_965243605.1 Flavobacteriales bacterium
ACGCCAAATGGAGATGGTTTAAATGATAATTTTTTCCCAACTATGATTGCTGTTGATGAATTAAATATCAATTTAAAAGTTTATGATCGTTGGGGTAAATTAGTCCATGATTCTAAATCTAAAGACAATCCATGGTTTGGTACAAACCTTAGTGGAGATCAAGTACAAGCAGGTTCATATGTATTTACATTCGAATATGGGTACTGGATTAAGAAACAGTATAATGTGAAGGTTGATAATGGTATTATCAACGTATTGTATTAATTTTATTTATCAATTTCGTGATGAATAAAATTGTTAATCATCGTTGTAAATACTTTATCGTTTCCTAGTCCTGATCCACTTTGGATAGATCCTGTTGATAGCACTGAATAATTGGGGTTGGTTTTTATGATAAAATCAGCTCCAGCATTATTAGAACAATTATCATTGAGATTTTTATAGGGGTTTTTAGAAGTACAATTTAAACCTTTTGCCAATAGAGTAATATCATTCGAAGATGCAGTTATTTTATCGGTCTCATCCCCAGAAATAGGTAGAGAATCTATACCGTATAATCCGAATAAATCACCAGACTTTACATTTGTATTGTCGTAAATCCAATGGGTTGAATTTTTAACCTCATAGGGTGCATAACTATGCATTCCTTCTTCTGTAAATTGAACTCCTAATATATTATGTTCAGATTTATTGATATGATGTCTCCACATACCTCCATAATTTAATATATGGTTATCAAAAGAAGTTAAGTCTTTTCGACATTCCATATATGCATAATTATCATGCCAGTATGTTTTCCAATACATTTGATTAGCACCTAAAGAAATTAAAGAAATATTATAATCTTCTAATAGAGTAACCAGGTTGTTATACATTAATTCGGAGAAATATTCAGCGTGATAATTTAAGACGATAACATCGACTTGTTTTAATAATTCCAAATCATATTCCAAGCTATAATCCGGTAATAGTATAGAATTGTAATTGGTTAAAAAGTAATTCGTAGAATTAGCTTCAACACGTATGTCATTATTAGGATTAGGTCTTTTACTTGAAGTATAATACGTTGTTTTATCTTCTATATTATTTACATATAGAGATTTACCTCCCCAGTTGTTATAGGCAACCCAAGTAGATAAAGGGGCTAAAACGGCTATTTTACTTTTTTTCCTATTTTCAATAACAAAATTAAACGTTGTTTTATGATTTCCTGTTTCAAGATCTACGGAATAGTACCCAGGTTGAAATTCTTCTGAAATAATAATAGTGTCTGAAATATCCCAAGAACAGCCTTTTTCGGATTGTGTATAATTTATTTGTTGTTCTTGTATATTAAAGTCAAATGTTTGAATTGGAAATTTATTCTGTTGAATGGTTTTGTTGATAGTACCTTGACCAGTTTCTTTAGATTTAATATATATAAATAGGCTATCACCAACTTGGTATGAGAGTTTATTCGTATACACTTCTAATGGTTCTATAACAATCTGGTCCACAGAACCAATATTCACTAATGGTGTAAATCTATATCTATAATAATGTATGAAAATTGCAGATAGCATCATAAGTAAGACAAATAAACTCATCTTAATAAGCCGCTTAAAAGTTATTTTTTTCATGAAATAAAATTTAATACAAATGTACTTAAATATAAGTCATCATTATGGTGACTTAAAAATTGGATTTAGAAGTCTATGATGAAATTGTTTATTGAATGACATTAATACACTGTTTGAATGCAACGAAATGTTTATTGAATCGTTAATCTGTGTTTAAAACTTGAGAGTTTATTTAATTCTGGTTATATTGTTAATAAATTTAAAAAAGATATTCTGATGGGATTATTTGATGATATTAAGAAGAAGCTAAGCAATGAATTTATTGATATTGTTGAGTTTTTAGATAATAGTAATGATACAATAGCATATAGGTTCGAGCGATATCAAAACGAGATAAAGAACGGAGCTCAATTAATAGTTAGAGAAGGGCAAACAGCAGTTTTTGTATCTGAAGGTCAACTCGCAGATGTATTTACTCCAGGAACATATACTTTAAATACTCAAAATTTACCAATTCTATCGACGTTAAAAGGATGGAAATACGGATTTAATAGCCCTTTTAAAGCGGAAGTCTATTTTGTGAATACTAGATTATTTACGAACGAAAAATGGGGGACAAAAAACCCTATTATTGTCAATGATGAACGTTATGGATTAGTCGAAATTAGAGCATTCGGATCTTATGCTTTTAAGATAGATGATGCTAGTAAATTTATTAAGGAAATAGTTGGTACCGATGGACACTTCACGAGTTTTGAAATTAATGAACATTTAAAAAGTTTAATATCTACTCGATTTACTGATGCCGTTGGAGAAGCAAAGATTCCAATTGAAATGTATGCTGCGAATACAACAGAACTATCAGAAGTTTGTCAGAAAATTTTACAGGGAGAATTTCAATCTGTTGGGTTATATGTAGAAAAGTTCTTTATAGAGAATGTTTCAATGCCTGAGGAATTAAAAAAAGAAATTTTTGAATATAGCCGTTTAAATAAGATTGACTTAAATAAACTGATGCAAATTAAAGCTGCTAAAGCTTTAGAAATTGCTGCAGCTAATGAAGGTGGAATGGCAGGTGCAGGTGTTGGTATGGGAATGGGATTTGGAATGATGAACCAGTTCGGTTATTTATTTCAAGGACAACAAAACCAGCAAAAACATCAACAAACACCTCCAAATGGTGCTGTACCGCCACCATTACCACAACAAACACAATATTTTTATGCCCTTAATGGTCAGCAAGCAGGACCTGTTAGTTTACAGCGTTTAACAGAATTGTTTAAACAAAAGCAAATTAGTGGCGAAACATTAGTGTGGAAACAAGGTATGACTAATTGGATGGCATTAAACTCGACGCCAGAATATCAACAAATGGAAGGAACAATCCCTCCACCATTACCAAACGTATAAAATATTTAAATGCATTTGGAAGAAACAAAACAAAGTGAAGATAACAAATCTTGTAAAAGTTGTGGTGCTGAATTAAACTATCAACCAGGATCTGATTTTTTAAAATGTACGTATTGTGGTTACAGAGAGGAAATACAAATTGATAAAGAGCAATCAATATTAGAACTTGATTTAAAATCTTATTTATCGACTATAGGAGGGCAAGCTCATTCCGAAGAGATAACTATGGTTCATTGTAATGGTTGCGGGGCAAATCAACATATTGGAGATCATATTAAAACACAACATTGTGTGTTTTGTGGAAGTATATTAACACTTAAAGATCAGCAAAAAGAAGAGTGGATTTTACCAGGTGCTATTATTCCATTCTTTATTGATGATAAAAAGGCGAAAGAAGAATTTAACCATTGGGTAAAGGGATTATGGTTTGCTCCAAATAAGTTTAAAAAGGCCACATTAAATACCAATTCAATTCAAGGGGTTTATATTCCGTTTTGGACTTTTGATGCCAATATGAATGTTCAATATTCAGGTGAACAAGGAACCTATTATTATGAGAACAAACAGGTTCGTGTTCAAGTCAATGGTAAAACCGAATATAGAAATCAACAAGTAAGAAAAACAAGATGGTTCCCTGCTTCTGGAAGTGTAAATGGATTTATTGACGATACCTTAATTATAGCTTCTGATAAAAGAAAAATAAATGTTGATGAAAAGGTCTCGAATTGGGATTTATCAAAGACTAAAGCATTTGACCCTAAATATTTGGCCGGATATATTACTGAAAAATATACGATACCTTTAAATAAAGGACATTTTGAAGCTAAAAAACATGCGGACAATATTGCCTTAAAATGGGCTAAACAAGATATTGGAGGAGATACACAACGCGTTCACCATCTCGAAAAGATTCTATCTGATGAAACATTTAAGCATATTTTGTTGCCATTATATATGAGTACATATGCCTATTCAGGAAAAGTATATAAGTTTCATATAAATGGACAAACCGGGAGATTGAGTGGAGAACGGCCTTATTCAATCTGGAAAATAATTTTCACGGTTCTCTTAGTTGTTTTGGTTATTGGAAGTATTGTATATTTCACGAAAGGAAATTAATTAAGTATATGATTAAGAAAATTTATTATTTGTTATTTGGAATAATAATAATGACAAAGGCATTTGGGCAAAAGCCATATTTACCAAATGGAGGAATGTTTACACCTGAAGGAGACATCAAGGCATTATTAATCTTTGTTGGTTTTTCTCATAACATATTCGTTAACGGCGATTCAATACCATTTAATCATCAACATTATGCGAATTGGGATATTTCTCAAGGACAAGATTTACCGCCATATGTTAATTCATTAACTGGTGAAATGGATATTTTTCATGAGGATATCCAAGAGTTTTCTAAACCTAACACTCCAGTTAACATAAGTGACTACTATAATGAAATGTCATTAGGGAAATTTAATTTTATGGCCGAGTGTCTAAAAGATCCTAATACAGACCTACCGGTAAGAATTGATATTGATCCAAAAGGTAAAAATTCAATTAAGGATTTTAATAGAGCGGTATTAGATAAGGTTTATCAATTGTATCCTGATTTCGATTTTGCTCCATTTGATATTAGGGAGAATAATCCGAATTATAGTCGTAATACAGCAAATACAAGATCTGATGGAAAGCCCGATTGTATTATTTTTATTTATAGGAATCATAATGGTATGCCTCATCAAGTTTTTAAGAAAAAACGATTGGTATGGGGTGGAGGAGTAGCAACCAGTTATTTAAACGGTTATAAATCGCCATGGGAATCGTATAGTTTTGATAATACTGGGTTTACCCTAAGTGATGAATCTGGAAAGAACGGAGATGCCTTTATGAGTATGTTTTTACATGAAATTGCACATAAATTATACAATTCACCACATTATAATGGGGCTAACGGTACTGTAGGTAATTATTTCTTTTACCCAGATATTTCATATGGAATGATGAATTCTACCAATTTTACAAACATTACAGCTAACGGTTGGGAACGTTGGGTATTAGGATGGATTAATCTTGATAAACAAGATATTGATAAAACACAAAGCATAGATTCTATAGGGAATAGAGAATATTCATTTATCCTACGAGATTATGTTACTAGTGGAGATGCACTTCGTCTACCAATTCCGAATTATCCAAATTCTTTTTTATGGATAGAAAACCATCAAAACAAATCTAAGATGGATAGAAATTTGTTTGGTGGACAAGTGTTAACAAAAATAGGTGATACGGTACCTAAACTATCTAAAGGAATATATGCATATGTTGAACGTATTTCTCCAAATAGAAATATACTTCCTAAATATGGAAATAAACATCAATCTAATGGACTCCGATTTTTGCATGCCGATGGTAATTGGGATTATTCCTATAATGGTGTGAGTAAATCTTGGGATAATTACTTCAATAATCCTATAGCTTCACTTAAAAAAGCAAAAAGAAACCCCTTTGCTGGAACAAATCCATTCATGAGATTTATTAATGATTTTCCTAAAGGTTGGCAGTCCGAAAAATTACCAGATGGGAAAATAACCTATAAGTCATCCGTACATGGTGGATATATAGAAAGTGTACCATTTATTATGGAGTGTAATGAAAGAGACACCATGGCGGTTTATGGTTTTTCTGGTGGAAATACAGTAAAGTCTTCTAAATTTTTTAAAAATCGTAATCCTTTTTTCAAATCTGGCGATAAATTATCATTGTCATCAGGCCATCCAGTTTATGGACTCGTAAATTATGACCGTAGAAAAGGAGAACTTGAACATACGATTATTAACGGAATGCATGTAGACTTTAAAAGTATAGATCATGATTCTTATTTGGTTACTGTAAGGTATAATGATTTTAATGTAAAGTCTAATCTAAGATTATCTGGTAATTTAAAAATAGAACCAAACTATTTAAATCAGTCAGATTATAGCCTTATACTGAATTCTAAAATAGATGTTCTTGTTGATGAATCTGGAACCGTAAATTCACATAAAGCGGTTAATAATAAATTTATTAATCCAACAGAGCTTATTTTAAATCATGCGAGTAAAGTTTTGATGAAAACAAAATCTAAGTTTATTGTGAATGATAATTCCATTCTGATCTTGAAACGAGGGTCTTATGTGAAAATGGAAAGAGGTTCAAGAATAATAATAGGAAAGAACGCTAAACTAATAATTGAAGAAGGCGCTGTAATTGATAAACATAATCGGGCTAAAATTATTTATAAATAAAAAAGGTGGTTAGAATTGAATCTAACCACCTTTTTTTATTTGTCCATTATTAAATTATAATGTAGATAATGCAGTATTAAATGTGTTACTTGGGCGCATTGCAACAGAGGCAACATCATCATTTGGTAAGTAATATCCTTTAACATCAACAGCTTCACCTTGAACCGAAATTAATTCTTCAACAATTGTAGTTTCGTTTTCAGAAATACTATTGTATAGGTTTTCAAATGTAGCTTTTAATTCAGCATCTTCTGTTTGGTTTGCTAACGCTTCAGCCCAGTAAAGTGCTAAATAAAAGTGAGAACCTCTATTATCAATCTGTCCAATTTTACGAGCTGGAGACTTATCATTTGCTAAGAATTTATCTGTAGCTTCGTCTAATGTAGTCGCTAATGTTTTGGCTTTGCTATTTCCAGTTGTTTCACTTAAATGTTCTAATGAAACAGCTAAAGCTAAAAATTCACCTAAAGAATCCCATCGTAAGTATCCAACTTCATTAAATTGTTGAACATGCTTAGGTGCAGATCCACCAGCACCAGTTTCGAATAATCCACCTCCATTCATTAATGGAACAATAGATAACATTTTGGCACTTGTTCCTAATTCTAAAATAGGGAATAAGTCTGTTAAGTAATCTCTTAATACATTTCCTGTAACAGAAATTGTATCTAGTCCCATTTTAATACGATCTAGAGAGAACATATTAGCTTTTTCTGGAGAAAGAATACGAATATCTAATCCTCTAATTTCATGTTGAGGTAAATATGTTTTAACCTTTTCAATTAATTGTTGGTCATGACTTCTATTTTCATCTAACCAAAATACAGCTGGTGTTCCAGTTGCTTTCGCTCTATTCACTGCTAGCTTTACCCAGTCTTGAATTGGAGCATCTTTTACTTGGCACATTCTAAAGATATCACCTGCATTAACAGATTGCTCTAAAAGAATATTTCCTTCTGAATCTGAAACTCGAACAGTTCCAGCGTTAGACATCTGGAATGTTTTATCATGAGAACCATATTCTTCAGCTTTTTGAGCCATTAATCCAACATTAGAAACTGATCCCATTTTAGTTGGGTCAAACGCTCCATTCTTTTTACAGAAATCTATTGTAGATTGGTAAACACTAGCATAACTACGGTCTGGAATAATAGCCTTTGTATCTTGTAATTCACCTTGTGTATTCCACATACGACCAGATGTACGAATCATTGCAGGCATTGAAGCATCAATAATTACATCACTAGGAACATGTAAATTTGTGATTCCTTTATCAGAATTAACCATTGCTAAAGCTGGTCTATTTGCATAAACAGCATCTAAGTCGGCTAATATTTCTTCTTTTTTATCTGTAGGTAATTGCTCTATTTTCGAGTATAGGTTTCCAATACCATTATTAACATCAACACCTAATTCATTGAGTGTAGATTTATGTTTTTCTAATACGTCTTTAAAGAAGACTTCTACTACAGCTCCAAATATGATTGGGTCAGAAACCTTCATCATTGTAGCTTTCATATGAAGAGAAAAAAGAACATTATTAGATTTAGCATCTTCAATTTCTGAAGCAATAAAATCTTTAAGGTGAGATAAACTTAAAACAGCAGTATCAATAATTTCACCTTCTAATAAAGGTTGAGATGCTTTTAATACTTGTGATGATCCATCTGTTCCAATAAATTCAATTTTAGAATCTGTTGCATAAGACATCGTCATTGATTTTTCACTTCCGTAAAAATCGTTAGCAGACATACTTGAAACATGGGTTTTAGAATCAGAAGACCATTCACCCATTGAATGTGGATTGTTCTTAGCGTAATTTTTAACCGCTTTTGGAGCTCTACGATCTGAATTACCTTCACGTAAAACAGGGTTTACAGCACTTCCTTTTACCTTATTGTAACGTGCTTGAATATCTTTATCTTCAGCAGAATTAGCTTCATCTGGATAATTTGGTATTTGATATCCATTTGCTTGTAATTCAGTAATAGCAGCCTTTAATTGAGGTATAGAAGCACTAATATTTGGCAACTTAATAATATTTGCTTCCGGTGTTTTAGCTAGAGATCCTAATTCAGCTA
Source organism: Flavobacteriales bacterium (assembly GCA_965243605.1). Classification (GTDB taxonomy): domain Bacteria; phylum Bacteroidota; class Bacteroidia; order Flavobacteriales; family CAJXXR01; genus JBMYYR01. Next base: position 8,338 of record CBDEVQ010000102.1, read on the forward strand.
AAGCATCATTTACTTTTTGATCTTCAGTTAAGAAATCTGGAAATAATGCTAGAATTCGTGCTGCTAAGGAAATATCTTTCGTTTCAATTTCGATTCCTGCAGTAGAAGTAAATGCTTTTACAATAGGTAAAAACGAATAGGTTGCTAATGCTGGAGCTTCATCTGTTTTAGTATAGATGATTTTAGAATTATTTGTTGCCATTTCTATTGTTTTGTTTTTTATCCTTTGATGCGATTTATAATATCTGGAAATAATAATAAAATCCGCCTTTTTTTAGTTGATGCGAATATACAAAAATCTTCATGTTGGTTAAAGGGGATACTTAAAATGATATTACATTTATATGCCTTTTTTACAGTTATATATATAGATAATCCATATTTAATGTTAAAAAATAATAAAATGGCTTGATTTTAGTTGTAATTAATATAGATTATCCGAATACGATTATTGAAATTTAAATTGTTGCAACATAAAACTAAGTTTCAAAGCGTAGCGTTTCGAAGCACATTGATGGATATGTTTATGCCCGTTTATTACGAACTTTAAAAATGTAAAACATGCGTAACAAAAAAAATCCAAAAGTAGATTTAGAAAAAAGAAAGCCTAGATTCTTTCTTACTGGGCTAATTTTAGCAATAGGAGGGGTTCTTGCCATAATTAATTTAGAATGGACTCAAAATGAAGTTTTGGTTAGTTTACCAAATAATACAGAAGATCCAATAATAGAAGTACTTCCTCCAGTAACTAGAACAGCGCCTAAAGTGAGAGAACAAGCTGCGGTTGTTACAGATAAAATTTTAATTGCAGAAATTATACCTGCTCTTGAAAAGGAAAAAGAAATTGTTCTTGATGTACCTGATGATGATCCGTTTAGTGAAATTGGAGATCCAGATGATGTAACAGTTGATATTATAGATATAGAGGTTACGGAAGAAGAAGTGTTAGATTTTGTAGCTATTGAAAAGTACCCTACTTTTTCTGAGTGTGGAGAAATCTATAGTAAAGAGGAACAAAAAAAGTGCTTTGAGCGTGGAATATTAAAACACATTTCTTCTAATTTTAGATATCCAGAATTTGAAAAAGAAATGGGAATGGAGGAACGATTATTTGTTCAATTTGTAATTACTAAGACAGGAAATATAGACCAAGTAGAAGTTGTGAAAGGAAATATGAAAGGGTTTATTAAAGAATCAAAACGATTAATTAATACTTTGCCAAAAGTAAAACCAGCAGAACAACGTGGGGAACCTGTTAACTTAAGATATACAATACCAATTAGATTTCGATTAAAGTAATTATTGTATAGTATAGAAAAAAGAAAGAGCGATTGAAAACAATCGCTCTTTTTTTATGATGTTATCCATCAAGTTCAGACTTTTTTGATCTTTGAATTTTCTCCCAAAGTTTATCTTTTAATTCTGTTAACCCTTCTTGTATTACAGAGGATATAAATATATACTCTACATGTTCAGGACATTCAGATTTAAGTTCTTCTTTTAATTCTTCATCCAGCATATCAGCTTTAGTAATTGCTACTAAAAACTCTTTATCTAAAAGTTCTGGATTGTATTTTTCTAATTCGCTTTTAAGAACTTCAAATTCTTTAGAAATATGGTCAGAATCTGCAGGAATCATATATAATAAAACTGCATTTCGTTCTATATGACGAAGGAATCTAAATCCTAAACCTTTACCTTCACTGGCACCTTCAATAATACCTGGGATATCAGCCATTACAAACGATTGAAAATTCTCTCTATATTTTACAACACCTAAATTAGGTGCTAATGTTGTAAAAGCATAGTTCGCAATTTTCGGTTTGGCAGCAGAAATTACACTAAGGAGTGTTGATTTTCCAGCATTCGGAAATCCTACTAATCCAACATCTGCTAATACTTTAAGCTCAAGTATATTCCAACCTTGGTGTCCTGGTGTTCCAGATTGAGCATAACGTGGTGCTTGATTTGTTGGAGATTTAAAGTGGTCATTACCACGTCCTCCTAAACCACCATAACGTAAAATCTGAAGTTCACCATCTTCTTGAATCTCAAAAATAGTTTCTCCAGTTTCTTCATCTTTAGCAATTGTACCAATGGGAACATCTATTACTTCATCCCAACCATCGGCACCATATTTACGGTTACTTCCTCCATTTTCTCCGTGTCCAGCTTTAATATGCTTACGGAATTTTAATGGTAAAAGTGTCCACATTTGTTTGTTCCCACGAAGAATGATGTGTCCACCACGACCTCCATCTCCACCATCAGGTCCACCTTTGGCGTCTTCCTTAGAACGCATGAAGTGGGCAGATCCAGCACCACCTTTACCAGCAGCGCAAAAAATCTTTACGTAATCTATAAAATTTGATCCTTCTACCGACATGGGTTGTTAGGCGTTTACAAGGTTAATAGCTGAACTTAATCGTTCAGTAATTTCTTCAATGGTACCAATTCCTTCAATACCTTTATATTTATTCTGAGCTTCGTAGAATTCTTGAACAACAGCAGTTTCTCTGTTATAAACAGCAATACGATTTTTGATTACATCTTCGTTTGCATCATCAGCTCTACCACTTGCTTTTCCACGTTCTAACAAACGCTTAATTAACTCGTTTTCTTCTACCTCTAAGGCTAACATGGTTGTAATACTTTCACCTTTAGACGTTAAAAATTTATCTAATGATTCGGCCTGTGCAGTTGTTCTAGGGAAACCATCAAAAATAAATCCTTTAGCATCAGGTGTATTATCTACAGTATCTTGAAGCATACCAATCGTAATTTCGTCTGGTACTAATTCTCCTTTATCGATAAATGCCTTAGCCTGTTTACCAAGTTCAGTTTCATTTTTAATATTAAAACGGAAAATATCACCAGTAGAAAGGTGTTTTAAACCAAAAATTTCTACTAATTTATCTGACTGAGTTCCTTTTCCTGCACCTGGAGGTCCGAATAATACGATATTTAACATGTTCGTTTTTTTTAATTGATACAAATCGTTAAGATTTCTACCTTGTTGGTTATAATCCAGTCCAAATCCTACAATAAACTTGTTTGGTATTTCTTTCGCCACATAATCTATTTGAATAGATTTATTATAAACTTCGGGCTTAAGGAATAAACTTGCAGTTTTAAGACTGTTTAAATCTTTATCTTTAAGTAGATCATACAATTTCTCAATGGTATTACCTGTATCTACAATATCTTCTAGTAAGATAACGTCTCTACCTTTAAGATCAATATTTAATCCACTTATATGAGAAAATTCACCTGTAGATTTAACCCCTTCGTAAGAACTGAGTTTTACAAAATGTATTTCACAAGGAAAATCAATATGCCTAATTAAACTTGATGCAAATCTGAAAGCTCCATTAAGAACAGCTAAAAATACTGGAAACGTATTTTTATGATGACGTTCTATTTGTTCAGCGATCACTTTAATCGATCTTTCAATTTCTTGTTCAGAAAGATAATGTTCAAATTCTAAATCGGCAATGCGAATTTTTTTCATTCTGCAAAATTACGATTTTTTAAAGGGATCATCGTCTTTATTGAAAAAAAAAGGAATTTGAGTTAAATAAAAGACAAAAATGAATGGGGTATGATATAAAATATAAAGACCTCATTAGAAAATGTCTAATGAGGTCTTTATATTTTAATGTGTAATTTCCTTATATATCTTTAGAAAGACACTTCAACTTGTAATCGAAATATATACAGTTCATCATTCTCAACATTTAATTCTGTTCTTCTTGTTAAATCGGACTGGATTTTTAGGCTATGTCCAACAATATATTTAGAAACACCTAAAGTATATTCGTTTAGTTCAGTCTTATCTGTTATTTTATCTGGATTTACTTGAGTGTAACGGACTGCAACTTCCCAATTGTTTTTTAAGAGGTATCCTAAATTAAGGTTAATCGCGTTACCTGTATAAAAGGCAGAAGACTTATCGCTATCTCTAAATGGCGTAACAATGTTGTTATTGACTTCACGTTTAGCATATTCTCCCATGAATGAGATTCCTTTATATTTAAACATCATATCAACGAAATAACTTCTAATATCGTTGGATTTAGTTAAGAAATCTTTTGTATTTCCTCTTGCTCTTATTGCGTTATTATTAAAGTCAAAAGTACCACCAATAGATAACTTAGGTTTAGATTCACGTTTTAAATCACTCCCAAAATAATCTCCTTTACTTGCAAATTTTCCAAAAGGAAGGAATTCCATTCTAAATGTATATTGCTTTCCGTTTAAATCAGGAGAGCTTTCGAATTTTTTATTTCTTTCATTTGGACCTTCACCTTGAGATATGGCAAGAGCTTCTCTCACGATCATTTTCCCTACTTTAAATTTGTGACGTATCTGTATCCCTTTATCACGATCTAGTGTGAAGGCTGAGTTTAATTGAGATCGATCTACAAATTGTAATTTTTGAGAAGAAATAACACGTTCACGGTTTCCTGGCAGTTTTGTTTGTCCTGCCCATAATTCAAATCCTTTATAAAAATTCCATTTTACTACGGCATCTTTAATTTCTCCAGAAACGATATCTGCTTCCAATTTGAATTTTACTTTAGGAGAATATACGAATCCATCAAATTTTAAACGAGCACGTCTTAAAAACATTTGATCTGTATATTCATTATCTAATAATACACCATCGTATCTGTTTTGTAATCGCAAGCTGGCTTTCATGTAAAACGAAGAATCTGCAGCGATAATTTTAAGGCCTTTACCAAACGAATTCTTTGAAATTGTTTGAGCATTTGATGTAAGTATTGTTGTCATAGCACAACAAATAATAAGACTCGTTTTTTTTAATGAAAATTTCATAAAAGTGGTTTCTGTTTTTTTTAATGTCTGTGTCAATTAATATGATAAAAAGGAGTTCTCTTTGTTATTGCGAGAAACGCCATTTTTATTATTAACTTTAAGTTAAACACAGCTTAACATTGCGGGGCAAATTTTAGATAAATCATTCTTTTATTCAAAAAAAGCCCTGTTATTTAACAAATAATTAACATGAAGTTAAGCTTATCTTTATCAAGAATTACTCGATACTATCTTATTTTTATAGGTTTTTGTCTTATGTTTTTAAGTAAACTTACAGTGATATGTAAAATATCGATATTAAAACTTAACATTAAATTAACATACAGATTAACTTATCTTAACGGTAAGTGGGATTCACTCGTCTATTTTTGCCGTACTAAACAAATACAAAACGAAAGTTATGGAATTCGGATTCATGGATCTTCTTAAAGTAATTGGAGCCTTAGGTTTTTTCATCTACGGGATGAAAGTAATGAGTGATGCTCTTCAGCAAGTGGCTGGATCAAAGATGCGTCAAGTATTAAGAAAAATGACATCAAACCGTTATACGGGAGTTGCAACAGGATTCTTAATAACGGCTATTCTTCAATCTTCTTCAGCAACTACGGTAATGACGGTTAGTTTTGTTAACGCAGGACTAATATCATTAATGGAATCTGCTGGAGTAATGATGGGGGCTAATATTGGAACAACGATTACAGGATGGTTGGTTTCTTTAATAGGATTTAAAGTTAAAGTTTCGGCTATTGCTTTACCTATTATAGCAGTAGCATTCCCATTTATGTTCTCAGGTAAGCAAAGTAGAAGAAAATGGGCAGAAGTGGCTGTTGGATTCGCTTTATTATTTATGGGATTAGATGAATTAAAACATTCTGTGCCAGATATTAAGCATAATCCAGAGGTATTAGAGTTCTTACATGGGTTTACAAATGGTGGATTCTTCACACGTTTAATGTTTGTTGGAGTTGGTACCTTATTAACTGTTATTGTACAATCGAGTAGTGCTGCTATGGCATTAACCATAACATTAACAACGCAAGGACTTCCTATTGAAATTGCTGCTGCCATGGTATTAGGTGAAAATATTGGTACTACAATTACGGCAGAATTAGCATCTATTGTTGCGAATGTACATGCAAAACGATCAGCCAGAATTCACTCATTATTTAATATAATTGGGGTAACATGGATGATCATAGTAATGCCATATTTCTTAGATCTATTGGATTACTTATTACCACCACCAGCTAATGGAGCTAATAAATTTGCATTAGCGGCTTTCCACACAACATTTAACTTGTTAAACGTAATTATATGTGTCGGGTTTGTTAAGCTATTAGTTAATGTTGCCATTAAGACTGTTAAGTCTAAAGGTGAAGAAGATGAAAGCTTCAAGTTAAAGCATATTGGTGGAGGTGTATTTAGTTCTCCAGAATTATCTATTGAAGAAGCAACAAAAGAAGTAGCGCATTGTGGAGAGATTACACAGCGTTTATATAATATGTTACCTGGATTATTTGCAGAAACGGATCATAAAGCTTTTACTAAGCGATTAGAGCGTATTCATAAATATGAAGGAATAACAGATTCTATGGAGATAGAGATTGCAAATTTCTTATCAGAAACATCTGCTGAAGAAATGAGTGAAACGGCTACCATAAGAACGCGTGGATTATTAAGTATCGTTGGAGATTTAGAACGTGTTGGTGATATTGTTTATCAAACGGCCAAAGGATTAGAAAGACGTTTACAAGATAAGGCGTATTTTACACCAGAAAATAGAGCTAATGTTGAGAATATGATCACTGTAGTTGGAGAAAGTTTAGAAATTATGGTCAAAAACTTAAACCAACCTTATGCAAATGTTTCAATAGAAGCTGCTCAAGAAGCTGAAGAGAAAATTAATAAGTTAAGAGATTCTTTAAGAAGACAACACCTTGTTAATATCCAAAATGGTGATTATAAAATTAACACCGCTTTAATTTATAATGATATTATCCATTCTTTAGAGAAAATTGGAGATCATGTAATAAATGTAACAGAAGCAGTAGTTGGACTTAAATAGTTACAAATTTCATAAGTATAAAAAAGGCGTTTTGATATATTCAAAACGCCTTTTTTTATGTGGGAAAATAAAAAAATGACAATTTATAAATGAATTGAAGTATTCATAATATTTTAGATAATATTGTAATACAAATGATAATTGTAGACCCATTGAAATGGAGAATGTAAAAAGCCTATGATTCTATTTTAGAAAAATTTTCGTTTTTACATAATTAGATTATCTTTGGAGCCAGTAGTTAAATGTGTGTAAAAGTTCCTTTTTTACATCCATTTTATTAAAACGCGTTTAAAAAAAACATATAATAATGGATAAGTTTTCCTTCTTAGGAAGTATTCATGGAGCCTTTGTAGAGGAGGTTTATGAACAATACTTAGAAGATCCAGACTCGGTAATGCCAACGTGGAGATCATTTTTCCAAGGATATCATTTTGCTCACGAAAGTTATGCAGGAGATGAAGTTCCGGAAGAATTCCATAAAGAATTTAAGGTTATAAACCTTATTAATGGTTACCGTGAAAGAGGTCATTTGTTCACAGAAACAAACCCAGTTCGTCAAAGAAGATCATATTCACCTGATTTAAACTATGTAAATTTTGGATTAGATAAGTCTGATCTAAATCAAGAGTTTCAAGCAGGTGTAGAACTAGGAATAGGTGTTACTACTTTACAAGATATCATTAATCATTTAGAAGAAGTATACTGTCAGCATATTGGTGTTGAGTTTATGCACATTCAAGATGTTGATGAAGTAAATTGGTTAAAAAACCGATTGCATCAAAACAATAATAAAACCTCATTTAATGCAAATCAAAAGCGTCATATTTTAAAGAAACTTAATGAAGCTGTTGCTTTTGAAAGTTTTTTACATACAAAATATGTTGGTCAAAAACGTTTTTCATTAGAAGGAGGAGAGTCAACTATTCCGGCATTAGATTCTGTTGTAGAATATGGATCTGAGCTTGGAGTTAAAGAGTTTATCTTTGGAATGGCTCACCGTGGACGATTAAATGTATTAGCGAATATTTTTAAGAAAGAATATAAGCAAGTATTTACAGAGTTTGAAGGTAAAGATTATATAGACGAGGAGTTTGATGGTGATGTTAAATATCACTTAGGGTATACACGTCAGTTTGTTTCTGAAAGCGGAAACGAAGTGAAAATGAATTTATGCCCAAATCCTTCGCATCTTGAGACTGTAGACCCTGTTGTTCATGGTATTGCAAAAGCAAAAATAGATTACGAATATAAAGGAAATGCAAGTGCTGTATTACCCGTGTTGATTCATGGTGATGCTGCCATTGCAGGTCAAGGTATCGTTTATGAAGTTGTGCAAATGGCACAATTGGATCCATATCATGTAGGGGGAACTTTACATATGGTTATTAATAATCAAATTGGATTTACAACAAACTACCTAGATGCAAGATCTAGTATTTATTGTACAGATATAGCAAAAACAACAATGTGCCCTGTATTCCATGTCAATGGAGACGATGTAGAAGCTGTTGTTCATGCTATGGAAATTGCAATTGAATATCGTCAGAAATTCAATAAAGATATTTTTATTGATTTATTATGTTACCGTAAATACGGTCATAATGAAGGAGACGAACCAAGGTTTACACAACCTAATCTTTATAAATTAATATCAAAACATTTAAACCCAAGAGAGATTTACAATCAGAAATTGATGGGGCAGGGTGTTGTTGAAGCTAAAATTGTTAAAGACTTAGAGAAAGATTTTAAAGCTTTATTAAATAAAGATTTAGATGAAGCCAGAGCAGAAGAGAATACAGATATTACACCATTCTTAGAAGAAGAATGGAACTCTATGCGAACTGGACGTTATGAAGACTTTAATTCATCGCCAAATACAAGTGTAGAACTTGAAACATTAAAAACGGTAGCTAAACAAATATATACATTATCAGATCGTGGTACTGTTTATAAAAAAGCTGCACGTTTAATGGAAGATCGTCGTAAGATGATTGAGGAAAAGAATTCATTTGATTGGGGTATGGCTGAGTTATTGGCCTATGGTACTTTATTAAATGAAGGTGTTTCTGTACGTTTAACAGGACAAGATGTTGAAAGAGGAACATTCTCACATAGACATGCTGTTTTACGTAATGAGAATTCTGAAGAACGTATAAATAATCTTGAGCAAATTTGTAAAGATGAAGCTCAAATTAAAATACATAATTCGCTGTTAAGTGAATATGGAGTTTTAGGATTTGAGTATGGTTATGCTATGGCAAGACCGAATACACTTACAATGTGGGAAGCTCAGTTTGGAGACTTTAGTAATGGTGGTCAAATCGTAATTGACCAGTATATTTCTGCGGCAGAAGATAAATGGAAACTTCAAAATGGTTTGGTAATGATGTTACCTCATGGTTATGAAGGACAAGGTGCAGAGCACTCATCAGCCAGAATGGAGCGTTATTTACAATTGTGTGCTCAAATGAACATGCAAGTTGCTAATCCAACTACTCCGGCACAAATGTTCCATTTGTTACGTCGTCAGCAAGTAAGACGTTTCCGTAAACCTTTAGTGATTTTTACACCAAAAAGTTTATTACGTCACCCTAAATGTGTTTCAACACTTGAAGATTTATCAGAAGGTCGATTCCAAGAGATAATCGATGATACTCAAGTGCATCCAACACGAGTTAACAAAATGGTTTTCTGTAGTGGAAAATTATATTATGAATTGTTAGCCAAGAAAGAAGAGTTAGGTAGAGAAGATGTGGCCTTAATTAGATTAGAGCAACTATATCCTTTACCAATGCAAGCTATTAACCGTATTATTGCTCGTTATAATCAAGCAACAACATTAATATGGGCTCAGGAAGAACCTGAAAATATGGGAGCATGGTCGCATGTGTTACGACACCTACGTCATTTCCCTTTTGAAGTAATAGCAAGAACACCTAGTGCAACACCAGCTTCGGGATCATCAGCAAGAGCTAAGAGACGTCAAGAAGAAGTTGTTAATGCAGTGTTTGACTTCAAAACAAGATATTAGAAACCACAATCCATTCAACAAATAAATACGAGAAAAAATGATCGTAGAATTAAATGTTCCAAGTCCAGGTGAATCAATCACCGAAGTAGAAATCGCTAACTGGTTAGTAGCCGATGGTGATGTTGTCGAAAAAGAACAAGAATTATGTGAAATTGATTCTGATAAAGCCACTTTAACGATTAACGCTGAAGAATCTGGGAAAATCAAAATCTTGGTAGAAGATGGAGAAGAAGTAGCTGTAGGTTCTGTAATTTGTACTATTGATACAAGTTTCGCAGGAGATTCTACAACTGCATCGGCACCAAAAGAGACTACAGAGGCACCAGCTCCAAGTCCAGAGCCTATTGCTCAAGAATCAAAAACGACATACGCTTCAGGAACTCCTTCTCCAGCAGCTAAGAAATTAATGGCGGAAAAGAATGTTACTGCTGATAATATTGTTGGTACAGGGAAAGATGGTCGTATTACTAAAGCTGATGTTGAAGAGGCAAAAGTAGCTATGGGTAATGGACCAGGAAACCGTGGTTCTAAACGTAAAAAAATGTCTTCTTTAAGAAGAAAAGTTGCAGAGAGATTGGTTCAGGTTAAATCTGAAACAGCAATGCTTACAACTTTTAACGAAGTAGATATGAAGCCTATTATGGATTTACGTAAAATCTATAAAGACGAATTTAGAGAGAAGCATGGAGTAGGATTAGGGTTTATGTCTTTCTTTACAAAAGCGGTTACTAGAGCTTTAGAAATGTATCCTGCAGTTAATGCAATGATAGATGGTAAAGAAATGATTACTTACGATTACTGTGATATCAGTATTGCTGTAAGTTCTCCTAAAGGATTAATGGTTCCTGTTATTCGTAATGCTGAAGATTTAGATTTTAAAGGTGTTGAAGGTGAAGTAAAGCGTTTAGCTGTTAAAGCCCGAGATGGTAAAATTGAACTTAGTGATATGACTGGTGGTACTTTTACAATTACTAACGGAGGAGTATTTGGATCAATGTTGTCTACACCAATCATTAACCCACCACAATCTGCAATTTTAGGAATGCATAATATTGTAGAGCGTCCTGTAGTTGTTGATGGAGAAATCGTAATTCGTCCTATTATGTACGTTGCTTTATCTTATGACCATAGAATTATTGATGGTAAAGAATCTGTTGGATTTTTAGTTGCAGTTAAAGAAGCATTAGAAAACCCAGTAGATATTTTATTAGGAGGAGAAGATAATATTAAGGCAAACTTAGACTTATAATTTTATAGGTTTAAATACAAATAATAAAAAGGGCTATATTTTAATAATATAGCCCTTTTTATTTACTGGATATTTTGAGCAAAAAAAGGCCTGTATTGAATTTCAATACAGGCCTTTTTTATACTTTTTAAACTTTATTTTCCTCCAGAAAAGAAAGTTTTTAAATGTTCAATAGCTTCTTTTGTTTGATCTTGGGGAACCATAACTTTAACATTATCGGTGGAATTTGGAGCAACCCATCCAGTGTTAAGACTATTTTGAAAGCTATCCATTAAAAATACCTGAACATTCATCGACTCCAAGTAGTTACAGACTAAATTAGCTGTAACAACAGAGCCTGAATAAATTACTGATAAATTGGAATTAGTCATAAATCAATTATTTAGTAAAAGTTGATGTTACATTATCTGAGTCTCCTCCTGAAACTGCAGTATAATTTAAATTAAAAGTCGAATAATCAGTCTCAGATGTACCATTTCCTGAAAATGTATTTCCTTCAACGGTTTGTGTATTAATTGAAATATTATTATCAAAAACAGTAAATAACACTTGATTTTGATCTCCAATATTATACAAATTAGCAACTTTGATAATGTCGTCTTGAGTATCTTTGGTGATTGTTACAGTATAATTTGAGGTTCCAAAAATTTGACTTGTTTCAGTACATATCCATTTTCCTACATATTCATCTCTAACATCACCAGAGTCTACACTATCATCTGGTTGACATGATATTACTATTAAACTTAAAATTACGGAAAATCTTTTAATTTTAGGCATTAAATAATTCATCATCTACAAAATTTGGTAAGGTTACTTTTAAATTAGGGTTACTTTCCATGGCACGTTTAATAGCAAAAATAGCTCCTTCATTTCTTGCCCAGCTTCTTCTTGAAATCCCATTATTAACATCCCAGAAAAGCATATTTTCTAATCTGCGTTTTGCATCTGCACTTCCATCTAGCAACATTCCAAAACCTCCGTTAATAACTTCACCCCAACCTACACCACCACCATTGTGGATAGATACCCAAGTAGCACCTCTAAACGAATCTCCAATCACATTATGAATAGCCATATCTGCTGTGAATCTAGAACCATCATATATATTAGATGTTTCACGGAAAGGTGAATCTGTACCTGAAACATCATGATGATCTCGACCAAGTACAACAGGACCAATTTTACCCTCTTCAATTGCTTTATTAAAGGCTTTAGCTATTTCTATTCGTCCTTCAGCATCGGCATATAAAATACGAGCTTGAGAACCTACAACCAATTTATTAGTTTGCGCTCCTTTAATCCATTGAATATTATCTATCATTTGTTGAGAGATTTCTTCAGGGGCATTTTGATTAAGGCGTTCTAATACTTTACAAGCTAAATCATCGGTATATTTAAGATCTTCTGGTTTTCCAGTTGTACATACCCAACGGAATGGTCCAAAACCATAATCGAAACACATAGGTCCCATAATATCTTGTACATAAGATGGGTATCTAAAATCAATTCCATTTTCGGCCATAATATCGGCACCAGCTCTACTGGCTTCTAATAAAAAGGCATTTCCATAATCAAAGAAATATGTTCCCTTAGCTGTATGTTTATTTACAGCATCTGCATGACGCCTTAATGTAGCTTGAACTTGAGATTTAAATAACTCAGGGTCTTCAGCCATTATACGGTTAGATTCTTCAAAAGATTGGTCAACAGGATAATATCCACCTGCCCAAGGGTTATGAAGTGAAGTTTGATCAGATCCTAAATCAATATATAAATCACTTTCATCAAATTTTTCCCAAATATCAACTACATTTCCTAGGTAGGCAATTGAAACAATTTCTTTATTTGCTTTAGCAACTTTAACACGTTCTACTAGTGCATGTATATCTTCAATCACTTCATCAATCCATCCTTGTTCATGACGAATTTTAGTAATTTTAGGGTTAACCTCTGCACAAACGGTAATACAACCAGCAATGTTACCAGCTTTTGGCTGTGCACCACTCATACCTCCTAATCCGGCTGTAACAAATATTTTACCATCTAGTCCTTCTCCATTTTTAGAGATTTTTCTACCAGCATTTAGAACGGTAATTGTAGTTCCATGAACAATCCCTTGAGGTCCAATATACATATATGACCCTGCAGTCATTTGACCGTATTGTGTTACACCTAAAGCATTATACTTCTCCCAATCATCAGGTTGTGAGTAATTGGGTATCATCATTCCGTTTGTAACAACTACCCTTGGCGCATCTTTATGAGACGGGTATAAACCCATTGGGTGTCCTGAATACATGACTAATGTCTGCTCTTCTGTCATTTCAGAAAGATATTGCAAACACAATCTATACTGTGCCCAGTTTGAGAATACGCCTCCATTTCCTCCATAAGTAATTAACTCATGAGGGTGTTGCGCAACCGCATAGTCAAGATTGTTTTGTATCATTAACATTATTGACGCTGCTTGCTGACATTTTGCAGGGTATTCTGTGATAGGACGAGCCTTCATCTCATAATCTGGACGAAGTCTGTACATATAAATACGTCCGTATGTTTCCAACTCTTCTTTAAATTCAGGAAGTAATGTAGAATGATGCTTTACATCAAAATATCTTAATGCATTTCTCAATGCCAATTCCTTTTCAGCATCCGTTAAAATTTCTTTACGTTTTGGAGCATGATTAACATCCAAATCAAAAGGTTTTAAGGGAGGAAGTACTTCTGGGATACCATTTCGGATATCATCTTGAAATTCTTGAATCGTCATTTATTTGTGTTTTTAGTTTTCTTAAATTTAGCTGTATACCCAAATGGGCAATGTTTACACAGATTTTTACAACAATATCCACGTTTTAAATGGTATGCCTCTGTAAAAACAATATAACCTTGCTCTGAATAATAAAAATCTTCAGGGTCTAGCTTTTTTGAGCTCGAAAAATCTGTCATAACTACAAAATTGCATTATTCTGTTGATTAAATAAAATTTAAGTCTGTGTTTTTAACAATTTTATAATGTCGATAATTCCTTCATTTAATTATTAATTGGATTTATCTCAATTTAATAATTTAACTAGAATGTATAATCGTTACGAATTTGTAATTGTCCATTTCCAATAACTTCAAATTCATTTTCTAGAGTTTTACCGTTAACCGAAGTGTAAGTTATTTTAATCGTATTACTACCTATTTTAAGAGGGATTCTAACATAGTTTAAACTCTCTGGTAATGTTTGCCAATTTCTGGTATCTGCTTTTTCCATTAAGGCATTAAAAATGCTTAATGCTGTTCCTAAATTGTCATCTTGATCTCTGGCAACATATTCCGCAATTTTTTTAGCAGCTAATCGAGTTGCTGCATTTGTAACCTCTCTAAGTCTTCTATCTTCAAGGGTTTTAAATGCAATGTGTTCGTAGTCTTCTATTTCTTCAAAAGAATATGAACGGGAATTAACTTGAATATTAGCATTTGTGTAATATGCAGGTCTTGATATATATTTGGCAAATGCGACATTAAAAACCTCATAATTACCATTCTTTTTATCTGAATCCACTGGAATAGGAATGGATATTCCAAGTTCGGAATTGTAAACATCTAAAACGTTTACACCATCTTGTGGTACCATATGAAATGTATAATAGGTTTGGTCTTTAAATGGCACTAAACCTTTCTCCCAAATAAGGACTAATTCTCCACCTTTGTTAGGTTTTGGAGGATTATAATTCATTTTTAATTCTCTTTTGTAAAATTCAAATTCATTTGTAAATCCTAATAAGTAAGCCGTTCTTAGGACGTCTTTAGATAATGATTGAGGTAAGGTAACACCAAAGTATGTATGATTTTCGGATTTTAAATATAAATCGACTGCGTTTCTATATGAAATAAATGCATTATTAATATCTCCTGAAGCTTCATATAATAAACCTTGTAGAGTTAAAGCAAAGGCATCCGAAGTATAACGGTTTTTTCGATTTGGAGGGTATTTATCGTTAATCTCATGCAGTTTAAGATTAACACGCTTAGCTTCAACTAGGGCATCATCAAACTGACCTAAGTAATAATAATTAAGTGCTTTATAATAATGAATGGTTACTTTCTCAAAATCTTCTGCTTTGTAAGGTGTTGCTTCTGGGTTTGTAAGTGTTCCTAGAATAGCTCCTCCAATATTTTTTAAATTAAGATCTAAAATTGAGTCTACAGAATTAAAGTATGTATTACTCTCTTTATATAATCCATTTAAATGAGCAAGTTTACCTTTCTCAAGAAACTTTAGCATAGTATTTCGTTTCTTTTTAAGGAATTTATTTCCATTGATAAGCTTATATGCCTTATCAATGTTGCCATTTTGAAGTTCAGATTGATATTCAATACTCATGTCGTGATAGGACATGCAGCTTATCAATAAGATTGGTGTAAGTAATAATAAAATCAGCCTTGTTTTCATAGTGGAGATCTGGCATCATCTAATTCCATTAAATTAGAATGATGAATAGTAGTAATTAGATATGATAATAAAAAAAGCTTTCCAAAATAGGAACATTAAGGAAAGCTTTATATGTATATAAACTTGTTAATTAATTCTTAACAAACTTTTTAATTTTTTTATCACCAAACCACACTTTTTCATTGGTTTGAATATTCGTTAATTCAAGATCAATTTGGTAGTATACTACTTTTTTACTCTTATATGAATCAACTGTAGAGTTTATTGTTCCTTGAAGCATAAAATCAGCTCCTGTTTCTAATCCAAATTTCTTAACTGTAGAAGCTGATGAGTTTGTTTGCTGGTCTCCACGTTCAGCTCTCAATTCTTCTCTCATTTTTCCACCTTGAACAATTCTAGCTTTCCCCGTTTTTACATATTCTTTTTCAATATCCTTAATGATGGTTTCAGCACTAATGTGTTCGTGAGTTTTATTTCTTACTAACCCTACAATTATTACTGGTTTTTTACCATTTGCTTCACGGTATTCATTTATCCAATCTGCAGTTATAGATTGAAAAACTAATTCTTCAGCAGCTAATCTAGAATCTGTGTCATTCCATCGTCCACTTAAGTCTATAGTTTCTTCTACGTCTACTCTAGAAACTTTTCTTGTACAAGATTCTAATGATGTTAAAGCAATAAGCCCCGCTGAAAATGCAATTAATAAATTCTTCATTGTAATGTTAGTTTTATGTTTTAGTTTATGTTGATTGTGTTGTTGTTTAGTAACAGAATGAATTGAAACGTCTTGAATTTCTGTAGAATGGCCATTGAACGCCTAAGTTAAACCCATATCCACCACGGTAATATATATTAGGTCTATTCTTAATTCGTTCTAATCGTCGTTCTTGTCTCCAGATTGGTCTTTCAGCTCTTAATGCTCTTCTTTTAGCTTTTAATTCTCTTTTTTCTTCTAATCGATCAATAGCCTTATATGTCTCCTGTACAGTAGTACCTTGTAAAGCAGTATATTGTTCAGAAGAAGCCATATATTTTTGTTGACTTTCTTTATAGTTCGGATTTTGGTCATAGTCTTGAGCCATCATTATTGATGATTGTAAAACAATAGCTAATATAAAAAGTAAGTTTTTCATGATACAAATTTTAGTGTTTGATAATACGAATTCAACTACTATGCCAAAAATAAAGTTAAGCTATTTTTATTTCTTTTGAATGTTTTCAGAATAAATTTTTATCCATTCTTCGCAGGTCATTTTTCTGCATAACTCTGCAATTAATTCATAAGGTACATTTTTAACATTTTTAAATCGTATACAGCTTTTACCCATATCCAATTTTGTTTTAACATGTTTAGGATATTCCTTAACAAACCAATCTAATAACTCTTGATTTGCATAGATTCCCATATGGTATAGAGCTACAAAATTTTTTTGAGAAGCAATACTCATGAAAGGGAGTGGGAGTTTAGGGTCGCAGTGATAACCATCAGGGAAAATGGAATGTGGTACAATGTACCCTGGCATTCCGTAGGACAGTTCTTCAGAAAAGCCATCGGGTAAATTTTCCAGTATAATTGATCTTAATTTTTCCATAACTGGAACGCGTTCCTCTGGTAAATTATCGAAGTATTCAGTTATTGTTGTTGCTTTCACAGACATATTTTAAGCTTTATTTTCTACAAATTCTTTAAAATCTGCAAGATATTTGTATGATTGGTTTTTAAAAACTTTAGAAGAAAAAATAGACATTAATTTAAAAAGTCCTTTGAATTTATAGTTACTAATAGTTGAATATTTTGTTTTTACGGTTTCAATGGCTTCAAAATGGATGGATACAGTACTTTCCATTCCAAAACTATTATACTTACATATCATATGTTGTGGTAATTTTTTATCTAAAATAGTTTCTATAATATGCATTTTACGTTTACCAATTTCAAAATACATTTCCATTCTTGAACCAATTTCACCTTGAATTCTTGTAAGGGGTGTTACTTTTTTTAGCCCTTCCATCCATTCAAACATATAATCTTGATTGTTGAAGACAGAAACCACTTTTTCTATTGGTAAATCAATAATAATTTCAGAGGTATACTTCATATCTTAATGAATTTGTGCACACTAAGGTACAAAAACAAGATATTTATTACAAAGGTATATTTAGTTTAAAGGTAACTTGTAATATATTGAATTGTTTATTCCATTGCACTCCCCAGTTTTATAAACTTTAAAGCCTAATTTTTCTAGAACGTTTATGGATGCAATATTTCCAGGGTGAACTCGACCTATAAGATGTGAAAGGTTTAATGTCGTTTTTGCATATTTTATACAAGCTTTAGAGCTTTCAGTTGCAAATCCCTTACCCCATTGCTCTTCAAAGAACCGAAACCCTAAATCTATATAGCCTTCATCGTGGTACTTTAATCCACACCAGCCAATAAAGGTATTTGTGGATTTTTCAATAACAGCCCATCGACCATAACCATAGTCTTTATAGGGGGTGTAATTCTGTAAAAATATTAGAGCGTGCTGCACAGATTTAAACGAGGAGTCTCCTGTATATTGCACAACTTTAGGATTCAAATTGAGATTGTAAAAGTCTAAGGCATCACCAGTAGACAATTCTCTTAATATTAATCTGTTTGTTTCAATTTGAAATGTACTCATTATATATTCATTATGGATTCAAGATAATGTGTTTCCACTCCAAAATATGATTTCCTTTGTTTTATGGTCTCAAGTATTTGAGCTTTTTCTTCGTTTGTTTTAGATTGTTTTTGAGCAACTATTAAAACATTTTTAGGAGTATGATCTAAAGCAATAAACTCAAAGACTCTCGTTTTATAACCAAAGAATTCTAATATTAATGAACGCAGGCCGTCTGTAAGCATTTCGGCGTGTCTTTCCATAAATATACCATGTTTAGTCATAATATCAAGATCATTGGTGATATTATGCTTTTCGAGTTCTCTTCTAATCTGTTTATGACAACAAGGAGCAACAATAATTAATTCGGCATTGGCATCTATACCCTTTTTAATAGCATCATCTGTTGCAGTATCGCAAGCATGTAGGGCTATTAGGATATCCATATGGTTGATGTCAAAATCTTGAATAGTTCCTTGTGTAAATTTTAAGGAAGTAAAATTAGACTTTTTGGCCACTGTATTACATAAGTCTACCATGTCTTGTCTATATTCAACTCCTGTAATTTCAGCTTGTTTGTTAAGCTTATTCGTTAAATAATCATATAATGCAAACGTTAAGTACCCTTTACCAGATCCCATATCAACAGCTGTATATCGATCTTGTTTAGGTAACTGTTGGATCAGTTTGCTTAGTATCTCTACGTAATGATTTATTTGTTTATACTTATCTTGAGCTTGACTATATATTTTCCCATCCTTATTTACAATTTTTAATTCTTTTAAGTACACATTGTTCACGGATTCTATTTTCCTTTCTTTATTCTTATCATGGGAGAAATCTCCAGGATTGGTTTGTTGTGGCTTAGAATATTTAATGATTATTTTGGATGGATTAATAATTTGAATAGAAATATCCTTTGTTGTACTGAAATAATTTGCTTGTCTAAAATTAGAGTACGAGAGTAAACTCTCTAATAAGTTAAAACCTTCTTGTTCATTATAATTCTTGGTAATGTCTTTAGTCTGATGTCTATATGTAAAACTCAATAAAAGACCTTTCTTAGTTTTGATTGGTTTGACTAGTACCTTTTTTAATGTTTTATCTGAGCCTTTATAGTTTCCCAAATTGATCTTTAAAAATTCTCCTGATTCGAATTGATTTTTAAAGGTATTAAAGAAGGTGTTTAATTTCTTTATAGTCATAGTAAAGTATATTGAGTTATAAGAAGGAAGATTGAAGGATTATTGTAAATCTAATTGTACTTTGATTATACATCAACCCAGAAAAGCCTCATTGAAAAATGAGGCTTTAATTCTTTTTTAAAAATGTATTAC
>CBDEVQ010000103.1:0-57500 GCA_965243605.1 Flavobacteriales bacterium
TAATCCCATTAGTGAGGTTAAAATTTATAATTCCAATAATATAAGTGATTATGTGACCTCCAATTTTGATGGAACGTTTGAGCTTAAGCCAACTTGGGGAGAAGCAGATAGCTTAATTATTTCTCACACGCTTTATCAGATAAAAACATTAAGTTTTAACGACATAAAGAGCACAAAAATCATATATCTACAAGAAGATATTAATCTTCTCGAAGAAATTATTGTAACCGTAAATAATAACGAAGACTTGCTAAAGCAACGTGCCGAGCGTAGAACAATTATCAATAAAAGAGAAATTGAAAAGTTTAACCCTCAAACATCTGCAGATTTATTAGGGAATAAACCTGGAGTAAGTATTCAAAAAACACAATCGGGTGGTGGAAGTCCTAATATAAGAGGTAATGAAGCCAATAGAATACTCCTGATGATAGATGGAGTTCGTATGAATAACGCCATTTATAGAGGTGGGCATTTACAAAATGCGATCACCGTTGATCCTTCAATTTTAGCAAACTCAGAAATATTATATGGTCCTAGCTCTGTCGTTTATGGATCAGATGCCCTTGGGGGTGTTGTTCATTTTAGAACAAGAATTCCAGATTTAACAGATGAAACAGATTTAAATTATTACTCTTCAGTTTCTACTGGTAATAGAAGTTTAATTACTCATGTTGATTTAGAATACGGAGAAAAGAAATTTGCATTTCTAAGTAGCTTTACTCATAAATCATTTGGTGACGTTAGAATGGGAAACTGGAGATTGCATGGAGATGATGACTGGGGGAAAATTAATCATTATTTTGAAGATGGTGTTTTTAAAAGAAATGATAATCCAAATGTCCAAAAAAACTCTGGGTATATTCAAATTGATGCGTTACAAAAGATAGTGTATAAAACCACCAAGAGTTCCAGGCTTATCGCAAATATTCAGTATTCTACAAGTTCCGATATTAATAGACAAGACCAGTTAAACGATTATAAAAATGGTGCTCTAAAGTATGAACAATGGTATTATGGACCTCAGAATAGAATATTAGGTTCATTAACATTTGAAGATTGGACGAAAAGAATGTTTTATGATAAAGCAGAAATCGTAAGTGCATATCAACACTTAGAAGAATCTAGACATACAAAAAAGACAGCTGAAGATTTTAGAATAAACCGAGAGGAGCAAGTTGATGTAATTTCATTAAATGCAAATTTTAAAAAGAATACGTATGGATACGGATTTGAACTCATTGGAAACAATGTAGATTCTGATGCCTCAAAATATTTTCCTAACATCGACTCGACCGAAAATTTCACAGCAACAAGATATCCTACAAATATGGCGAAGATGAGTTCTTTTGCTTTATATGTTAAAAAAGAGCACTCTTTTAATGAAAAGTTAAAAGGAAATATTGGTGTCCGATTAACTAAAACAAGATTACAAGGTGAGTACTCAACAGAAAAAGGGTCGATAAAACTTCCTTTTGAAACTATAGATCAACATAATACAGATTTCAACTGGAATACGAGTGTCGTATTTCATCCTACAGAAAGCTCTAAAATAGCAGCTATTGTAGCCACTGGTTTTCATGCTCCAAATATTGATGATATTGCCAAATATTATGAAAAAGGAAACAATATTGTTTTACCTAACCTAGATCTAAAATCGGAATATATTACAAATTACGAACTAAATTTTAGTAAGCATTTAGATAATAAGCACCTTTTTAATTTAGACTTGTATTATACACAAATGAAGGATCCAATTATTAAGGCTTCAACATTTATTGTTCCTGAAGGTTATAATGTTCCTAACGGTCTTAATCCACAATCGAATATAAATGCTAAAAAAGCATATTTATACGGTAGTTCATTCTATATGTCTTCTCAATGGAATAAGTTTTGGTCTACAAGTTTTGATTTAACATATACGTTTGGTAAAATAACGGAACACCATAGAGACTATTCATACTTAGATGACGCCTTAGCTCATATCCCACCACTTTTTGGTAAATTTTCAGTAGAACATAAAAATAAAAATTTTAGACAAAGATTTACAACCATTTTTAATTCTAGAAAAGCACCATCTGGTTATGATGCTGCGGGTGTAGATAATTTAGATGAAGGACTGTATATTGAAGATTCAGAAGGTAATCTTATAGCTAAGGGTGTTCCTGCATGGTTTACCTTCAATTACAGCTTACAGTATGATTTCTCTGAACAAATTACAATTCAAGGAGGCGTTAGTAATATTTTAGATATACACTACAAGACATTTGCTTCTGGAATTTCTGCAATGGGACGAAGTCTAAATATTACCCTAAGAGCAAAGCTTTAATAACATGAAGCCATTTTATGCTTACAATACCTATAATCCACATAAAGAAAATATTCTCTTTTTGCATGGATTTTTAGAATGCTCCGATACATGGAGTCCATACCTTATTGAGCTTGCTAAGCATTTTAACTGTTTTCTATATGACTTCCCTGGGCATGGGAAAAACATCAGTTACCCTATAAGTAACATTAGTTTCGAAAATATTGCAAAAGATATTGTTTCAGGGTTACATGAACTTAATATACAGTATACACATATTATCTGCCATTCTATGGGAGGATATTTTGGAGGGTATTTAAAATTTAAATATCCAAAGCTGTTTAATAAAATTATTCTTTCAAATTCACTTTTAATCTCAGATACAAAAGAGCAAATAAAGAAAAGAGGTAAAACAATTCGGGTCATACAAACAAATCTAATACTTGCTATGTAAAGTCTCATTTAATCAGTACGACACTTTAAATAAAAAGAATAAAGAAGAACGATGTAGAATTTGTAGTCCAGAGCATTTAATAAAACTACAATCCATATTATCTCATAGAGCAAACCTTACCTTCTTACTTGATGAGTACCCCAATGATATATCCTTTATTTTTGGTGAAAATGATACCCACATTCCTTGGCAAGATTCTAATAATAAAATAAAAAATAGGCAACATATTCTTCTAAACGAAGGTCATACATTGCCTATTCACTCTAAAACCAAATGGCTAAATATTATTTTAAAACTTTTAAAATAATATTCTTTCCATTTCATTAATATTTTCAACTTGCTTTAAATAAGATCGTATTACTTCATTAAAAGCTTCTTTAGAAAAGTCATTTCTATCTTTTAAATCATAAAGGATTAAATTCGTATAAAAATCAACATATTCTGGAATCATCATACAGCCTTCAAATTCTGCAAGAACAGATGATTTAAATCCAAAATAATCTAAGCTTAGTCCAACTAAGTTTTCTTTAATTACCTTATTTACATTTGGGTAATTAATCATCAACTTAGCCATTAAATAATCAATAGCAATACGTTCTCTTTTCCTAAACGCACCATTTTTAATATTTGCCTCGTTAAGCGCATATAAAAACTCTTTTCTAACAAATTTAATTTGTTTGTGAAAATCTTCTTCTGGAAGTTGATATAGAGAATCCGTGAAATACTTATTAATAAAAAACTTCTTTGCTAACAAATACCTGTTTTCATGCTTTCCTCGCTCTCCTTTTACTTTTACGGTAAGTAATGGGTCATTTGAATTAAACGTCATAAAAACACTGTCTTTAGGGCTTAAATGGATATTTAAATCGAATCCTTCACTTGTCATTCTATAATACGATGCTAAACTATCCTGAAAAGCATATTTAAAAGCATTGTTTTCATCTAATTCTATTGTTTTAACAACTTTCCAGTCTATAGAGGAAACTTGTTTAAATAATTGAAATGTTTTGATATTGGTATTTTCTATTTTACCAGAAAAAACAATGTGTTCATTATAATGCTTAACTGTACTTTCTGGAACACAAGCTCCAAAAAGTAAACTACTTAAAATAATTAATGTGTAAATTATAGTTTTCATACTGTCATTGTTGTTAACAATTCTTCCTTAAATACGATTTCTGACACCTTTTCCTCAGCTTTCTTTTTAGACCCTGATTTAGCTTTTGAAATAATTTCGCCATCTAAACTAAACCCAATTTCATAAACTTTTTCGTGATCTAATCCAGATTCCGTTAATAGAACGTACTTTATATTGAATTTATTTTTGGCGGCATTTTCAATTATCAAACTTTTATATGATATGACTTCTTTAGCCAAGTTCTCAATATCGATAAAAGGTAATACTTTTTGCTCAATAAATGTAACGGTTTTATCCCACCCTAAGTCCAAATAAATAGCACCAATTAAGCTCTCAAGTGCATTACCACATAAAGATTTAGCCAATTTACCTTGCTTAGATGCCGTTATATATTGATTAAGCTCTAATTTATCGCCGATGTAGTTTAATGATTTTCTACTAACAATCTTAGATCTATGCTTAGATAACTCACCTTCATTATCATTCGGAAATTCTTTAAAAACACAATCTGCAACAATTGCCCCTAAAATGGCATCTCCTAAAAACTCTAAACGTTCAAAACTATCTGTTCTAGATTTTGTTTTAGAGGTATGTGTAAAGGCTTGAATATAGTAGTCTAATTTATTAACCTCAATCTCTAATACATTTAACAAAAAACTCTCCAGGGAATCATGATATACAGGATTCTCTGAAGAGTTATTAAATAAGTTATGTATTAATCTCTTAAAAAAAGAAACAACCAAACTATATCTTTTTAAAGATTACAGAAGCATTATGTCCTCCAAATCCAAATGTATTGGATAATGCAGCTTTAACTTCTCTTTTTTGTGCTTTTTCAAAGGTAAAATTAAGATTCTGGTCAAGCCCTTCATCATCGGTAAAATGATTTATTGTAGGCGGTACAGTATCTTCTTTAACAGACATAACTGCAGCAATAGCTTCAATAGCACCTGCAGCACCTAAAAGGTGACCTGTCATAGATTTTGTAGAACTGATATTTAAATTATATGCATGCTCTCCAAAAACATTCTTAATGGCAACCGTTTCAGCAATATCTCCTAACGGAGTAGATGTACCATGAACATTTACATAATCTACATCTTCTGGTTTCATACCAGCATCGCTTAATGCATTTTCCATTACTAGAATTGCTCCTTTTCCTTCTGGGTGTGGAGCTGTTAGGTGGTGTGCATCTGCAGACATACCAGATCCTGCTACTTCTGCATATATTGTAGCTCCACGTTTTACCGCGTGCTCATATTCTTCTAATATTAAAGCTCCAGAACCTTCTCCTAATACAAAACCATCTCTTTCCTTATCAAAAGGTCTAGATGCTGTTTCAGGTGAATCATTTCTTGTAGATAATGCTTTTAATGCATTAAATCCACCAATTCCTGCTTCATTAACTGATGCTTCAGAACCTCCAGTAACTATAACATCTGCCTTTCCTAAACGGATATAATTAAAAGCATCAATAATAGCATTTGTAGATGAAGCACAAGCAGAAACCGTTGTAAAGTTAGGCCCACGGTAACCATGCTCAATAGAAATTAAACCTCCTGCGATATCTCCGATCATTTTCGGAATAAAGAATGGGTTATATTTAGGAGTTCCATCTCCTTCAACAAAGCCTTTGACTTCATTGAAAAACGTGTAAATCCCACCGATTCCTGATCCCCAAATAACACCTACACGATCTTTGTTTATTCCTTCGTCGTTAAGGTTTGCATCTTTGATTGCTTCGGCACTTGCAACCATTGCATATTGTGCGTAAGGATCCATTTTTCTAGCCTCTTTTCTATTAAGATGATCTAAAACATTAAAATCCTTTACTTCACAGGCAAAACGGGTTTTAAATTTCTCAGCATCAAATTTTGTAATTGGTGCAGCACCACTTACTCCATTACATAATGCCGTCCAGAATGATTTTGCATCGTTTCCAATTGGAGTCAATGCTCCCAATCCTGTTACTACAACTCTTTTTAGTTCCATGTGCTTGGTTTAAAAAAAATAATAACACCTAAAACTTTTGTTTTAGGTGTTATTTAACTTTGTAATTCTTAGTTTACAGTCTTCTCGATATGATCGATGGCTGCACCTACAGTTAAGATATTTTCAGCTTGATCATCAGGAATTTGAATATCAAATTCTTTTTCGAATTCCATGATTAACTCAACAGTATCTAATGAATCTGCTCCTAAATCATTTGTGAAGCTTGCTTCGTTATTTACTTCGTTTTCGTCAACACCTAATTTATCAACGATGATTGCTTTTACTTTTGATGCAATTTCTGACATAATTTAAACTCTATTTTGTGATTTAAAACTGTGCAAAGAAAACCTTTATCCAAAAATAGACAAAAATTTTCATGATATTTGTATGCACACTCTAATTAAGTGTACAAATTTACAAATTTTTTTATAGTATGAACAAATCTACTAAAATCGCTATTCTTGCATCTGGATCTGGATCTAACGCGGAAAACATAAACAATTATCTACTAACGAATTACGATGCTAATATAGACTGTATCATTTGTAATAAAAAAGATGCATTTGTTTTCGAAAGAGCCAAAAAAATGGATATAGACAGTTTTTATTTCGACAAAAAAGCCTTTTCTTCTGCAACTGAAGTTATCGAACTTCTAAAAAATAGAGGTGTTGATTTTATAGTTTTAGCAGGTTTTTTACTTAAAATATCGGAAAAAGTAATTCGAGAATTCGAAAATAAGATAATAAATATTCATCCTGCACTACTTCCAAATTATGGTGGAAAAGGAATGTATGGAATGAATGTTCATAAGGCGGTTATTGATAATAATGAAAAAGAAAGTGGAATTACAATTCACTTAGTTAACGAAGAATACGATAAAGGTAAAATCCTTTTTCAAGCTAAAACCTCTATAGAATCAAAGGACTCTGCAGAAGATTTAGCACAAAAAATTCATCAATTAGAATACAAACACTTTCCAGAAGTAATCGTAGACTATATTAACTCGTTCAAGTCTTAATATAATTCAACCTTAAAATCATCAATAAAGAGATGATCTTTCTCTGGATTCCATAAGAATAAGGCTAAAGTATTTCTTTCCTTATAATTTAAAACAGGTAGCATGGTCATAATTTCAATATTTTGCCATGTGCCTATCTTACTTTCATCCATATACTCTGAAAGTTCATATAATACATTAAAGCGTGTTAAGTTCTTTTCCTTAACCTCAATTGCTATTTTAGATTTAAGACCTTTTGCCATTTTAATTTTAGCAGTCAATCTAAACATACAACTCTTCTCCGCTAATTTTGATATTCCTTTCTCTTTCAAGGTTATACCATACGGTTCATCTGGTTTCAATTCACCAACATAATCACCATTTGACAAATCTTCTGATCTATCAGAATTTGACCACTCATCACTTGCACCTTGGTCATAATTATGGATATTGCTATAAAATGGATCTGGTAAACCTTTAAAAATATAATTATCTAAAGATTGATCTATTTCATCTTTATGGTATTTAGAAACGGTTATTCTACCATTATTCCCAATAACTTCTAGATGTTTTAATATATCTGGATATTTAGAATAGGTTCTTTCCATAAAATATCCATTTTGAGTAACAACATAATCAAAATCCCAAGTAAAAACATTGTTGAAATTTTCTACTGTCATATCAAAAACAGCGTGCCCTCTTCTATCCATCATAACAAAAGCAACATTAGGAGAACAAATATCAATAGCCAATATTTTAGCATCTTTAGCTACACCTAATTCGGTTAAAAACGCATTAGATCCTTCGTAACTAACTTTAGTAAACGTTTGCGTATCGTACTGGTTATATTTTCTTCTTTTGATTTGATTTTTATATGCGGAAACACCAAACGATACTAAAAGTATTGTGGCAATTATATTTGAATATTTCTTGATTTTTAAATTGGTAATTGTTGGAAAGTATGCACACCCTATACTTACCATTAATATAACTGGAAGATAATAAGTATCTAAGAAATAATAATCATGGTTTTTAAATGCATGAGACATGGCTATTGAAAAAAGGAAAAGTCCAAAAATCCAAATCATCAAAAGTCGCTTTAACCATATACCATAACTAGGTCTATCTTTTTTATTATGAAATAGTATCCAACCTAATATTAAGGCTCCAATAAAACTGTATTGCAGCGGAGATAAATATTGCCAAAACCAATTTGCAAAAACATCTTTAATTAAAGTCCAAAGACCTGATAATGATTCTGGAGGTAATAAGTATCCTATAAATATAGAACTGTATGTTTCTCTTAAATATTTATTGAAGAAAAAATACCCGAGTATAGAACCAATAGACAAAACAACAGGCAATACTTTCGTTTTCCAACTTGTATCTTTAAGAATAACTCTTAAAAATTCATTACAAAAAACAGCTACAAGAGGTACTACAAATGTGGTTCTACTTAACGCCGCTAAGGTTAAAAGAAGTATACTGATATAAAAATGCTTATTCTTAGACTGATCTAAAAACAAAACGTAAAAATATACTCCAAGAATTGTATTTGCTAATGAAGGAATAGAAGGAAAAAAACCTGCTTGATAATAGATGAAAATAGGCGAAGTTGCTGCAAAAACCATTACAAATAATGATCTTAAATGGTGTTTACTAAAATGATAAGTCAATTTATAAACTCCAAACAACCCAAGCATACTATACAAAAGAATATATAAACGGCTAACAATAGGCGCTTTTACACCTATTATTTCCATAATAACTGCCGGAATATAATGATGTATAGGGAAATCTACAGATGTAATTCCTGTTTCGGTAGTTGTTTTCCACCAATGTGGGAATTGATGATTAAAAACACTTGTTTGTGGTTTAAAAAAGTTTAATCCATTATCAATAAATCCTAAGGTTATTGAATAATGATCTGCTTGCGCCCAAGCGTGAATAAATGCAGGGAATTCATTAATATCATACCAATGAAAAACGATTCCCAGAAGAATACAAACACCTATTACTGTAAAATATCTATTCCCAATATTAATCTTCATTTTACTATTTTTTAGGCATTATTAATACCTCTTCTGTAATTAAATCCATCTCAACTTCTTCATACTTCTTAAAATAAAACACAAGTTTCTGATTCAGTCTTGCAATGGATTTACTCTTAGATCTCTGTAAAAATGGAACCTTAGAAAAAGTTCTTGCAAAATATGGAAATGGAACATCCAATCTAACAAACAATTGATCCATTATGACAACAGCCTCAAAACTACTTTTAATCAAGACTAAATCATCATCCAATTCATCCATTTCCTTTGAATATTTCTTTCGGTAAGAACCTGTACTTATTATTCTATTTTCAGATATTTCAGAGGTAAAATAAAATTGCTCATTGACATGTATACTCGTATCTTCTACTCCAAATTGATTAACAAAAGTTACATCATCTAATCTCCCTTCAGATACAATCTCTGAATGTTTTGAATGAAAGAAATAAACAGGACAAAAAGAAAAGTTATCTCTATATGCATGTATTATTTCAATATGATCATTCGTTATTTTGTCCTTAAACTTATTAATAATAGATTCTGATTTACCTTGCTTATTAAGAAAATCTAATTGTACAGTTTTATCAAATAAACGAACTAATAAAGCTCCTTCTTTTAGTCTTTTCACTTCTGCAACAGCATGTTTGTTACGCCCATAAGAAATAAGTTCATGTTCTTTTTTTGCAGACTGAGCAAATATAGAAATTGATAGAAGCAAGAAGAATATAAGCGATAAAATACGAGTCATCTAATTATTTTATGTATTAATAACGTTCAAAATTATAAAATTAAACCTTAAAATAGAATTATCATTCTACTTTAAGGTTTAATGCGTTAAAGCTTAAATTTTAAAGAAAATTTATTGATCAATCTTCCAGTATGTAAAATCGTGATTGTTTTCAATCTTTTTAAGCGTCTCAATAATAAGCTTAATGATGTTTTCAACATCATCTTGATGTACCATTTCTACTGTAGTATGCATATAACGCTGTGCTAAAGACAACAATACAGAAGGTACTCCTCCATTAGAAAAAGCAAAAGCATCTGTATCTGTTCCAGTTACACGGCTAGCCACCTTTCTTTGATAAGGAATATTGTTT
Organism: Flavobacteriales bacterium; assembly: GCA_965243605.1. Lineage (GTDB taxonomy): Bacteria > Bacteroidota > Bacteroidia > Flavobacteriales > CAJXXR01 > JBMYYR01. Next base: position 10,038 of record CBDEVQ010000103.1, read on the forward strand.
TTGTCTGCAGCATTCAATACAAGTTTTAATAAATTATTCTGTATTGGAGGTCCATAAGTCATAACTGGACCTTGTCCCATCTTTAAATCACCTTGCTCCTTCTTGTTATACATAGGACTTTGCGTACAATGGCAAACATCCGTTACTATTGCAACATTAGGTTTAATGGTTTCGGTAATCATCTGAGCTCCACGTAAACCAACCTCTTCTTGAACAGCATTTACAATATAAAGTCCGAACGGTAATTTAATTTTAGATTCAGAAAGTATTCTTGCAACTTCGGCAATCATAAACCCTCCTATCCTATTATCTAAAGCTCTCCCGACCCATTTATCTTTATTAAGTATTCTAAATTTATCATTAAATGTTACAACACATCCAATGTGAATACCCATATCTTCTATTTCTTTTTTATTAGAAGCTCCAACATCAATAAAAATATTATCCATAGATGGATTTTTCTCATTTTTACCTTTGCGTACATGGATAGCAGGCCAACCAAAGAATCCTTCTACTAATCCTTTATCGGTATGAATTACAACATCTTTTGAGGGTGCAATCTGATGATCAGATCCACCATTACGTTGTACATATATAAATCCATCATCAGTAATATAATGAACAAACCATGAGATTTCATCTGCGTGTGCTTCAATAACTACTTTATACTCAGCTTCAGGGTTTACAACTGCTACTGTAGTACCATAATTATCTACATAGGCATGGTCTACATAGGGCTTAATATATTTGTACCATTCCTTTTGCCCCTCAGATTCATGTCCTGTTGGTGCATAAGTGTTTAAATATTTTTCTAAAAATTTAAACGATTTTTTATTTAAAATAGATTTACTTTTCGTCGTCATAAAATACTCCTTTAATTATTATTGATATCGCATATATTAATAAACCTATACATGCAAATGTGAGTAAAACACACAAAATTTGCATCCAAATTTTAGAATCTGCTCTTCCAAATGCATAATTCATTGCGATTGGTGTTGAAAAAACAGGAATAATAGAATATGCCAAAATCTTTAATCCTCTTACAACTATTGCTTTTGCTTCTGGGCTCATATATTATAAATTTTGAAGTGCTAAACGAACATTACCATGTTTGTTAATTAATTCTTTAGCCTCTTCTGCATTTAATTGAGATAAACTCATTAACATTTCAACAGCTCTGTGCTGTAGCTTTGTATTACTCAATTGCATATCTACCATCTTGTTCCCAAAAACTTTTCCAAGTTTTATCATAACAGACGTAGAAATCATATTCAAAATTAATTTTTGAGCTGTTCCAGATTTCATTCTTGTACTACCTGTAACAAACTCAGGACCAACGATAGCTTCTATACAAATATCGACCGATTTTGAAAGATTTGAATTTGTATTACAACAAATTCCACCTGTTAACAATCCTTTTTCTTTTGCTTTCGTAACACCACCTACTACATAAGGTGTAGATCCACTTGCAGCTATTCCAATTACACTATCTAAAGATGTAGGATTATAAGCTTTTAAATCTTCCCAGGCCTGTGTTGTATCATCTTCAGCAAATTCAACAGCTTTTCGAATAGCAGAATCTCCTCCAGCTATTAATCCAATAACGGTATTAAAATCTACACCAAAAGTTGGTGGACACTCACTTGCATCAACTACACCAAGTCTACCACTAGTTCCTGCACCTAAATAAAACAAACGTCCTCCAAGTTGCATATTATCAACAATTTTATTCACCAATTGTTCTATCACAGGAATACATTGTTCTACACAGTACGCTACCTTTTTATCTTCATTATTAATATTCTGTAATAACTCTAAAGTAGATTGTTTATGTAAGTCCGTATATAAACTATCCTTTTCTGTTGTTTTCATAACGGTAAATGTAAGGAATATTTATTTTGGTCTAAAATCAAATCATTAAAACAGAATAAATACAATAAGCAACTAAATAAAAATTATTATGACAGTCCACAACCTCACATAAATATGTAATTAAAATAGCTAATTTACAGATAAATAAACTAAAAATTAAGATTACTTCATGTTATACTATTTCCCTAAATATTCATTAAAATATGTATTAAAGTATTGTTTACATTTGATGTATTCAAAAAAACATACATCAAAGAGTAATACCATAAACAATGAATGATTACAAATTTACTATCGCTTTTGCTAATGAATAACGGCAAATACTTTACATGATAATTATAACATATTTATTACAAAACCAATTTATATTGGTTACCATTATTTCTATTAAATAAAAAAGGGCATTATAGATATCTATAATGCCCTTTTATTGTCCTAAACAAAGCTTATTTTAAGTGATCTACAACCTTTGTTAATTCCTCTTTTAAAAATTCTTCAACGTTACCATACTTTGCATCGTAATCGTCCATAGAACGTTTAATAACCTCTTGAGCTTCTTCACGACCATATAAATGTGTGATTTCAATCTTTGGTTTATCCTTACTTTCTCCAGGTATTTCTTTATACGTTAAGAAATAATGCTTTAAACGGTCTAATACTGCTTTTGGTAATTCAGTAGCATCTTTGTAATTACCATAGATACTATCTCCTTTCATTACTGCAATGATTTTATCATCAGCCTCACCACCATCTAACATTCTAAATCCTCCAATTGGAGTACATGGAACGATGATATTTCCGTGATTAATATTTCGTTCAGTTAAGATACAAATATCAACAGGATCATTATCTCCATCAATATCATCTCTACCAACACGTTCTCTACTCAATTCTGCAACTTTAACATCACAAAATGTTTTAGGAACAAATCCGTATAATGCTGGGAAATGGTTAGAAAATTTTTGCGGACGGTCAACGATCATGTATCCCGATTCTTTATCTATTTCATATTTAATAGAATCTGAAGGTACTACTTCTATAAAAGCATTAACTTCTTCAGGTGCATTTTCTCCTGCTGATAATCCATGCCATGGATGCGCTTTGTAACGCATTCCTATATTCTTCCAAAGGTTTTCTAAACTATTTTTACCCATTATATTTTACTATATTTTAATAAGCTAAACTTATTCTGTTCGCGTTTGATAAATAAGAAATTAAGTTCCTTATTCTTAATGAATGGGCACAAAGATACTAATTTAAGTTTACTTAGAATTATACTGTAAAAACATTGTACTAAAATTAACAATTACACAACGAAAAACTTGTATTCCATATACCATCAATTAAATATGTTTTGATTAAAATGTTCTGAATAATTACTTAAATTGCTCTTAAATTTTAACAAACAACCATATAAGTATTTTAACCATGATTAATTCATTTGAACAATACGATCAAGATTATACTGAAAGTATAGAAAATCCAGAACAATTTTGGAACAAAATTGCCAATACATTTGTTTGGAGAAAAGAATGGAATTCTACATTGAATTATAATTGGGGAGAATCTAATTTTAAATGGTTTAATGGTGGGAAATTAAATATAACGGAAAACTGTTTAGATAGACATTTAGAAAAAAGAGGAGATAAAAATGCTATTATTTGGGAACCTAATGATCCAACAGAACCAAATAGAATTCTTACATATAAAGAATTACATGAAGAAGTCTGCAAATTTGCTAATGTCTTAAAAAATAATGGAGCTAAAAAAGGAGATAGAGTTTGTATATACATGCCTATGATTCCTGAATTAGCTACTGCTGTATTAGCCTGTGCAAGAATTGGAGCTATTCATTCGGTTGTTTTTGCAGGGTTTTCATCAACGGCCTTAGCAGCAAGAATTAATGATGCTAAATGTAATATTTTACTTACAGCAGATGGCGTAAATAGAGGGCCAAAAACCATTGATTTAAAACAAATTGTTGATATTGCTTTAAAGCAGACTCCAACCATTAATACTTCAATTGTATATAAACGAATAAACAGTACAGTTAATATGCAACCCAATAGAGATGTTTGGTGGCATGAAGAATTACAGAAAGTCGATTCCAATTGTCCAATAGAAATTATGGATTCTGAAGACATGCTATTTATATTATATACTTCCGGATCTACGGGGCAACCTAAGGGTATGGTGCATACATGTGGAGGATATATGGTTTATACAGCTTACAGTTTTCAAAATGTATTTCAATATCAAGAAGAAGATGTCTATTTCTGTACTGCAGATATAGGTTGGATTACAGGACATTCTTATATTGTTTATGGCCCTTTAGCAAATGGAGCCACAACTTTAATGTTTGAAGGTGTTCCATCTTATCCTGATTATGGCCGTTTTTGGCAAATTGTAGAAAAATATAAAGTCAATCAATTTTATACAGCCCCAACAGCTATTAGAGCATTAGCTTGTCAGGATAATTCTGTTATTGATAATTACGATTTAAGTTCAATAAAAGTATTAGGTACAGTTGGTGAACCTATTAATGAAGAAGCTTGGCATTGGTACGATGAAAAAATAGGGAAATCAAAATCTCCAATTGTTGATACATGGTGGCAAACAGAAACAGGAGGAATTATGATATCTCCTTTAGCAGGTATAACCCCTACAATTCCAACATTTGCAACCAAACCATTACCAGGTATTCAACCTTGTATTTTAGATAATAACGGATCAGAAATAGAAGACTCTGAGGCCGAGGGTAAATTATGTATTAAACTCCCATGGCCATCTATGGCTAGAACCATTTATGGTAATCATAAACGTTATAAAGAAACTTATTTTTCGGCATATCCTAATGTCTATTTTACGGGAGACGGAGCAACTAGAGATAAAGGTGGGAACTATAGAATTACAGGACGAATTGATGATGTAGTTATTGTATCAGGACACAATTTAGGAACTGCCCCTATTGAGAACATCATAAATGAACATGAAAAAATTGTTGAATCGGCTATAGTTGGATACCCTCACCCTATTAAGGGGAATGCTTTATATGCCTACATTATTTTATACTCAGAAGTTGATAACTATGATACACTAAGGAAAGAAATTAACCAATTAATTAGACAATCTATTGGACCAATTGCCACTTTAGATAAAATTCAATTTGTAGAAGGGTTACCTAAAACACGATCTGGTAAAATAATGAGACGTATTTTAAGAAAAATAGCGACTCAAGATACTTCAAATATGGGTGATATATCTACACTATTAAATCCAGACATTGTAGAATCTATTAAAAATAATGCATTGGTATAATGTGTCGTCCTAAAATAGGTTGACGGTTTTACAATAGTTTATTTAATGCTCAGGAGTTACCTCCTGAGCATTTTTGTTATGTACAAAATTAGGTGTTTTATAATTAAGACTTAAATGTGGTCTTTTAGTATTGTAAGTGTTAATTGATTCTTTAATTAACAGGCCTAATTCTTTTTTGTTTTTACACTTATAGATTAAAAATTCTTGTTATAAGATCCCATTTATACGTTCTGCTAATGCATTTTGATAACAATCATACCCATCAGTCATAGAAGGTTTAATACTATTGTTCTTTAATTCTTTCTGATATATTTTTGAACAATACTGAAGACCTCTGTCAGAATGATGGATGGTATTGTGTGTTGTTATTCTATGACTACTAGCCATTTTTAAAGCTTGAACAACTTCTTGGGCACTTTGATCATCACTTAAATGGTACCCCATAATTTTACGACTATAGGCATCAGTAACTAAGGATAAATAGTGTGAACCTTTCTCACTAGTAAGATGAGTAATATCACTTACTAAGTATTGTTCTATCTTTTCAGGTTGAACATCCTTCATTAAGTTAGGATGTTTTCTTAACCAATGGTTAGAGTGTGTTGTCTTGGTATAATTTTTCTTTGGTCTAATTAATAATAATTCTGATTTTAAATACTTAAAAAGAGCATCACGTCCAATTTTTATTCCTAAAGACTTAAATTCCTCTTTTAGTAAATAGTAAAGTTTACGAGTACCCAAACGGGGCATGGACATTCGTGTTCTGATCACTAAATCTTTTACCCGTTTGAGTTCTTATGAACGTCTTTTTAAGCGTGCTTGTTGTTGATATATGCTTTGTCTGCTTACCCCAAACAATCGACAGCTATGTGACAAACTAGTTGTTTGATGAGCTTGTAATACTAAAATTGTTTGGGTAAAGACTTTTTTCTGATTGAAGTCCCATACTGTTTATCGGAAATATCAATCATTTTATTAAGAATTAAATTCTTAAGCTTTTCATCGGCAAGTTCTTTTTCTAACCGTTTAATCCTTTGAGCTGGTGTTTCTTTTAATTTTGGACTAGACATAACATGTGATTTTGGGTTACTCCAGTCTAAGGTACCATGTTTTCTTAACCAAACCAAAACTGTACTACGTCCCTGGATACCATAACGATCTTGTGCCTGTTTATAAGTCATATCGCCTTTTTCTACCTGGGCAACGACTGATAATTTAAAGCCTAAATGATAATCGCGTTGTGTTCGCTTTGTTCTTCGATTCTCTGAGTTATTCATAAATAAGTCGATATTGTGTCAACTTATTTCAGGACGGGACATAAAATTAAAAAAAGCCTTTAGAAATTCTAAAGGCTTTTTTTAATTAGTTAAACTTTCCAGAGGAATCTAACTTTTTAATCAATTTTTGAACTTCGGTAATATGTCTTGGTTTAGATACAATTCTACCTAAGTTATCTAGTAAAAAATATGTAGGTGTTTTAACAATTCTATAACCTTCAGTTACAGGTGAATCCCAACCTTTAAAATCACAAACATTAATCCAATTCATTTTATTTTCTGAAAGTGCTTTTGTCCAGCCTGCTTTATGTAAATCTATTGAAACTCCATAAATTTCAAATCCTTTATTATTATATGTATTATATAATGTTTTAGCAATTGGAATTTGAGCTTCACATGAATGACATGTACTAGACCAAAACATTAACAGAGTATATTTATTGTTTTTTGTTATTTGATCAAGATCATGTGTTTTATTTAAAGCATCCGAAAGATTAATATTTCCAGGTTTATTTCCAACTTGAAGATTTTTTAAAGCCTGTCCTTTATTTTTTAACACCTGCCCTACTTCGACTCCACCACAAGCATCTTCAAAAATGTATTCATCTAAAATATAATTACTCAATTCTTCCATTCCAGAATTAAAGAATCCTTCCATCATATTATAGGCGGCAAATTCATATACATTTTTATTGATTGATGTTTTCTGCATAATATCATCTATACAATCCATAAACCCATATGTATTTCCACCTGAAAAACGTATTATATATTCTCTAAATCTTTCAGATAAAATTCGTGTTCGAATTAAGTTTTCATCTTTAAAATTTAGATCCGAAAAGTACATTGATCTGTTATCTTTAAAATCAGCATTTCCAGACATTATTAAGTATGAGAAAAAACTGTCTGGAGCCTTATTAATTTGATCACTTGTTTCACTAAAAAATGCTTGTTCTAGAACATTTATTTGGTTCTCTATTTTTAGTTTTTCAGAAGCATTTAAAGCAGGATTTTTCAACTGATTCCTAAACGAGTTTATTTTGATTTTTTTTCGTTTTAAAAGATTGGAATAAACACTATACAATTTATTTTCTTCACTCTCTAAAACTTCAACTTTAGTTAAACCAGAATTTAAAATCTTAAATTTTAAACGTTCTTCATTATGTATAATAAATTCAAAATTTCTACCCTTTTGTGTCGTATATAAAATATATAAACCATAAGGTTCATTTATTCTACCAAAATCAAATGAACCATCAGGTTTTATTTCAGTTGATACAACATCTATTTGTTGTGATCCTTCAATACGTGCTAAATTCATTCTAACATCTGGTCTTAGCTTCGCTTCAATAGATCCAGAAATGTGTTGTGCATAAGATTCTAATATTGATAAAAACAATAATACAACCAAAAATATATTCTTCATAAAGTTTATTTCCATTCTACAATTTGACCACGTTCTTTATAATGCATCACCGGAGATACATTATCCTTAATACAGTTATTAAGGCTTTCTATTAATCGAGTTTTCGTAAAGTTTCTAGCTGCCACTGTACTAACTTCTCTTAAAGGCGTAAAATTACTAAAACCTTTTACTTGTTTAGTTCTAGCTGATGGTAAATCTATAACAGTTAATTCTGGCAATAAAGTATAACCACCTTCTTTATCCACCATTTTAATAAGTGTTTCAAAACTATTACTTTGATATGTAAATCTACTTTTCCCAATATTTTGTTCCCTAGAAGCACACAAGTTAATAACTTGAGATTGGAAACAATTACCCGAACTCAGTAACCATAAATCATCATTTCCTAATTCCTCTATTTTAATTTCATCCTTATTGTAAATATCATGTTTTTGATTTACATATAATTTTATTTCTTCCCAAAACAAAGGCGTTGATTTAAGGCTCTTATCAGGTATTGGAGTAACAAGTATACCAACATCTATTATATCGGCCTTTAAATCGTCTAAAATAGCCTCAGTTTTCATTTCTCTAATATCCAAAGATACCTGTGGATATCGTTTTGTAAAAGAACCTAAAAAACGAGGAATTAAACTTGTTGCCAAAGTTGGAATAATTCCAATAATTAAATTTCCTGAAATTTCGTTATTGTGGGCTTTTATAATCTCCTGAATCTTATTTTCTTCCTTTAAAATAATTCGAGCTTGCTCTATAATTTTAATACCAATATCAGTTGGAATTACAGGCTGCTTAGATCGATCAAATAAAATAACATCTAATTCATTTTCAAGTTTTTTTATTTGCATACTTAAAGTTGGTTGACTCACAAAACATTTTTCAGCAGCTAAAGCAAAATGTCTGTATGTATCAACAGCAACTATATATTGTAATTGAGTAATAGAAGCCATGTTTAATTTTTAAAATCAATATTATCCAAAGATAATCGAAAATCAACCTTTCTCACAGATTATACAATACATATATATATTCTTTTTTTTAATTCTTTTTAATGTAATGATATATATATAATGGTGGCTGTATAACTTTAGTCATACTTTTTTGTTTATTATACCTATTAATAGTTATCCACAGGTTTTTATAGTTTTGAACATCTTAAACATCTTGTTTTTAATTAAATAGTTAGTTTATCCACAGTTGTTAGTAAGTTTTTAAAGGTAATAAATGTTAGTAAATTGTTTGTTTATAAACGCTATTTCATGGTGGATAACTATAAAGATTACTCGCTAAAAAGAAATTAATAAATAGCCTTGTTAAAATGAAATATCATTTAGTATTGAATTAATTTCTCAGATAATAAAATCTAATTCTCACTAGATATTAACCTATTGTAAACATAATGTGAATTATAATTGTTAATTATTACATATTGATTATTATGTGTTTATGTTATTTTTATTAATCAATGTTAATAACCTTGATTAACCTGTGTATAACTGTGAATACCACTATATTCGCATCTTATTATTACATGTTAATTAAATGCTAACTACATGGAAAATAAGTAAAAAGATAAGTTTTGTTAACAAAAGTGAATAACTCTGCATAAATTAGCTCGGCTTTAAAACAGACAAAAATAATGAAAGCAAGAATATTAATATTAGGATTAATTCTGGGTTTATTTTCGTGTGAAAATAAATCGGTAAAACCTACCAAGGAGTCTAAAACGTATACACTTATTGAAGAGGGTGATTCGCCATTTTCTTATAAGACATATGAACTTGATAATGGTTTAAAAATATACTTAAGTAAGAACGAAAAGGAGCCTAGAATACAAACCTATATAGGTGTAAAAGTAGGTTCTAAAAATGATCCATCTCATGTTACTGGTCTTGCGCATTATTTAGAACATATGATGTTTAAAGGAACATCTAAAATAGGAACAGATAATTGGCAAGAAGAAAAGAAAGTAATACAAGAAATCACGAATTTATATGAGCTTAGAAGTAAGGAGGTAAACGAAGAAATTAGAACTCAAATTTACAAAGAAATAGATAGTCTTTCTAGTGTTGCATCTCAATTTGCAATAGCGAATGAATATGATAAATTAATTGCTGAAATAGGTGGCCAAGGTACAAATGCCTATACATCTATGGATCAAACAGTATATCTAACAAATATACCATCTGGCGAATTAAGGAAGTGGGCAAAAATAGAAGCTGAACGATTTAATGAACTTGTACTAAGAATTTTTCATACTGAATTAGAAGCGGTTTATGAAGAATTTAATATTGGTCAAGATTCAGATAACGATAGAGTATTTAAAGCATTAACTAAAAATTTATTTCCAAACCATCCATACGGTACTCAATCTACAATTGGAAAAGCTGAACATTTGAAGAATCCTTCAATGGTAGAAATTGAAAAATTCTTTAACAAATACTATGTACCTGGAAACATGGTAATAGCCTTGTCTGGAGATATTAATTATGAAGAAACCATAGAAACTATTGCGAAAGAGTTTTCGATTCTTAAAAGTAAAGAAGTAACGAAAGATGAATTTACTGCAGATAATTTAGATTCTATAAAACATATTAATCTTATAGGAAACGAAAATTCTGAAATACTAATAGCCTATAAACTTAATGGTTTAAATAAAGATGATAATGTGAATATAGAAGTTATAGACCGTATGTTCACTAATGGGTATGCAGGATTAATAGATGTTAATCTTTTATCAAAACAAAAGGTACAAGATGCTTATTCATTTTTATGGAGTAATAATGATTATTCATTACTTATTTTTGGAGCTACACCAAAATATAGACAAAGTTTAGAAGACGTAGAAAATTTATTAATTGCCGAAATTAATAAGCTCAAAAATGGACAATTTAATGAGTGGTTGCCACAAGCATGTTTAAACGATATTAGGAAGGATAATTTACAATCAATAAATGAAAATACTTTCCGTGCAAATGAATTATTGAATACTGGAATATATGATAAAAAAACGGCCAATTATTTAAATAGATTTGATTCAAAATTGAAGATATCTAAAGAAGGTATTTTAGGTTTTGTAAATAGTAATTTTGAAGATGAATATGTTGTAATAAAAAAGGAAAAAGGGGAGGCTGTTTCTGTTAAGGTAAAAGCCCCAAAAATTAACCCTATTACCTTAAGAAAAAATGTTAATTCAGAATTTTATACCCAAATAAAAAACGAAAAATCTTTAGAAAGTATTCCTGATTTTATAGATTTTAAAAAGATAATTTCTAAAAACAAGATAGGAGACTATAACTATATTAAAAACACAGAAAACGATTTATTCTCATTAAATATTGTTTACGAATTTGGAAGTTATGATGAACCATTAATGGAATTGGCTGTTGAATATTTAAAAACAATAGGAAGCTCTACTAAAACGAATGATGTTATAAATACAGAATTATTTAAAAATGGAGTAAGCTGGAATATTCATACCAATAACAAAACGATGGTTTTAAAAATAGAAGGATTAAGTTCTAATTATAAATCTAGCGTTACAGAAATATTTAACCTTATTAATAATCCAAAATCAGATTCAAAATCTTTTTATGAATTGATTAGATCTAAAAAGAAAAAACGTAAGGATTTAGAGTTTGATAAGTCTTATTTATTATGGGAGGCTCTTTTAGGTAAAGTACAATTTAGTTCCGACAATCCGTATATAAGCTCATTTTCTAATGAAGAATTATCACGTATTAAAGAAAGTGATTTAATAGAGGCTATAAAATCATTATTAAAAAAGCAACATGAAGTATTTTATTATGGACCATTAACAACTTGGGATTTTAAAGTACAATCTGCGGAGTTATTTTCTAAAACGAGTAAAAATATGCGTATTAATCATAAAGATATACTCGATAATAAAACAAGTAAACAAGTCCATTTTGTAAATCATAATATGGTTCAGTCTGAGTTATTATTTGTTGCACAAAAAAGTAAACTCAATCAAAATAATTATGTTTTTAACGAATTATTTAATGCATACTATAGAACTCTTGCATTTAGAGAAATTAGAGAATCTAAGGCTTTAGCTTATTCAACTTATGTAACAATTAATGAAGCTAAAACAAAAGGGCATAATGATTATATATATGCTTATGTAGGTTGTCAGGTTGATAAATTCCCTTCTGCGTTAGCAACTATGGAGTCTCTTCTAAAAACAAGTCCAACAGATAAATTATTATTTGAAGAAGTTAAAACAAAACTTATTAAAAAAATAAAAAGTAAACGTTTTAAAAACACTCAAATTTATTGGGAATGGAAAAAATTAGAAAGAAAAGGATTTGATAGTGATATCTATAAAAAAGCATTGAAAGAGATTGAAGCTATGAAATTTGAAGATTTTAGCCGTACTTTTGATGCTCAAGTTAAAGATTTATCATATTCATTACTTGTTTTAGGAGACCGTAAAGAAATTGATTTAAAAGCGCTTGGAAATTATGGACCAGTAAACACTTATTCTAAAAATGAAATACTACCTTAATTCATCTAACATAATAATTATTTGTATTGTTGGATTTTTATTAACCACAATTTTAGTTTCCTGTAAAGTATTTAAAGGGAAAGTACAATTGGTTAGTATAGAAGAAGCTTCATACTATAAAACATTTGGAGGTCAAGGAAGATCTAGAAATATAAACTTCGAATTAGTTCCAAAAGAATCTTTAGGATTATTGGATGCAATATATTGGTTAGAAGTTGATGGTTTTAAAGTAGACCTTAAATTACATCAGGATGGAGAAAATTCTAAATTACTAGGTTATTACACAGAGTATAGAACATCTAGAGAAGTCGATTTTGAAAAAAATAGTTTGTTTGATAAAATACCCTTTACAAACGTTGATTTAAAAGTTAAACAAACTAAAGAAACAACCACAATTGTTATAAATAACATTGAAAACAAACCTGCAAAATATTACCCTTAAAAACATTACCTATGTTAAACTATAAGAAATTATTTTATGTTGCAATTCCAGTTTTGGTGACTGCATTTGGAGTATATAAACTTACAAATGAAGAAACGAAGACTGAAAGAGAATTGGAACGTGAAACTTACGAAGAATTCATAGAGAATCATGAATTTATGAATCGTAAACCGATGTCTAAAGAAGAATGGAAATCTATTCCAAAACAGGATAGACCAGACTTAGCATGGGAACATGATTTTATTCGTACAATGGATCCAAAATTAGGTTACCCAACAAAAGAAAAGTTGGTTAATTATATGGTGGAAAAGCAAAAAACACAAGATTTTCAACCGAAATTAGCATTAACACCTGGTTCTTTAGAATTCCCATGGGAAGAAAGAGGACCATCTAATGTTGGAGGAAGAACAAGAGCATTAATGTTTGATCCTAATGATTCAACAAACAATAAAGTTTGGGCTGGAGGAGTATCTGGAGGTTTATGGTATAATGATAGTATTTATGATCATACTTCAAGTTGGGTTAATGTAAGTACTTTCTGGGAAAATATTCCTATTTCGGCTATAACATATGATCCATTAAATACTGATATATTTTATGTAGGAACCGGAGAAGGATTTGGAGGAAGTTCTTCTGTTGGTGCAGGTATTTGGAAAACTACAGATGCTGGAATCACATGGAATATATTAGAAAATACAGTAAATTATAAATTCATTTATGATTTAGCTGTTCATATTGAAAATGATACGAGTAGACTGTATGTAGCTTGTGCTGCTAATTATTACTCAGGGAGTTCTTTAGGAGCAAATGGAGTTTATAAATCGTCTGATGAAGGAACAACATTTGATCTTGTTACAGGATTAGGATCTACAATTGGAGATTTTGAAATATCAGAAGTAGATTCTTCATTATGGGCATCTAGTTCTAATGCTGGAAACGGACCAAGTGGAAGAATATATTTATATAATGAAGATACAGATTCGTGGGTACAAAAACATAGTATCCCTGGTGGTGATCGTGTAGAAATTGCACTTTCTAAAGTAGATAGCAATGTAGTATATGCGGTATATGAAGATAATGGTGCCGTTGGAGGAATTATTAAATCTATAGATAAAGGTACAACATGGACAACGTTAACAGAACCAGTAGATGGTGATCCAGGTATACCAAGTGATGACTTTTCAAGAGGACAAGCATGGTATGATTTAACTATAGAAGTAGATCCAAATGATGATGATAATTTATATGTAGGAGGAATTAACTTACATCGATCAATGGATGGAGGTAGTTCATGGAATACCTTATCAGATTGGGCAGGTTCAGGAAGTGATTTCGTTCATGCCGATCAACACAATATTATTTTTAAACCCAACTCGTCGGATACATGTTTATTTACAAACGATGGGGGAGTGTTCTACACTAAAAGTTTAACATTTAATTCGCCTGTTTTTTATGCAAGAAATAAAGCATATAATGTAACTCAGTTTTATGCAGCAGATTTACATGGTTCATCAGAACGTTATTTAGCAGGAGCTCAAGATAATGGAACTCAATTATTTTCTGGAGCTGGTTTTGTTGCAACTACAGAAGCAACAGGAGGAGATGGAGCATATTGTTTTATTGATAAAATTGGAACACCAAGATATATTACCTCATATGTATATAATAACTATTATTATGGTACTAATGGTACAGCATATTCTACATTATTTAATGGAGATGGTGGACAATTTATTAATCCTGCCGGATATGATAATCAATTGGATATACTTTTTACGGCCAAATCATCTTCTAGAAACTATAGATATGGATTTGATCCATTTTCGGATTCGTTTGAATTAAGCGATTTCTATATTAATGGACAAGGGTCTCAAGCATCTGTATTTTCTATTTCACCATATACAACAGATTCTACAGTATTATTTATAGGAACTCTAGCCGGTAAAATTATTAGAGTAGATGGTGTAGATGACGATAATTTTACCCGAACATTTATCCAAGATTCTAATATGCCAAATGCAACAGTATCTTCTATAGCATTTGGACAAAGTGAAGAGGAAATCTTAGTAACGTTCTCTAACTATGGTGTAACATCAGTTTGGCATACAAGTGATGGAGGGTCTACATGGAAAAACATTGAAGGTAACCTACCTAATTTCCCTGTAAGATCAAGCTTAATGTATCCATATCATAGTAATAAAGCATTATTAGCAACAGAATTAGGTGTTTGGAAATCTGAAAATATTTTTGCGGATTCAGTTGTTTGGGAACAAACAATTAATGGATTACAAAATGTAAGAGTAGATATGTTAAAAACGCGTACGTCTGATAATAAAATTGTAGCTGCTACATTTGGTAGAGGATTATTTACATCTACATTTGAAGGAACATTACCAGCAGTAGCATCTATGGAAGTTGCTCAAACAACAGCGTGTATAGACGAAGAAATAGAATTTACGAGTAACTCTATTAACTTTATTGATTCTGTTCGTTGGGAAATATCTCCATCAGGTTATGATATGGTTTCTGGAGAAGATACTTCATCTAATATTACACTGTCATTTAATGCTTCAGGAACATTTGATGTACAATTAATTGCTTTTGGAGAAAATGGAAACGATACAATTAATCAAACTATTGAAATTGCTCAATTTAATGTTCCGCAAATACAGAGAGATTTTGATTTATTAATATGTTCTGAAACAGGAGATGCTTACCAATGGATTTTTAATGGTGCAGATATTCCTGGAGCAACAAATCAAACCTATGTAATGTCTGCAAATGGAACATATAGAGTAAATGTTACATATGGTGAGTTCTGTGAACTTAAGTCACCAGGATTACCAATTCAAAATGTTGGTATATATGAACATGGTGGATTATTAGAGTTTGATTACTTACAATCTACATTAGAATTAAGTATTAAAGGGAGTGATATAAAAAATTACAATGTAAATATTGTTAATGCTTTAGGACAACAAATAAGTCGATCTAATTTTAAAGGGCAAACAACAATGAATTTACAATCTTTAGAGAATGGAATTTATTTAATTTCAGTATTTGAAGGTGATAAGTTAATTGCAAACAAAAAAATAAGTAAAGTACAATAGTTAAGCACTTACAAATAAAAGAGGGCTTTATAATTCAATTATAAAGCCCTCTTTTTTATTTCAATAAAATATTATTTAGCCATTAAAGCTTCTATTTCATCCGCTTCAAGAGGAATGTTTCTCATTAAATCAAAAGGTTCTCCTTTTTCTTGAACAACAACATCATTCTCTAAACGAATACCTAAATTTTCTTCTGGGATATAAATACCTGGTTCTACAGTAAATACCATATTAGGCTTAATTGGTTTAGCCCAACTACCTACATCATGAACATCTAATCCAATATAATGAGATGTACCATGCATAAAGTATTTTTTATACGCTGGCCAATCTGGATTTTCATTATCAATATCCTCTTGAGTAATTAAACCAAGACCAATTAATTCTTTTTCCATTAAATGTCCAACAGCCACATGATAATCTATTAAATATGTTCCAGGTACTAATAATTTAGTAGCAGCTTTCATTACGCGTAAAACAGCATTATATACATCTTTTTGACGAGGCGTAAATTTCCCATTAACAGGAATACATCTTGTCATATCTGAAGCATAATTACCATATTCAGCACCAACATCCATTAGTATTACATCTCCATCATTACATGGTTTATCATTTTCAATATAATGTAATACACAAGCACTTCCACCAGATGCTACAATAGGACCATAGGCAAAACCTCTAGATCTGTTCCATAAAAACTCATGAGCATATTCAGCTTCAATTTCATGTTCAGATACTCCAGGTTTTACAAAATTTAAAATTCGTCTAAATCCTTTTTCAGTAATATCACATGCTTTTTGCATAATATCTAACTCTATAGGATGTTTAATAGAACGCAATTCATGCATAATAGGAGCAAGCCTTTTATAAGAATGTAAAGGGAAATCAGATTGCATCTTTTTAATAAATCGAGTATCACGAGTTTCAACTTCTACATGTGCTCTTAAATGTTCATTTGTATTTAAATAAACATGCTTTGACTCAATAATTAATCCTCTGATTACTGAATCGAATTGGTTTAACCAATAAATAGTTTCAACTCCAGAAACCTCTGTAGCTTGTTCCTTATTTAATTTAGCGCCTTCCCAAACAGCAATTAAATCACTTGTTTCCTTTAAAAATAAAATTTCACGATGTTTTTTGTTAAAAGAATCTGGAAATACAACCAAAATAGATTCTTCTTGATCAACACCAGAAAGGTGAAATAAATCGGTGTTTTGTTTTAAACTCATATGTCCATCAGCATTTGTTGGCATAATATCATTGGAGTTTAAAATAGCAAGTCCGCCTTTTTTTAATTCTTTAGCTAAACGTTTACGGTTATCAATAAACAATTTAGAAGGTATATTATCGTATTTCATAGCTTTTTTTCTAATGCAAACAAATATAAAGGATTTTGAAAGATTATTTAATGTCATTTATCACTATTAAAATATCGAATTTTAAATTTTAAAAAGAAGCCTTAATTGTGAAAGTAATTAAGATTCAATATGAATAACGTTTTTTCTTGTGTTAAAAACTTACAATGGTTACTTTTGTTGGTGGAAAATTGTGTTTTGAGTAGAAACCAATTGAAATCGTAAAAAAGAATTATTAATTATGAACAAATCAGCGGGATTATTCTCCAGTTCTTTAGGACGTAAGGTGGTGATGGGTTTAACAGGGTTATTCTTGTGCTCATTCCTTATAGTTCACTTGATAGGGAACCTTGCCTTATTCAACTCTGATGCTAGCGTTGCCCAACAAGCGTTTAATGAGTACACAAAATTCATGTCCTCGAATCCATTGATTCGTGTATCTGAAATCTTATTAGTTCTTGGTTTTATAGCACACATTGTAGATGCAGTTATGCTAACCAAAGCAAATAGTAAGGCCAGACCAGTTAAGTATGCTATGGATAAAAAGAAAAGTTCATGGTATTCACGTAATATGGGAATGACCGGTTCTTTAATTTTAGCATTCTTGATTCTACATTTATCTACATATTATGTGGTATATAAATTTGGAAACCCAGGCATCGATAGTAATGGTTTAAAAGATATGTACACGATAGTAATCAATTCATTTGATCAAATCTGGTACACATTAGTATACATTGTTTGTTTAGTTATTTTAGGATTACATTTAAATCATGGATTCCAATCTGCTTTTCAATCTATGGGATTAAACCACCCAAAATATACACCAATTATCAAAAAAGCAGGAACTGCATTTGCAACCCTTATTACAATAGGGTTCTTAAGTTTTCCAATTTATTTTGGATTCATTAATTAATAAAAGGACTGAAAAAAATGACAAAATTAGTAAGCCATATACCAGAAGGTCCTTTAGAAAATAAATGGACTAAACATAAAGCTGATAGTTTATTAGTAAACCCAGCAAACCGTCGTAACATAGATGTTATTATTGTTGGTTCTGGATTAGCAGGTGGTGCAGCAGCGGCATCTTTAGGAGAAATGGGATTCAATGTAAAATGTTTCTGTTTCCAAGATTCACCACGTAGAGCACACTCAATTGCAGCTCAAGGGGGAATTAATGCAGCTAAAAACTATCAAAACGATGGAGATTCTACTTACCGTTTATTTTACGATACGGTAAAAGGTGGAGATTATCGTTCTAGAGAAGCTAACGTTTATCGTTTAGCAGAAGTATCTGCAAATATTATTGACCAATGTGTTGCTCAAGGAGTTCCTTTTGCACGTGAATACGGAGGTCATTTAGATAACCGTTCTTTTGGAGGGGTACAAGTACAACGTACATTCTATGCCAAAGGACAAACAGGACAACAGTTATTAATTGGTGCATACCAAGCTCTTTCTCGTCAAATTAAGAAAGGAACCGTTACAATGTACAACCGCCACGAAATGTTGGAAGTTGTTAAAAAAGATGGTGAAGCTGTAGGTATAATTGCACGTGATTTAATTACTGGAGAAATCCAAAGACATTCAGCTCATGCTACTTTATTAGGTAGTGGAGGTTACGGAAACGTATTCTTCTTATCTACAAATGCAATGGGTTCTAATGTAACGGCTGCATGGAGAGCTCATAAAAAAGGAGCATTCTTCGGAAATCCATGTTACGTTCAAATTCACCCAACATGTATTCCTGTTACAGGAGACCACCAGTCTAAGTTAACGCTTATGTCTGAATCTTTACGTAATGATGGTCGTATTTGGGTTCCAAAGAAAAAAGAAGATTCAGAAGCAATACAACGTGGTGAAAAACGCGGAGTAGATATTCCAGAATCAGATAGAGATTATTATTTAGAGCGTCGTTATCCTGCTTTTGGTAACCTTGTACCTCGTGATGTTGCCTCTAGAGCAGCAAAAGAACGTTGTGATGCAGGTTATGGAGTTAATGGAACAGGAAATGCTGTATATCTAGATTTCTCTGATGCAATTAACCGTTTAGGTAAAGATGCTGTTGAAGCTCGTTATGGAAACTTATTCCAGATGTATGAAAAAATTACAGCGGAAAATCCATATGAAGTTCCAATGAAAATTTATCCTGCTATTCACTATACAATGGGTGGAATTTGGGTAGATTATAACTTACAAACAACTATTCCAGGATTATTTGCAGCTGGAGAAGCTAACTTTTCAGATCACGGTGCAAACCGATTAGGAGCTTCTGCATTAATGCAAGGATTAGCCGATGGATATTTTGTAGCTCCATATACTATTTCAAACTACTTAGCAAAGCATATTCGTACAGGACACCTTCCAACAGATACACCAGAATTTGCTGAAGCAGAAAAAGAAGTTACAGATAGAATTAATGGGTTAATTAATAACAACGGTAATCAATCTGTAGATACTTTCCATAAGAAATTAGGAAAGATCATGTGGGAATACTGTGGAATGGCACGTAATGAAAAAGGTCTTAGATATGCAATCCAAGAGATTCGCAAAATTAAAGATGATTTCTGGAAAGATGTTCGTGTTCCTGGTATTGCTAATGGAATGAACCAAGAATTGGAAAAAGCTTTACGTGTAGCTGACTTTATAGAATTAGGAGAATTGATGTGTATGGATGCATTACACAGAGAGGAATCTTGTGGAGGTCACTTCCGTGAAGAATACCAAACAGAAGAAGGAGAAGCAATGCGTAATGATAAAGACTTTACATACGTAGGAGCTTGGGAATATACTGGAGGAGAAGCTCAATTGCATAAAGAAGAGTTAGAATTCAATAATATCGAACTTAAACAAAGATCATACAAGTAATGGCTGGGATGAAATTAACACTAAAAGTATGGAGACAAAATGGACCTAATGATAAAGGTGCTATTGTAGACTACAAAGTCAATGATGTTTCTCCAGATATGTCGTTTTTAGAAATGATCGATGTATTAAATGAAGATTTAGTAGCTGAAGGTAAAGATACAATTGCCTTTGACCATGATTGTCGTGAAGGAATCTGTGGGATGTGTTCTATGTATATCAACGGAGAACCTCATGGACCTGAAAACTTGATTACTACTTGTCAACTACACATGCGTTCGTTTAAAGATGGAGATACTATTTATATAGAGCCTTGGCGTTCTGAAGCATTTCCAGTTATCAAAGATTTAATGGTAGACCGTACTGCTTTTGATGCGATTATTCAAGCAGGTGGTTATGTTTCTGTTAATACCTCTGGTAATACGCAAGATGCTAACGCAATTCCTATTGCTAAAGTAGATGCAGATATGGCATTTGATGCAGCTACATGTATTGGTTGTGGAGCATGTGTTGCTACATGTAAGAATGGTTCAGCTATGTTATTTACATCAGCTAAAGTTTCACACTTAGGATACCTACCACAAGGAAAGGTTGAACAAGATGAGCGTGTTATTAACATGGTAGAAACGATGGATTCATTAGGGTTTGGTAACTGTACAAACACAGGAGATTGTGAAATCCAATGTCCTAAAGGTATTTCGTTAGAGAATATAGCGAAAATGAACCGTGATTATGTTGCAGCTAAAGCAAAACAAAAGTAATTTTAGATTGTCTTTAGATAAATTATAAAGCTCCTGTTGATGAAATCAGCAGGAGCTTTTCTATTTATAGAACTTTTTTTAACGCGTAATTACTATATAAAACATTAAATAAATGTTACTTTTGAACGTTCATTAATTAGTTAACTATTGTATGAAAGAGTTTTTAACAGGACGTTTTAAAGGAGGTATAACAGCATTTAAGGGTGCTGTATATTTGATAAAAACAGAGGCTAGTATACAAGTGCAATTAACCATAGCGATTTTGGTTACTATTGCTGGATTTGTGTACAATATTTCACCTGTTGAATGGATGATACAATGTTTTATGATTGGGTTAGTATTGTCTGCTGAAGGGCTTAATACGGCCGTAGAAGAAATAGCAGATTTTATTCATCCGAATTTTCATAAGAAAATAGGTGTTATTAAAGATGTAGCAGCTGGTGCTGTCTTTTTTGCAGCTATAGTTTCAATAATAATCGGTGTGTTAATTTATTATCCTAAAATTTAGAAGAAGATAAGAGGTTAAGTTTTTTAGCTTCATTCAAATAAAAAAAAGCCTGATAACATATATATGTTATCAGGCTTTTTCATTTTATCTAATGATAAGTTTATCCACATTTAGAAGATCCACAATCTAGGCAAGTTAAACATCCTTCTTGGTATTGTAATTTTTTAGATTTACAATTCATACAAGATTGTCCTTTAGCCGAAGTTCCATCTGGAACATATCGTTTTAAGGCTCTGGTAACTCCCGCTTTCCATGTATTTATATTTTCACTATCTAACTGTAATGTTCCAACTAAATCAATTAGTTTTTCCATTGGCATTCCATGTCTTAAAATACTTGAAATAAGTTTAGCATAGTTCCAATATTCAGGGTTAAACTTATGAGATAACCCTTCTATCGTTGTTTTATATCCTCTTTTATTTGTGAATTGGAAATCATAACGTGTACTTCCATTAGTATCTTTGTTTTTAAGAATTTGACCTCTTGTTAACCATCTAGGAATAGAAATTCCATCCTCATCATCGGTTAACCCAGTAAAAATCTCGTATGGCTTTTCATCAATAACACCAATAAAAGCAATCCATTTATCTTTATTGTTTTGAAACCTTACAACATCAGCATCTAATATCTCTGGTCTAATAGATGGGAAATTGACTAAACCTTCGGTTACTTCGTCTTTCTTACTATTTTCTTCTGCAGAAATTAATACTCCAGATCTTGAACCATCTCTATATACAGTAACACCTTTACATCCAGATTTCCAAGCTTCAATATAACATTGTCCTACTAAATCTTCGGTAACATTAGATGGCATATTAATAGTTACAGAAATAGAATGGTCAACCCATTTTTGAATGGCACCTTGCATTCTTACCTTCTTTAAATAATCAACATCATTAGATGTTGCTTTGTAATAAGGCGATTTAGTAACTAACTTATCTAATTCTGTTTGTGTATAATTTACATCAGTTGCATATCCATTGATTTGCATCCAATCCTTAAATTTATGATGAAAGACAATGTACTCTTCCCATGAATCACCAACTTCATCAATAAAATCAACCTTAACATTTTTGTCATTAGGGTTTACTTTACGACGCCTTTTGTAAACAGGCATAAAAACAGGTTCAATACCAGAAGATGTCTGTGTCATTAAACTTGTAGTTCCAGTAGGAGCAATCGTAAGTAAAGCGATATTTCTACGCCCATATTTACTCATCATATTCTTTAAATCTTCATCAGATTCAAATAATCGATTAATAAATGGGTTTTGTTTTTCTCTATCCCAATCATATATAGAAAAAGCACCTCTTTCTTTAGCCATTAATACAGAACCTCTATATGCTTCTAAGGCTAATGTTTTATGAATGTTTACAGAAAACTCTGTTGCCTCATCAGTTCCATATCTTAAGCCAAGAGCAGCTAACATATCTCCTTCGGCAGTTATCCCAATTCCAGTTCTTCGTCCTTCATCTGCTTTTCGTTGAATGTTCACCCAAAGTTCTCTTTCAACAGATTTAATATTTTTATTCTCAGGATCTGAATCTATTTTCTTTAAAATACCATCAATCTTTTCTAGCTCTAAATCAATAATATCATCCATGATACGCTGTGCATAGCCTACATGTTCTTTAAATAAATCGAAATTAAAGCTTGCAGAATCTGTAAATGGATTATCTACATAAGAATAAAGGTTAATAGCGAGTAAACGGCAAGAATCATAAGGACACAAAGGAATTTCTCCACATGGGTTTGTGGAAACAGTTTTATATCCTAAGTCCGCGTAACAATCGGGTACAGATTCATTAATAATTGTATCCCAAAATAAAATACCAGGCTCTGCAGATTTCCAAGCGTTGTGTACAATCTTATTCCAAATAGGATTTGCTTTAACCTTTTGAGTAAATTTAGGGTTTTGACTATTAATAGGGTAGGTTTGAGTATATGTTGATTTACTTTCAACTGCACGCATGAAATTATCATCAATACGAACCGAAACATTTGCTCCTGTTACTTTACCTTGCTCTAATTTTGCATCAATAAAAGATTCTGAATCTGGGTGATTAATAGAAATGGATAGCATTAATGCACCTCGTCTTCCGTCTTGAGCAACTTCACGTGTTGAATTAGAATAGCGTTCCATAAACGGAACAACACCTGTAGATGTAAGCGCTGAGTTTTTTACAGCTGATCCTTTAGGTCTAATGTGTGATAGATCATGACCTACACCACCACGTCGTTTCATTAATTGGACTTGTTCTTGATCAATTTTCATGATTCCACCATAAGAGTCAGAATCACCATCGTTACCAATAACAAAACAATTGGATAAAGATGCAATTTGATATGGATTTCCAATTCCTGTCATTGGACTTCCTTGTGGGACAATATATTTAAACCCTTTAATTAGATTAAAAATGAAATCTTCACTTAATGGGTTTGGATATTTGGTTTCGATTCTAGCTATTTCGGATGCAATTCTATGATGCATATCATCAGGGGTAGCTTCATAAATATTTCCGCCAGAATCTTTGAGGGCATATTTATTTACCCATACCTGTGCAGCCAGTTCATCACCTTTAAAGTACTCTAGAGAGGCTTCGTAGGCTTCTTGCTGAGTGTAATTTTTTTCCAAAACTATATTTTCCTTTTTTTCCATAAAGAACAAACTATAAAACAATTATACAATATCAAAAATACATTTTTTTTGTAAAGTATCTAAATTGTACAGATAAAATTATTAACATTTTAAATAATTAAAATGTTAATTATGTGGGTTTTATGGTTTTTGTAAAATATAAATGTTTGCAAATTTTGCAAGGAAAAATAAGATAAAGAATTTAAATATTTCTAAAATATTATTTTCTTATTAAAATTAGAAATGATATAAATAGTAATCTTTAAGCTAAATATTTGATTAACAAATAGGTTGTGATAATCTTATTTAAGATTAAACATACGTTTATTTGAATGAAATTAAAAAGCGGATACAAGGAACATATTTTATTCTAGATTTAAAATTTTTATCTAATATTTTTTTGATAAAAAGAAGAAATATTATTTTAATCTAACATAGATTAATATTAACTAAAACGATGTAAAGTAGGTAATCCATCTTATTTTATTTTCCAAAGGCTATGCATCCTAATAGGAATATTTATATTTGAATTTTAAAATAAAGAAACTGATGTTTACGTTAATAGCAAAGATTACTATAGATACAACACATATTGAGTTTGTAACTTCTGAATTACAAAAGTTGATTATACCCAGTAGAGCTAAAGAAGGATGTTTATCTTATACAATGTATAGAGATAAAAAAGAAGATAACGTAATTTTTTTTATTGAGAAATGGGAAAGTAATGATGTTTTCATACGACATATGAAAAGCGATTTAATCTTAAATTATACTAAAAGAACAGAAGGTATGGTTAAAAAGATTGAATTAAATAAGATTGAAGAGATTATAGAGTAAGTGAACACATAAAAAATCCCTATTTTTGTCTTTGAATAAAGCTAATACCTGATAATTTTGGATAAGAAACTAGTTATAATTCCAACATATAATGAACG
Organism: Flavobacteriales bacterium; assembly: GCA_965243605.1. Taxonomy (GTDB): domain Bacteria; phylum Bacteroidota; class Bacteroidia; order Flavobacteriales; family CAJXXR01; genus JBMYYR01. The sequence goes on from CBDEVQ010000103.1 coordinate 35,079, forward strand.
AGAGAATGTTTTAGAAATCATTAATAAAACAATGAATTTTGAAACAGGCTATCATATATTAATAGTTGATGATGGGTCTCCAGATGGAACTGCAGATATCGTAAAAGGGTTACAATCTAAATATTCTTCTCGTCTTCACCTTGTGGAAAGAGAAGGTAAACTAGGATTGGGAACGGCTTATATTACGGGATTTAAATGGGCTTTAGAAAATGGATATGAATATATTTTTGAGATGGATTGTGATTTTTCTCATAACCCAAATGATCTAGATAATTTATTAAGCGCTGTTAAAAATGGAGCTCAATTATCAATAGGTTCTCGATATATGAATAACTCAGTTAATGTAGTAAACTGGCCAATGGGACGTGTACTGATGTCTTTTTTCGCATCTAAGTACGTAAAGTTTATTACAGGAATGCCAATATTTGATGCAACAGCAGGTTTTATTTGTTATCACAGGTCCGTTTTAGAAACGATCAATCTTGATAGAATAAAATTTGTAGGGTATGCTTTTCAAATTGAAATGAAATTTACAGCATGGAAGTTTGGATTTGATATAAAAGAAGTTCCAGTTGTTTTTACAGACCGATTAAAGGGTCAATCTAAGATGAGCATGGGGATTTTTAAAGAAGCACTATTTGGTGTTATTCAATTAAAGTGGAAAAGCCTTTTCAAAAATTACAAACGATAACATGACAAAAACACTAATAAAAAACGCAACAATTGTTAATGAAGGAATTCAGTTTGAAGGAGATTTATTAATAAAAGGAGATCGAATAGAAAAAATTGGTAAGGATATAACTGATGCAACGGCTAATGTAATTGATGCTTCAGGATGTTTTTTGGTGCCAGGTGTGATCGATGATCAGGTACATTTTAGAGAACCAGGTCTTACACATAAAGCCGATATCTATACAGAAAGTAGAGCCGCTGCAGCAGGAGGTATAACCACGTTTATGGAAATGCCAAATACTGTTCCTCAAGCTTTAACGCAGTCTTTATTACAAGATAAATATGACATTGCGGATAAAGCATCTTTTACCAATTATTCATTTTTTATGGGGGCTTCAAACGATAATATCGATGAAGTATTAAAAACGAACCCAAAGAATGTAGCAGGAATAAAAGTTTTCATGGGAAGTTCTACTGGGAACATGCTTGTTGATAATGAAAAAACGCTAGAAAACATCTTTACAAATAGCCCAATGTTGGTTGCAACACATTGTGAAGACGAAGAAACAATAAGACATAACACTGAAATATACAAACGTAAATACGGTGAGAATGTTCCTATTTCTAGCCACCCAGAAATAAGATCTGCCGAAGCGTGTTATATTTCATCGTCTATGGCCGTTAATTTGGCCAAAAAATTAGATACTCGTTTACATATTCTTCATATTTCTACAGAAAAGGAATTAGAGCTATTTGATAATTCAAAGCCTTTGTCTGAAAAGAAAATAACAGCTGAAGTTTGTGTTCACCATTTATATTTTGATGATACCATGTATGACGAAAAAGGAACATACATCAAGTGGAATCCAGCTGTAAAGTCAGCAGCAGATAAAAATGCACTATGGAAAGCCCTGTTAGATGATCGATTAGATATTATTGCAACAGATCATGCTCCTCATACAATTGAAGAAAAAGAAAACACGTATTTTAAAGCACCATCAGGAGGACCTTTAGTTCAACATTCATTACCATTAATGTTTGATATGGTAACCGAAGGAAAGATATCTTACGAAAGAGTTATTGAGAAAATGTGTCACGCTCCTGCGGAATGTTTTAACGTTAAAGAAAGAGGATACTTAAGAGAAGGGTACTTTGCTGATGTCGTATTAATTAAGAAATCAGATTGGACTGTATCTAAAGACAATATTTTATACAAATGTAACTGGTCACCGTTTGAAGGAAGATCATTTGCTCATAAAGTTGACAAAACGTTTGTGAATGGAACACTTGTATATAGTAACGGTGAAATATTAAAAGAATCTTCGGGTCAACGTGTAGAATTTAATCGTTAATCATGAGATTTATTCTTTCGTTATTCATTGTCGCTAATATTTTAAGTTGTGAACCAGTAGATAGAACTGAAGGATTAGAATGCCAAATGTCGTCCGATCAATTAAAATTGATATTGGACGACGTTTTTATATATGAAGCAACAAAAAACTCGAAATCATTGGACAGTTTAAGTTTGTCATATTCGAAATCTGATGTTTATAAATTTATCTACAAAAAACACAATACAAATAGACTAGAAATACAAGAAGCTATAGAGTGTTTTACTGCTAAGAAAGAATTAGTCCCCTTATTAAAAGATATAGAAATATCATATAAAGAGTGGAGAACTAATCCTCAATTTCAAATAGATGAAAGCAAAGATTCAGTACAATAATACAGAATACACAATAGATCTATCAGCTCCTGTAGATATATCAATAGAAATGAGCGACAAATCTGTTCAAGCTTGGTATCAAGACCATTTGAGGATAGAGCCTGTTGTTGATGGCGAATTTATAGGAGAAGTAAAGTCTGGTGCTCCAGTAAATTTTAGAAATATAAAATTTAACCCTCATGCACATGGAACGCACACAGAATGCTATGGTCATATAAGCGAAGAGTGGGTTAGTGTTTCAGAATGTATTACCGATTATTTTCACTTTGCTAAGCTTATTACAATAGAACCGGAAAGAATAGAGAATGGAGACCTTGTAATAACAAAAGCCTCACTCGAAGATTTGTTAGAAGAAAATAAAAACAATGTTACCGCATTAATTATTAGAACCACACCTAATGATGTAAACAAGCAAATATTGGATTACTCTAATACAAATCCACCATATATTTTAGACGATGCAATGGAATACATTGTTCGTTTAAATATTAATCATTTATTGATAGACTTACCTTCTGTAGATAAAGAGCAAGATGAGGGTAAGCTATTAGCACATAGGGTATTTTGGAATTACCCGAATAAAATTAGAGAACATGCTAGTATTACAGAAATGATTTATGTTCCGAATAACGTTATTGATGGTTGTTATTTTACCCAGATACAATTTCCAAAGTTTAATAATGATGCTAGTCCTAGTCGCATATTTATTTATTCAATACATTAAATTGATCGCATCTTAAATATATTATTATATTTTTGAAGGATAAAGTATATTAATCAAGAATAGACAGTTTTAAAAAAAACAGTTTACTTAAGATCATATTAATAACGTATATTGCCATTTTACAAAAAAAAAGAAAGCTAATGAAGACAATTGTAGCCTCGCTTAAAGATCAATTGAAAGATGCTAAATCTATTGCTGAATCCATTACAATAAAAAATGTTAAACCATTTAATCATATCGTAATTACGGGGTTAGGTGGTTCTGGAATAGGAGGTGGTATTGTTAATGATTTAGTATACAATACTATAAAAATACCCATTACGTTAAATAAAGGATATGAATTACCAGCCAGTGTTGATGAAAATACGCTTGTAATTGTATCTTCTTTTTCTGGGAATACAGAAGAAACCGTCATTTGTTTAAATCAAGCTATTGAAGCTAAGTCTTCAATTTTTTGTATTACATCAGGAGGTCAAGTTTTAGAAACTGCTCAATCTTTAGGTTTAGATTACATTCAATTACCTAAAGCGGAATCTCCAAGAACAATGCTTAGTTATTCAATAACACAAATGGTATATGCCTTAAATGCATATAATTTATTAGGTGATATTGATTTAGATGCTCAAATGAATGGAGCAATTGCATTAATAGAGACTAAAACACAAGATATTCAAGCTACAGCGGATAAATTGGCTAAATTTTTCTATAAAAAATTACCTGTATTATATTCAGTAGATGGTTTTAGTGGAGTTTGTGAACGTTTCAGACAACAAATTAACGAAAATGCTAAAATGTTATGTTGGCATCATATTGTTCCTGAAATGAATCATAATGAGTTAGTAGGTTGGACAGAAAAGCACGATGATATTTCCGTTCTATTTATGAGAAACACAAGTGATCATAAGAGAAATGCAGTAAGAGTTAACTTGAATAAAGAAATCGTAGCCAAATACTCTAATACAATGGAAATTTTTTCATTGGGTGAAAATCATTTAGAAAGAACAATGTATTGGATTCATTTAGGTGATTGGGTATCAATATTTTTATCAGAAATGAATGCTGTTGATGCCGTAGAGGTTAATGTTATTGATTTTTTAAAATCTGAATTAGGTAAAGCATAACATGAAAAATGTAAATGTTGAATTCTTAGGAAATATAGATTACAAAGAGGCTTGGGATTATCAAGAAAAACTTTTTGGAGCTATTTTAGAACAAAAATCTGCAAATAAGAAATTACCAGAAGACGAACAAGTAATAATGGATAACCATTTACTTGTTTGTGAACACCCACATGTATACACCTTAGGTAAAAGTGGGAAGTTTGAACATTTACTGATTAACAACAAGCAATTAGAAGAGAAAGGGGCTAAATATTACAAGATTAATAGAGGTGGTGACATTACATACCACGGTCCTGGACAAATTGTAATGTATCCGATATTTGATTTAGACCAATTTTTTACCGATATCCATAAATACTTAAGATATTTAGAAGAAGCTGTGATAAGAACTTTAGCAGAGTACGATATTAAAGCGGAACGATCAGAAGGAGAAACAGGAGTTTGGTTAGATGTAGGAACCATGAATGCACGTAAAATATGTGCTATGGGAGTTAGAGCAAGCCGTTGGGTAACAATGCACGGATTAGCATTTAATATTAATACGGATCTGGATTATTTCACCAATATTATTCCATGTGGAATAACGGATAAAGCAGTAACCTCATTAAATATTGAATTGAGAAGAACAGTTAATCAAAAAGAAGTTGAACAAAAGCTTATTAAGCATTTGCAAGATCTTTTTGAGTATAAAACATTATAGATGAATACATCTCTACAGAAAAAAAAGCAAAATAAGAGAGTTAAATTGGCCTTTACAACTGTATTGGTTAGTTCATCTCTTCTTTTATTTATGTTAGGACTGTGGGTAAATGTAATGTTGTCTGCCAATCAATTTTCAAAAAAAATAAAAGAAGAAATTACATTAACAGTCTATATAGATCCTATGGCGAAGGATGTAGATGTTAAGAATTTTGATAAAAAAATTAAACGCTATGAAGGCGTTAATAAAGTAGAGTTTATTGGTAAAGAAGAGGCCGCTAAAAATATGGAGGCAGAAATAGGCTCTCAAGTATTAGAGCTGTTAGATTTTAATCCATTTTTTGATGCTTATGATATTTACTTTAATGCTGATTTTGTTAATATTGACAAAATAGAGTCTTTAGAATCGGAATTAAAGAAAAGTGATGTTGTATATAAGGTAACTTATGATAAATCAATCATATTAAAACTAAATCAAAATATTCAGGTAATTAGCCTAGTAATTATGGGCTTATGCTTAATATTTTTATTTATTGCCATTACTTTAATATACAATTCTATTCGATTGTCTGTTCATTCTAAAAGGTTCTCAATTAGAACAATGCAACTTGTTGGAGCCTCAAGTTGGTTTATTAGAAAACCATTTTTAAAAACAAGTCTAATTCAAGGTTTATTAGCTAGTGGTATTGCAATAGCATTGAATTATAGCGTCTTAAAGTATTTGAATTCTAGTATTCCAAGTTTCAATTTTTTATCCGATTTTAACACTTTCTTACTAAGTGCAATATTGATATTTACATTTGGAATTGTACTTTCGTTATTAAGTACAACATTTGCGGTGAAAAAATATTTACACGCACATCTTTCTGAATTATACACTTAAAACTATGACAAAAGAAAAAAATACTGGTTTGTTTGGTCCAACAAACTATAAATTATTAATGTTAGGACTTGCTATTAGTTTAGTTGGATTTATTTTAATGATAGGAGGTGGTTCAGAAGATGGACTGACTTTTAACCCTGAAATTTTTAATTTCCAACGTATCACATTAGCTCCAATAGTTATTTTAATTGGTCTTGTGATTGATATTGTTGCTATTATGAAAGGCGGAGAAAGCAATAAATAATACTAGAAATAGAAAGCATGGATTATATTCAGGCATTAATTCTTGGGGTTATTCAAGGATTAACCGAATTTTTACCGGTAAGCAGTAGTGGTCATCTAGAATTGGGTAAAGCTATATTAGGTTCTGTACCTGAAGAGAATTTAACGTTTACTGTCATATTACATTTTGCAACAGCATTAAGTACAATCTTGATCTTTAGGAAGGATATCATAAAGATAATATCGGGATTATTTCAGTTTAAAAACAATGAAGAGTTCAAGTTTTCATTGAAAATTGTTCTATCCATGATTCCAGCGGCATTAGTTGGAGTGCTTTTAGAAGATCAGATAGACTCTATGTTTAATGGTAATGTGTTTTTTGTAGGGTGTATGTTGCTTTTAACAGCTGGACTCCTTCTTTTAGCCGACAAGGCTAAAAACACAGGGAAAACACTTAGTGAGAAAAGTGCTATAATAATAGGTGTTTCTCAAGCTATAGCCATCTTACCAGGAATCTCTAGATCTGGAGCTACTATTTCTACAGCTGTATTATTAGGTGTTGATAAAGAACAATCTGCTCGATTCTCTTTTTTAATGGTTGTACCATTGATCTTTGGGAAGATTGCGAAAGATGTTTTAGGGGGTGAAATTAGCCTTCAATCTTCTGAAACTATTCCTATGTTAATCGGATTTTTAGCAGCTTTCTTTACGGGGTTATTAGCCTGTACTTGGATGATTAAATTAGTGAAAAATAGTAAGCTAAGTTATTTTTCTATTTACTGTTTAATTGTTGGAATAATAGCTATTGGAGTAAGTCTTTAATTAGATGAAGGTGTTAATTGCTCCCTTAAATTGGGGAATAGGACACGCAACTCGATCTATTCCTTTAATAGAGCACCATTTAAGTAAGGGTAATACAGTAATAATTGCAAGTTCTGGGAATGCCTTGGACTTACTCATTAATCGGTTTCCTACCTTAACTTATATTACATTACCTGATTATAGAATTAAGTATTATAAGAATATTCCAGTATGGGCTTCTATATGCTTACAAGGCATTAGAATTTTAAAAGCAATAAGGGCAGAGCATATATTTATACAAAAATATTGCTCAGAAAATGTAATAGATTTAATTGTTTCTGATAACAGATATGGAGTTTACCACTCGGAGATTCACTCTCAATTTATTTGCCATCAATTAAACCCATTAGTACCTATTGCAATATTTCAGAGAGCAATAGAGTATATTCATAGATATTTATGTAAAGGTTTTAACGAGATATTAGTTCCCGACTATAAAGATTCTTCCAATAGATTAACAGGGAAACTTTCAAAGATTACCTTAAAGTGGCAATCTAAAATAAAATTTATTGGTCCTTTATCTCACCTTAATTTTTCTGTTTCTGAAAATAGTAATGAGAAGATATCAGATGTATTAGTACTTTTATCAGGAATTGAGCCACAAAGATCTGTCCTAGAACAATTAATAATAAGTCAATTACAAGGAGTTAATAACTCTGTAACTATAGTAGGAGGTAAGATTAATGATAATAATAATCCTCAAGGTAATATTAGATATTTTTCTTTTCTAAATAAATTGAGGTTAGAACAGGAAATAAATAAGGCTAAATATATTATATGTAGATCTGGATATAGTACAATAATGGATCTGCATTTACTTAAAAATAAGATATTGCTCTATATACCAACACCAGGACAAACCGAACAAGAGTACTTAGCAACTTATTTAAGTCAAAAGCATATCAATATGTATATGCAATCTCAAAGTAAATTAGATATCAAAAAATTAATCGTAAACGTTACCAACAATAACTAATTGATTTGGCTTTAAGACCTTAATGTTTCTACCTTTAAGTTCAATAAGACCATCTTTTTTAAATTCAGATAACAAACGAATAACAGACTCAGTAGCTGTTCCAACAAAACTTGCAATTTCTTCCCTCGTAAGTTTAACCTCTAAAAACCCTTCACTATTTTCTCCAAATGTTTCCTTTAGTATAAGAAGAACTTCTGCTAAACGTTCTCTAACTGTTTTTTGAGCTAAATTGGTAATTATTTTATTTGCTTCTCCAATTTCATGGCACGCAACCTCCATTAATTTACGGGTAAACATATTATTTATAGAGAGGGTATCAAATAAAAACTGCTTAGGAATAAAACAAACCGAAACATCATCTAAAGCAGCAGCTGAAACAGAAAGGGGCTCGTCACTTAATATAGACTTATAACCTATCATATCTCCAGTTTTAGCAAAACGGATAATCTGCTCTTTTCCTTCTGGTCCAATTCTAAACATTTTAACCTTACCAGAATGAATACAATAAACACCAGGTAACCTACTGTTTTCTTGAAAGATATATTGTCCTTTCTTGAAGAATCCACAAGACTTTTGTTGGCTTAACGTTTCCAATTCGTCTTTTCTTAAATCAGAGAAAACAGAATGTTGCTTGTTTGCACAGCTCATGCAGTTCGGAATGGTAGTTTTAGATGTTTTCATAATAATGAAATGGTTGGTTGTGTCTGTAAGTTATGAAACCTTTTGCAAAGATGAGGAAAAGATTGCTATTAATTTGAAAAGAGTGACACAGAATAACCATTCATTCATGTTTTTGGTATTAAATAACGAGGTAAGTGTAAAGTATTCATTTTAATATGATTTTCAAAAAATAAATCCTTCTAGGATTACCGTATCATAAACAAATATTCAATAAATATCATTTAAATAATCTAATTATACATGACTCAAGTAATTATATTGTACCTTTGCAGATTCAAATAAGTAACAGGCTAATACTATGGCACATAAATCAGGTTTTGTAAATATTGTTGGAAATCCAAATGTTGGTAAATCAACATTTATGAATGCCCTTCTGGGTGAAAAGCTTTCCATTATTACATCGAAAGCCCAAACTACACGTCATCGTATTTTTGGTATTTTCAATGATGATGAACATCAAATAGTATTCTCGGATACACCGGGAATAATTAAACCAAGTTATGCTCTTCAAGAGAATATGATGCATTTTGCACATTCTACTTTAAAAGATGCTGACATTTTAATTTTAATGACAACGATTAAAGAGAAATCTTTAAAGGATGAATTGTTTTTAGATACTATATCTAAAATGAATGTTCCGTTGTTAGTATTGATTAATAAAATTGATTTATCAAATCAAGAAGAACTAGAACGTGCTGTTGCTTTTTGGGAAGAAAAATTTCCTAATGCAGAAGTTTATCCAATTTCAGCATTAGAAGAGTTTAATACAGATATGGTTCTAAAACGTGTAAAAGATCTTTTAGATGAAGGACCAGCATATTTTGATAAAGATGCAATAACGGATAAACCAGAACGATTTTTTGTTTCTGAAATTATTCGAGAAAAAGTATTACTTAACTACCAAAAGGAAATACCTTATAGTGTAGAGGTTGTTGTTGAATCTTTTAAGGAAGAAGAAGATATTATTAGAATATCTGCTGTATTATATGTGACTAGAGATTCTCAAAAAGGAATTATCATAGGTCATAAAGGAAAAGAAATTAAACGTGTCGGTTCTCAGGCACGTCGTGATATTGAACGTTTTTTAGGTAAAAAAGTATTTTTAGAAACTTTCGTTAAGGTTAGTAAGAACTGGAGAGAGAATGAAAAACAACTGAAAAGATTCGGATATCAACAATAATTTATAGAAGGAAAAAACATGTCGAATATAGTTGCTATTGTAGGTCGTCCAAATGTTGGAAAATCAACTTTGTTTAATCGTTTAACACAAACACGTCAAGCAATTGTTGATGAATTTAGTGGTGTTACACGTGATCGTCATTATGGTAAATCCGAGTGGAATGGAAAAATATTTTCATTAATTGATACTGGAGGATACGTTAACGGATCTGAAGATATCTTTGAATCGGAAATTAGAAAACAAGTTGACCTTGCTATTGATGAGGCTCAAATTATTCTTTTTGTTGTAGATGTTACATCTGGAGTTGTTGATTTAGACAACGCCGTTGCAAGAATGCTACGTAAAGTTGAAAAGAGAGTAATTATTGTTGTTAATAAAGTTGATAACGGTGAGCGCTTGATGGAGGCCAATGAGTTTTATTCATTAGGAATGGGTGAATTCTTTCCTCTTTCTTCAATAAACGGAAGTGGAACAGGAGAGTTGTTGGATGAAATTACAAGACTATTACCTGAAAATGAAGATGTTTTAGAATCTGAATTACCACGTATTACTTTAGTTGGTCGTCCAAATGTTGGGAAATCATCTTTCTTAAATGCTTTAATTGGTATAGAAAAGAATATTGTTACAGATATTGCTGGAACAACAAGAGATTCTTTAGATGTAGAATATAATGCTTTTGGGCATAATTTTATTCTTGTTGATACCGCTGGAATTAGACGTAAGAAAAAAGTAGATGAAGATATCGAATTCTACTCTGTAATGCGTTCTATTCGAGCTATTGAAAATTCAGATATATGTGTTGTAATGTTGGATGCTACTCGAACGTTAGATGCACAAGATATTAGTATTTTTCACCTTGCAGAACGTAATGAAAAAGGAGTAGTAGTACTTGTTAATAAATGGGATTTAGTCGATAAGGAAACAAATACACCTCGAGATTATGAAGCTATGATTCGTAAAAGACTAGCTCCATTTACAGATTTCCCTGTTATTTTTGTATCTGCTTTAACAAAACAAAGAATACATAAGGCTCTTGGAGAAATTATGGAAACATATGTTCGTAAAACAACAAAGATTTCAACAAGTCAATTAAACGATTTCTTTTTACCACTTATTCAACGTTACCCTCCACCAGCAATTAAAGGAAAGTATATTAGAATTAAGTATGTAACACAGCTACCAACTGCTGTACCTTCATTTGCTTTTTTCTGTAACTTACCTCAATATATTAAAGATCCGTATAAACGTTTCTTAGAAAATAAACTAAGAGATAAATTCGATTTTACAGGTGTCCCTGTAAGAATGTTCTTTAGAAAAAAATAAAATATTAGCCCCAATCATGATAAATGATTGGGGTTATTTTTTGGAATTAAATTATTCTATTTCAAAAGCGTTAATATGCTTTTCACCATTAGAGTTTTTATAAGCTCTAAACATACCTTTAGTGTTAAAACTATAGGCAACATTCCCAAATTTATCTAAGGCAATCATACCTCCATCTCCATTTAATGGTTCAATACGATTGTAAATAACAGAATCTGTAGCCTCTTGAAGAGGCAAATTTTTATATTGAACTAAAGAGGAAACTTCATGAGCAGCTAAAGTTCTAATAAAATATTCTCCTGTACCAGTACAAGAAACACCACATGTTTTATTGTTTGCATAAGTTCCAGCTCCAATTATTGGGGAATCTCCTATTCGTCCAAATTGCTTATTGGTTAAACCACCTGTAGATGTACCAGCAACAATATTTCCATATTTGTCGATTGCAACTGCTCCAACAGTTCCGTACTTTTTATGCTCCCAGTAATTCAAGTCTTCTTCAAAACTTAATTTATTATGATCTAAGCCTAATTTTTCTTTATCCTTTAAAGATTTCCAATAGTCATATCTACGTTTTGTATAAAAATATGTAGAGTCAACAATCTCCAGACCTTGTTCTTTTGCAAATAAGGTTGCCCCATTTCCAGAAAACATAACATGTTTAGAACTATCCATAACTGTTCTGGCTGCAATAATTGGGTTTTTTATACCATTAACTCCTGCAACAGCACCAGAGTTTAACGTTTTTCCATCCATGATTGATGCATCCATCTCCTGTTTTCCATATGTATTGTAAACAGCACCTTTACCTGCGTTAAATAATGGATTATTTTCCATTAAAGAAATAGATTTCTCAACAGCATCTAAAGAAGTTCCTCCAGATTCTAGAATTTCATATCCTTTATCTAAGGCTTCTTCTAGTCCTTGTTTATATAAATTCCAACGTCCTTCTGATAGGGTTTCTTTAGATATATTTCCAGCACCTCCATGAATAACAAGTGTGATTTTTTGTTGAGTGTCTTGTTTAATGTTTTCCTTTTCTTTACAGGATATTATAGAAATAAATGAAAGACATAATAAAGCGAAGTATTTCATGTTTTTGAGAGTAATATAAAACTTTAATTTTGATGATTATTAGTCTATTATCCATTTTTTCTTGATATTTGCAGTACCAAAAAAAATATGATTTTGTTAACAAACAAATTTAAACACATTGATTTTAAATATCTTCTTCACCGACTCGTGAAGAACGATATCGTTTTTGGTTTCTAATCTTGACTTACATTCGCTTAAGTCAATCACTTCATCATTCTTTTAATAATTTTTTATATACTACTTTACGAAGTGGTTATATAAACAAAACCGTACACTATGTTTTGGAAAAAACGCAGCTTCGAAGATATTAAGTCAGAAATATTTGAAGCCATTGGAAACAACTTAAATTACAAAAACAACAGTATTCTTGGAATCCCAGGGTCTTATTTAGATCAGGAATCGTTTTACGACGATGCTCCATTTTTAAAAGATGCTCCTTTTATTTCTACGATGATAGCTAACCCTAATCATATTGGATGCCATACTTTAGATGGTGATTCTGAAGTATTTTTTAAAGGAACGCAATTATTAGAGCGTAGGCTTATCCGTTTAATGGCGGAAGAAATGTTAAGGGCTGATAGTAATTCTGTAGATGGTTATGTGGCACCCGGAGGAACTGAAGCTAATATTCAGGCCATGTGGTGTTATAGAAATTACTTTAGAAAAGAGTTTAACGCCAAAAGAGACGAAATTTGCTTAATTTATTCCGAGGATTCTCATTATTCAATGCCTAAAGGGGCAAATGTATTGGATTTAGATTCTGCAATTATACCTGTAGATTTTGAAACAAGAAAATGGGATCTTGATAATTTGAACGAAGTCATTTCGGCAAAAAAAGAATCTGGGTTTAAATATTTCATTGTTATCTGTAACTGCGCTACCACAATGTTTGGTTCTGTAGATGATATTGATGCGATAGCAGAAATATTTAAATCTTCTAACATCCAATATAAAATTCATGGTGATGCTGCATATGGAGGTTTCATATACCCATTCACAGATTCTGAAAGTCGTTTTCAATTCCAAAATGAAAATCTTACATCTATTACAATTGATGGTCATAAAATGTTACAGGCTCCATACGGAACAGGTGTATTTATGATAAGAAAAGGATTTATTGAATATTGTAAAACTGAAGAGGCTAATTATGTACAAGGTAAAGATTATACATTGTGTGGGTCAAGATCAGGAGCTAATGCAATTTCAATGTGGATGATTATGAATGTTCATGGTTCATTAGGATGGCAATCTAATATGGAAACGTTAGTTTTAAGAACAGACGATATCTGTAAACGATTAGATGAAAGAAATATCCATTACTTCCGAAATCCTAATATTAATATTGTAACCATAAAGGCTGAGTACTTAACAAAGGAAATTGCCCAAAAGCATTTCTTAGTAGGGGATAATCACGAAAACCCTAAATGGTATAAAATTGTAGTAATGCCTCATGTTAAACGAGGATTAATAGATCATTTCTTTTTAGATTTAGACGCATAAAAAAAAGAGGCTGTAATTACAGCCTCTTTTTTTTATATAAATTGTTTACAGTTTATACTAAACCTTGGTCTAACATAGAATCTGCAACTTTTACGAATCCAGCAATATTGGCACCTTTAACGTAATCAATATATCCATCAGCATCTGTTCCATATTGCACACAAGCTTCGTGAATATCACACATAATTTGGTGAAGTTTAGCGTCAACTTCTTCTCTAGTCCAGTTATAACGTAAAGAGTTTTGACTCATTTCTAATCCAGAAGTTGCTACACCACCAGCATTAGATGCTTTTCCTGGTGCGAAAAGAATTTTATTATGAATAAATAATTCTACAGCCTCGGGAGTAGTTGGCATATTTGCTCCTTCAGAAACACAAAGCACACCGTTATCAACTAATACTTGAGCTTCTTCTTTATTTAATTCGTTTTGAGTGGCACAAGGTAATGCAACATCACACTTCACTGCCCATGGGCGGCTCTTTGCGTGGAATTCACATCCAAATTTGTCAGCATATTCTTTAATTCGTCCACGCTTAACATTTTTAAGCTCCATTACGAAAGCTAATTTTTCAGCATCAATACCATTTGCATCATAAATGTAACCAGAAGAATCTGATAAAGTAACAACCTTACCACCTAATTCAGTTACTTTTTCACAAGCATATTGAGCAACATTTCCTGAACCAGAAATTGTAACTATTTTTCCTTCGAAAGAATCACCTTTTGTTTTTAACATTTGGTCAGCAAAGTATACGTTACCGTATCCTGTTGCTTCTGGACGGATTAAAGAACCACCCCAGTTAATACCTTTACCTGTTAAAACACCAGTAAATTCATTACGAATTCTCTTGTATTGTCCAAACATAAATCCGATCTCACGACCACCAACACCAATATCTCCAGCAGGAACATCTGTGTTAGCACCAATGTGACGACAAAGTTCCGTCATAAATGATTGACAGAATTTCATTACTTCGTTATCAGATTTTCCTTTAGGGTTGAAATCAGATCCACCTTTACCACCTCCCATAGGAAGAGTTGTTAAAGAATTCTTAAATACTTGCTCAAAAGCTAAAAATTTAAGGATAGATAGATTTACCGAAGGGTGAAAACGAAGACCTCCTTTGTATGGTCCAATCGCTGAGTTCATTTCGATACGGAAACCACGATTAACTTGCATATTTCCTTCATCATCTAACCAAGGTACACGGAACATTAATACACGTTCTGGCTCAACCATACGCTCTAGTAATAATTTTCCTTGATATTTTGGATTTTCTGCGATAAATGGAATAATAGCTTCAGCTACTTCTGTTACAGCTTGAATAAATTCAGGCTCGTTTGCATTTCGAACCTTTACAGATTCGATAAATGCATCTATTTGCGCTTGCATAGTCTTAAAATTTGTAAAAAGTAATGACCAAAAATAACTGATTTTTTCAAATAATAATCAAATAAAAATCATGTATTTAATATGAATTAACTTTTTAAGTTAAAAATTAAGTTAATTTCTTAATCTTAAATGCGTTTATATTGATTACCAGGAAGGTTTTTAATTAATCCTTTAAGTTCTAATTGCAAAAGAATTTGAATTAGTTTAGAGATCGGGATTTTTACTTTGAGAGCTATTAAATCTATAGGTTGAGCTTTTATCAACATCGCATTCAGGACTTCTTCTTCGTCTTGAGATAGATTGATAAATAATTCAGTTTGAAAGCTATCGTCTTGTGGCACTGCACAATTCGTGTCTTCCGTCCAATTCATTATGTACTCAAGGTCTTGAATGGATTCTATTAAATTTGCTTTTGTAGTTTTAATAAGGTGATTACATCCTTCAGACATACTTTGATTATAATTCCCTGGTAAAGCAAATACATCACGGTTATATTGCACGCCTAAATCGGCTGTAATTAATGCACCTCCGCTTTTTTTAGCTTCTACAACTATAATAGCATCACTCATTCCGGCTACGATGCGATTTCTTTTAGGGAAATTCTCACGGCTGGGTTTATTACCAGATGTAAACTCAGATAACAATGCACCATGATGCAACATTTCTTTAGCAAATTCTTTATGTTTAGCAGGGTAAATTCTATCTAGTCCATGCCCTAAAACCCCTACAGTAGGAATACGATTATCCAAAGCACTTTTATGAGCACATATATCTATTCCATAAGCCAGTCCAGAAACTAAAAGAACATCGTGTTTAGAAAGCTGTTTAACAAATTCCATAGTCCAATCTTCTCCATAATCAGTAGAGGCTCTTGTTCCAACAATGCTAACTACCTTTTTGGTATTTAAATCACAATCTCCTTGTTGGTATAGCAAAATAGGCGAATCTGGACATTGTTTTAGTCTAAAAGGAAATTTAGGATCTTGATAATATAAGGCATGAATACCTTGTTGCTCCATAAACCGCATTTCAAACTCAGCAGCAGAAAGTACTTCTTGCTTTACTATATTTTGAGCCGTTGTTCTACCAATAGATGGAATTTTTTCAAGAACATTAACGGGCTCCTTAAAAACAGCTTCAACACTACCACAGTAGGAAATCAATTGCTTAGCAGCCATTGGTCCAACTTTAGGAATCATATTAATCGCTATTTTATATATTAAATCTTTATCCAAATCCTTATTTTCTTAATCAAAAATAAGTTAATTTGTGATATTAAAACAATATTAAAGATATGAACCAGCGTTTTTGTTTATTTATGGGTGCATTATTTGCGCTCTTTTCTGCAACTTTTGAAGCTTTCGGTCAAAATGTAATACAAGTTAAAGGGCATTTAGCAGATATAGAATCTAAGTCGGAAATAGTTGGAGCTCATGTTTTTATTGATTCAACACATTCTACCTTATCTGATATTTATGGAGATTTTAGTTATGACCTTCCTGCTGGTAGTCATAGATTTCAAATTTCTTTTATTGGATATAATTCTATAGATACCACAATACAGATATCAGAAGATCACTCTGACTTTAATTTCGAAATGACAGAAGCAAATAATATCCTTAACGTGATGGTTGTTTCGGATAGTAGATATAGTCATAGGTATGAAAAATCTACAATATCTATTGATGTAATAAGTCCAGATGAATTAAAATCGAAATCGCCAATAAATGTACAAAAGACAATAGAGCAATTGCCAAGTGTACATATGATAGGTGATCAAATTAATATCCGTGGTGGAGCCGGTTGGACATATGGAGCCGGAAGTCGAGTATTATTGTTGCAAGATGGAGTTCCAATGATGGAAGGAGCAGAAGCTGGAATACAATGGTATTCTATAGAGCCTGAAGCGACACATCAAATTGAATTAATAAAAGGATCATCATCTGTATTATATGGTGCTTCTGCATTAAACGGTACTATTAATATACAAACTAGAAAACCTACAAAAACACCGTATACATCTATAAGTATTCTACATGGAATGTATGATACTCCTAAAAGAGCCAGTTCAAATCATAATCCAGATATAGAATCTGTACTTATTGATGATATTACAACTCAAGATGGTTTGTTTGACACCGTTGAAGTTGCTAATAACGGAAGGAAGATAGATGACTGGAATAGAAAATCATTTCCATTAACATTTTCAAATTATACGGTTTATCACGATCAGAAAATAGGAAACCTAGAGGTAAGTGCGAGTTATAATTATTTTAGAGAACAGCATTATATCCAAAATGATAAAGAGAATAAGCGTCATCGAGTATTCACAAAGATTGCTCATGATCTTAAAAAGGAACATGGATTATACTATGGATTATCTTCAACTTATATAGATAATTTAAGAGGAGAGTCTTTTTTATATAATGGAGATAATGATCCATATCGATCATTTGGAGAAAAAACTTATGATCTACACTCAAGAGAATTCGCAATTCGTCCATTTTTAGAGATCGGAAGAGAAGATTCAGACTGGAATCATAAATTTAATGGACAATATTACCATGTAGGTTATGTTGATACAGCAACAAACTTTTCAACGTTATACTACGGGAACTATCAATCGCAAGTTAAAAAGGGAATTTACACAGTAACATTTGGAGGTAATGGATCTTATGTAAGAGGAGAAACAACATCTTCAAACCTAAAAGCACATCAGTTTAATTTAGGAGCATATCTACAAGCGGAAATGAAATTGGAAAAATTTAGTGCTGTAGCAGGAGTTAGATATGAATATAATAACGAGAATGGAAATATCATTAAGGCACCAGTTTACAGGCTATCGGGTAATTACGAATTAGGTAAATCTACATTTTTAAAGATGTCATATGGAGAAGCCATAAGATTC
The DNA here is from genome assembly GCA_965243605.1 of Flavobacteriales bacterium. Lineage (GTDB taxonomy): Bacteria > Bacteroidota > Bacteroidia > Flavobacteriales > CAJXXR01 > JBMYYR01. The sequence goes on from CBDEVQ010000103.1 coordinate 53,043, forward strand.
CCTTCGTTATTAGAGAAGTATTTTCAAAGAGATGCTGGTGAAATAACCTTTCTCCCAAATAAAGATTTACAAGCCGAAAAAGGATGGACAAGTGAATTTGGAATTATTCATAAGTATAAATTTGGACAATGGAATATGAGTTCTGAATTAAATACGTTTATCATGAAGTTTCAAAATATGACTGAATTAGGATTTGGAATTTGGGGTGGTGAAACTAACGAAACATTGAATCCTTTAGGTATTGGTTTTAAGGCCATAAATGTAGGTGAAACTAAAATTACTGGTTTAGAATTTAATACAAGAGGATATGGTAAAATAGGTCAAGTAGAAGTTGATTTTAAATTTGGTTATACATATATGAATCCTGTAGCTGTAGATAACGACTATGTATACGAATCTTATGTTGATCAAGCAGGAGATATAGCATCGAGTATAAGTGATGATTTAATTGTTCAATTAGTTGTTGCTTCAATAATAGACTCTATAGGTAATATTACATATTCTAATACAAGTACAGATCCTAGCGTATTAAAGTATAGATATGAACATTTATTTAATTTAGATATGGGAATTCACTATAAGAAGTTTCACCCTAGTATAAATATTAGATATAATAGCTTTATGAAAAACGTAGATAATTTATTTGAAAGTTATATGTTTAATGCTAATGTGAGGGATATTTTTAGTGCAACGAGTAGTTTAGATGAATCGGTCAACCTATTGGTTCAAGATATGCAAATTGCAGAATCTAGAAAGCGAAACAAAAATGGTGATTGGTTGTTTGATGTTCGTTTGGCTTATGATCTAACCGATAAGGTAAAAGTAATGTTTGCAGTAGAAAATGTATTTAATCATGAATTTCAAACTCGACCTGCGCAATTTGGAGCTCCAAGAAAATTTATACTTCAAACGAACATTAAGTTATAATGAGAAAGATAGGAATAATACCTGCTCGATATGAGTCTACACGTTTTCCAGGAAAGCCATTGGTGGAAATCTTCGGAAAAACAATGATTCAAAGAGTATACGAGAAAGTATCTAAAAGTCAATTGCTAGATGAAGTTTGGGTAGCAACGGATGATTCACGAATTGCAAATCATCTTACAGAGCATAAAATACCATTTATATTAACAGACAGTAATATATCTACAGGTACAGAACGTTGTTTAGTAGCAGCTAGAAAACTTGGGTATTTATCGTCTGAGGATATTTTAATTAATATTCAAGGAGACGAACCTTTTATTAGTTCTAATCAAATAAATCTTCTTCTTCATGCATTTAATCATCCCGATACACAAATTGCAAGTTTAAGAAAACAAATAGATCGATTACCACAAGTTTTAAATCCAAACTCAGTTAAAGTTGTTTGTGATGAATCCGATTTTGCATTGTATTTTTCAAGATCTCCAATTCCTTATGTAAGAGATACCATTCAAGACCAATGGTTAACTGTGGCTAAGTTTTATAAGCATATTGGTATTTATGCCTTTAAATATGGAGTGTTAGAAGATCTATCCTCATTAGAGAAAACAGAGTTAGAAAAGCTGGAATCTTTAGAACAGCTTTCTTGGTTAAGTCATGGGTATAATATTCGTATGATCATAACAAAAGAAGAAAGCCCTTCAATAGATACACCAAATGATTTAGAAATGGTTTTAAATTTGTACAAAGACAAATTATAAAGCCTATATCGTATTAATAATATATAAGGTAAGCCTATATTTAAGAGTTAATAAGACGTAATCTAATTACTTTGAAATAAAAACTTATCTTTAGCTACAAAATAAGAAACCCATGAAACGTCTACTTATATTGATCGGACTTTTAGTGTCTTTTCAAAGTAATGCTCAATTAACGAAAGAATTCGGACTTAAAACAGGTGTAAACTTAACCAATCTTGGTGATGTTAAAGGTCTTACTGGTTATGAGTTTGGAGTATTTTATAAAAAAATGTTTTCGGACAAGATTGCTGGAGAGCTAGGACTTAATTATAGAAAGCAATCCATGCTTGAAAATGTTAAAGGTGTAGAAGCAGATTTAGATGCAAACTTTATATCTATACCTCTAACAGGGCGATATTATATAAATGAAGAACTATATATCCGCTTGGGTATGCAAGTTAGTTTAATAGCAGAGGCAAGGATAAATGATGCTTCTGATGTTCATGAAGGATTAAACGCAAATGTGCTAGGAGATTTTAACTATTTACATTTTAATGGTGTTGGAGGATTCGGGTATACGATTGATAAAACGGTAGATATTCAAGTGGAATTCAATTATGGTATAACGGATAAATTTATAGAACCTTCTATCGCTAGAGATTCAGATGGAAATAATTATTTTACGATTAGTTTTGGTTGGATATTATTTAAAGAATAAATAGTAGATACTAACGTTAGAATTACTCAATTTAAACTCAACTGTAATTGCAAACTGTTTACCGTATAAAACTTATTTGGAAATGGTTATTCTTATTGTCTGCCATTGGGATAGCTATTATCACATTTTTTTATTCTAATTCTTTAATCAAAGAATTTAAAAATGAGGAAAACAAACGAACTGAGATTTGGGCTAAAGTAAATTTACGATTTTTACAAATGGTTAATAATACTCAGGCAGATCCAGAAGAATTGAAGTTGGTAACCTCGATATTACAAGCAAATTCTACAGTGCCCATTCTTGTGTATAATCCGGAAAAAGATGAAGTTACACAATCATTAAACATTGAGCGTGATGATGATCAAGAATACCTCAAAGAATTAATGAAAGAAATGGCTCAGGATTATGAGCCAATAGTAGTAAGAGGTTTTCTATCCGTAGATGAATCTAAGGATTATAAAGCCTATGTATATTATACCAATTCAAATTTAGCTACTAAGTTAAAAATCCTACCTATAATATTAATAATTACCTTTTCATTCTTTATTGGGTTAGCCTATTGGGCATTTTCAGAATCTAGAAAATCTGAACAAAGTCTAGTATGGGCCGGAATGGCAAGAGAAACTGCACATCAAATAGGAACACCTTTATCTTCTTTATTAGGGTGGTATGAGTTATTAAAATTATATGATGTACCCGAAGATAATTTAGTCGAAATTCATAAAGACCTAAATCGTTTACAAGTAATAACTGAACGTTTTTCTAAAATAGGCGCTCAACCAGGTTTAGTTCAGGAGAACTTAATACCCGTGGTTCGTAATGCCTACCAATATTTAAGAAAAAGAGCTTCTCAAAAAATCGAATTCGATTTTAATTGCGAAGATGAAGAAATAGTGGTAGATGTTAATAAAGAATTGATGTCTTGGGTTATTGAGAATTTAATGAGAAACGCTATCGATTCTATACAAGGATCAGGACGTATATCATTACATTTATTTAAGCAAAAGAAAAAAGTATTTATTGACGTTACAGACACTGGGAAAGGAATTAAACCAACGCATTTCAAAAGAATTTTTGAACCTGGGTTTACCACTAAAACTAGAGGTTGGGGATTGGGACTTTCCTTAGTCAAGCGAATTATTAAAAATTATCACCAAGGTGAAATATTCGTGTTAAAGTCAGATATTAATGTAGGTACTACATTTAGAGTTATCTTAAAAGTAAAATCATAAGTTGGCAGGTTTATACATCCACATCCCTTTCTGTAAAAAGGCATGTGCTTATTGCAATTTCCATTTCGATACAAATTTCAAAACTAAGACTGATGTTGTAAAAGCAATAGGGCATGAGCTTGTATTAAGGAAAGAAGAAATTCCAGGTGCTCTTAATTCCATTTATTTTGGAGGAGGAACACCGTCGGTCTTATCCAAACAAGAGTTAGAATACATATTTAATATTATTCATAAGGCTTATGACATTTCGGAATGTAAAGAGATAACCTTCGAGGTTAATCCTGATGATGCAACTCCAGAAAATTTAGATTTTTGGCATTCTTTAGGTATTAATAGATTAAGTATGGGGGTACAATCTTTCTTTAATGCAGATTTGGCATATATGGGAAGATTTCACAAAGCCGAAGAATCTATACAAGCCATTAAAAACTTAAATCTATCTAAGTTTGATAATTATACCATAGACCTTATTTACGGATCACCAACATTAACGGATGAAATGTGGAATGCTAATCTTGATTTTGCAAGCCAGAATAACATACCTCATATTTCTAGTTATGCTTTAACTGTTGAGCCTAATACTAAGCTTTCTTATAGAATACAGAAAACGAAGCAAAAAAGCCCGCTCGATGAAGATGCGGCAAGGCAATTTAAGATCTTACAAGATTGGGCAATAAAACATGGGTATGAGCATTATGAAATCTCTAATCTAGGACAACCAAACAAAAAAGCTATTCATAATTCTAATTATTGGAACGGAACACCATATTTAGGAATAGGACCAAGTGCTCATTCTTTTAATGGAAATACGAGAAAGTGGAATATAGCCAATAATAAAAAATATATA
>CBDEVQ010000103.1:62500-91637 GCA_965243605.1 Flavobacteriales bacterium
TGGAGAAGGTCCCAAGGGTTGGGCTGTTCGCCCATTAAAGTGGCACGCGAGCTGGGTTCAGAACGTCGCGAGACAGTTCGGTCCCTATCTGTAGTGGGCGTTAGAAATTTGCGCGGACCTGCCTCTAGTACGAGAGGACCGAGGTGGGCAAACCTCTGGTGCATCTGTTGTACTGCCAAGTGCATCGCAGAGTAGCTAAGTTTGTAAGAGATAAGTACTGAAAGCATATAAGTACGAAACTCGCCGCAAGATGAGATTTCTTTAAAGGGTCGTTATAGACGATGACGTAGATAGGTTGTAGGTGTAAAGGTAGTAATACCAAAGCCGAGCAATACTAATTACCCGAAAGCTTTTGCGTAATTTTCTTTTTTGTTCTACGATAGTCATATTATTGATTTATAAATATACTGTTTAGCACTTTTGTGTTAAGACAGCAACGATTTATGGTGGTTATAGCAGTAGGGCTCACCTCTTCCCATTCCGAACAGAGAAGTTAAGTCTACTAGCGCAGATGGTACTGCATTGTGGGAGAGTATGTCGCCGCCAACTTTAAAAAAGCATTTTAGGAAACTAAAATGCTTTTTTTTGTGCCAATTTTTTTTGGACTATATTCGCTAAAGTATATTTAGGAATGAATTATGATTGAATAGTTCAATGAAAAACAATAGAGATTATATTAATGTACAAATATTTAAAGCTTTTTATAGTATATATTAAAATACTAGTTTGTCTACTAGGACTTCAAACAATTGGGCAAGCTAATGAAAAAGAAATTCCTTTAGATTATGTGCATACTAACTTTACGACCAAAGATGGATTGCCTAGTAATGAAACCTATTGTATTTATCAAGATAGAAGAGGATATATATGGATAGGTACTGACCGAGGACTTGTACGTTACGATGGATATGAGTTTATAACCTATACAACATTAGATGGATTGTTGGATAATGTGATATTAGCAGTTAATGAAGATCATGATGGAAATTTATGGTATACTTGTTTAAATACTGATGAGGTTGGTTTTATAGATTCTAATATGAATTTTAAATCTCACACATTTAATTCTGAATTAATTAAGGAATTATCTGGCGTAGATCATTCAATAATATATTTTAATGAAATTTATAGAGGCGCAAATTCTATGTTCTTAGTGAACAGAACCATGGGATATATTGAAATTGAAAACGAAAAGATAGATGTTAATATTAATACATTATATTATAGTGGTGATAAAGGATTACATATAAAAGAAGAACATGATTTAAATTTTGTTTATTCAAATTATTGTTTATACGGAGATGTTGATATTCCTTTTAATTTGTGGGTAGGGGATAGTATTATACATTCGTATTATAAAGATTATGGGAGATTAATTTGGCCTACCTTCGTTAAAAACGATTCCTTTCAAATTATCTATGATGGTCGAGATCAAATTGAAATTAACAGACAGAATCAAGTTAAATTTTCTAAGTTAAATACAGAATGTATTGCGTATAAAGTTTGGAGATAATGGTTATGTTTTTTCACTATCGAGTTTGAATAAAAGTACTCTTGAGGTATATTATTCAAAATCTCCCAATCTTAGAGATAAAAAAGAAAAATTACTAAACGGTGTCACAGTTTCTGGAGTATTAAAAGATGTAAAAGGAAGATTATGGTTAACAACTTCTAAAAATGGGGTGTATTACTTTCCTGAGTTGTCATCTAAAAAAGCTTTGGATAATTATCAAGTTGAAGTATTATTGCCTCTAACGGATGGAATATTAATAGAAGTAAATAGAAATATTGTTAATGATGGATTGTTTTATAATTCCAACAGATGAATTCAATTGATATCTTTTCCGCTTCAAAGATGTAAGGCATATTAATTTGATAAATCTGAGAGATTTTTAATAAACATCTTAGTTTTATTCTTATTCATGATAGAAAGTACATGTGTATTAGAGGTATCGATGGTGAAAAATCCGATAATCCTCATAAAACGAGGAATGCAAGTTTGGTCAGTTTCAGGGGTACAATCAATAGATGGATTCAGAACTATGCCATTCTATTGGCGGGCTCAGGATACCTTATATAAAAAGAAAAATACATGAAGTGAGAACATAGTGAATTTGAGATGCCTGATTATGATTATGAAACGAATTAGAATCATATTATTATATTAGATGATTCATGGAGTCTGTTATTTGGGAGCTACAGCTAAGTGGACTCTATTATTAACACGAGAGATATCGGTTCGAATAAACTTACTTATGATAATAGGTCGTTTTCTAGTGATCCAAGGGTTGAAAATCTCATATATTTTAATGAAGGTAGGAAGCTTTGTATGTATCTCGCTATTGGGGAGAAGGAATTTATATTTTAGATAGTGTTTATAATGGAGATAGACAACAAATTACCACTTCAGATGGATTAACTAGTAATTTCATTAATCAAATTTATGAGGATGAGTCAGGTGTATTATGGTTAGTAACAAATAATGGAATCAATGAGACCTTATTAACAGTTAATGGGCTAAGTATTAAAAATAGATTTCAATCTACAAAGTTGTTGAATTCTCCTAATGTTTTGCAGATATTTAAGAAAGATAGTGTTCTTTATATTGGTACTGATGCTGGATTAAATGTGTTAAATTTAAAATATATAGAAAATCATGATCAATCTAATATGCCTCTGTTCATTGATTCAATAAAAATTGAAGGTTACGATTCTTTAAGTGACTATAGGGATTTGGAGTACAATCAGAATAATATAACCTTTTACTTTACTGCTTTATCATATAGCCAGTATGGTGATATTAATTATAGATATCGGTTAATAGGATTATTTGATAATTGGATTTATACAAAGGAACGTAAAGTTGTTTTTATGTCTTTAGAACAAGGTGAATATCAATTTGAATTAGAATCTCAAAACGAATATGGAGATTGGGTTAAACTTAATAATTCTTATTATTTTACAATTAATAAACCCTATTGGAATACATGGTGGTTTATAGGAGGAATAGCATCTATAATATTATTTGTTATTAGTGGAGCATTATTTTACTATATCTCAAACTTAAAAAAGGAAAAGTTATTTTTAGAAGACAAGCAAAAGCTTTCAGAAGAATTAAATGAATCTCAACAAAAGGCATTAAGTTCACAACTGAACCCTCATTTTGTTTTTAACTCTCTAAATTCAATTCAAAATTTTATTTTAACTAAACGAACGGAATTATCAAGTGATTATTTAAGCATGTTCTCTAAGTTAATGCGTTTTATATTTGAAAATTCAAAGAAGTTATATGTACCATTACAAGATGAAATAGAAGCTATTCAATTGTACTTGGAGCTTGAGCAGGTTAGACATAACCATTCGTTTAAATATATTGTTCAAACTTCAGAAATAGAAATGGGTACTATTTTTATGCCTTCTCTACTTGTTCAACCTATTATTGAAAACGCTATTTGGCATGGTTTGTTACATAAGAAATCTGAAGATAGATTATTAGAAATAAAATTTTATGTAGACGAAATAAATTTGCATGTCGATATAAAAGATAATGGTGTTGGAAGAGGATTCTCGAAGCCTCGTCCTAAGTTTATTAAGAAGCAACGTTCAAGTGGAGTTCAATTAACAAAACAACGTTTGGAATTATTAAGTCAATCCTCTAATCTAGATACTAATTTTAAAATAATAGATCTAAGCGATGAAACAGGTAAGCCTTGCGGTACATGTGTTACCATATCAATACCGTTAACCTTAAATTCAACGGATAAATAGCTTGTTAAATCATATTAATGTCAAGCTATAAATTAGAAATATTATAAGAACTTATTTACATTTGGAAGATCACAATTAATCAAATTCTTCCATGCAGAAAATAATTTATATTCTATGTGCTGTTTTTGGACTCGGTAATCTTGTAAATGCCCAAGCTCCAAAGCCATTAACTTCAGTTCAAATACATAACAAAGTTAAAAAACTTAATTTTTTAGGTTCAGTTTTGTATTTAGCAGCACACCCAGATGACGAAAACACAAGATTAATATCTTATCTTTCAAATAATGTTCATGCCAGAACTGGGTATTTATCTTTAACACGTGGAGATGGAGGTCAAAATCTTATTGGATCTGAATTAAGAGAGGAACTTGGAGTCCTAAGAACTCAAGAGCTACTAGCTGCAAGGAGAATAGATGGTGGAGAGCAATTTTTTTCTCGTGCGAATGATTTTGGATATTCAAAACATCCTGAAGAAACATTTAATATTTGGGATAAAGAGGATGTTTTACACGATGTTGTGTGGACCATTAGAAAATTTAGACCTGATATTATTGTAAATAGGTTCGATCATAGAAGTCCTGGAACTACACATGGGCATCATACGGCATCTGCAATGTTGGCAATGGAAGCTTTTGATTTGGCAAAACAAAAGAATGTTTATCCTAAGCAACTAAAAGAAACGCTACCGTGGCAACCAAAACGTATATTCTTTAATACATCATGGTGGTTTTATGGAAGTCAAGAGAAATTTGAAGCCGCAGATAAATCTAAAATGTTATCTGTAGATGTGGGTGTATATTATCCAGAATTGGGGTTGTCTAATAATGAAATATCAGCTTTAAGTAGAAGTCAACATAAATGTCAAGGTTTTGGAGCTTTGAATGTTCGTGGTGAACAAAAGGAATATCTTGAACTTTTAAAAGGTAAATTCCCTAAGAATGGTGGCTTATTTGAAGGCATAAAATACGACTTGGACAAGAGTAGAAGGTGGTGATGAAATCCAAAATATACTTAATAAAATTGAAAGTAATTTTGATTTTGAACATCCAGAGAAACATTTAGATCAACTTTTTGAAGCCTATAAATTAATCCAATTATTAGAGGATGAACACTGGAGAACATTAAAGACTAATGAAATTATTGAAGTCATTGAAGCATGTTTAGGCCTGTTTGTAGATCCAGTTTCTAATACGAATGTGGTGAACAAATTGGAACAGCAAAATATTAGTATTGAATTAATTCAACGTTCTGGAACTCCAATTAATCTTAAGGATATATTTTACCAAGGTAAAGCCTATAACGAGCAGTTAAGTTTAGCAGAAAATGTTAAGGAAAATAATCGATTTAGATATTAATGTTTCAAAAGATGCAGATTATTCCTCTCCATATTGGTTAAAAGAAGAAAGTAGCTTAGGGATGTACACGGTAAATGAATTAGACTTAATAGGTTTACCAGAAACACCTAATGTTCAAAAATTGAAATTTCAATTTGAGTATAAAGGAATTGAGTTTAGTATTTTAAAATCTATTACACACAAATATTGCTGATCCTGCTATTGGTGAGATCTATGAACCATTTACAAGTTTTACCAGAAGTAAGTTCATCAGTAAGTGAAGATGTTTATATTTTTAATTCTAATGAATCAAAGGTTATTGAGGTGGATGTTAAAGCTTGGAAAGATAATATTCATGCAGAGGTGATGTTAAAAGCGCCTTTAGGATGGGATGTTAAACCAAATATGATCCAGGTAGAACTAAAACACAAAGGAGAACATGAACGCGTTAAGTTTTATGTCAGTACAAAGGAAGAGCAATCTGAAGGTCAAATCGAGGCTCAAGTCGTATTGAATGGAAAACGTTATATTAATGAAGTTAACGAAATTAATTATGACCATATTCCTAAACAGTATGTATTATCACCAGCACAAGCAAAAGTTGTAAAACTAGATATTAAAAAAGCAGGAAAGAAAATTGGTTATATAAAAGGATCTGGTGATGTTACTGTTGAAAGTTTAGAACATATTGGATATGATGTTGAGACATTAGAACTAGATCAAATACAACTAGAAAATTTAAAGCAATTTGATGCAATTGTTGTTGGAATTAGGGCATATAATGTACTTGCAGAACTTGATTTTAAACAAGAAGTTTTATTTGATTTTGTGAAAAGAAGGAGGAAATATGATTGTTCAATATAATACGAATCATAGACTAAAAACAAAACAAATAGCACCATTTAGTTTAAAGTTATTCTAGAGATAGAGTAACCGATGAAGAGGCCGAAGTTCGAATATTAGAACCAAATCATTTAGCTTTAAATTATCCTAATAAAATTACACAATCTGATTTTGAAGATTGGGTACAAGAGCGTGGATTATACTTTCCTAATGAATGGGATAAAGCATTTACTCCTATTTTATCTATGAACGATAAAGGAGAATCTGAGAAAAATGGAAGTTTATTAATCGCTAAATATGGAAAAGGATATTATGTATACACAGGAATCAGTTTCTTTAGAGAATTTCCAGCTGGTGTTTCTGGAGCATATCGATTATTCGCCAATTTGGTCTCATTAGATCAAACTAAAGAGAATCAATAACTAAATACTGTAAGTATGAGTATAGAAAAAAAACACCAATGGAAACCATTGTATACAATTGTATTATTAGCGAATACCGTCTACATTATTTTGTTTTATTTATTGACTTCCTTTTATAATTAATTATGGAAAATATTGATTGGGTTATTCTCATCGGAACACTTTTGTTTATTGTAGGGTATGGTTCTTGGAAAACTAGAGGTCGTCAGTCTATAAAAGAATATATTAGGGGAGGCGAAAATAAATGGTGGACTATAGGTTTATCGGTTATGGCTACTCAAGCAAGTGCAATTACATTCCTTTCTACTCCTGGGCAAGCCTTCCATAGTGGTATGGGATTCGTTCAATTTTATTTTGGATTGCCTATTGCTATGGTTATTATTTGTATGGTTTTTATTCCAATTTACCATAAGCTTAATGTATATACGGCATACGAATATTTAGAGCAACGTTTTGATTTAAAAACGAGAACCCTAGCAGCAATTTTATTTCTTGTACAACGTGGATTAGCTGCGGGGATAACAATTTATGCTCCAGCAATTATTTTGTCTACCATCTTAGGTTGGGACTTAAAACTATTAAATCTTATTATTGGTGTTTTAGTTATTATTTATACAGTTACTGGTGGTACTAAAGCTGTGAGTGTAACTCAAAAACAGCAGATGTTTATTATAATGACAGGAATGTTTATCGCATTCTTCTTGATTTTAGATTATTTACCAGATTCTATTGGGTTTAGTAAGGCTATTGATATTGCTGGAATATCGGATAAACTTAAAGTTCTTGATTTCTCATTTAATTTAAATAATCGATATACATTTTGGAGTGGTATTATTGGAGGTACATTTTTGGCTTTATCTTATTTTGGAACTGATCAAAGTCAAGTACAACGTTATTTATCTGGTAAATCTGTAAGAGAAAGTCAGTTAGGGTTATTGTTTAACGGATTATTGAAAGTTCCAATGCAATTTTTTATTCTTCTGGTTGGAGTCATGGTTTTTGTGTTTTATCAATTTCATGAATCACCAGTGCATTTTAATCCAGATGTTAAAGGTAAAATATTAGAAACGGAATATAAAGAGGATTTTTTACGCTTAGAGTCTAAACATAAGGAAAACCAAAAGGCGATATTTAATTTATCTTATGATGAAATAGAGTTAAGAAAAGAACTAAATCAGAAGGATTCAGAATATAGAACTCAGGTTAAAACACTTATTGCTAAATCTGGAATACCATCGGAAAAGAATGATAAAGATTATGTATTTCTTCATTTTATTCTAAATCAACTTCCAAATGGTTTAATCGGACTATTATTAGCTGTAATACTTAGTGCAGCAATGTCTAGTACAGCAAGTGAACTTAATGCTTTAGCAACAACAACAACTATAGATCTGTTTAAAAGAAATCAGAAGGAAAAGAAAGATGATGATTATTATGTGAAAGTAACTAAAGGTTTCACTTTATTATGGGGGATAATAGCCATTGTATTTGCATGCTTTGGTACTTTAGTTGAAAACTTAATACAGTTGGTAAATATTATAGGATCTATTTTTTATGGAAATATATTAGGTATATTTTTAATCGCTTTCTTTGTGAAATTTGTAAAGTCTCAAGCTGTTTTTACAGCGGCTATTATTACTCAAGTTATTGTTATTGTAGGATGGTATTTTAATTGGATGCCTTACCTATGGTTAAACCTTCTTGGGTGTATAAGTGTTATGGGAATTGCGATGTTATTACAAGGTGTTAAGACTAAAAATTAGAAGAAACAATTCTTCATAAAAAAACACCTTAGAAACCTAAGGTGTTTTTTTATGAAGAATTGTTTTGGAATATTATTTACTCCATTCTTTAATAGATTTTTTATTTGAATTTACATAATCTAAATTCTTTTCTTCTTTAGCTAATTCTAAAGATTGCGTTGCAATTTTAATAGCCAATGCTTTATCTCCTGCTTTAGCAGTGATTAAAGCTTGTTTACGTAAATACCAGAAACGTGGTGATTCGCTTGTTAACTCAACAGCCTTATCTATCCACTCTTTAGCTTTCTTAACATCTAAGTTTGATTCATAGTAATAAGAAGCAGCTTGATAATAGTCTCCAGGTTTTATATCAGACCCTGCAAGTGTTTCCTTAATACTTGCCATTGTTTTTTCTTCTGTAGGAACAATAAATGGAATCTTTACCATTGTATTTTCCCATAATAACATGATTTCACCATCGTTACTTGATGTATTGTTAACCATGATGGTAAATAACTCAACAGGCATAGAAGTTGGTAACGACTTAACTTTTGTTGTTACTACAACTTTAGATTTGTCCCATTTTGCCGGTGTACCCCAATTTTTTGTTTCAGAATATAAATATACTTCCCAAGCGTCTTCCATTGGTTTAGTATAAAGAGCATAATCTCCAGCAGGTATTTTAACACCGTCTATCATTACATAATCAGAAAATGATACAACTGTATTTTGGTTAGCTCCTGTTCTCCAAATTTTTTCAAAAGGAACGAGTTCTCCAAAAATAGCACGTCCTTTTGCACTTGGCCTAGAGTATGATACCGATACATTTGTTAATCCAACAGTTTGTTCCATTTTAGAACTTGTACTTGGTTGTGGGGCTGTAACTTGAGCAATAGACATTCCTATAAGAGCGAATGTAAATGCAGATAATAAAATGCGTTTCATCAGATGAGTAGTTTAGATTTAATCTCAAAAGTAAAAAATAAGTCTAGTATCTCTATAGGTATTTACTTTTTAACCGTTCAAATTAATGTTTTTATTTGTTAATGAACTTGAATAAATTTAGATTCTAAAAATAGAGTTTCCCACTGATTATTAGTCCAAACGCCTATTTTGTACTCATAAGTAGTTGGGTTTATGTAAATCCATTTTTCAGTGAGTTCTAAATCCCCATAAATATAGGTATATACTAAACTTCGGTTTTTATATTTTACGTGCCCTTCTGTTTTGCCTCCAAAAATATCATACTCTACAAAGTATATAGTGTTTTTAGATTTATCAAATTGTCTTACTCCAAAATTTCTATCACCAATTTTTGTTTGAGCTTTATCAATATATCCTTTGGTTTTTGTAAGAATGAGAGTCGAATCTAAAGCATATTCAAAGGTGATTTCTTGAAAAAAAGGGTTTTCACTTTTCCAATTGGTATCTGTTCTCCACGTTTTATTAATCAGATTATCAAAAGCATAAAGATCATTTTGAGCAGTTAATATATTTCCAAAGCATATTAACACAATAAACAAAAGAATAGTTTTCATTGTTCTTTCTATTGGTTTCCTAAAATAATTGGCATTCCTGATTCTCCTGATCCAATAATAACAACTTTAGAGTTTGGAGATTTAGAAAGTTCCAATGTTGCCTCAATTCCTTTTTCTTGTAATATTTTGTCAGTTAAAGATGCACTTAGAATCCTATTGGCAGCAGCTTTACCCTCAGCATCTATACGTTGTCTTTCGGCTTCTTTTTCAGCTTTAGTTAATCTAAATTCATATTCTAAAGATTCTTGTTCTTGTTTTAATTTACGTTCAATAGCATTCTTAATAGTTGAAGGAAGTTCTACATCTCTAACTAAAATTTCATTGATTTGAATGTATTGATTACTCACAATTTTTCTCGTTTCAACTAAAATCTCTTCTTGTATAACATCTCTTTTACTTGAATATAATTGTTCTGGAGTATATCGTCCAACAACACTTCTAGCTGCAGAACGAATGGCAGGCTGAATAATACGTTGTACATAATTTTCACTTTTTTCTTTATGTAAAAGTCCTAATTTGTTGTATTCAGGTTGATACCATGCTGTGGCTTCAAGCGTAATTTCAAGACCATTAGAGGAAAGTACCTGCATTTTTTCAAAAAGTTCTTGTTGTCTAACTTCATAAATTATTACATCATTCCATGGCGCAATAATATGAAACCCTTCAGATAAAGGTGGTTCATCGGTTACAACTCCACCGCCTAATAGTTTATAGAGAACACCAGCTTGACCAGACTTAACTGTTTGAGTAGAATTGAATATTATAATTAATCCAATAAAAGTAAATGCAAGAAGGAAAATTCCAGCTTTGGGGATGCGTATTTGTTGTCGATTATTCATAGCTTTTAATATAAAATTAGGGTATTTTTAACAACCTTCGGTTAAATTGATGCAATTTTTATTATTTTCTTTTTGGGTACTATATTACTCACTCATTTTATTTAGAAAAAGAGCAGGTATTAATCCAATACAAACAATAAATAAAGAAGGAACCGAAGATTGGTAAACGGATCCATCGGTAATCATTAACAGATAAGAACGTATTGCTAACGTTTCAAAATTAAACGTTTGAAACATCATGGTTAAAGGGAGTTCTTTACTTACATCTACAAATATCATTAAGATAGCAGCAAAAATGGCTGATTTAATTAATGGCCACTCCACAAATCTAATACTTTGCCATCTATTCTTACCTAACGAATTACTAGCTTCGTGGTAATTAAATGGGATTTTTTCTAAAGAAGATTGTATTCCGTTTAAGGAAATCGCTTGAAACCTTATCATATAGGCAAATACTAGAAATACACTTAGGTAATTCGTGAAATTAATACCAAATATTTCGAACCCTTTCGCCATCTGTAATACAGCAATAGCTACTACAACACCTGGAAAAGCATATCCAACAGTACTTAGTTTTGCTAATCCATTATTCAATTGAGAAGAATGGAATCGTAAAAAATAAGAGAATATTAATGCAATTATTAAACAAAACACAATGGCTTTTCCTGCTAAAATTAAGGTGTTGTATATGAGTTGGTAAAAATCACTATCTAAAACGTTGTGATATTCTTTACTTGCCCAAAAAGCCAATTGTATAACAGGAATTAGAAAACCAAAAAGAAAGGGGATCAGTTGAGATATAATACCAATAATCTTCATTTTGCCTGATGCAAATGGTTTTTCTTCGTTGAATTGAAGTCCATTTTCTACAAAGTGCTTTTTGCGTTTATAAAAATAATCTATGCTAAATATTATAGCGACGCTGAGCAATAGAGCCAAACTAATACCTATGGATTCTGAAGTATCTACTGGCGACCATTTTTGTATAATTTCTGTAGTATAAGTAGAAATACCATAATAACTAACAGCTCCAAAATTATTGAGTATTTCCATTGCAATAATAGAAACTCCAGAAATTATAGCTGGAATCATTAATGGTATACGGATAGATATAAAACTTTGTAGTTTAGACTTACCCAAGCTTAAGGCAGCCTCCGTTAAATTTTTGTTTTGGTACCTGAAATGATTTTTTAATATAATAAACAGATATGGGTATAAGACAAAGGAGAATATTAACGATAAATAAAACAGTTGGTCTATTTCGAGGTAAAACCCTAATAAATCATGAGTTGTACCAAATGGTCCAAAGATACCTTTGTATGTGTAAGCAGCAATATAAGCAGGTAAGGCTAATGGAAGCATTAAGGTCCAATTGAGAAATTGGAATCCTTTAATTTTATATTTTGACTGGATATATGCACTTGGAATAGACCATAGGCAGGCAAAAAAACTGCTTAATAGTATTAAAGAAAACGTATTAACAGTTGTTTGAGATAAAAACACATGTACAAAAGCATTTAAATCTTCTTTTTCTACCTGAGAAAATAGGATGATAAACGGTAAAATAAGTAAAGTCGTAAAAAGGATAGGGATACCTGATTTCTTCAACATTTTAAGTATGCATTAAGCGATGTTAGCCTTATTTTTATTGTTTGAGCTAAAGGTAATTAAATCTTTTGTTTTGGATTAAGAATATAAAGACTCTATGCCATTAATAAAAAAAAGGTCACCATTATTATGGTGACCTTTTTTTAAATTGTTTTCTATTAGTTTAGGACTAATGTCTTAAATTCTGAAATAGCTTCAGGAATACCTGCTTTGTTTTTACCTCCAGCTGTTGCAAAGTGGGCTTGTCCACCACCTCCACCTTGGATATGTTTACCAAGGGTTCTAACCATAGATCCCGCGTTTAAATCTTTAGATTCAACTAAATTTTTAGATATAACGATGGTTAAAGTCGTTTTAGGTCCATTCGCGGATGCAAATAGAGCACATAGGTTGTCGAATTTTTTCTCTAACCCGAAGGCTAAAGTTTTAATCGATCCTGCGTCTAAGTCTACTTGTTCAGCTAAAAAGTTTATTCCATTAATTTCTTCAATCTTAGAAACTAAATTGTTTTCTGTTTGTTGCGCTTTTTCCTTTAATAATTGTTCAACTTCTTTTTTAGATTTTGATAAATCTGATTGAATTTGTTCAATGGTTTTTAAAGGATTTTTTGCATTTTTTACCTGAGCACGAATGGCATCTAATGTTTCCTTTTCTTTATTTAAGAAATCAATAGCTTTCTTTTGAGAAATGGCTTCTATACGACGAATTCCTGCTGCAACAGCAGATTCTGTTTTGATTTTAAATACAAATATTTCGGCTGTATTTCTTACATGCGTTCCTCCACATAGCTCTATAGAATCACCAAATTGGATCGTACGTACTGTATCTCCATACTTTTCTCCAAACAAGGCCATAGCTCCTTTAGATTTAGCTTCATCTAGAGTAGATGAACGATTTTCGTCTAAAGAAATAGCTTGTTGGATAAGGGTATTAACTTTATTTTCTATAGTCTGTAGCTCATCTGCGTTTACTTTAGAAAAATGAGAGAAATCAAAACGTAAGTAATCGGCATTGACTAATGATCCTTTTTGCTCAACATGCGTACCTAACACTTCTCTTAATACATGATGTAATAAGTGTGTTGCTGTATGATTACAAGCAGATGCTTGTCGTGTATTTGAATTTACAATCGCTTTAAAGTTAGCGTTTGGATTTAGAGGTGCCTTGTCTGTAAAATGAACGACTAAGTTGTTTTCCTTTTTTGTGTCGAAAATTTGTAGAGTTTCTGTATCCGAAATTAATTGACCTTTATCTCCAACTTGACCTCCTCCTTCTGCGTAGAACGGTGTTTTGTCAAGAACAATTTGGAAAATTTCTTTCTTTTTTTGAATGGTTTTTCTAAATGAAGAAATTTTAACTTCAGTTTCTAATTGATCATAACCAACAAATTCAACATCCCCATTAAGTGGAGATATTTCTATCCAGTCTTCTGTTGATGTTGCCCCATCTTCTTGTCCTCTTCTTTTCTGCTCTGCAAGTTCAGAATCAAATCCTGCCATATCAACAGAGAATCCGTTTTCTGAAGCAATTAACTGAGTAAGATCTTTAGGAAACCCAAATGTGTCATATAGTTCAAAGGCCTTTTTACCAGAAATTTCTTTAGACTTAGATGAATTCATTTCTTCATCTAATAATTGTATTCCTTTAGAAAGGGTTCTTAAGAAGGATTGCTCTTCTTGATGTATAACCTTTTCTATTAATTGAGCTTGTTTTGGTAACTCAGGGAAAGCTTCTCCCATCGTTTTATTTAAAACATCAACTAATTTGTATATAAATGCTTCGTTCTGGTTTAAATACGTGAAACCATAACGAGATGCTCTTCTTAAGATACGTCGGATAACATAACCAGCTCCATTGCTTGATGGTAATTGCCCATCAGCAATAGCAAAAGTTACTGCTCTACAGTGATCGGCAACAACACGCATGGCGATATCTGTTTTTTCATCTTCTCCATACTTTAAACCAGTTAGATTTTCTATAGTAGAAAGAATAGGTGTAAAGATATCTGTATCGTAATTAGATTGCTTTTTTTGAATGGCACGAACTAAACGTTCAAACCCCATTCCTGTATCTACGTGTTTGTTTGGAAGTTCTTCTAGTTGTCCGTTTGCTTTACGGTTATATTGCATGAAAACTAAATTCCATATTTCAATAACCTGTGGGTGATCTTCATTCACTAAAGAAAAACCACTAACTTTTGCTCTTTCTTCATCTGAGCGTAAATCAACATGTATCTCGGAACAAGGACCACAAGGACCAACATCACCCATTTCCCAGAAGTTATCTTTTTTATTACCGTTAACAATACGGTCCTCATCAATAAACTTCATCCAAATAGATTTCGCTTCCGAGTCGAAAGCTGTTCCATCTTTTTTATCGCCTTCAAAAACTGAAACGTACAAACGATCTTTTTCTAATTTAAAGACATCTGTTAAAAGTTCCCAAGCCCAAGAGATCGCTTCTTCTTTAAAATAATCTCCAAAAGACCAGTTTCCAAGCATTTCGAAAAGCGTATGATGGTATGTATCATAACCAACTTCATCTAAATCGTTGTGCTTTCCAGATACACGTAAACACTTTTGTGAATCGGTAACACGTGGAGATTCTATTTTTCCATGACCAAGGAAAATATCCTTAAAAGGGTTCATTCCTGCGTTAACAAACATTAATGTTGGGTCGTTTTTCAAGACCAATGGCGCAGACTGAACGATTTTATGTTGTTTTCCTTCAAAAAATGACAAGAATTTTTGTCTGATTTCTATAGCAGTTAGCATGTTGAATAGCTTTTTTTAAATGTAACTTTAGTTGGTTAACCCTTTGTAAGTTTGTGAGTTGCAATATTTAACATACAGTATATTAGATAATTTGTATATTTGCCCCTTATAAACGTACTAAAGAAGCTTCAAATGTAATTAAAGCTTTGCAAATTTAGTAGAAAAAAAACATCTATGCTAAAAGATAAGTATTACTATGATGCTAAAACAGATGCATATGTGAAAGTTCATAAATCAAAACGTCAAAAGACGGTTAAATTTTTTGGATTTTTAGGAGCAAGTTTTCTGTTGGCAGTAGGAATGGTGACTGGTCTTTATACTTTTTTTGGATCTCCAAAAGAGAAAAAGCTTGAGCAAGAATTAGAATTTGTAGAATTACAGTATAAAATATTATCGGATGAATTATCGGAAATGAATACCGTTTTGGCTGATATTCAAGAAAGAGATGATAATATTTATAGAACCATTTTTGAAGCAGAACCAATTGATATGTCAATTAGAAATGCTGGATTTGGAGGAGCTAGGCGTTATGATAAATTAGGAGCATATGAATATTCGGATTTGGTTATTGATACACGTAAACGTGTCGATCAAATTGCGAAAAAAATGTACGTTCAATCTCGATCATTTGATGAAGTTGTAAAACTGACTAAGAATAAAGAGAAAATGACGGCTGCTATACCGGCTATTCAACCTATTGCAAATAAAGATTTAACTCGAATGGCTTCTGGGTATGGATATAGAATTCACCCAATCTATAAAACTCGTAGGTTTCATCATGGAATGGATTTTACAGCACCAAGAGGTACGCCAATTCATGCCACTGGAGATGGTGTTGTTAAAGCTGTAAAACGATCAGGAAGAGGATATGGAAACTCGGTTAAGATTGACCATGGATACGGGTATGAAACGATGTATGCACATATGCAAAAGTATATTGTAAAACGTGGGCAAAAGATTAAACGTGGAGATATAATTGGATTTGTTGGTAATTCTGGATTATCTACAGCACCTCATTTACATTATGAAGTATACAAGAATGGAAATAAAGTAAATCCTATTAATTATTATTTCAATGACCTGAGTGCAGAAGAATATGATTTAATGATTAAATTAGCTTCTCAGGAGAATCAATCATTTGATTAATTGAGTAACGAATGGAAGGATTAACAAAAAAATATTATACGATTAGCGAAGTGGCGGAAATGATAACATCCAATACTTCGCTTCTTCGTTTTTGGGAAAAGGAATTTCCAACCTTTATTAAACCAAAAAAAAATAATAAAGGCGTTAGAATATATACGGAAAAGGATATCCAAACCATTCGCGTAATTCACCATCTTGTAAAAGATCGAGGACATACTTTAGAAGGTGCAAAGAAAAAAATGCAGTCTCAATCTAAAGAAACAATTGAAAATGCAGAATTGGTGATGGAGTTACAACGTTTAAGACAATTACTTGTTGAGATAAGAGAAGAATTTCCAATATAATTAGCGCAAATTTTTTATATTTGTTCACCTCGGGGGATTAGCTCAGCTGGCTAGAGCGCCTGCCTTGCACGCAGGAGGTCATCGGTTCGACTCCGATATTCTCCACTTCGTATTAAGCACTTCAATATTTGAGGTGCTTTTTTTATGTTATAATATGTAAGGTGAATATTATAAAAGAGTCTAAAGCTTAATAATTAAATAAGGCATTATGAAACCTGTATTACCAATTCTACTTTTAAGTCTTTCTCTGGGTGTAGGCTGTTCATCTCCAGATCGTTCATCGCTACCTCAAGAAAGGAATTCCTCTTTATCTATTAACGTTAAAAAATACCCAGAGATATTAGATAAAGTATTTAAAGCTCATGGTGGAATAGAGAAGTGGAACTCTATGCGGACTTTATCTTATGATATGGTAAAACCTGACTTTAAAGAACATCAAACTATAGATTTGCAATCTAGAAAGGTCAGAATAGAACAAGATAAGTTTACGATAGGATTTGATGGTAATGATGTTTGGGTAGCCCAAAAAGATACAAATACGTATACTGGCGATGCTCGATTTTATCACAATTTATATTTCTATTTTTTCGCGATGCCATTTGTTTTGGGAGATAACGGAATTATATATGATAACTCAGAAGTATTAAAGGTTGATGGAAACACATACCCAGGTGTTAAAATTACATATGATGATGGTGTAGGCGATTCTTCTAAAGATAATTACTTTTTATATTATAACCCTAAAACATACCAGGTTGAATGGTTGGGATATACTGTAACTTATTTTGATGGTAAATCCAGTCAAGAAATCCATTATTTACACTTTGAAGATTGGAAACGTTCTAACGGACTTTTATTACCAGAAACTTTAACTTGGTATAATTTGGATTTAGAGTCTGGTGAAAAAACGAGTAGGGGATCATTGACATTTGATAATGTTTCATTAAGTCAAGAATTAGTTCCAGCACGTTATTTTAATAAGAAGTAATAGTACAGACTCTATTTATTTTACTATGATTTAGATTGGAGAATGTTTTTAGTTTAGTGAAACTATATGAGCATAAAAAAGCCTTTAGAGAATTTATTACTCTAAAGGCTTTTTTATGCTTATAATATGGAGTCCGTATTATCTAAAGATATTAACGGTTCCTGTATAAATTTCATGTAAGTCGTTTACTTTATTATGAAGGTTTAGTTCATAGTAATAAACTCCATCTTTTAGCTCTTCTCCGTTCTTAGCTGTTCTTCCATTCCACCAAGCACCTTCTAAACCATATTTTCCGTTTGTATAAACTTCAACACCCCATCTGTCATAAACCGTTAGTACAGATTCGTTATAGTACTTAGTACTTAAACGTCGTATACTAAATTCATTATTAATTCCGTCGTTGTTAGGAGTAAATACATTAGGAATATCCAATTCACACATAAATACAATATTTACAGTGGCAAATGAATCACAAGTCGTATAAGTAATATCTACTTCACCATAAGAATCTGAAGAAACACTTACTGTATGATCATCCAATTCAGTTAATGTAATATTTTCAATTGTTCCAGGCTCAAAGCTCCAAGTCCCAATATTATCATCTACATAAATTACTTCGACTAAAGCTTCGGTTGCACACTCAACATAAGTAGGTGCATTAATAGTAGGAGGAGTTTGAACAAAAGTTACATCAAAAGTATCTGTTCCACCACATCCTGTATAATAGAATGTATAATCTCCGTATTCCGCAACGGTAGCTTCTGTAGTTAAACTTTGAAAATCAACAAATGTTACGATATTATCTCCCTCAACACTCCAGCTACCTTCGTGTCCAAGAACAGTAGCAACTAGATCAATTGATTTTGCACAAACAAAATAATCTTGTGTATTTGTAATAATAGGTGCAACAGATTGAATATCTATTGTACTCGAGAAACTGGCATTACAAAAATCGTAAGTATATGTAAATGTGTATAATCCATAATTAGAAACAACAGCATTTGTATTAGCAGAGTTTGCATCGTCAATATTAATGGTCTCACCTTCAGGTCCAGTAGCAGTCCAATGTCCATCTTGATTTGTTGAAGCTTCTAAGTCAATGTCAAAATTACATTGTTGAGTAAGTGCAATGTCTAATTCTGGAGCTAAGAATTGGAAGTCTACAAAATGCGTATCTACATTTCCACATAAAGACGTATAAAGAAAAATATACTCACCAAGTTCAGGCACGGTAATAAAAGGTTTAATTACATTTTTGCTTGGTACAAATGTAACATTCCCAACAGCACCAGGAGGAGCTAAGTATTCCCATGCTCCAACATCAATGTTTGAATCGTTTACGTTTAGGGTGATTGTATCTTGACATAAACGATTCGAATCACCTCTGATTTCAATATCTTCAAATTGTAAAATGACTGTATCTCTAGCAACACATGCAGCATTACTAACTTGTACCCAATAAATACCAGAATTTGACGCTGTTAAAGTAGAACCATTACTTCCATCTGACCAAAGGTAATTTACATTTGGTTGAGTGGCCGTTAAGGTGAAGTTGTTTTGGTCAGCAAGATCACACATGTCAGGTCCTAAATTAACCGATAATGGAGGGCTAATAATGACGTTAAACAGTGATGTATCCGTATTATCGAATAAGATATACGATGTGGTATTAAGCGGTGTAACCGTTAATGTTGGATTTGTTGAAATAACATTATTCGGATCGCCAGATAAGGCCCAATTATGAATTACAAAATCAGGATCAGTTAAAGTAATAGCATCACCTTGACAAATATTGTATGTCGTTGTATCTTGAGCAAATGTTAAAAATGAGCAAAGTAGAGAAAAGGTGAAAAATAAAGACTTAAATAAAAATGAATTCATCTATATAAATGCTTAGGTTTAATTTATACACAAACAGATTTCCACTACAAAATTGGTGAAAATCGCTCTAAATATACAACTTATTCTTGGGTTTCATTATCATCAATCTATGATTTAACAATACGAGTGAATAATATGCCCTCTTTTGGGATAAATAAAGCTATGTATTTATAGGTTTTCTATTAAACACAAAATGCATATCAACTTGATATGCATTTTGTGTTTAATAGAAAATAGTATTTTAATAAGCCATGATTTCTTTTAATAAAGCTTCAACTTTATTTGCATTAGGAATCATTGCAGCTTCTAATGTAGAGTTTAATGGTATTGCTGGAACATCTTCGGCCCCAATTACTCGAATTGGTGCATCTAAATATTCAAAAGTAACTTCTTGAATTCTTCCAGCTAAACTTTGAGCGAAAGAATTTCCTTTAGAATCTTCGGTTACAATAACAACCTTAGAGTGTTTTTTAACACGTTCTATAATTAGTTCTTCATCTAATGGTAGTAATGTACGTAAGTCTAAAATTTCCACTTGATTATCAAACGCTTTAGAAGCGGTTTTAGCCCAATACACACCCATACCGTATGTAACAACTAAAACAGAATCTCCTGAGTTTATTTTATCGGTATTTGCTTCTTGAGCTATTCTACCTTTACCTAAAGGAATAATATAGTCTTCACTAGGTTCTATGGATAATGCATCACCTGTACCTTCCATTCCTGCCCAGTACAATCCTTTATGCTCTAGCATAACAACAGGATTTGGATCATAAAAAGAAGCTTTCATTAATCCTTTCATATCTGCAGCATTCGAAGGGTAAACCACTTTAATTCCTTTTATAGATGTAAGGATAGATTCTACTGAAGAAGAATGATATGGACCTCCACTTCCGTAGGCTCCAATAGGTACACGAATCACAGTTTGTGCAGACCATTTACCATTAGATAAATAATATGAACGACTTAATTCACTAAATAACTGATTTAATCCTGGCCAGATATAATCGGCAAATTGTACTTCTACAATAGGTTTACATCCTGCAACAGACATTCCTAAGGTAGACCCAATAATAAAGGCTTCTTGAATTGGTGTATTAAAAACACGATCATCACCAAATTTTTGGGCTAATTCAAAAGCCTCTCTAAATACTCCACCTAAACGTCCTCCAACATCTTGTCCGTAAAGTAGAGCTTCTGGATGCTTAGCAAGTATTTCCTTTACTCCAAATAAGGCTGCATCAACCATTCGGATTTTCTCCTTTCCGCTTCCCTCTCTTGATCCTTTTTCTTTGGTTATCGGTGTTGGAGCGTAAGCGTGTTTAAATAAATCTTCAGGAGATGGATCTTCAGCGTGTTGAGCAGAATTTAAGTCAGATTCAACAGTAGTTCGACTTTCTTTCTGAATATCTGAAAGTTTTTCTTCAGAAACCCCGTTTTCTAATAAGAATGCCTTTAATTTAGGTAACGGATCACGTAAAGCATGCTCATCTAAATCATCTCTATATTTTTCTTTTCGTACACCTGAAGTATGGTGACCTAATAAAGGAACCTTAGCATGAATTAAAAATGGTCTTCGTTCTGTTCTAATTATGTTTAAGACTTCTTCAACTGTTTTATACGACTCTTCAAAATTTGACCCGTCAATCGTTCTTACCTCAATGTTTTTAAACCCTTGAGCATAAAAAGTTACATCATTAGAACGTATTTCGCTCGCATGAGCAGAAATGTCCCATTCGTTATCTTGTACTAAGAATAATAAAGGGAACTCCTTTAATGAAGCCATATGAAGGGCTTCAGAAATTTCACCTTCAGTCATGGCTGCATCTCCAATAGAACACACAGCAATTGGCTTATCGTCCTCAGAGTCTGTTACTAATAAACCTTGTTTTTCTAAATACTGAATACCCATTGCAATACCAGCAGCTGGAATAGCTTGCATACCTGTTGCTGAAGATTGATGTGGGATTTTAGGCTTATCGTCTCTATTTAAACTTGGGTGGCTATAATATGTACGTCCACCAGAAAATGGATCATCCTTTTTCGCAAAAACTTGTAACATCAGTTCGTATGGAGTCATTCCTATCCCCAAAAGCATAGAATCATCTCTGTAATAAGGAGAAACATAATCTTGGGTGTTTAATTGCATCCCAAGTGCCAATTGAATCGCTTCATGTCCACGAGAAGTTGCATGAACATATTTACTTGTTACTTTCGCATTCTCTTCATAAATATCAGACATAGAGCGCGCTGTAGTCATCAATTTATAGGCTTCTATAGCCTTATTTAAAAAATTTGAATCCGACATAGGTGTCTTTTAAATTTTATACAAACCTGTTAGGGTTAACAGTCTTATTTCTTTTTAAACTTATTAATAGCGTTACGAGTAAAATCAGATAATACTAATTTTCCACTCATTGCTGCTCTTTCAGAAAGTAAAGTGTCCCAATGTTCACACCCTTCCCAAAAAATAGACTTTAACATTTGCATGGCTTCAGGATTAGAAGAAGCAAGTTTATTGGCTAAAGCTTCAATAGCAGCATCCATTTCTTCTGCTGTATCAAAAATTTCGGCATATAGCCCTTTATTTTTTGCCCATTGTGCAGTTTGCCATTCAGTAGCATCAATTGCTAATTGGCTCATTGCCGATGTTCCAATTTTACGCTCTACAGCTGGTCCAACAACAAATGGTCCTATACCAACGGCTAGTTCTGATAATTTTACAGAAGCAAATTTTGTTGCAAAACAATAATCAACAGCAGATGCCATACCAACTCCACCACCAACAGCTTTACCTTGTACACGTCCGATAATTAACTTAGGACATTTACGAGCAGCATTAATAACGTTAGCAAACCCAGAGAAAAATACTTTACCTTGATCTAAATTATCAATAGAGATTAATTCATCAAATGAAGCACCTGCACAAAATGCACGTTCTCCAGCACTTTTTAAGATAATAACCAATACATCATCATTATTACCTAAATCTGTAATTGTATTCGCTAATTTATTTAATACACGCCCAGGTAAAGAATTACTTAAAGGGTGGTTAAACTCAATTGTTGCAATATTATTATTGATGTTAAAAATAACATCACCTTGGTTAATAGCTTCGTTCATGGTTTTATTTTAATATCGTTTTATCTTTATGTAAGATAACATGTTGGTCTTTAAATAGGTTTCCTAATGCTCTTTTAAAGGCTTTTTTACTCATTTCAAATGTTTCGTAAATGTCATCAGGACTAGATTTGTCTGTGAATTCCATTTCTCCACCATTGTCTTGTAAATATTCAAGTACAACTTGCATGTTTTCATCTCTTACCTTTAACTTGTTAAGTTGTAGGATAATATCAAGACGTCCATCTTCACGTACCTGCTTTACATAGGCCTTTCTCTTTTGCCCACGGTAAAGTTCTCCAAAAATCTGATCGTGGTATAATAACCCTTCATAGATATCATTTACAATAACTTTAAGTCCAAGTTCAGTTTCAGCTAATACCGTAATATCAACTTCTTCATTCATTTCTAATTGGTCTTTATGTTCGGTGAAATGTTTATGATAATCTACATGAGGAATAATTTGTCCCGTTTCATCTTCTTCAAGATAAAATACATAATCCTTATCAACATGTAAACTCATGTCGTCTTCCTTAGACTGATATAATAGAAAAGGTTTTCTACCCCAATCTAATAAAAGTCCTTTAGGATGTAAACCTACAACTTCAAGCACTTGAAATGAAGGAATGTTAAAGTCAGGAATTCGGCGACTTGCATAAGAAGATCCTTTATAGGATGTCCAAATGAAAAAATCATATGATTGATCGACTTCAACGTCAGATTCTCCTTCGGCAAGAAGGCAGTTGATAATGTCGTGATTTTCGGTTTTAAGCTGTAAGACTTTATCGTCTATACTTAATACTTTTGCTTTTTGAGATAATTTCATGCTAGTCGCGATAAAATATAATTTGTTTTTTAGCTTCGTCTACTTCTTTAAAATAGTACCCTTCAGAATTAAAACTATACAAGTCTTCTATGGTTTTACATTGGTTTTGAATAACAAACCTAGCCATCATTCCTCTTGCTTTTTTTGCAAAGAAACTAATAATTTTATATTTGTCGGTCTTAAAGTCTTTAAAAACGGGTGTCCAAATTTCTTGTTTAATAGCCGCAGTATCTACAGCTTTAAAATATTCATTTGAAGCACAATTTAATAAATACGTAGATTTAGAAGATTGTAAATCCTTTTGAAGTTGTTTTCCAATTGAATTTTTCCAAAAATGATATAAGTTGCTGCCTTCTGAATTTGTTAGTTTTGTACCCATTTCTAAACGGTATGGTCTAATAACATCTAAAGGTTTTAGTAAACCATATAATCCAGATAATATTTTAAAATGAACTTGGGCATATTCTAATTCAGGTTCAGAGAAACTTACAGCATCTAATCCTTGATATACATCTCCATTAAAAATAAACATGGCCGGTTTCGCATTGTTAATGGTATGCGATTTTTTCCACTTTTGATTACGTTCGTAATTCAGATTGGATAAGTTTTCACTTAAATGCATTAGAGAACCAATTTCTGCTGGGCTTTTTTCTTTTAAAATTCCAGACAGGATCTCAGCTTGCTTTATAAACTTTGGTTTAGACCACTTTACCTCAAGGGATAGAGTGTCCTCATTCAAATTTTTAGCAGGTGATACTATGCAAATCATATCTTTATTTTTAGAACGTGCAAAGTACGATTTTTAGTTGTATTTTATGACATTAATCTAGTGTTTAAATCGACACTTAGAATAGGGTTCATATAGATTTCTCTATTTTGGGACATAATGGGTCAGCGAAAATACTATATTTGTAAATAATATAATTTTAACCCTTTGAATATAAAGTAATTATGAAATTTATTTATCATGTTTTTTGTCTTTTTTTAATTAGTCAAATATCTTATTCTCAGAACGTCTGGTTAGAAAAGGAGTCTCTCCCATCTTTAGGAAGAAATGCTTCTGTTGGATTTTCATTGGATACCTTAGGGTTTTTAGTTGGAGGTAGTACGATAGGATCTGTTTATTCCAATGAAGTATGGGCTTATAATCAAAATACGGATACATGGATACAAAAAAATGATTTCCCAATTTCTGTATATTCACCTTCAGCATTTGTCATTAATGGAGTTGCTTATGTAGGTAATGGCGCTTTACAATCAGGTACTATTTCTAATGATTTTTACAAGTATGATCAAGTTTTAGATTCTTGGAGTTTAATAGCTCCATTTCCTGGGATAGCAAGATATGGAGCTGCATTTTTTGTAATTAACAATATAGGTTATGTTTGTGGTGGAGGATATTTAGATGATTTATGGGCATATGATCCTGTTTTAAATACTTGGACCCAAAAGGCTTCTTTACCCGGTCCTGGACGAAAACATGCTGTTGGTTTTTCAGTTTCTAATATAGGTTATGTAACTAATGGTAAAAGTGGGACGGGAGTTTTTTTAAATGATACTTGGGCTTATGATCCTATATTTAATGTGTGGAGTGCTAAAAGTAATTTGTCAACAATAGGACGTACTGCTGCAGTTTCATTTGTGATTAATAATAAAGGATATTGTATTACTGGGATAACAGCTAATGGTACTAATTTGGATGAATTATGGACTTATGACGAAGTTACAGACATCTGGAGTCAATTAAATTCGATTTCTTCAGTATCAGATGAAAAGAGAAGAGGTGCAGCTTCGTTCTCTATAGGTAATAAAGGATATGTAACAGTAGGATATGGTATTGGTTTGCACATTAATGATTTATGGGAGTATACTCCAGTAGAGTATATTTCTTCTAGTGAAGAAATATCAGTTGTTGCTTGTGACTCATTGATTTCTCCTGATGGTGAGGATATTTGGTATTCATCAGGAATTTATACGGATACTATAATAGGAGGGAATTTTAATGGAGGCGATTCTATATTGATAATTGATTTAACTGTTGATACTCTAAATATTTCAATTTCTGTTTTAAGTAATACTCAATTGTCTGCAAATCAAAGTGGACTAAATTATCAATGGATAGATTGTCATACGATGTTACCAATTATAAATCAAAATAATCAAATTTTTACAGTCAATTATGATGGCGAATTTGCAGTAATTATTGACAACGGAATTTGTATAGATACTTCAAATTGTGTATTGGTGAAAGGAATTGGAATTGATGATTATTTTAAGGGGAATATTATTTGTTACCCTAATCCAACGACTAATAAATTTAGAATTCAATCGGAAGAATCTATTCTCAGTGTGAAAGTTGTGAATAGTATAGGGCAAGATATTTCCATAATATATGATGGAGATGGTTATATTTTAGATGTAGAAAATGGGATATATTATGTTCAAATATATTCAGGAGATGGTACGTTTCATCATATAAAATTAGTGAAACACTAGTAGATCTTTTATACTTTTGTAAAATGACAGAAGAAGTATATATACAAAAAGAACTTATCGAAGGGTTAGAAGCGCTTAAAACGGTACAGAAACCATTAATACAACTTACCATCGTTTGCCAAACTATAGAAGCAATGGGTGCATTTTTAGATCCTAAGCCTTTTGCTTGTCCAGGGCAATCTAGAAAAAGATTTGATTTAAGTTTAAATACATTATTTTCTGAGGGATATAAAAAAATGAATCCTAAATCTGTGTTTTACCATAGTTTTAGATGTTCTATTATTCATTATTTCCAATTGCATAGAAATTACCGAATAACATTAGAAGAAGGTATGCATTTAAAATGGGAAGATAGAACCGTGCAAATACATATACAAACTTTAATTGATGATACGATAAAGGCTGGGCTATTCCTGATTGAACTGTATAATAAAGATCAGATTAAAAGGAAAAAGACAGGGAGTTTTGGATTGCAGTTTGGATAAATAAATAGGGCCTATTTAATGTATTATTAGATAGGCCTTATTCAAAAAAAAATAAACTTAGGGGAGATTTGTTTTAAATTATAATTTACTCCTGACTTAAGGCTTCTACTGGGTCTGCTCTTGATATTTTATAACTATGATAAATAATAGCTATTAATGCTAAAAATAAGGTTATAAATAAAGCGTAGAAATAAATAATGAGTGAGAATGGAGCTTGATATGCAAAGTTTTGCTCCCACTCCGAAACAATATAATAGTCTAATGGTGCAGCGAAAATAAAGGCAATTATTAAAAGAATAACAAATTCTTTAGTGACTTGCCATGATAACTCAACAAGACTTGCACCTAATACTTTTCTTATTCCAATTTCTTTTCTTCTGGCTTCTATAGTAAAGCTTAAAAGAGCAAATAATCCAAGGCAAGAAAGGGCAATAGAAATTCCGGCAAAATATTTAAAAACATCAAACATTCTTATCTCTTGTCTATAATTACGATCTAATGCTTGGTCGAAAAATGTAAATTCAAATGGGTATTTCTTTTCATAAGTATTCCACAAGTTTTCTAAATCTTTTAAAGTTTCTGTGTAATCTCCTTTCTCTAAACGAATCGAGAAATTTCTTCCTCGGTTACCATTAAATATTAAAATTAATGGTTCCATTTCATTGTGTAGACTTAGAAAATTAAAATCATTAATTAAACCAACCACGCGACCATCGTTTTGTGCCCGACCTTGCGCTTCAAGTCCCCACTGTACACGTTTGTCTAAAATATTGTCGGTCCATCCGAAAACAGTGGCCGCGGTTTGATTTACTATAAATGCTGTTTGACGTTCGGAGGCGAATTCATTAGAGAAATTACGTCCATCAATAAGGTCTAATCCTAACACATTAATAAAATCATCATCAACAAATAAACAATTAATGGTTTTTTCGATCATTTCACCATTTTTTTGTTCAACTCGAAACATAATTTCTGGAGTTCCACCTGTTGGTAAATTTGTTCTTGAAAATGTTTTAATATTACTGTTATTCTTTAGCTCATCAATCCAAGGTCTTAAGTTATTTTGAGCATTTGTATCTGCAGGGAAATTCACAGTTAATAAATTTTCTTTATTAAACCCTAAATCTAATGTGCGCAAATGATTCATTTGATGTCCAATTAAAAAAGTCCCTGCGATCATAAATATTGCAAACGAAAATTGGATTAAAATCAATGATTTTCTAAATATTCCAATTCCTGATTGAATTGAAAATCCACCTTTAAGAACTTGTATTGGTTTAAAGGAAGAGAGAATAAAGGCTGGGTATGCACCTGCTAAGATTCCAATGAATATTAAGATCGATAGTTCAACGAGTAGTAATCTAGGTTGAAAAACATCTGTTGCTTGTACCATTTTCCCACTTAAGGTATTAAATGGTTCAATGAATAGCTCGGTTAAAGCTAATCCCACAAGCATAGCAATAAATGAGACTAATAAAGATTCAAGTAAGAATTGAAATATTAATCCCGATTTTTCTGCACCTAAAGTTTTACGAACGCCTACTTCTTTAGCACGTTTATTTTGCTGAGCTAAGGTGATGTTAATAAAGTTGATGGCTGCAATAACAAGAAGGAATATGGCCAGTGCAGAAAAAATATAAATATTAGCCATATCTCCTTTTGGAAGATCATATTCATGAGTATTATCGAAATGAACATCTTTTAATGGAACTAAGTTATAGTCATGGCTTGCTGTTACTGTATTTGCTTCAGCCCAAGGTTGAACATATTTTTTTTCAAACTCTATTAACTTATCTTTAAAGTCAGTGTGTATAAACCCTGGTTTAAATTTTATAAAGGTTGTAAAGGCAACTCTAAACCAATCTTGATTATAAGCTGCTTGGCTTTGAGCAGGCATTGTACCTTAAAGAGATAAAAGCATTTGCTTGTATCTCACTATTGTGTGGAGGTGTTTCAATAAGGGCTTTAATGGTATAAAGCGTATTGTTTAATTTAAATTTGCTTGTTAAGACAGTCTAAAGTCCCGAAAACTTTGGTTGCTAAATCATTCGTTAAAACTATTGACCTTGGCTGTTTTAAGGCTTCATGTTCATTTCCTGCTAAAACTTTATATGTAAATACATCAAATAAAGAGCTGTCGGCCATCCAAATATTCGTTTCATGAAATATGTTGTCTTCATAAGTTACTTCATATCTGTTTTGCCCACCCATTAGTCGGACATAATTATCAACTTCTGGATAATCTTGCTTTAACATAGGACCGGCTGCCAAGTTGGTAACAGCAATATCCATAGGTCCATTAAAATCTAAAACCGTTGTAAGTTTATAAATATCATCAACATGTTCATGGTGCAAGTCAAAAGACATTTCATCTTCTATATATAATGCAATTAATGTACTTCCAGAGATACCAATAGCCAATCCTAGAATACTAATTAACGCATATACCTTATTATTTAATAAGGTTCTGTATGCTATTTTTAGGTAAGATAAAATCATTGTTATAGCGTATTAGGTTCAAAATGATTTTCATTAATTAATTTCCCATCATATAATTGAATAATACGTTCAGACACTTGAGCATCTTCTTTGGAATGGGTAACCATAATAATAGTTGCCCCACCCATATGTAGGTTCTTTAACAGGTCTAAAACTTCTGTACCAAAATGAGAATCTAAATTACCGGTCGGTTCATCTGCTAATATTAATTTAGGATCAGTAACTACAGCTCTACTTACAGCAACCCGTTGTTGTTGCCCACCAGATAATTGTTTCGGATAATGTTGAGCTCGATGAGCAATCCCCATTTTTGTTAAGACTTCATGGACTTTTTTACGTCGTTCAGACTTGGGTACTTTTAAGTATTGTAGAGGTAATTCTACATTTTCTTGTACGGTTAATTCATCAATTAGATTAAAGTTTTGGAAGATAAAGCCAATGTTCTCTTTTCGGATAGAAGCCCGTTCTTTTTCTTTTAAAATGC
>CBDEVQ010000104.1:0-16740 GCA_965243605.1 Flavobacteriales bacterium
TTTTATACATGAATCAATTCAGCGAAGTAAAGGTGTTCTAAAAAGTACACAACAAAATGAAGATGTTGATTTAGTTCAAAATATTAATGCAGATTGGGATTTTGACAGCGCTAAAAGTAAGTTTAAGGCACTTTATCGAAGGTATAAAGGTGTTGATATCGTTTGGGTAAGTTCAGATTTAATGGCATTAGGCGTGTTAGAAGGTGCTATTGAGTTAGGCCTAACACCAAATAAAGATATTTTTATTGGTGGCTTCGATTGGGATCGTGATGCGATAGAAAAAATTAAGAACAACCAACTTAATGCTTCTGCAGGTGGGCAATTTTATAATATTGCTTGGTTACTCGTTAGGATATATGACCATTATAATGATCAATTAATATTTTCTAATAGTAACAATATGGTTACTACAGATTACACCATAATCGATCAAAATAATTTGGCTAAATATAAAAAATTACTTAATGTTTCGGAATTAAATAAAATTGATTTTCGTTGTTTTAGTAAAGCCTACACTAACAAGTCAACTTATGACTTTTCTTTAAGTTTAGTTTTAAAACAAATCGAACAGTCATCACCTAAAGATTGTTAAAAAGTATTAATTACTCTTAGTAGTTAACTTTCTTCTGTTAAATAAATTTGATAGCCGTCTATGCCAAAATATCTAATAGATTTTTTTAGGGTTATTTTTTTGGCAATTAATTTCTCATCACTATAGATTTTGACAACTTGTTTATCACCATTAGAGTCAGTATCATAGCAGTGTGCATCATTTTCTCTGAGGTTATCAAACTCAGTTTTCATTATTAATTTCATTCAAATGTTACTTTTATGACGAACTGTTAATATCTATAAGTTGTTAATTTCTTTTTGAACTTGATAACCTTCATCGGTTACTATTTTTTCAAGAACTTGTACTCGTTCTGTTAATTGCTCAACTTGTTTTTTCAAGTCATTATTTTGTTCATCAGATGCAGCGTTATGTTTTAATGTTTTTGACTTAAAATCCAAATGCTTTTTATACATTTCAAACAATACACCAAAGACAACACATACAATCACAACCACCATAGTAGTTCCGCTCATTTCTTTACTCCTTTTAATGTTTATTTATTCTGACAGTGCTAACTGTTTTCTTTCATGACGTAAGTAAATCACGTTAATTGCAAATAGTGCAATGACAAATGGTAAACTTGTTAATACAACATAATGCCAACCGCCAACAAATAGTACCCAACCTGCCATCAATGAGGCGAAAGCTTGAAAGCCAAATAATACAAAATCGTTAGTTGCTTGTACTTTATGCCTTTCACTGGCTTGGTAGCTTTGAGGTAGAAGCGATGTACCTGTTAAAAATAGAGAAGTTCCAACCAATACCTAATAGGATTAGTGCCCACCAATAATGGATAACTTCTTGTCCTGAAAAAGCGATTAAAGCAACAGCTACATAAATTATACTTCCGAATGATAAGCAGGCCTTTTAATGCAATTTTTTTCACGAGCCAAGGAGTTATCAAAGATGGTATATACATTGCAGCAATATGGCTTTGTATAACCCACTTAGTTTCAACTAAACTGTGTCCTTGCATGTGATGCATACTTAAGCGGCGTTGCTGTCATTAAGTAACTCATTAAAGCAAAGCCAATGGTTGCTGTACAAATAGCAATAATGAAAATAGGTTGTTTGATGATAACGGATAAATTTCTAGCTTCTCCTGTTGTGGACGTTTCTTTTATTCTCGGTTCTCTAAAAAATAACATTACCAGTGCTGCAAAACAGATAAATAAGGTTAATAAAAGAAATGAGCCAGCATAGCCGTGGGGTGAATCTAGCCATTCTTTTGCAGTAACAGCAATTTCAGGACCTAAGATTGCTGCAAAAACCCCACTTAACATTAAGATTGAAAGTATTTTAGGGATGTCTTCTTCGTTCTCAGTACTTTCAATGGCTGCAAACCTAAGTTGTTGAGTAAATGCTCCACCTAATACCAAACAAGAAGCTTGCCGCAGTAAATAATATCAAAGATGGAAACATAGTTGCGATTACAGCAGAGTAAAGCAGCAACAAATATAAAACTAAAACCTGAAAAAATAGCGAATTTTCTGCCTTTGTGTTTTAGCTATCATTGCTGCAGGAATAGAGCCTGCGGCAACACCTAAAATCATTAAACTTATTGGTAAAGTTGCAAGGGAAGCGTTAGAAGGTAAGTTCACTAGAAAGTAAGCCACCAATAAATACAATGATGGGGGATGAACACATTACTAGAGGTTGAGCGATAAATAATAAGCTAATATTTCTTGGTAAATTAAATTTTTTTGTGAGTAAAATAGCTGAAATAGCAATCAACAACACAATGGATATAATTACAGGACATATTTAACCCGATTCCATCGCTAAAATAGTTTGAATATCAAGTTCACCTTGATATTTAACTAAAGGTTCTTGTTGTTGAATTCTTGCTAATACCGCCATCCTATCAGAGAGTTCATTTCCTTCAATATTTGCGTGGCCCTTTTACATGGGTTACAACTATTTGTTTTTTTATCTCTTGATACAGAGCAGAAACACTCTTTAATCAAGTTTACGTTTTTTATTTCTTCACCTTTGCCTCGCGTCCAGCCTTTAGTTTGCCATCCTTTAGCCCATTTAGTGATACAGTCTATTGAATACTTGGAATCAGAGAGTATTTGTACTTTGCTCAACCTTTAACTAAATACTTTTTGTGCGAGTTTAAATGCATAGAGTAAACCATTTAATTCGGCTGTATTATTGGTTCCGTTTTCTCTGATATAAGCCGTAGTAAAGCGCTGCTAACCTTTACCGTCGCTGATAAAGTGCTAAACCTGTACCTGATTTTCCAGGGTTGGGTGAACAAGCACCATCACAGTATATTTGTACCTCAGCAACTGTTATTTTGAATTCGCTGAGCTATGCTCAATTGAAGTCTGGCTGTTATTTGATTCTTTAGTTGAAGGTGACTAGTTACTTTTGTATTAACATTCGAGTCACTTTTATTTGCCAAAGAGCGCTTCATCAAAGCTTTAGTATAAGTAGAAGCAAAAGCTCCTTCTGCTTCAGATTTTGACGGAAACCCCATAAACTGTGCATCAGAACGTCCTTGAGTATGCCTTTGAACTTCTGACCAAGTTGTAAAAACGCCTGTTTTAGCCCCTTTCCAGACAACGTAAAATTTTTTACTCATAAAATTAAATAGTTATTTTTTAAATGATGATAATGGCAACTATTATCATCAATAACGTATTGTATAGCTAGAAAAAAAACAGCGACAAAAAATTAATTTTGTCGCTGTTTTATCAACACGGAGTAAAGATTTATGCGTATTTAGAAAAAACCTAAAGGGTTAACATCGTAACTTACTAACAAGTTTTTAGTTTGTTGGTAATGCTCTAAAGCCATTTTATGCGTTTCTCTGCCAACACCTGATTTTTTATAACCGCCAAATGCTGCATGAGCAGGGTACATATGATAGCAATTAGTCCAAACTCGACCAGCTTGAATTTTTCTTCCCATTCTATAAGCAAGGTTGGTATCACGAGTCCACACTCCTGCACCTAAACCAAATTCTGAATTATTGGCAATTTCTAGAGCTTCAGCTTCATCTTTAAAGGTTGTTAACAGAGATGACAGGTCCAAAAATTTCTTCTTGGAATACTCTCATATCATTGGTACCTTTTAGTAAGGTCGGTTGAATATAATATCCATCACTTATATCTGATGATACTTGCTCTATTTCACCGCCCATTAATACTTGAGCCCCTTCTTTTTTGCCTATTTCGATGTAAGAAAGAATTTTATCAAATTGTTCTTGTGACGCTTGTGCTCCAACCATGGTATCTGTATCTAATGGGTTACCACGCTTAATTGCTTTCGTTCGCTCTAACACCATGTCTAAAAATTTAGGATAAGCTTCTTCTTGAACTAATAACCTTGAAGGGCATGTACAAACTTCCCCTTGGTTGAAGTAAGCTAAAACAGCACCTTCAATACACTTACTTAAATATTCATCTTCTTGATCAACGACGTCATTAAAGAAAATGTTAGGTGATTTACCCCCTAACTCTACGGTTGATGGAATGATGTTTTCTGCTGCACATTTTAGAATGTGCGAACCAACAGGTGTTGAGCCAGTAAAGGCGATTTTTGCAATTCGTTTACTTGTTGCTAATGCTTCACCAGCTTCTTTTCCGTATCCATTTACAACATTAAGTACGCCATCAGGAATCAAACCTTCAATTAATTCTAAAAGCACTAAAATAGATGCAGGTGTTTGCTCGGCAGGTTTTAATACAATGCAGTTACCTGCAGCTAACGCTGGTGCTAATTTCCACGCTGCCATTAGAATTGGAAAGTTCCATGGAATGATTTGTCCAACAACACCTAGAGGTTCATGAAAATGGTATGAAACGGTATTTTCATCAATTTCACCTATAGAGCCTTCTTGAGATCTTAAGCAACCTGCAAAATAACGAAAGTGATCTACGGCAAGTGGAATATCAGCTGCCAATGTTTCGCGTACTGCTTTACCATTATCCCATGTTTCAGCAATAGCTAATTTTTCAATGTTTTGCTCAATAACATCTGCAATTTTTAACAACGTATTAGAGCGTTCAGTAACTGACGTTGTACCCCAAGCATCTTTAGCCTTATGTGCAGCATCAAGTGCTAGTTCAATATCAGCAGAATCAGAGCGAGGTATTTGACAAAAAGCCTTACCATTAACTGGGCTAATATTGTCAAAATAGTTACCATTTACAGGTTCAACCCATTGTCCACCAATGAAGTTTTGATAGCGTTCTTTAAAGTTTATTACCGAATTTTCTGTTCCAGGTGCTGCATATATCATAATAATTCCTTACTTTTTTAGTTGTTTTATTGTTCAAGTCGATTTACTTTAGTTATTAATGTTTAGTTTAACTATGCTAAAAATTCAAAAAACTTATCTGACAGTTCATTTTTTATGAAGTGTTAATGTTAAAAAAACTAACTAGATAAATAGAATATGAAACTATAATGATTTCTCAATATATTGATAATAAAAGATATTCACCTAAGGTGCTTGTTGAAAACAAGGTGTCTTTTGCTGGGCCAGATTCAGAACTCAGTATTTATGATACATATGAGCAAGCGGAAAGAGTGCAGTTGAAAGTCTGACCAATTACTATTTTGTGCCATGGTTACAGGCAAAAAAGTAATGCACAGTGATGAGGATAGTTTTAATAGTGAGTTTTTACCTCATGAATCTTTTGTTATGGCGCCGGAAAGTGTGGTTGAAATTGACTTTCCCAACAGCCCAAATAGCCAAGCCAACTACTTGTATCGCTATTGAAATCTCTAGTGATAGAATTAATCAAGTAGCAACAAGCTTGAATGAGAATACGCCAATTAATCAAAATTTTGGTCATTGGCAGTATAATAATCAAATGGTTCATACACATCACAATAGTCAAACTCAGGCATTGTTAAATCGTATTGTCCAGATGTATGGTGAAAATCATCAAGACAGAAGTGCAATGATTTCTTTAGCGGTATCAGAGTTGACTATTCGGCTACTACGTCACCAAACTCGAGATTTTATGTTGTCATTTAGTCAACAGCAACCTGACAATAACGGTTTAACTGCGGCCGTGAATTACATTGAAACTCACTTAGGGAAAAACTTAAATATTGATGTGTTAGCACGAATTGCCTGTATGGGAAGAACTAAATTTTTTAATGAATTCAAAATTCATTTTGGTTGTAGCCCGCTTGTATTTCAACAACAATTGCGCTTAAAGAAAGCTGCAATGTTAATTAAAAAAGGCCAGCAGATTACACAAACATGTTTTGATTTAGGGTTTAACAATTCAAGTCACTTTAGTCGTTGTTTTAAAGCTTTTTATGGCGTAACTCCAAGGCAATATAGGTTAAGACACCAGATGAATTAATGTGAACTAATTCATCTGGAATAGATTAACTCAAGTTGGAGGTTATATAACTAAAGAAAGTTCTCTTTGGTAACGACGATTTTTTTTCTGGCGAGATTCTATATACTTCCCTCTATTTTGCTGAGCTTTGCGCCGTTCTCTTCCTGTTCGACGTTCATTTTTTTCTTCAACTGAATTTAAGTTATTATTTGCATCAATTCGCTCATTTTCATTCAGTTGAATATCTTCAAAGCTTTGCTCACTTTCAATCAATACTGATTGGCGGTATTTGTTTTTTTGTTTTTTATCTTTAGCCAATCGTTTGGTATTCGCAATAGAATTACTATAAGCTAAATCATTTATATACTTCATTTTGTTTACATTTATATTCAAGATAATAAGTTATTGAACTTGAATATTTTATCCTTTTAAAAATTCATACTTGATTGATTTATCGGCAATCAAGATGAATAGTTTAATTTTTATACTTAAAATTTTTAGAATATTACACTTTATGTCTTTAGTTCGTTAATAACCTTTTTACCTAAGGTAAATCTTGCTAAAATTTGTTTTATACCTATTGTTAACTTCTTAGGACTTTTTATGGCAATTAACTGGTTTCCGGGCCATATGCACAAAGCACAAAAAGAAATAAAAGAAATTTTACCGCAAATTGATGTAGTGATTGAAGTGTGTGATGCTCGCTTACCTTTTAGTAGTGAAAATCCAATGATCACCGAAATACGTGGTGATAAGCCTTTGATTAAAATTTTAAACAAAAGTGATTTGGCAGATGAATCTAAAACTCAAATTTGGCTTGAATATTTAGAGTCGCAACATAATGTAAAGGCCATTGCGTTAACCACAGAGCATATGGCAACTGCCAAAACCATTCCAAATTTAATTAAGAAATTAGTACCGAATAAAGATGAAGAAGGTAAGCAAATCAATGCGGTAATTATGGGGATACCCAATGTAGGAAAATCAACATTAATCAATACTCTAGTTGGCAAAGCAAAAGCAAAAGTGGGTAATGAGCCTGCCGTTACTAAAGGGCAACAACGAATCAGGTTAGAAGAAGGGCTATACCTTTTTGACACGCCAGGTATGTTATGGCCCAAAATAGCCAATGAGAATAGCGGTTATCGTTTAGCTGTTTCCGGAGCGGTTAAGGATACCGCTTTTGATCATGATGATATTGCTTATTTTGCTGCTGAATACCTTCTTAAATCTTATCCAGAACGTGTTATGGAGCGTTATAAATTAGATGAGTTACCCATACATGAAGAAGACTTAATTGAAGCAATAGGGCGAAAGCGCAGTTGTGTAAAAAGTGGTGGTCGTGTTGATATGCACAAAGCTGCAGTCATTCTGATTAATGAAATTAGAGATAAAACTCTCGGTGCCATTACCTTTGAAATGCCTGATAGAATTGAAGAAGAAAATGCACATTTTGCTGAGGAAGAAGCCAAGAAAGTAGCTGCTAGAGAAGCGAAAAAGTTAGCGCGTGGTCGCGGTAGAAAAAACAAACGGAAATAACTACATTTTAGGAATTAACATGTCAGAGAAAATATTAACGTCAGAGCTATTCATTTTGCACCCGCAATTAGCTAATGACACTTTTGAAATAGCCGATTTTCCTTTATGTAAATTATTATTGTGTAATGACAGTGCTTACCCTTGGTTCATTTTAGTACCTAAAGTGAATGATGTTACAGATATATACCAGCTTGACTGGGCACAGCAACAGCAGTTTTTGAATGAATCAAGTTTATTGAGTGAGCTGTTAATTCAAGTGTTTGATGGTGATAAAATGAATGTTGCTGCGCTGGGTAATATGGTTGAGCAGCTACATGTTCATCATGTAGTGAGATATAAAACAGATGTTAGTTGGCCGAAACCAATTTGGGGACAACAGCCAACAACACCTTATTCAGATGATGAATTATTGTGTTTGAAAGCGAAATTATTACCAAAGCTAGATTTGTTTAAGGTTTAGCTGTTTAGATTGTTATAACCTTACCAAAACTCTTAACATGGAATAAATTCAATTTTATTGCATGTTTTGTCCTTAATTCTTGCATATTTGCTTGATATCTTTAGTTCATAAATTTGTTAATTAATCATGTTAACTATTCTTGTCTGAATGAGGAACGTTGAATGAACCTAAAAATATCGTTATCAAAATTTACTTCAAAAATAGGAAAATTGTTTTTATTTTTGTCTATAAGTGTTGCTTTAGTATCTTGTGGTGGGAGTGACTCAGGCGATCAAGAATCGTCCTCTCAACCTTTAAATAAGGCGCCAATAGCTAATGCTGGTTCTGATCAATCAATAAATGTGTCAAGTCTAGTAAGCTTAGATGCTAGCGCAAGCTCAGATTCTGATGGAGATTCAATTACCTATAGTTGGGAATTAACAGCAATACCTGATGAAAGTAATACCTTCTTAAGTGATTCCACCGTTAGTAATCCCAACTTTATGGTTGATAAAGAGGGCACTTATACCGCTTCTTTAACCGTCAATGATGGGATAGAGAGTAGTTTATCTGACTCAGTAACTATCACCGCAATTATGGTATCAGAAAGTGTCCATAAAAATTATCCAATTGTAGATACAGCACAAGCTTTGTGTTACAGCTCATCTACAGGGGAAGAAGAAAATTGTACTAATATTGGCTATGATGCTGATTATATGGGAAATCAACCCGTTTACACACTGAGCGAGGATGGCTTAACAGTAGTTGACAATATTACTCAATTAATCTGGTTGCAAAGTACTGATACAAATGAAGACAATATTGTTGACGTTAATGATAAATTAACGCAATCAGAAGCGGTAAGTTATTGCCAAAATTTAAATAGAGGCGGGAGAACTGATTGGCGTTTACCTAGTATTAAAGAATCATTTTCATTGATTATGTTTACAGGTGAAGATCCTAGTGGTTATCAAGGTAGTGATACTTCATCATTAATTGCATTTTTAGATGAAAAATTTGATTGGGGTTTTGGTGATCAAAATGCAGGTGAAAGACTTATTGATGGTCAATATGCTTCAAGCACTTTGTATT
The DNA here is from genome assembly GCA_965243605.1 of Flavobacteriales bacterium. Classification (GTDB taxonomy): domain Bacteria; phylum Bacteroidota; class Bacteroidia; order Flavobacteriales; family CAJXXR01; genus JBMYYR01. The sequence continues at coordinate 8,996 of CBDEVQ010000104.1, forward strand.
TAAGTACGACCATGAATAATGATGCAACTATGTTTGGTGTTAACTTTATCGACGGAAGAATCAAAGGTTACCCAATTGATAATAAAGTTTTTTATGTTCGTTGTGTTGCCGGTAATGTTGATTACGGTATTAATGAATTTATTGATAATTATGACGAAACTATTAGTGATGAAGCAACGGGTTTAATGTGGCAAAAAAATGATGCTGAATCAAAAAATTGGGATGATGCTATTGCGCAGTGCGTATCAGATACAACGGCTGGCTATTCAGATTGGCGATTACCTAATGTTAAAGAATTACAGAGTATAGTTGATTATGAAAGCTCACCAGATACTCACAATTTTGCTGCTATTGATATTGTTTTTAATGCTACTTCTATAATTAATGAAGCAGGAAATATTGATTGGGGAGCATACTGGGCTTCAACAACTCATGCTAATAATAATGGCTTTGGTGATAGTGGTTCTTATGTTAGCTTCGGACGAGCATTAGGTTATATGAATGGAAATGTAATTGATGTACATGGAGCAGGAGCTCAACGTAGTAATAATAAAATTTCAGTTGCTAATGAAAGTGGTGCCAATTCTGCAATAGGAGTAACAGGAGCTTTTTATTATAAAGGACCTCAAGGGGATATCCTCAGAGACAATAATAAAATACGTTGTGTAAGAGATGCAATTTAAAACTAATAGGATTTCAGAGCTAGTAATTAGTTGAAAGTAATCATATACTCAAAAGTATCGTAAGTAGTTTTTATTCAAAAATACAACTTTTATTCTTTGAGTGATTTTTTCGACTTAATTTGAAATAAATGGCTCTAAAATACTTAACATCAGAAGGCTAAATATATTGTCGATAATGCCTCCTACTATAAAGGGTGAAGTACCAATTCCTGTAATACAAATCAGGTTACTCATTACCGTAGGTGTTGTTTTATTAACAATATTTTCGGCATTTGACTTACAGTTTGTACCTGATAGTTTATTTAATCCTTATGTTAAGTCGCGCTATGTATTACAAATACCTTTTTGCATTTTATTTTTACTTTTGACATTTACTCCCATATTTGCAAAACAATACCATTTGCTTCTTTCAACAGTCATGTTAGTTGTTATTTATGCAAATTATTGGTTTATTATTAAGGCATGGGAGCTAGATAAGTTTTCTTTCCCTTATGAAGGCACTATTTTATATAGCCTGTTTGGGTTATATGTTTTTAGAATGACTTTTAAGTATGCCGTAGCATTTTCTTCTATTGTGTTTATTGGTTTTGCTTTACTTATATTTAATTACCCTGTGTATGGTGAACTTAATTTCATTAATTTGGGCTTTGTATTTATGGGGCTTTTTGTGGCATTAATTGGTGTATACCAAATTGAGTCAATATTAACTCAATTGTCAGTTGTAAATAAAAAGTTAACTAGCCTTAGTGAGACAGATCATTTAACCCAAATTATGAATAGGCGAACCTATGAGAATTTGTTTTCGAAACAACTAAAGTATTGTCAACGAAATCAAGATACTTTATGTTTGTTTTTTATTGATTTAGATTTTTTTAAAGATTTTAATGATGGCTATGGACATGTCGAAGGCGACAAAATCATAAAGCAGCAGGCAATAAACTTGTTACAATTGTTTAAGCGAGAAACAGATATTGTTGCACGTTTTGGCGGTGAAGAGTTTGTTGTTGTAACAGCAAACGTCACCATAGAACAAAGTGAAAATTTTGCCAAACAAGTTTTAAAGCAATGGCAATTGTTAGAAGTACCACATGGAAAGGGTAATGCTAACGCATTCGTATCTTGCTCAATAGGTTTTCATTTGGAAAAGGTAAACAGTGATTCAAATAAAGAAGAGATAGTAAAACAAGCTGATAAAGCGCTATATATAGCAAAAAAAAATGGACGAAATTGTTATTTCTCTATTCAAAGTTAAAGAGAATATATTTCTTAACTTGTTATTGTTTATTCATTTGCAATTAAGCTTTTAAGCCATTTTTTTGCTAGTTTTTTATCGTTGAAACTTTGAGTGGTTTGTTGTTTTATAGACGGAGATAAAGAATTAATTAACTCAGTAGTTACTGATGTTTTAACAATCATTGCTTTTGCTACTAAATTGGTTTTATTTAACCATTGATTATATTTTTCAAGTACTTGGTATGCCTGTGGTGTGCCACCCTCCATGTTAGAATTATCCACTAAAATGGCATATCTTTTTCTTTCAAAAGTGTTAACTATGTTTTTTATGCCTTCAGTATATTGTATTGCACCTATCTCGTTAAAAGAACCAACAAGTGTTGCAATAATAATATTACCTTCAACAATAATGTCAACTTCACCATGTTGTTCGTTTATCAAACAAGCCTACCTTAAGGAAAGAAACTTTTCATTTAGTTTTATCTACAAATATTGTTAAGTATAAGTTAACTTTTTTTAACAAGATAACGGTAACGTTATTGAAAAAACACTGCCTTTATTTATTTCACTTTTAACGGTTACGTTACCTTTATGAGCTAATGCAATATGCTTTACAATAGATAGACCAAGTCCAGTGCCGCCTAACTCTCGGCTACGAGCTTTATCAACACGATAAAAACGTTCAAATAAACGTGATAAATGCTCTTCAGGGATGCCATGTCCTTTATCTTCTACACTGATTTTAATACTTTCATCTTCTTTTAAAACTGTCAATTTAATTTCGCTATTGCCGTCGCTATATTTAATAGCATTATTTAACAGATTAATTATAGCTTGTTCAATCAAAGAAGAGTTATGCTCAAAACTGATATCGTCAAATTTATTTAAAATTATATTTATATTTCTTTTCAATGCTTTATCTTTACAGAGAAAAATTGCATTACTTAAAGCAGGCAATATAGACTCATTAACCAGTTCAATTTCATCTACTTCGGTTTCTTTTTCAATTTTTGATAACGTTAGTAAATTCTCGATAATGCCTTCTAAACGAATAGAATGTGTATGGATTATCTCCATAAATCCAGACTTTTTCTCTTGATCCAGGTCAGGAAATTCTATTAACGTTTCTGATAAACCTTGAATTGCTGTTAAAGGGGTTCTTAATTCGTGAGATACGTTGGCAACAAACTCTTTTCTTTGTAATTCAAACTCTTTTAATTGGGTAATATCGTTAAAAACAACCAGTGTGCCACATTTGTTTTTATGGATATCAAGTAAAGGTGCTGATTGGGCGTATAACACTTGTTCAACTTCATTATGAACAATTATCTCTTGCCCAACAGGGGTATCTTGTTTTAAAGCAAATAGAATTAAGTCCTGTAATTCAGTATTTTCAATTACATGCTTTAATTTTTCCCCTTCAATTTTTTCTTCAGAAATGTTTAAAATACTGTAAGCAGCTTGATTGACACGAAGAATATTTTCTTTGTTATCTACAGCAATGACGCCTTCAACCATACTTGAAAATACAGCATCTTGTTCGTTTTTCTGATTAAGAATTATCTCTATTCTTTGGTTTAATTCAATGGCTATTTCATTAAAAGCTTGGCCTAGCTGCTCTGATTCAAGAGAATCATTTGAACTTAATTGTACACGACTTGAAAAGTCACCCTTTGCTAATCGTTGTGCCTGTACTTTCATTACTTCTAAGGGCCTAACTAATGATTTAGACATCCACCAACTCGCAATTGCTGTAATCAAAATTAGAATGAAAAAGCCTAAAGCAACGTTATAATAAATGCCCCATAAAGCACTTTGAAGTGTGTTTAAAGGGGTTGATGTCCGCAAAATACCAATCATCTTGTTTTTTTCAGTAATAGGTATTGCGAAATACATTGATTCTATTGCAAGAGTGTAACCATATCTAATCGATAAGCCTTTTCCATTAAGTGAAGCTTGCTCTACTTCAGGTCTGTTTTTATGATTATCCATTGTTGCTGGATCTTTTTTATTATCACCAACAATTTTCCCTGAAGGTAATATAATGGTTATTCTTGTTGATGAATCGTCACCTAGTTTTTGTGCTTTATCTTGAATTTCTTGATAATTTTTCAAAAGGAGGAGCCTAGAAAACTCTGGCATTAATATTTTTGCTCTTATTTCTAGATCGTCTGCGCGTTCTTGATAATAAAAAGATTTAAATGACCAAAGAGCAATCATTACAATAGCAAGTAAAGAGATAAATGAAATAATTAAAAATGAAGGGTACAACTTCCAAAAAAGCGTTTTACGTTTTATAGGCATTGAATTCTTTTTTATGTTTTTATATTACAGCTAATCTTACTCTTTTATTCGTTTTAGGTTAACCATTTATTGAAACAAAAGTAATAAACATAAAAGGTTACCGGTATTTGTAAAAAAGTAAAAGGAGCCTTTGATTCCTTTAACGTAAAATACTACTTTCATACTGTAAAATATCTTAACAAAGACTCTGTTTGAAAGGGTAAGATGATTTTTTTAAACTATTTTTTTACACTCTTTAATACATTCTAAACAAGACTCTTCACACGCTTTACATTGAGGATGTTTAGCGTGTTTTCCGCATTCATCTGCACATACTTGGCATACGTCAATACAAATTTTAGCAACAGCGACAAGTTGTTCAGATTGATATGTTCCCATTTTTGCTAATGCTCTACACATCACGATCATTTCATTTACGGTTTCTGCACATCTCGCAACGGTAGTATCACCAGATTTAAAAAGTTCAATGCAGTGGTCAATGCACTCATCACCATGCTGTGCACATTCATTCGCAATTTTTACTAATGCCTTATTAATTTTCCCCATTGCATGGTGTTGATGATGTGAATGGTCTTCAGTTGCTAATGCAGAACCCGTTGCCATAACAGCTGAAGTTGCGAGTAAACCCTTTAATAAGTCTCTTCTAGATGTTGATTTATTATTTTCATTTGAAGACATTTATATTCCTTCTTTAAGTTAGTACTTTAAAACTTACGTAAAAGGATATCATATCGAAGTCCAATTACCTTGTGTTTACTGATGAATTATCAAATCTGATTGAGTTTTGTAAATTACCTTATATCGATAAACTATCCTATACTTGGGTAAAAGTTGTACAGTTTTCACGAATTTTGAAATGAGAGTTTATAATTTAATATTTAGGGTAGGGTGTTAGTTGTTATCTATACAGGTTGTTTTAGCATATTTTTACGCTTTTAAAAAACAGCATTTCAAGTTGTTGCTAAAGTGCTTAAGGAAAAGCTCCTTTTTGATATTACTAGTATTTTCATTTAGTACTTTGGCTCAACAAAGTACTATTTTAAACTTGTGTGTTGACCCAGATTGGATGCCATTTGAAGGAGTAAATGATGGGAAACATACAGGTATCGCAAATGATTACCTCAAAATATTTGAGAAATTAACCCCTTATTCATTTCAAATAAAACCAACCAATTCTTGGTCAGAAAGTACAGATTTTCTCAAAAGGGCTGAATGCGATTTAACCTTAATGCTGAATAGCTCTATTGAACGCGAAAAGTATTTAGCATTCACCATGCCATATTTTTTTGGGCCCAATGTTTTAGTGACTAAAAAAGATGTCCCTTTTATGCAAGATTTACCAGCGGTAGGTGATATGACTTTAGGTGTGGTTTCTGGTTATAGACTACTCGAAGAAATTCCATTGCTTTATCCTGATATAAGAATAAAAGTGTTACCCTCAGAAAAATCAGGTCTCAAAGCTGTAGAGCAGGGTAAAGTTGATGTGTTTGTTGGCTCGCTTTATTCAATAAATTTAAGTATTAATCAATTGAATTTAACTTCATTAAAGATTAATGGATGGATTTCCTTACAAGATAAATTGCGTATTGGTTTTATTAAATCTAACGCTAATTTAGTGCCTGTTTTTAATGAAGCTATTGAGAGAATTACAGCAAAACAACATAACGACATTTTAAACAGATGGAGTAATGTTCAAATAGTAAAACAAACTAACTATACCTTGTTTTACTATCTTGCTGGTGGCACGAGTATTATTTGTTTTATCTTTTTGTGGCGATATTTAGTTTCGGTAAAAATATTTATCGCTTTAGACGGAAAAAACAAAGAGTTAGAAAAAATAAAAGAAGAATTGTTGGTAGCTAATAAAAACCTTGAATATTTATCATTCCATGACAATTTAACCAATTTATATAATCGACATTATTTTATGTCGACATTAAAAGATCATTTTAATCACTTGCTTAGACAAAATGGAATTTCAGGTATCTTAATGATCGACTTAGATTATTTTAAAAAAATTAATGATGAATATGGTCATGTGATTGGAGATAAAATTTTAAAACAATTTTCTGTAATACTTTCAAAAGCATTACGTTCTGGAGATGTTGCAGCGCGGTGGGGAGGGGAAGAATTTATTGTATTGTTACCTGAAACAAATAAAGATCAATCTATGATGTTAGCTAGAAGATTAACCGAAGCTGTAGAAAAGCACTCGTTCGAATCTAATATAGATTTAACAATAAGCGTTGGTGTGTCTCAATATAAATCTAGTGATTCTATAGAATCATGGATTGAACGTGCCGATACTGCTTTGTACCAAGCAAAAAATGATGGCAGAAATTGCATCAAAGAATTAGCTTAGTCGCTTCTAACGTAAGTAAATTCAAATAATTACCGTATTCAAGCTTAATAATTTTTACTTTCTGCTAAACTTAATTTTATTCGATATAAATAAATAGATTAACTTTATGAAATTTGTAGTGAAGATATTCATTTTTCAATTTTTTGTGGTTCTTTGTATTCCAACTAGTTTAGCAGAGCAAATATATTCAACTTCTGAATTAATTCATAAGCTTCAATCTGGCGGGCATATTATTTATATGCGCCATGGCAAAACGACAAAAAAGAAGGTTAAACGCGATAAAAAAGCAATTGATTTCTCTCGGTGTGAAACTCAGCGAAACTTATCTGTAGAAGGGCGAACACAAGTTAAAGAAATTGGTATCGCGATGAAAACACTAAATATTCCAATCGGTGACGTAACGTCGAGCCCTTATTGTAGAACTATTGATACAGCCAAAGCTGTTTTTCAAGTTTTTCTATTGATAATGATTTAGCTTTTTCAATAGGGAAAGAAGAAAAGGAGTCAAAACGCCTAGGAAATTATTTATATAATTTGATGTTATCTTCGGATGATCAAAATTCAAATATTGTATTTGTTGGACATACCGCTAACTTAAAAGATGGTTTAGGTATTTGGCCAAAACCAGAAGGTGTTGCGGTTATTTTTAAAAAGGTAAACAACAAAATAAACTATTTAGGTATGATCACACCAGAACAATGGGCTGATCATAAAGTAAACGCTAAAGAAAAATAACAATTATGCATGGATCTCTGTCGTTGAGAGTTAAATTTCTTATTGCCCCGATAATTGGTGTTTTATTAACACTGATTATTTATCTTACCAGTAATGATGTTATTCATTCCCAAAACCAAATATTTCATAAAATTAGTGATAGTAACTTGGTACAAATTGGAGAAATTAATAGAGAAATATCTAAGTTGGCTAATAATAATAGTGACATTATTTCCCTACTACTTGAAGCTGAATCTTTAGATGAAGAGGAAGTCTATGAGCAAGGTAAAGAAGTACTTAATCATTTATATTTAATAGAACAAAATTTATTAAAAGCGATAAATAACAGTGAACGTGTTGTTATCGACAATGTTGATATTTTTAAGCATATTAAAGAGGCATTTTCTACCTATCGTTATGAGTGTATTTTAGCTATTGAAATGGTTTCA
>CBDEVQ010000105.1:0-22431 GCA_965243605.1 Flavobacteriales bacterium
ACCTTCTGCTGATTTAAGTTTTGGAGCTTTCAAACTTACAGCTTTAGCAAATGGTACAGCATCAAAAGATGCAGTTAACTTAGGGCAAGTGCAAGCACTTGTAGCCGGAGTTGGTGTATTCCAAGGTGGATATGATGCATCAGCAAACTCACCAGCAATAGCAGGAGCAAGTAACATTGCACTAACAACCGGGGATTTCTTTGTTGTTACTAAAGATGGTACTATATCATTTAATGGAAGTACTGTAGATGTAGAGGTTGGAGATACAATTTATGCTAATCAAGCAATTGCAGCAGGTTCTAATCCTCCAGCTTCAGATTATGCTATTGTTATTCAAGATCAAAACATTGCAGGAGTAGGTGCTACAGATGGAGCAACTGAAAAAGGTGTTGCTGGATTTAGTAGTGCAACTTTTGCTGGTACAGCAACTGGATTTATTACTGTTAAAGCAGGTGGAATTAGTGATGCACAACTAGCAAGTACATTTAACAAAGAGATTGGTACTAGTACAGATCTTGATACAAGTGATGTAGACGTTGTAGATCAGATTAATGTTACTGATGGTGTTATTACATCAATGAGTAAAAGAACATTACCTAATGCTGCAACAGGATCAGTTGGTGTAACAGAGATTGCAACACAAGCTGAAGTAGATGCCGGAACAGATACATTTAGATATGTAACTCCAGCAACATTGGCGAGTGCTCAATCTAAAAGATCATACACAGGTACTTATCCAGCAACTACTAGCAAATACTTTTGAGTATTAAATACAGCAACACATGGATTAGCTAACGGACCTTGGATCATTCAAACTTATAATCTCTAAAGGAGTTCAAGTATTTATGGATATCCTTGCGGATCAATCTACAGGAACTATAACATTTGGTGCAAGTGCTAATATGGGTGCAAATAGCATTACAGTAGTAATGCAACTTGTAGGATAATAAAGAGTAGAATTTAAAGGGGGAGCATTTAAATCTAGAATTTAGTGTTTCCCCTTTTTTTTAAAATATGTATATTGCAAACAAAGAATAAAATGTCATGGCTATAAGTTTTTTATCTTCAATAGAAATAAACGGATCATGTACTGTCACTAGTATAGCGAATGATAACAGTACATATACTGGTATATTAGTATGGGATGGTTCAGGATTGAAGTACAGAACTAAAGCTCAGCTTTTATCAGATATTGGTGCAGGTTCAGGAACAGGTACTGTGACTTCAGTTACTGTTACAGGTTCTAATGGTTTATCTGGTACAGGTACAATAACATCAAGTGGTACAATAACCTTATCAAATAGTGATAGAGGTTCAGCTCAAAACATATTTAAAAATATTGCAGCAGCTGGTCAATCTAACATTGTTGCAGATAATAATAATGATACACTTACATTTAAAGCAGGTAGTAATATTACAATAAAGACTGATGCAAGTACAGATACTATTGAGATTATATCTAAGGATACAACAACAAACTATTATTTAAGTTCTGCATCTTTTGATACAGGTAATGGTGTATTAACACTTAATAGATCTGGACTTACTGCAGTAACAGTTGATCTTGATGGAAGATATGCTACAAGCTCAGGTGTTACTTCTATAGCTACTTCAAATGGTATTACAGGGGGTACAATAACCTCAACGGGTACAATTCAACTAGACAGTACTGTTATAAGAACTACAGGTAATCAAACTAAAGCAGGAAACTTAACAATTTATGGTAGTGGATCTACTGGTAACGCTCTTAGTGTAACAAGAGGTAGTGATGGGGCTAATGCTTTTAGAGTACAAAACTCTGGTGAGGTTGTAATTGGTGCAAATTATTTATATGCATCTGCTTCTGGTACATCAATGTATGTGCAAAACACAGCAGTATTTAGAGGAGGGATTATTAATGATGCTTCTAATGCTCCTGTATTAATCAATGATAGTTTAAAAGTTGATGTTGATTTAGAAGTTGCAGGTGGTGATATTACATTGGGTGGTACAGGTAGAATACAAGGTGTAGATACAGTTTCATCTGGTACAGATGCAACAAATAAAACATATGTAGATAATGCTATAAGCAATCATAGACCTTCACCTCCAGGTGCTCCTACTAATGTATCAACAAAAATTGTAGGTGACACTATTGAAGTTATTTTTGGTAAATCAAGTTCAACAAATAATATAGATTACTATCAAGTTTGGTCATCAGATGATGGTGCAGACTTTGGTATTATAGGTCAAGTACCAATAGATGATTTTTCTGCCACAATGACTATTGTAGATACCACATTTAATACTAGTGGTACAATGTCATATAGAATATATGCCGTTAAAGAAGGTGTATATTCAAGTCCTTCATTAGTAAGTCAAGTTTATACAGCAGGTGCGTTGTCTGTTATTAATATGTCAGTAATAGAATTACCTTCTGCATATTATGTTCAATATGAAAAACCTTTGTCAAGATTTATAGACCACATAGAAATATACATGGATTCAGCAACAACTCAAGGTGCATTATCAAGATCTAATGCGTCATTGGTTTATAGTGGAATGAATTCATCTTATATGCATAGTGTAGGAGCAAGTAGGAATTTTCACCAGTTTTGGGTAGAAGTAATAACAACATAAGATGTCAGAAAGAGGAACTGAAATAACAGATGACAGACAATATTGGTTAGATTGTCTAGCTGAATTTGAAGAAGCATTGGCTGAAGAGTTAAACATGGTAAATGTAGCTCCAGCAGGTTCTAATGATAGTATGATTAAAATGTTACAATTTGAAATACAAGAATGTTTAAAGCAACTAACGTAAGTAAAAGTGATATAAAATCCATTGTAGGATGTGCCTCTAATAATTATGGTGGGCAAGTAGCTATTGTACCTGTAACTAAAAGAGGTATGAGTAATGTTACTGTGTCTTCTGGTAGTGGTGAATATGATGGTGGTGACAGACTTATTGGTTATACAACTGCTTTTGAAATAGATGGTGACTTACTTTTTACAGTTGGTTGGGGTGATGGTTTTGCTGTACGTAGACTAAATGATGATGGTACTATGACAAGGTTATTTTTTGACAGTAACTTTTTATGGAGAGATACAACATCTACATACAACCATATACAATCTATTTGTATTGATAAAATAAACAAGAAAGGTGTAGTTATGACTTATAATGTTAATGGCTATACTACATTTGACTACAGTGGTCTTATGAATGGAGGATCAACCTTTGTTAAAGATCCAAGACCAACACACAGTAATCCTCAAATATATATAGGATCACAAGATACTGGTGGAGGTTATGTAGAAAGCACAGGTCTATATTATGTAGGAGGCTTGTGTGCAGCAGGAGAATGGGCATATGCAAGTGACTATGATGCAAGACATTATAAAAGATGTATGCGTAGAAACATGAAAACTGGTGTTGAAGAAAGATTATATATGGATGCCACAGCAGGAAATATAATGTTTGAAGGCTCCGAACCTGTAGATAGAAATGGATACAGAGGTTGGATTATGTATGATGAAATTAATGACAGAATATTATATGCTTATTACCATAATGCAAACTTTTCTCTAATATTAGATGCATCTACAGTCAAACCTAAATCAGTTTATGTAGATATGGGAGATATAGGTCAGGGAGATGATGGTTATGAACAAGGATGGTTTATACCCGATCCAATAAATGAACCTAATGTATTTTGGGTTGGTGCGTCTGGTAGACATACTAAACTTGATGTGACTCCATGTTTTACTGGTAATAAAGCCACTGTTTTGCAAATTACATATGAAGGTGCTACTAATCCAGGTAATAACTATGGTATTTTATTTAGAGCTGGAGTAAAGTATCAAGATACTCAAGGTGGTAAACCAACTGATAGAATGGTAGGTTATCCTAATTTTATTCCTACTGCAGCAGATAGAGGTGGAGCTATGATACCAGGATTCTTAGATCAAGATAATGATAGATATGTTGCTTTACGTAGACATGATACAGTTGTTGAAGATACTACATCTTTAGTGGAAGAGGAAGATCTTATAGAGCTGATTATGGATGTAACATTACTAGAATGTATTCTACAGGCGGTGTAGAATGGTGGATTCAGATGGGTTATGGATATGATGGACATGGTTTTAGAATATGGGATGCAAAATATGCTAATCATTTTATACCTAATTGGGAAATAGTATATGGACCTTATACATTAGATAACTCAGCTTCTGTTGATTTTGTTTTTTGGAATAGAGTAGATTATTTTATTCCTAATGGTTGTACATTGAGTTATTATGTGTCTAATGATGATGGAGCAACATGGGAAGTATATTCCGGTACTGATACTGGAGAACATACGTTTTCAAAACCAGGGAAATAAACTTTTGTTAAAATTATCTGCATCAGGTGACATATCTAAAAATGCATATAAGATGAGTGATGACAGAAGATTTTATGATGTGTGGAACTAAGTATGCATCAGAAATGGATCCTGCTATTAAACAAAAAATGACTAAGTTTAAATTAAGAGGAAAAAAGAAATAATATGGCAACAATAACTGGCTCACAAAGATTATTATCTTTAGAAGGTAACACTGTAGATACTACTGTTTCTTTAGGGGCAGGTGGTAGAATATTAGATAGTAGTGGATCTGCTGGTACTAATGGTCAAGTTCTTAGTACTACAGGTACAGCTGTAAAATGGATTGATGATCAGACAGGTACAAATAACTATGTATCAGGTATAAGTTTTAATACAGACTAATGGAGTTTTAACATTAACACGTTCAGGTCTAGCAGACCTTACAGTAGATTTAGATGGTAGATATTTAACATCTGCTTCAAACTTTTATCTTGATGGTATAACTAAATCAGGTAACACACTTACGTTTAGCGTTAGTGGTACTACAAATCAAACATATACATATGGAAGTAATGCATTTAATAGTTCTACTATTTATGCTGAGCCGGGTATATTTAGTGGTGGTGGTACACCAACTTTAGCTTCCGGTGTAACTGGAGCAGAAGTAAGGTCATTAATTGGGGCTGGAACAGGTTCAGGATCTATGAGTTCTTGGACAATAAAAGAAGGTAATGGTACTGAATCAACTGCTGTTACTAATGGAGAAACATTTACTATTGCTCAGGGTACAGGTATTACATCTGAGATGACATCAACAAGTAGTGGTGGAACTATAACTATTACTAATACATTACCAGATACTGGTAGACCTGCAATATTATCTGATGGCACAAGTCCAACTCTAAATACAGGGATAAGTGCAGCAGAGGTAAGATCTCTTATAGGAGCAGGAACTGGTTCCTCCAACTTAGTTATTGGTACAACAGCAACAACTGCAATGGCAGGTAATACAACAACTATTACTTCTACACAAGCAACTGCTATTGTAAATAACACTAAAAAAGTAACAGATAGTGGTGAGAAGTCTCATTGGGGCAGGTACAGGTAATGGATCATCTAATTTAGTAATTGGAACTACTTCTACTACAGCTAAGGCAGGTAATATAACTACTATTACCAGCAATACTTTCAAATGGAACTACACCTACACTTAATTCAGGAATTAGTGCTGCAGAAGTTAGAACATTAATTGGTGCAGGTACTAGTTCAAGCTCAGGTGTAACAAGTGTTGCATCTGGAAATACAAATACATTAACTAAGACTGGTACAACATCAGTAACACTAACACCAAAAACTGCTGCTGTAACTTCTTCGTCTTCTAATCTTGCAACAGGTGCTCAAATACAAAAAGCTATTAATGATGCTTTAACTGGAGTATTACAATTTGAAGGTACATGGAACATAGTTTCTAGTACAAATTCACCAAGTCTTGCAAGTAATGTAGGTACATCAGGAGATTATTATATAGTGTCTGTTGCAGGTAGTACAAATTTAAATGGTATTACAGATTGGCAAATAGGTGATTGGGCTGTATTTGCTAATACAACATGGACAAAAGTAGATAACTCACAAGTTGGGAATATGTCTTCTTGGACTATTAAAGAAGGAAACGGAACAGAAAGTACAACTGTTACAAATGGTGAAACAGTAACAATAGCACAAGGTAGTGGTATACAATCAGAAATGACTTCTACATCTAGTGGAGGTACTATAACTATTACAAATACAGATAGAGGTTCTTCTCAAGATATATTTAAAAACGTAACTAATGGTAAAGGTCTTATTAAAGCGGGTAGCAATAATGATACTTTAACTTTAGTAGGTTGTAAAGGAACAAATGTAGACTGTTGATGAAGAAGCACGTACTGTTACTATTTGTACAGATCATCAAACCCTTTCTGTAGTCAGGTCAAACACTTACAATTAGTGATGGTAACTCTGTAACAATGCCAACTAATACAGGCCCTCAAGGTCCTAAAGGAGATACAGGGTCTCAAGGAATACAAGGTGTTAAGGGAGATACAGGATCACAAGGTATACAAGGAATACAAGGAATACGTGGATTAACTGGAACAGCTGGTGCCAAAGGTGATACAGGTGATGCAGGAGCTACAGGATCAAGAGGTCCTGCAGGAGCCGCTGGAGCTGCAGGTGCCAAGGGTGACACTGGAGACAGAGGTCCTCAAGGTTCACAAGGTATTCAAGGTAATCCGGGAACCGCAGGAGCTAAGGGAGATACGGGTGCACGTGGTGCTACTGGATCTGCTGGTGCAGCAGGAGCAAAAGGAGACACGGGATCTCAAGGTCCAAAAGGTGATACTGGTTCCCAAGGTCCAGCCGGACCTAATGGTGGAACGTATCATTATACTAATTCAGGTGATAATGCAAGTAAATATAGATTCTGGGGTACCTCATCTACTTATGGTATAGGAATGCAATCTGGTCAAAGCTATGGTTATTTAAATGACTATGCTACAGTATTTCAAATGAATAATGACTCAGACCGTGGATGGGTTTGGAAGTATGAAGGTCAGTCAAATAGTGACGGTGCAATGTCATTAACTACTTCAGGTAATTTAAAAGTTAAGAATGTTGCTGATGTAGGATATGTTAGAATTAATGGTAGTGATGTAATTAATGCTAAAGGAGAATGGGTAGGTGATCCAACAGGTTTGACAGGACCTAAAGGGGATACAGGAGATACGGGAGCAAGAGGAGCTACAGGTACTACCGGTGCCCAGGGACCAGCTGGAGCTAAAGGAAATACAGGTTCACAAGGACCGGCAGGAAGTAATGGAACTGATGGTAGTGATGGAGCACCAGGTGCAACTGGATCTACTGGACCTAGAGGGGCAACTGGATCAGCCGGAGCTACAGGTAGCCAAGGACCGCAAGGACCACAAGGTGATAAAGGACCAGCTGGTAGTCAAGGGCCAACAGGTTCTAGAGGACCTACTGGTAATACTGGATCAACGGGAAGTCAAGGACCACAAGGAATACAAGGACCTGCAGGAGCGAAAGGTTCAACCGGAGCAGCAGGTTCTAATGGAAAAGACGGAGCAACAGGACCTCAAGGACCTGCAGGACCAAACTTTCCTGTAAGTATTGATGGACAGCCTGATACTACAATAAAAAGAATAAATGTAGATGGTAAAGGAGGCTGTGCTACTTTTGAATTAATGAATGGTGATTCATTTAGAGTTGCTCTTTGTAGATAAAATTTAAACTAACTGTTATGACAAAAAAGAAAAAAACGTCAAGTAAGAAAGCAATAAAAAAAACTACTAATAAAAAAGTGGTTAAGAAGAAGATTGTTAAAAAAGAAGAAGCACCTATAGTACAAGAGCATCTATCACAAAGATTTTATTTTGATATAGAGTCTTTAGTGACAGATGGTAACTCTTTAATAAAAGAGATAGTATTTACTTATACAGGTTCATTAGTAATACCTAAGTCATTAAAATCAACATATGAAAAAAAGAGTGTTACTGTACACGGATCATACATTGTAAAAGATACTGATGAAGGAGTTGTAGCAAAACAAGATTATAAATCATTATCTAAAAATGATGTGAAAACATTTTTAGTAAAGTATTTACGGGATGATTATATAACAGGAATGCAGAATATAATTAAGAAAGATTTATTACCTGATACAAATTTAGTTGTTAATCTTCCTTGGAAATAAAAAATAAATTATTATCTTTGAAAAGTATACAAATTTTAAAAACCAATTATAATGGCAAAAGTGAAAAAAGCAAAAAAAATTTCTACTAAGGAACTAGAAGAAGTTAAAGAGCTTCAAAATCAAATTAATACATTACTGATGAATATTGGTAATGCAGAGTTAGTAAAATCTCAACTTATAACAACCCATGCAGAAGCAACTGCAAATTGGAAACAAGTAAGTAAATCTCTTGAAGATAAATATGGTTCAGTTAATATTAGTCTAGAGGACGGTACCATAAGTGATATTAAAGAAGAAGAATAGACTCTACACTTTTTTTATAAATATTTTTTCAAAAAATTTTAAAACCATTCTTCTTGTTTGGTTTTAGAATTTTTTGTATATTATATATGTATAGCATTTCTGAAAGACTTGCATCATAGAAAAAAAAATATTTATGATCCCAACTAACTCAAGCGCAACTACAAATGGTTGTGATAGTATATCATCAAATTGTGTTATCTGGCAAGGACCAGATATTGCTTGTATAGATCTTTGCAATGGTGATACAATTACCGAAGTAGTAGCTAAACTAGCTGAAAAATTATGTGATATCCTTGATGGAGGTATTGTTGCTAATCCTGATTTAACAGGTTTGGACTTAACATGCCTTGCTATACCGGGTTTACCACCAGAAACTCTTGTAGAAATTCTACAAGCTATGGTGAATCAAATTTGTGCAAACAAAATTGGTACAGATAAACCACCTGCACCTACAGAAAGATTAAACTTACCAACTTGTTTATATTATCCTGATGCTAACGGAAATGAAGTAACTTCATTACCAATAAATGAATATGCCGTTAAAACAGCACAAGAATTATGTAAAGTAATTTCTGATGTTGAAGTTAACACATTAACAATAGCAAATCATACAACAAGATTAAATACGTTAGAAGCATGTGTATTTCCAGAAGGAGTATGTGTTGTAGGTAGTGGAGGAAGTGAAGCTCAAGTAGTACCTACATGTATTGTAAATGTAGGAAATTTAACAGATGTATCAGTTTTATTACTTGCACTAGAAATTAGATTTTGTGAATTAGAAAGTGCAGTTGGCTTACCAAGTACAATTAATAATGCAATTTCACAATCAGCTATAACAGGAAGTTACATAACATTATCTAACAATTCAGTTAGCTACGGTTCTATATCAGGTTGGAATACTAATGCAGTTACTCTTGCACAATCTATGCAAAATGCTTGGGTTGTAATTGATGATATGTATAATGCTATTACAGAAATTCAAACAAACTGCTGTGGTGGCGGATGTGATTCTGTATCATTTGGTTATACAATACAAAACGTAATAGTAGAAGGACAAATAACGGGTCTTAGATTTATATTTTTAAATTCAAGTATGCCTTCCCCATTTAATGATTGTGCAGGTAGTTCAACTATTACAATTACAGATGTAAATGGTAATACAATTCAAGAGATAGTATCAGTTAGTAGTTTACAAAATGATCCTAATGGGGTACAAATAAACTTACCTGGTATGAATACAGTTCAAGATTTAAGTATTTCAATAGGTTTCTGTGTTACAGATGGTACAGATTCATGTTCAGATACTCAAACAACTGTTGTAACAGGATTTATACCATGTCCTGTAAGTCCAACTATGTCAAATATACAGAATGAACAAGCAACTATTAGTTTTATAAATTCATTAGGACCAACAGCTCAGTATGTATTAGATGTTATAAACACTGTTACAAACATTACTGAACAAACAGAAACTGTAAATAACCCAGGAGCTTCTGTAACAGCTACATTTACAAATTTAATTCCTAATACAAATTATAACGTTAGAATAACTATTAACTACCAAGGTGGAACAGAAGTATGTATTAACCCAACTAACTTTACATCTACAGGGGCAGAGAATCCTTGTACAAATGGAATAGATTGTGGGTTTATAGTTGACTTTACTTCCAGTATGTCAGATGAAGTTATTTTACTTAAAAATGGTATACCTGGAGTAGTTAATACAATTATAACTGAATCAGGTTCAAATGATTATCAATTAGGTATAACTCTTGTAGATGAGTGGTCTACTGGAATACAACCACCAGCAACTACTTATAGTGACAAACCTGCCTATACTTCCTTACCAGCAAATCAAAAAATTATGAATACTGGGCCTACCACTAATTCATGGTTTACAACAATGGAAAGGTTTGGAATAAATAATGAAGCTTCATTTAATTCACAAATAGCACCTCTTGCTACTGTGGTTTTCCCGGTAGGAGGTGGAAACAATCCTGATGAACCAATGGATGTTGCAATAGGCTTAGCAATTGAAGGTGCAGCCTTTATGGGTGATTGGAGACCAAGTGCTGCTAAATATTTAATAATATTTACAGATAATCTTCCAAGTGGTGCTGATGATCAATTTGATAATGTTGATGTTCAAAGGTTGGCACAATTATCAGCAACATGTTCATCACTAGGAATTAGATGTTTTGTAATGGGAGTAGGTAATAATAGAACATATACTCCACCAACAGGAGGAACAATATACCCTTGGAGAGTTTTTGCTTTAGATACTGGAGGAGATTGGAATTTAAGTTATAATGCAGGAGCTATTTCAGAGTTTATAACTAATCAGTGTCCATAAGATTATATAAGAAATTAAATAAAAAAAAATAAAAAAATGGCATGTAATTGTACAAAATGTAGTTCACAATGCGGATGTTCTGATACAGCAATCACAAACCCATGTACATATACAGATTGTAGTGTTGGTAATGAAAGGTGTGATGATATACAATGTGCAGAGTGTGTAAGTTATTGTGGTACATCTTTTCAAATAGGTGATCCTGGTAGTAGAATAGTTATATCCTCCGGTGAAAGACTTGATTCTATTATACAAAAATTTTCTATGATATTATCCAATGGATTAGGAGCATGTACTTCAAATGATGTACAACATGATCCGTATAATGTATATGCCGGTATAATAACTAAAAGTTCTGTAGATGTAATTTGGGATGGTATATGGAGTAATAGTGCAGGGTTAAATATATATGTAGATACACAAGTATCTCCAGGAGGATGGGTATTAGTAAATCCAACTCCTATTGTACCAACTGTAAATAATCTTACAATAACAAACTTAATTGCTAGTACAGCATATAAAATTAAAGTAGTGGATGCTGGAAACTCTTCAGCGTGTAAACCAATTGAAATTCTTATTACTACTTTAGCTAATTAATGGCAAATAAAAATAACAACAGAAGGTGATAGTTTGTTGGTTTTCTATCACAAGAGTTGGAGAGGCTCCTTTTAGGGGCCTCTTTTTTTTTAATAATTAATTCAGTATATTTGGTAAACTTAAAAACTTTCCCTATGCAAGACATTAAACAGAAGGTAATCAATTCATTGAAATGGAAAAAGAACAGTAAAATATCTGCTGAAAGGTGTAATATCAGTGAAGATGAATATCTTAAAATTAAAAAGCAAGTCCTACAAGAAAGAAAAACAAAAAGAAAAAAATCTATATTTTTTAGCAAAGCAGCAGAAAATGCTCAGGTTGTAGAAGCAATTGATTTAGAAAAAGGAGAAGGTAAGATATCCGGAACTTTTGATCATGAACCTAAAAGTGCAGAAGAAATAATTCTGTTGTTAAAAATAGATACTGATAGATGGAAATTGTCTCAGTATTGGAATAAGCAAATGGGTGATCACTGGAGAGTATCAGCCTTAGTATCTCAGATTAAGAATCCAGAAGAAAAACTTTTTAAAGAACTATTAGAGAACTGGGTACCCAAAACATATAAACTTCCTAAAGCAAATATTAAAAAAATTAATAAAGAAGATCCTGTATGTGGTGTAATATCATTACAGGATATTCATTTTGGTAAACAAGGTAATGAAACTATAGATAAAGATTTTGAAGACACTATCACATACCTTATTAATAAAGCAGCTCCTGTTAATTATATAGAGAGAATGTACTTTGTTGTAGGAGGTGATTTAATCAACATGGATACATTTGATGGTACTACCACTAGCGGAACAGGATTAGATAACTGTATGCCTGCTACAAAAGCTTATATGCAAGCATTTGATGCAATGCATTGGGCTATAAATTATATCAAAGCATATTGTAAAGAATTAGTTATTGTATATGTTCCAGGTAATCATGATAGATTATCTTCTTTTCATTTAGTTCATGCTTTATCTAAGTCTATTATTAGTGATGAGATAGTTTGGGATATAAAATATGAAGAAAGAAAAGTTCATGTTTGGCATAATAACTTTAATGCTTTTGAGCATGGTGATAAACGTAGTAAAAATAATCCTTTAATTTATGCATCAGAGTATCCTAAGCAATGGGGTGCTACAACAAATAGAACTTTATTTAAAGGTCACATACATACAGATAGAAAAGTAGAATATATGACATCTAATGAGACTGCGGGATTTATAGAAAAACTTTACCCAGTCTAGGAAAGACAGATTATTATCATTATTCAAATAAGTATGTGGGTAATAGACGGTCTGGTAAATTAGAATTACAACACCCTACAATGGGTAATATTTGTGAAATAACTTATCAAGCTCTATAAAGATCCTTCTTTTAGCTTTCATAAGTGCACTTTTTTTTGTAAATTAATAATATAGTATGTATGATAAATAATTTTAAAAAACCTGATTTAAATGCTCCAAGGTACAGAGAGCATAGATTAGGTTTTATTAAATGCAGAAACAATAAAAGAATTCAAAGAAAAAAAACCTTTGTATTCTAATATTGATAATGAGAAGTTAAAGAAAATAATTAAACTGTACAATGTTAAACTATGGAAAGCTGTAATTGAATATAGAGATGGAGTTGAGCTGCCTGATTCATTAGGTTACTTATTCATAGGTACATGCTCTTCTTCTAAAACTGTTAATACAAATTATAAGTTATCTAATGAATATGGTAAGGTATTACAAAATAAAAATTGGGAAACTGATGGAAATTTAGGAAAAATATTTTATACAAATTGGTCAACAAAATACAGATTTAAAAATAGAGAGTTATGGAGATTTGTAGCATGTAGACAATTTAAAAGAGCAGTGGCAAAAGATTATCCTTCTAATTGGACAAAGTATGTTACAATGAAGAATAAATATAGAGTTGCTCATTTATATGATAATACAGAATACACTCAAAGTGCTCTAAAAGATTATAATGAATTTGAAATATAAACAACAATGTCAACAATAGCAGAAGCTGTATCTAGAATAAGAGGGCAAGTAAAAGCAGAAGTTCAAGATGCTTTTGTTACAGATAGATACATATATAGTTTAATAGAAAAATTTGCTCAAGTATTGATGAGAAGGCAGGATTATGCCAATAAGTTAATGAAGTTTAACTCAGTGTGGAAAGCTTTACCTTTTATAGAATTAATTGAGGTAGATAAAATTGAAGCACATTGCTCAGGAATTCAAAGTGGTTGTACAATAAAACGTACAAAAGAAAAATTACCAGATATGATAGAAGGTTACTGGGGGCCACTAATACGTACCGTAAGTTCAATAGATGGTTCACAAGAGCTACAAGCAACCCAACCGGGTACATATACTTCAATGACTAAGACAACATCATTCAAATATAATACAACCAAATATTTTTGGTGGTTAGATGGATATATATACTGTCCAAATATTGAATGGGATGCAATAAAGTTAGAAGGTGTTTTTAATTCTGATATAACAAAGTGGAATTGTGATACTGAAGATGATTGTACACCTAGATATGATCAGCCAATTTATATACCAGAAGCTTTATTTGCAGAGATAGAACAACAAGTAATAAATGTTATGATGAATACAATGCAAGTTCCACCAGAAGATTCTGATAACAAAGTTAATATACATAGATAATGGGAGCATCAAATAAATACAGAACCTTTTCACAATTAATGGAAGACGTTTCTATTGACTTTTCTACATATGCATTAGAAGGAATGATAGAACCACAACAGTTAATTAAAGTTGCTACCAGAGTTAATTATGATTTAGGACTAAGAATACACAGAACTAAAGAAGTAGTTATAGATATAGAACATGGCCGTGGCCAGCTACCTATGGATTTTGCATATTTAAATTATGCATTTTTATGTGGTGAGTATACAGTTAACTCTACTATGCCTTCAGGAACACATGTTGAAACTTTTAATGATGTTCCTTATGTACCAGCACCAGGTGAAGTAGCTCCGTGTGCAGATGGTAAAACATGTAATGACGTTTGTGTTATTGAGACATGTGATGGTGAAAATGTTTATCAGCTTGTTCAGAAAGTAGGTGCTAATCAATTTAGAACTTACAGTACATTTATGCAACTAAGAATTCAAGATGTAAATAGCAAAACATGTTTCTGCCCCACACTGGGAGCACAGGCATCAGATATTGCACAAATAGAAGACGGATTTTTGATTACAACTTTTAGGACTGGCAAAGTTTATTTGAGTTATCAAGGAGCAATGGAATCACCTAGTGGTGATTTATTAGTATTAGACCAACCTTACTGTAATGAATATTATGAGTATGCTATAAAACAAAGAATACTTGAAAACATGGTGTGGCAAGGTGAAAACGTTAGTCAACAATTAGGTTTAGTTGAGCAACGTTTAAGAGCAGCAAGAAATAATGCTCTTTCTTTTGTTAACACTCCTGATTTTAAAGAATTACAAAAAGTTGGTCAATGAATAGAAGAGCACAATACCATAATTATTACAATATGTTTTTGAGTTATGCACCATCTAATCCAAGAGCGGCATTAGTATCAAACAATTCAACAAGATCATCTAGTTCATTGTAGGACTAAAAGATAAGCAACAATTATGGCTAAGCAGAGAAAAAGAGCAAAACAAAATACTGGTACATCTTCTATAGCTACCAATTCATTCTTAAAGGGGATGAATAAGGATATAACCCAGTCTATGGAACCTAATCAAAGTTGGTGGAATGCACGTAATGCTGCTAATAATTCTACAGATGGTGACATAGGTGTTATTGGTAATGAGCCAGCTAATTTACAATGTGGAGTTATTCCATATACAATTATAGGTGCTATTCATAGATATGGAGATCAATGGATTGTATATTCTACAGATGATATTAATTCTGAAATTGGAACGTTTGATGATAGTGAATGTAAATATGAAGCTTTAGTAAATGACCCTTGTTTAAATTTTAAAAAGAAATTTTTAATTACTGGTGCATCTAAAGAAAACTTTGATTGTTCTTGGCAAGTGTATTGGGATGATGGTAATAACCCATCACGTACATTAAACATAGATGACATTCCTTGGAAACAATACATAAGTTCTGCACCAGGAGATCCTTGTGTAGTTTTTAGTGATATAGAACCTAAACAATTAGATTGTGAAAAAATAAGATTGGCACCACTGATGGACACACCTTGTGTAAAACTATCAAAAGATGTTGATGGTGGTATGTTAAGAAATGGTGCATATCAGGCTTTTATTGCATATACTGAGAATGAACAAAAAGTAACAGACTATATTGGTATATCAAATGTTCAAACGCTTTGGAGTCATGCTGGCTCTGGTGGATCAATGAATATTAAATTATCAAACTTAGATACTAAATTTGATTATTATCAGCTAGCTCTTTTGATAAGACAGCAGGGTCAAGTATTTGCTAAAAAAATTGGTCTTTATAGTACTCAGCAACTAGACATAGGTCTTGATTTTATTAGTGATGAATTAGAAGCAGTAGATATAGCAGAGTTACCTAAACGTAATCCAGCATATGAAAAATCAAATGCAATGTATGTTGTTAATGATTGGCTTATTAGACAAGGACCAACTGAAAAATTTGATTTTAATTATCAACCTATTGCTAATCAAATAAAAACAAATTGGGTAAGTAATCAACTAGATTCAAAATATTATACTTTAGGTGGTAGTAAATTAGGATTCTTAAGAGATGAGCAATATGCATTTTTTATTAGATGGATATATAATACAGGTGAAAGATCTTCATCATATCATATACCAGGTAGAGCACCAGAAAACTATAATGGTAATTTAGAAACTGATATTATATTTGGTGATAATGCTTTAGATGATTTGGGAGATCCTGTTTATAAAGTTTATAATACTGGTTCTATTACACAACAAAATATATCTGAACTACAAGATGATGGTTCTTTTATTATTGGTAGAGGTAAAATGGGATATTGGGAATCTACAGAAAGATATCCTTCAGATAGACCTGACATTTGGGGTGATCTATGTGGGAAACCAATCAGACATCACAAGTTTCCTACTGAAGAAGTAGGAGGACCAAACTCACCTTTACATATTAGTACAACTGACGGAGATAATATAAACTTATTAGGAGTAGAATTTACTAATATAGGAAGACCAAAATATAATGATGGAAGTTATCTACAAGATGTAGTTGGTTATGAAATACTAAGAGGTTCAAGAACTGGAGCAAAATCTATATTGGCTAAAGGTTTGTTTAGGAATATGCGTGAATATACTGTACCAAATTCAGAGAATTTAATTGGTGGAAGTGTTCAAGGTTTATATGCAAACTATCCATATAATGATTTGAGACCAGACATGTATTTTTGGAAAGGTGGCAATGATCTTAATAGAACAGAATCATGTGATAACCTGCTTCAAAGTATAGCATCATTTGCTCCTTTAGACGGGTATTCAAAAAAAGCATTTACTTTTGCATCTCCAGATCTAATGTTTACAAAGCCTTTTTTAAATGCTTATGAAACTAGAATATATGGTGAGATAACAGGTAAACAATCTGGTTATTTTAAAGCATCAGAAGATCACCCTCAGTTTAAACTATTAAGAAATGGAGCAGCTGTAATAGCAGCTGTGATTGGTATAGGTTATGCTGTTGCTCAAATTCAAGGAGATAGAGGAACTAAAAGAACCGGTGGTGGAGGTGGTTTTTGGACTGCAAATGACTTTTACTTAGGTTTTGGAACTGGTGGTACTACAGGACCTTTTGGAGTAAATGGAGTAGCTAATGCTGCAGGTGCTGTAGCCAACTCAGGTATTTCTGAAGGTGCATCAATTGCTTATGAATTAGTTGATAGTACAGTAGCTTTAGCTGATTTGTGGGCAGGTGGAGCAGGTTTAGAACTAGCACAAGGGATTTTTGGATCAGTAACTGCTTTATCTGGTCTTCTACCAGGTGGTAAACCAGGTGAGTATGAAATAACAACTAATAAAAATACAGCTTTATCTCAGTTGCCTTCAGGATTTAGAGCATTAATTTCTCTGACAACTTCAGCTGCTAATATTGCAATTGGTGGTAATGAGATAATTGAGCTAATTTATAACTTAGTTAACAAGAGTGATTTTGTATTTAAATATAATTCACAAGGCTTTTTTAATGATTTTAAAGATAGCAACTTATCAATATGGAGATTTAAGAATGAAGATTCTAATTATTTAGGTTCTTCATTTCAAACATTTAATAATGGACAATATAAAATAAATAATTTATTTAGACCATCAACAGTTGCTGTTGCATTAGAAAAAGAATTACAAGATCCAATAACTGAGGATAAATCAAGATTTACAGTTGGGGGTTATGTTAGAAAAAATGGTTCAGTAGGTGAATGGTCTGATAATTATTTATTAAATCCTGATCAAAGTAAAATATCAAATATATCTGCATATTACGGATCACTTAAATTTAACTTTGATAATCAATATGGTCAACTAAGCGGTATAAAACAAATACCTATGAGAGGTTGTGTTGAATTATTAGATCCAACTAAACCTGATCAATTTATGTATTCAACTCAAGCTCTTATGGCAGGTGATACATTTATTGGTAGGTATACTGAAAAAGTTATAATGCCAATTTTTTCTCAATATCTATTAGGTCAGCCAGATGAGTTTACATATGATTACTCCATGCATGTCAATATACCATACCCTAGGTTTTGGTTAAATTCACAAAGATTTGACATGACAGGTTTAGCTCAACAAATAGCAACACTTGGTATTGCTCCTGACCCTGATGAATTATTTCCTAATGATCTATTTTATTTAGATAGAGGTAATGATAGTTGTGGTCAAGGATTTACTAATATATTTTCAGGAGGAAATGCAAATGATCCTAACCCTATATTAGCTATGAGATATGCTTACATGTATTCTCATAATAATGGAATATTAGACTTCTTTGTAGAATCAGAAATTAATTTAGCACACAGAGATTGGGAAGATACTAAAGCAAGACAAATATATGATGTATATGAAAATAATGATATAGATGAATTATTTCATGCACAAATAGAAAAGAAAGATAACTACTATAAGTATGATGAATCATTAAGTCCATCAAGATTTCCATCACAAATGAGTTCCTTTGGGGAAATTCAACCATTGTACTATGATCCATATGTTGCAGCAAACTGTTATGTTAGCCGTCCAAAAAGATTAATATATTCTTTACAAGCTCAAGATGAAGCTAAGAAAGATTTTTGGAGAGTATTTTTACCACTTAATTATAAAGACTTTAAAAATAAAGTTAGTGTAATAAAACCTATGAGTAAGACAGGGGCATTAGTATTTTTCCCTTATTTATCTCCTCAGTTATTTCAAGGAGTAGATTCTTTAAAGTTAGGATCAAATACTAATGTAACAATAGGTGATGGTAAATTATTTAATCAACCGTTGCAAAATGTAACTAATTCTGACATCTCTAATGAATATGGTTCATGTGAAAGTTTAAGAAGCGTTGTAAATACACCAGTAGGTTTGTTTTTTATATCACAAGCACAAGGTAAAATATTTCAATATACAGGTAAAGGATTAGATCCAATATCTAATAATGGAATGAAATGGTGGTTTAATAAATATCTACCTTCTCAATTAGTTAAACAATTTCCATTACTGGAAGATTCTGTATTATCTGATAATCCTATAGCAGGTGTAGGGTGTCAAGCAATATATGATCCTAATGATGATATTGTTTATTTTATGAAAAAAGATTATAGAATAAAATCTAAATGGATTGCTAATGTTACATATTCTGAATCAAAAGGATTTGAATTTAATGGAGGATTACCTCTTACAATAGGGGATCCCGTTTGGTTTGATGATTGTTCTTGGACTATAAGTTATGATCCAAAAGGAAAAGGATGGGTATCTTTTCATGACTGGCATCCTGAGTTAGCTTTACCAAGCATTAATCACTTTTTTACAACAAAGACAATAGAAAGTGAAACTCCAATATGTCCACCAGGATTCACATATAATGCAACAAACGGATTGTGTGAAAGAATAGAAAATACATCTGATTTAGCTTCTGTCATAATAGATGAAGTAGATGCTGATGTACAAGGTGGTGCAACACTATGTTTATTAGATATTGTTATAGCAATGGATACTTCTGGTTCTACTGGGAATGGTCCAGGTTCTATAAGACAAGCTCAACAGGATTGGTTAAGTGCATTTTTGACTGATCCTAATATATCAGGACCTATGGCTACTGGTAGATTTCAAGTAGGTTTAAATGCATGGGCAAGCCAACGGGTTGATATGAATCCTAATGGATTTACTATGAGTAACACTGTTACTGAACCTCAAGTAACTGCTTGGTATAATAGTGTTTGGGGTCAAACTCCTCCAGGAACTGGTACAGTAGTGGGTCCAGCACTAACTCATGCGCAGAATGTATTAAATTTAAAAGCAGGAAGTCAGCTAGGAGATAGAACTGCAGATCCAGCTTTTAGACAAATAATTATTTTTGTAACTGATACAAATAGTAATCCTGGAAATATAGGTTGTCCATTCCAAGGTATAAATAATTCACCCAATGCATCAGGTCCTGCAAATCAAGATGTGTTTGCTTTATATTGTGGTGCTACAAATAGTACACCTGCTAACCCAAATGTATTAACTAATATAGCTTGTACTCCTGGTCCTATAAATGTTGATGGATATCAATATGGTATTGCAGCTAATAATCCAGCTCAAGTTGCTTTAATAGCAGCAAACATTGCAGCTAATGCATGTTCAATACCTACTACATGTAATTGCCCTCCTGGTTATACTCTTGTATATCCAAATCCAACAACAGGAGAGTTTATAGATAGCTCAGGACCATGTGAGGTAGATGCACCACCAATATGTAGAAAATTAGAATGTGAATGTCCTCCTGGTATTCCTGGATTTCCTACAACAACAACAGGTCAGTGTGATGATTTATTTTTAGCAGGAAGTCCTACATATGTTAATCCTAATCCACTTATATGTAATTCAGACTCTTATGAAACTGCACAAGCAAACTTTAAGGTTGGAGCATTTTGGAGACATAATGTAAGGTGTGATTTATTTGCAAATTATTACGGTGTAGATTATCCATGGGAAATTGATTTAGTTGAACAAACTGGGCAAATGGTTAATACTGTAAGAAGTGTTGAATATCAACTTGAAACATATGTTTATAAAGGTGATATGGGCTATGCGTGTAATGATGACAAATGGGAAGATCTTTTATTTAATTTTGATCAAGCAATCATTTATAATAATGAACAAGTATCCGGATCTTTAAAGTTAGTTCCTACACCATTTAATGAACCTTTAGCTAATTTAACTTACCCTATAGTTAGTGGTAATAATATAGATATACTATGTTCTAAAGTAGAACAGAAATATAGGTTTAATCAATTTTGGGATATTACAAATGATAGAGGAGAGTTTTCATTTGCAGAACAACCTATTTGGAGAACAGCACCAAATGGCTACATAAAAAACTTAAATGTGATAAACTTAAATTATAATAAATCACAACTACAACATAAGAAATTTAGACATTACGCAAATAATTTTATATTAAGAAGATTAGTCTCAGGAAATAGAAAAATGTTGCTACGTTTATTTAATACTAAACTACTTACATCTCTTAGATAATGGCAAATAAGAAAAGCATAGGACTACCAGGGGGACCAAATGAATACATAACACATGTATCAGAAATGTTTAGTACAGAAGGATATAAAAGAAATTCACCTGATGTAAACAATCCAGTTAATATTATTGAGTCAAGTAATATTACTATGAATGGTGTAGACTTCCCTGTTAGGGGTTATGGTAACAATGGCAAAGTTCAGGATATGATGCCGGGAGTAGAACATTACGACTATGGTAATGCAGACTATGTTGTTGAAGTACCAATGGCTCAGACAGGTGTAGAAGTAGAAAAAAGTTTTGAGATAACTCCTGAGTTGCTTTTAAAACAAGCTTTTGTAGAATCTTTATTAAACCCAAAAGCTAAAAATGATCTTGGATATAAAGGTATAGCACAAATAGGAGATGACTTAATAAGTGATTATAAAAAGGCAAATAAAGTTGAATCAGTAGATCCATTTAATGTACAACAAAATCATGATGTTCAAGAGTGGTCTATGAATGAATTATACAACTCATCATTTGTAGATAAACCTACAAGCACTGCTGAGAATAGATTACTCAAAAGTTTAGCATCTTATAATTGGGGAAGAGGTAAAGTACGAAAATTACTTAATGAAGAAAAGGCTAGTGGTACTGATATATATACAGGAACTGATTGGACAGAGAAACTACCGCAACAAACAAAGGACTACATAAATATGATTGTTTATGATGGTTCAACAGAAAAAAGACCTCTAGTACAAGAGAATTTTATCAAAGCAACAAAAGATGATAAGTATAAAGAAATAAGAGATATATATAAATATCAGTACGGTGGTGATTTATTTGATGAAAGAACTAATAACGCACTTGTACAAGATAATACTTATGTAAGTAGGTTTATGCCTAAAGATCCTTTCCCATCTTTAAGAAATATAAATAAAAGTATTGAAGATTATAAATTAGATCCATCAGATTATGAAGTTAAAGATAATCCAAGATCATCAGATAATAATCTAGAAAATAATCATGTTGTTGCAAAGGGTGAAAACTTAGGTCTTATAGCAAAAAAGTATAATACATCTGTTAGTGAAATTGCATCTTTAAATAATATACAAGATCCTAATTTAATTAATGTAAATCAAAAATTAAAATTACCAAACATTGAGGTTAGTGACAAAAAAGAATATGTAATAAAAGCTGGTGATACCTTAAATGAAATAGCTAAAAAACACGGGACAACATCCAATAAGTTAGCTGAAATTAATGGCATTGAAGATATAAATATTATAAGTATAAATCAAAGATTACAACTGCCTGATAATTATATTGATGAAGTAAGTCTAGCAGAAGAAAGTTGGATTAGTACAGATAAATTAAAGCAAAATAGAAAAGA
>CBDEVQ010000106.1:0-21423 GCA_965243605.1 Flavobacteriales bacterium
AAATAACTTCAGATCATCCATCTATTGAGGTATACAGCTCAACCTCTGGGGTTGTTAATAAAATGTATTTTGAAGATCAGGAAAAGGTAGAAAAGGGTGAGTGGATTATGCTTGTCTCTAGTTATGCTGATCAGAACAATATGGAGATTTTAAAAGGGATACTCGATGAATTGAAAGAAGATTTTTGGGGAGGAATAGATTCTATTACCCTCCATGAAAACCTTAACCTAGGTGATCTTAATGTTGAGTATTTATCGTTTAGCCAAAGTATGAATGAACTTCGATTGTACATAGAGGATCAACCACAAATTAAGCAAACACGGATTAATGAAAGTCGTTTGAAACATACAGCGAACATTATTAAGAAAAGAAAAACACAACTCGGATATATTAGGTCAGAAATAGAGATTAAGAATAGAGATTTAAAACGATCTGAAATTCTTTTAAATAGACAAGTTATATCAGAGAAAGATTTTGAAAATAAACAACTTGAATTATATGCTAAAAATACGCAGCTTAAAGAATTAGAAGGACAAATTCTAAGTATGAAGTTGCAAATTGAAAATATTAATCGAGAAAATGAAATTCTAAAATTGGAGCAAAGTGATCAATATTTTCAATTAAAATCTGCGTTAGCAAGTCAGTTTAACCAATTACTTGCAGCTTATAATCGTTGGGAAAAAGAACATGTATTACACGCGCCTATTGCAGGAAGATTAAACTTGTTTGATGTGAGAAATCCAGATCAGTTTATCCAAAATAATCAGAAAATTTTCACAATAGTACCAACCGAAAATCAAGAGTATAATGCGTTGCTTAAAATGCCTGTTTTAAGTTCAGGGAATGTGAAGCCTAATCAGGAAGTTATTATCAAATTATTCAATTACCCTTATATGGAATACGGAACATTACGAGGGAATATTGAGACCATATCTGAAGTGCCAAATGAAAATTTTTATACAGTAAAAGTGAAATTTCCAAATGGATTATTGACGAATACTGATAGAATATTAGAAGGTAAACACAAAATGAATGGGATTGCTGAAATTATTACCAAGAAGAAAACAGTATTACAAAGGTTTATAGGACTCCTTACGAAATAAAAATAATGGAAAGAAATATAATTAAACAACTTACATCAGACGAAAAAATCTATTGGTACCATTATTTAGCATGGATGGAGTATGTTAATGAAACAGAAAATTTTGAACAAAAAACAGAATGGTCTGAAAAAATGATTTTACGTACACAAAAAGTAGATGAAGCAAGGGCTTTTATTAAAACCATGTATTCTACCGTAAAATCACAATTGTTAGATGAACTTACAGTTGAAGAATTGTCAAGGTTAAGTCCTGCACCAACTCAAAAAGATTATGAGCCTTATAATCTTATGTATTTAGAGAGAGATTGGAGCAACGAACCACAAGCTTTAGAGCAAAGAAGTACAATAATTAATCACATAGAAAGTCAATTACATTTAGTAGAAGACTTTTCGTCTGAAAACGGGCAAGCTTATTTTCCAGGATGTGGAAATGGAAGATATGCTGTTGAATTTGCAAAATATTATGATAAGGTATATGCAAATGACAAGTCATTAATGATGCTTTGGACAACGGCATATTTAAGTAAAAAGAAGACTTGGGATATTTCTTACGATATCCTTAGAAATTGTCGTCAAGTAGCCGATTCAAAAAATACGATTACAGTTGAAATTTCTGACGAATTAAGTCAGCGTATAAATGATAAAGTTGAATTTAAAGTTGGTGATTTTTCGAAACTCAACTTTAGTAATGGAAGTATAAAACACTTTTATTCCATATACTTTACGGATGTTCTTCCTCTTGGTACATTGTGGAGTCAGGTGGATACCCTCTTAGAAACAGAAGGGTTGTTTATTCATTTTGGACCATTAGAATATTTTTTTACAGATGAGAAACAATTGTTAACCGTAGAAGAGGTAAAGGATTACTTTATTGAAAGAAATTATGAGATTCTGGTTGATAATTTTGTGAAAACTCGATACATGGGTTCTGATAAAGTTATGAGGTATAGAGTGTATGATAATTGGTGTTTTATTGCCAGAAAAAAGCCTCGTAAACCTTTAACGTTAGATTCTGTTGTTCGTTTGAAGAATAGTGTGACGCTTT
The DNA here is from genome assembly GCA_965243605.1 of Flavobacteriales bacterium. Classification (GTDB taxonomy): domain Bacteria; phylum Bacteroidota; class Bacteroidia; order Flavobacteriales; family CAJXXR01; genus JBMYYR01. Next base: position 2,148 of record CBDEVQ010000106.1, read on the forward strand.
TAAATACCAATTCTTATAGCACCGTAGAGGTCTCATCTGAATGGATGATAAAATCGTTAGATCAGGTTTATCAATTACCAGATATTGTTGGTGAAACAATAATTAAATGTGATGGAGTAAAAACACTACAAGATATTCTGAATAATGATATAGAGTACAAATTAACCAACTCAGAAGCAGAAGTGTTTATGGGGATTATTGAAGAACTAACATATAAATTTTCTTTTTTAATTATAAAATAAAGGCAATGTTTGATATTAATACACTTATAGCAGAAGGTCAGCAAGATGTAATATTTCAGGTAAAAAGATATCTGTATGAATGTGACAAGGACATATTTGATACAGTAGATTTTGAAGATGATGCTATCTTTTTAGAACCTTTTCTTGTTTCCTATTCTACATTGCGAAACCATAAACAAGGACATGACCAAATTTTATTTGGATATAGAAAAGATAATACCTCTAAAACATTTCCTGTATTAAGTGATCAACAAGGGGTTGTTTTCTTGCCTAATTACGGAAGAATATTAACCAATGAATTAAATACAGCATTAACTCTAAAGTACGATTGCGATGCTGGTCAACAAAATTTCACCTTGTTTAAGGATGGACAAAATATTGAAGCAACCTTAGAGCCAATTAGAAAGTTAGCTTGTGGAATAGAAATTACAAATAGAATAGACTTGTATTCAGCGTCTTTCTTTACTGAAATTTGGAAAAATGTTCCTTTAGAAGAGTTGCAAACTATTATTACATCTTCTACGGTTAACATAGAAGATTATATTGAGGATATTGAACGTACGTTTGAAATATTGAAACAGTATGACAAGGATGAATACGAAAAATACATGCAAACCACGCGTAGGATTATTTTGTTTTCACATCCACGTTTACGAAACTTTGTTTCTAGAGTAGCTCATGGAAATGTTTATTTGAACGTAGATGACCTTAGTAATATAACGTATTTCTTAGAAGAGATAATTCATCAATGTTCTCATAATGTATTTAATGCAGTCACATTTGATATAGAGAAATTTATGCCCATCGGATCTCAACCGACCTTAGAAATGATGCTAAACAACGGGGATACCCGCACAATTTATGGCGCATATCATGGGATATATACCACGGAAAAAATTGTTGAAGTTTTTATTAATCTTCTCGATGAAGATTTAGACATAGATGTAGATACGCGTTATGAGTTAATTGGACGATTAGCTATTAATAAAAACAGACACGATATAGGGTTAGAAAAGATACCTTGGGAAACTATATTTTCACCTTTAGGGAAATCTATTTTCGATTACTATTATACAAAGTTAGATAATTACATTAAAGATTATCCCGTATACTTTGATTATGAGATAAGTGAGCATCCAGTGGTGTTTAATTATTGGAAATTTAAGGATGATAATCCTATAGAAATGTATCAAAAGTAAAATTTAAAAAAAGATATTTTTAAAGTTTGTAATTTTTACTTATATTTGAACTATTAGAACGTTTTAATTGGCGTAAGTTGAAAAGCCATTAATAGAGTAGACAAGAGGAAATAATCAATATTTACCATGAGTATGAAAAATACACAAACAAAAAGATTGTCTTTAGATGCTTTTAAAGCAAAGTCGGAATTAGAAAAGATAGATGTACAAAAATTAGGAGGTTTAACTTCTGCAGTAAGTTCTTCTGCTGTTTTAGCAGCTTGTCATGATGAGCCTAAGAAACGTACTTCTTCTACTTGTTTATTCCCTTCAGGATACAACTCATGTAGATGTTGCTAAGAAACAATGAATTTAATATTCATTAAGAGAAGGTTGTCAGGAAATTGACAACCTTTTTATTCTTAAATTAATATTGTAATTACACATCTTACATGCCTGTTTATACATCTCCTTTCTACATTTTAAGATCGCCACTTTTCCCACTTTCTCAGCTTTATAATTTTTATGAAGTCCAACCAGAATTAAAATTAGAGTGGCTTATTACATATTTCAAATCCAATCAATTAGCGCTTAAAGCTATTCGTATTGCTTCCCCATCTTTATTCAGAGAATATAAAAATTACATAGAGGGAGTAAATGAGGATTGGACTCCAAAAAAGAAACAAGAACTTTATAATGTATTGTTAAAGTATTTTATAAGGATGACTTATAGATGTACACCATTTGGGTTGTTTGTTTCATCTTCTATTGTTAAGAGAAAAGAACATCAAAACAAAATATTAGGAGTGAATTGGAACCGCTCAGAAGAGTCTTCAATAAACTGTCGATTAAGTACTAGTTTTTGGGTTAATATATATACAAAGCTTCAGCAAAATAAAACGTTGCTAAATACTTTAATGTATTATACAAACAATACCTTGTATAAGGTAGATGATGTTTGGAAATATATTAAAATCGATTTTGATGGGAATACAGATTCTACAGATGTATTTACAGTGCCAGATTCTCCAATTCTTTTGTCAATAGTTGAACAGGCAAAAGAAGGGATATCTATTGGGGACATGGTTGATTCTATTAAGAAAGAGGGGTATGAGGAAGATGACATTAGGGCGTACATTAATGATCTTATAGATAATCAAATTATTGTTAGTGAGCTTTTTCCTTCTGTTAGTGGGGAGGATTACCATACATTTTTCTTAAACCGAATTTTGGCTCTAACCAAAGATTCTAATCCTGAGATGTATAAGACGTTTTACACGCTTAAAACAGCTCTAGAAGAAATGTCAGACAATGATTTTTCAATAGAAACCATTGAAGATATTAATCGTATTGTTAACCGTATATTGGATAAAACGAATGAAGATTTTGTTAGTCCACTACAGTTAGATACTTATAGAGAAATTGGCGAAGATGGATTAAGTACAGCACTGGAAAAAGACATACAAGAGTGTGTAGAAGTGTTAAGTATGATTACGGTGGAATCTAATGATGATTTAAATCATTTTAAATCCATATTTGCCCATAGATATGAAGAACAGGAGATTTCACTTTCTAAAGTACTTGATGAGGATTTAGGTATTGGATATCAATCAAGAAAATTAGAAAATCTAAATGTTTTTTCATCTAAAAAAGGAAATAAACAAAGTTTAGATAGCATTTCGGCACTAAAACTAAATATGTATTTAGAGGCACTAGAACAAAAGAAGTATAGTGTTACTTTAAAACGTGAAGATGTTGAAAAATTAGGGAATGATCCAAAAACTCCAGATGCCTACGCAGTTATTGGTAATGCCGTAAAGGTAGATGAAAGAGACCAATTCGCTTTTGAAGGAGTAAGTGGACCGTCTTCTTTGAATTTATTAACGCGTTATGCATCAGGTCATAAAGATATAGAAGCTGAAGTTCAAAAGTTAGCGGATTTAGAACACCAATCGAATTCAAATACGGTATATGCAGAGCTGTCTCATTTACCTAATTCTAAAATAGGGTCTTTGATTTGTAGGCCCGAAATAAGAGACTTTGAAATTCCATATTTGGTAAAATCAAATAGACAACCTGATGAACAAATTTATATTAAAGATTTGGTTGTGTTAATGGAAGGTGAAGAGCTAATATTAATGTCTAAAAAGCTTGGGAAAAGGGTTATTCCAAGACTAACAACAGCACATAATTATGCTGACGGTAGAAATTTACCGATATATAGATTTTTGGGTGACTTACAGCAGCAAGGTAGAAACTACATAAGATGGGAGTGGGGGATGTTATCTGAAAGGCCATTTTTACCGAGAGTGGAATTTAAAAACATTATTATAAGCCCAGCTCTTTGGAATATACCTAAAGAAGAATTAAAACGAATAAAAAAGAAAGAACAATCTTTATGGTTATCCGCCTTTGAAACCATTAAAAACAAACAAAATATTCCAGATTTTGTTTTGCTTTCAGAAGCAGATAACAACCTTTTAATTGATACAAAATCTCAGGATGGTATTATCCTTCTAATAAAAGAAGGACTTAAAATGGACGGGGAAACTGTTCGATTGAAAGAAGTATTGGTCAATAAAGATCAATTATATGTAAAAGATAGTCAAGGGTTTTATACCAATGAATTGATTATTCCTTATGTAAAAACAATAAAAGAAGAAGAGGAGACTCGAATACAATTAAAAGACTCCGATAAAACGGTTATTAAACGTAAATTTTCACCATCAGAAGAATGGATATATTATAAGATTTACGCAGAACCAACAGTAATTAATCAGGTCTTAACTGACGCTATACAGGCCTTGTGTCAAACGTTGGCCGCAGAAAAGAAAATACAGCTTTGGTTCTTTATACGATATGAAGACCCTGATTACCATCTTAGAATACGGTTTAAGCTTATGGCGGCAGAGTATGCTTCAGATGTAATTGCGAGAATAAATGACTGTTTAACACCATGGGTTTCAGAGAATTTAGTTTGGAATACTGGAATACATATGTATAACAGAGAGTTAGAGCGCTATGGAGATAAAACGATAGATTTTTCGGAGTATCTATTTTATGTAAATAGTGATTTGGTCTTAAATCTCAATCGTATTTTTTCATCGAATGCTCATCTTGAAAAATATAAGAGAACGGTGGCTATTTATTTAGTCGATATTATTTTAAATGCATTTACAGGAGACTTAAATGCTAAATATGCCTATACGAGTGTTGTTCGTAAATCGTTTTCAAAAGAGTTTGGAATACCAGAAACAAACCTTAAAACTGCAAATGCACATTATAGAGAGGATCGATTGATATTGGAGCAAATATTTGGATTAAAACCGATAGAAGATGAAGTTCTTGCATTCCTAAAAACAGAACTTGAATCGGTAAGTAGGGCGTATAAGGAAACTATAGACCGTATAATTGAAATAGAATATCAAGGAAAAGATTTTACGAGTATGTATACCCTAGCGAGTAGTCATATTCACATGTTTCTCAATCGCTTTTATACTCATAACCAACGTTTTTTTGAGTACTTAGCATATGGTGTATTAGAAATGTTCTATAAATCGTTAACAAAACGTCAAAATATTAATCACAAAATATTATCTCATATTGAAAACGAATAATATTCAAGTATTAACAAGTAATGCGCTCAATATTCCTTCAGAAGATAGAATCTGGATGGAGGCAAAAGTTAAGGAAATAGCTGAAAATCTGTCAAGGAATGAGCAATCAGAATTGGTTCCAGAAGATGGATTAATGAGAGGAAAAGCAGGGGTGTTACTATTTTATGTATATGCTTATATGTGGGACAATGAGTCTAATTATTCAGATCAAATTAACCTGTATTTGGGACAGATTTTTCAGAACCTTAATCAGATTTCTACGTTTGACTTTTCGTCAGGATTTGGTGGTGTTGCATGGGTTTTAGCGCATTTGAAAAATCAGGAGACGATAGAATTAGAATTAGATGATTTATTGGAGAAATTGGATCATTTATTAAGAGATGCTCTTGTTGAAAATGTTAAAATACAAAACAATGACCTTATATCTGGTGCATTAGGGTTAGCCATGTACTTTTTGGAAAGAGATACCCCATTTGCCAGAGAAGTCTTATCCGCATATATTAAAAGCTTGCATCAAGAAACAGAAGATAACACGGTATGTAGGTGGAAAACCATTTTCGGAAAGGGAGATACAACTGATGTGGAGTATGATTTAGGTATATGTCATGGAAATGCTGGAATTCTTTCTTTTTTACTAAAAGCCTATCAACAAGGAATAGAGACGACGTATTGCAAAGAATTAATTGATGGAAGTATAGAATTCTTTATGTCTGTACAACAGACTCCAAAAAAGAATGCAGATACCTATTGGGCGAGTATCGTTACAGATTCTTGTACAGAGGGTAATAGTAGATTAAGTTGGTGTTATGGAGATTTAGGTATTGCAACAACTTTGCTTGAAGTTGGTAATGTGTTTGGTAATCAAGATCTTGTTGATAACATGATTGAAGTTCTATTGCATTCTACAAAAAAACGAGATCCAAGTGATAATAATATTAATGATGCCTGTATTTGTCATGGAACTATTGGGTTAATGTTACTTTATTTAAAGGCGTATAGATTCTCAGGAAATTCAGAATTAGAAGAAACGGCTTTATATTGGATACAAGAAACTCGTAAACTGGATATAGAGCATGATGGATCGTGTAAATTATGGTTCAATTATGTTGAAGAAAATGGGAAAAGTGAGTATCGTTTTACACCTGGAGTATTGGAAGGAATGGCCGGAATTGGATTGGGAATGTTGATGCAATTTGACGAAGATTTAAAAGGTTGGGAAAAGATATTATTAGTATAGTGTTCGTGGGAAATCATTATTACTTTCGTTAGATTGATGGATCAACTGAAATGGTAAGAAATGTAGTACATTTAACTACACGATATCTTATGCTGTATAACAACAACTTGAACAACAACAAATGAAAATCTATAATTATATACTTCTAATTTTTATTAGCTGTCAAATAATATTTATAGGCTGTCAATCTCAAAATTCAATTCCAAAAGAGGTTTCTGAATATTTAACAGAAACCCTTGATTTACTAGAAGATAATTCAGTGAATAAAAATAGAATTGATTGGGAAGAATTTAAACTTGAAATTTTTAAAAAGGCACAGAACGCAAAAAACATTGAAGATACATATCCTGTAATACGTTATGCGGTTATGAAACTTGATGATAATCATAGTTATTTTAAGCCAAAAACAGAATCAGAAATGAATTCTGAAAATAAGTCTTTACCAGTTCTATCGGATGAAATTACACCGAATGACATAGGATACATTAGAGTCCCTTTTTGTATTGGAACAGAGAATGAATACAAGGATTACATTTCAAAAATTAGAACAAAAATAGAGGAACAGTCGCAGAAAAAATTGAAAGGTTGGATTGTTGATTTACGTGGTAATTTTGGGGGGAATATGTGGCCAATGCTTCTTTCATTAGAGCCATTAATAGGAAATGGAATACTAGGGTATTTTATTGATGCTAATGAAAATAGTGAAGCCTGGAAAATAATGGAAGGCAAAGCGTATATAGAGGATCAGTTTATTATGGAAACTAATATTTTATTAAACAACGATTTTAGCAATCAATATTTAGCGGTATTAACAAACAATCAAACAGCAAGTTCAGGAGAAGCGGTAGCCGTGGCATTTAAAACAAGAGAAAATTCCAAATCATTTGGTCAATCAACTTATGGTGTTTCAACAGGATGTGTTTCACACGAGCTTTCAGATGGTTCGTTCATAAATCTATCCGAATCTATATTTTCGGATAGGAAAAAGACAAAATATGGAGCGCGTATTATGCCAGATTTTGAAGTTGAAGAACATCAAACTTTACAAGCTGGAATTGATTGGATCTATAAAATGAATAAAACAACCACGAATAACTAATGGAATGGTCGTTAACATTTAATTATAATGTTGAAGAAAACTCGTGTTGTACATTGAGACATTTAAGGATACTTAATCTATAAAGTTAAATACTTAACACACCATATTAATTTTTAAACATCTTATTTCAAAATCAGAAGATTTGATGCATTTATAACAAATAAAACAAGATGATGTATAACTTACATCATCTTGTTTTATTTTTATTCACCCGTGTTTTTTGTAATATGGAATCGTTGTTAATACGTTTCCATTTATCATTTTATGGAGTAGATCGTATTACGACTATAACAATCTAGTGTAACGTTTCTTCGTACTTTTCAATTAGCTTTTTCACTTCTATATTGAAATTTTCTTTGTTAATTCCAATGAGCTTGTTGGTTGCAATTAAATAACTTTCTATTTTATTTTCACGTCCTGCATTAATTAGTTTTGTAATTCCTTCCTTTCCCTTTTTTGTTTCAACTGCTTGTGCAATAATTCCAGATATTGTTGAACGTACAGAAATTTCAGGTGCAATGTTATTAAAAATCTTGATGTCCTCACTGAACAGTGTATATAGGCTTGTATTAGGATTTTTAGAAAGGTAATTGTCCAATTTGGTTACAAGTCTGTCTTGCGAAATCATTTCACCATTAGGATCTGTATAGTATGCGTTTCCCCAAAGGTATGCTATACCTTCTTCAGTGATCCAATTTCTATTTTCACGCTTATTTATTTTACTTGAATAATAATGAAACATATCGTGAGAAAAATCCTCATGATTCATTATTGCAAAAATTGTTTTGGAATCAACACCATAACCATCTCTATATTTTCCATTTGAAAAAAATGAATATCTAAAACCTAAGAGTTCTGATATTTCTTGAAAATTATCAGTCATAAAAAAGTCTAATTTCTCTGGCTCTAACCCCATTTTTTTTGCCATTTCGGTATTTTTTTTACTGAATTGATTTGCTCTTTCAAGGTTAAGTTTATCTCTAAAATAATATGTGATATTATCAATTGTATGTGTTTTCCAATAGCGAGTCAAATACTCAAGAGGAATAGAAAATGTGAATTTATCTCCCTCTTTTGTTGCAATTAAATTGATTAAATATAATTGAATAGGGTCGGAGTCTGGATGTGTATAGGTATATGAAATTGAAAGGAAGTATTCTATATCTGAAATTGGGTAAATATTAATCAGCTGTTTATCTTTAAGTTTTAAAGTCACGCTATCTTTATTGGTTTCGTAGTTTACCAATTCTTGAAGTTGCGATTGAGTCAATTCTGCTCTTTTAGACGTTAACATACTTTCATCTATTGTACCTTTTGTCATTTGGAAAAAAAAGGATTCTAAACTTTGATTGAAGTTCTGTTTTGTTGTATTGTCCATCGGATTTTGTAAAAATCTTGGAATAACTACGGTCTCCTGAGCCAACAGGGTTCCAAATGAAAAAAGGAATGTTATTAAAGTTAGTGAATGTTTTATCATTTATATTTTTTTAGATGTTGTATAACACCCAAATATACATTTTTCTGAATACGAAAATGCAAATTGTATCATAATAAATATAGGTATTTATACTATTTGATATTCAATCTTTATATCTGTTTATTAGACATTATTTTTGAATGGGATTTGCTAACTTTTATTGGACAGTAAACAGAGCGTATAACCATAGGTTATGGTTTGCGATTGTAAGGAGATGAACTTTATATTTTTAAGTATAATGGACTAATACTTGTAAATCTATTATTGGAATTTTAGGTGCAAAAAACGAATAGTGTTCAATGGATACACTGCAGGTAAAGAGGAAGAGTCCTATTGAATATCAATTTTGAATAAAAAAATCATCTTTTGTAAGGATAATAGAATAATATCTACCTATATTCATATTAACCTAAAACAAAACAATTATGTACAAAACTTTATGTATTGGAGCATTTCTTCTTTCAGCATCAGCAATAGCTCAAATTGAAGTGCCAGAAGTTCAAAAATCTTTATATGCTTCTGTAGATGCAACGTGGTGTGGAAACTGTGGTAAAGACGGTATTCCTACAACGGCATCTATATATTCTCAGGTGAATGATAAAGCGGTATTCTTCGAGCTTCATGCATCATCTCAGAGTGCTTTATATTCATCAAAAGCACAAAGTTTATCCGATGAGTTTGGAGTATCATCATATCCATCCGTAACATTAAACGGTGTTTTGCAAGGGTCATTAAATTCAAATATAGAAAATCAGTTAGTTACAGACATCACAACCAATTATAATGCAAATGCAACACAAGTAAATGCAGGATTTGAGTGGCAAGTAGAAGGTGATAGTTTATTTGTAACAACCAATACAAAATTCTTCGAAGCTCTAAATGGAGAGTTTTATACCGGTGTATATCTTACCCAAGATAGCATTTGGGAATATCAAGCCAATTACGATCCTAATATTCCAAACGGAGACATTTATCATTTCCATATCTTAAGAGAAGTTTTGTCTACAGATACACATGGAAAGCAAACTGGTTCGGGATCTATTGCAGCGGATACAGAAATTACAGAGAGCTTTAAAATAAAATTAGATCCGAACTGGGATTTAAGCAACCTTCATATTAATACAATTGTTTGGGAGAAAAATGCTAACGATTTTACGTTTAAAAATGTAAACAATGTAGGAGAAGCCTTAACTTCTAATTTATCAATTGCAGACCATAATATTTCAACTCAAATTGCTTTATATCCAAATCCAAGTTCAAATATGGTGAACCTAGTAACACAAGATCATACGTTTAGTCAGGTGCACATTATTGACAATTTAGGAAGAGTTGTAAAAACAGATTTTATTCAAGGACAGTCTGCTGTGCAGATTGATATTTCGACATTAAATAGTGGAATGTATCACATATCTGGTAACACAGAAGACGGTAAACCTTTTAATAAACGTTTTATTAAACAATAATACAAACACACTTAAAAACGATAAAAGCGACCATTGATTTTGATTCAACGGTCGCTTTTATTATTTGTAATAATTTGAATTAAAGGGATGAAAATAGAATGCTATTTTTTTGATTTTATATTTTTGATAGATAATAATGCTTAAATTGTTATATGAAAAAATTAATAGCGAGTATTTTTTTAATCATTTTTCCTTTAATTGGATATAGCCAGGATATTTCAGTTAATTCAGGACTTTTTAAATCTCAGGTTTTCGGAATAGGGGATTTTCCAAGCGAATTCAATGCAAAGTCAGGTTATGGAGTTCATTTAAGTCTTGAATATAATAAGATATTATATTCTACGCATAGCAACCTTATTTATGGATTAGAATGGAAACACTACCAACACGATATGTCTTTGTTGTTAAAAGATAACTTAGATAAAACGTATGAATATAGAAATGGAACCTATAAAACGGATGCTGTTTCTTTTTTATATGGAATGCGAACTTATTTAAATTCTAATCCTAAAATTCAGTATCAGATCGATGGTTTATTCTTTTTATCCTGGAACTATAAATCTAAATTTTCGGGCGAAGCTTATAAATGGTTTGATACAGAAATTATTGATGAAACCACAGAAATTACGTACGAACCTGAGTCATCAGTAAGAGGTTACTTCCCCATAAACTTAGGAATAATAATAAGGCCTGGTATAGGGATATTTATAAATGAAACCAATTATTTAAGTATTCAAGGGTTATTAAATGCCAATGTATTTGGAAGTTTAATGTATAGTTATGAAGTTATTGATATTAGTATGTGGAATTACGGTATTAATGTAGGTTGGACTTTTGATATTGGGAAATCAGAAAAATAAGAACATAGAAACAGACATAGTAAATGAAAATACCAAAGAAAAGATGGGTTGATATGGTTTGGGTCGCTCTGTTTTTAATTATCATGTTTACACCGTTGGGTAAAACCATTAAAGTGTTTATTAATTCATTAATTGCTCTATCTCCAAATGTTATTGAACAGCCCGAGGCTAAAGCTTTAGATAATATGTATTGGTCCTTAGAATCTTTAACTACTGGTGAAATTATTAACCTAGAAGATTACAAGGGAAAGGTTATTTTTATTAATACCTGGGCAACATGGTGTCCTCCGTGTTTAGCCGAAATGCCAGACATTAATACACTCTATACCGATTATAAAGACAAAGTCGTATTTTTGATGGTTACAAACGATAATCAATCTGCGGTTAATCAATTGATGCATAAAGAAAATTACGACTTTATTAATTATTCGATAAGATCTTCTGTACCCAATGCATTGTCATCTAGTTCTATACCTTATACCTCTGTAATTGATAAAAAAGGGCGCATTAGGGTAGAAAAAACAGGAGCTGCTAAATGGAATTCAACCGATTTTAGATTAGCGTTAGACTCTATGTTAAATGAGTAAGGTATCCAAAATATCAATTTTACCTCTTTATTCTGTATCGGATACGTATTGATGTTAATTTCGTAATGTTTATTACATTTAAATTGTTCTCGCTACAATTTTATTCCAATACTCGTACCATATTTAATAAAATCATACCACTACGTTATCACTGGGATTTTCATTTCTTTTATTCACTTTATTGTTTGTTTTATAAGTGTTCATGTGTTCGCTATCGCTCGGGTACATTGATGAAAAGTATGCAAAAATCTAGTCAAAATAAGGTCTTTCCTTTGGAACGTTCTCTTTCGGTACTCCGGGCTATCTCTTTCCTGACGTCAAGACGCCACTGCGTACCTGCGTTCACTAAGACTGGATTTTGACATTGTAAAATCTTCATTTATTATCGACATTCATGTAAATGTATGTTCTATCAAAGAGGACCTTTAGTAAAACTTTGAAGCTAAGAACTTGTTCGAAGATCACAAAGTTGCACTTAAGGGCTTGGAAGATAGGTTGTAGATTTTCATGGAAGTCTTGATTTTTTTTCGTTTACTTATTTGTATCAAGAATACCCGAGCGAAGCGAATCGTTGAATCTATTTAAAACAAACAACCATTCAAAAAAAAGGAAAATCATAGCGATAGCGTCACAGTAAAACAAGAGAACACCAATAAAACTGACAATAAAGTGAATGAAAAAAGATGAAAATCACAGCGATAGCGTCACAAAATAACAAATAACATACCTCGTCAAATCATATTATTCTCGATACAATTTTATTTATTGTTTTTAAATAATTACTGAAAAATAGGCGTTTAGGTTAATAAAAACACAATAGTTTTACTATCCCAATTATAAATTATTATTAATACAATTATAAGGTGTAAATTGTTACATATAAATTAAAGTGTATGAAAATTAAATTTATTTTTATTGTATTCTTATTCAGTGTAATAGATGGTTTATCTCAAGATGTTATTGTAAATACAAGTCTATATTCCACAACTCTAATGGCATCTAGTAATCATGATAACTTTAACCTTAATGAAGGGTATGGAGCAGGACTGAGTTTAGAATATTTAATTGAATCCAAGGAAAAACAAAAACTACAACCTTTAGCTATATTGGAATGGAATACATATTATCATGATTTGTTTATTCGTGGTAATAATAAATTTTTTGCAGTAGGTAAACAAGGACGATATAATAACCAAAGTTTATTGGTGTCTTATGGATTAAGGTTAAACATAGTGCAAAAACAACGAAATGTATTTTATATTGATGCCCTGCCTTTTATTTCATTTAACTATTCGTCAAAATTTACGGGTAAAGTGTATTCTGGGTATTTTTTAGACTACGATATTACTCCTCCCATAGGTCAGCAAGAAGAAATGAATGTTGTTAACCGAACAGTTGAAGATTACAACAAAGTCTATGGAGGCTTACAAATTCGTGTTGGTACGGCATTTCCAATTTCAGAACGTTTTAAGATTCAAATCCAATTATTTGGGAGAAGTAACTTATTTAATAGATCCTATAGTGCCTATGGTGTCTCTAATATGTATAAAATTGACACGGGGATTAATGTTGGAATTCTATACCATTTAGAGGGAAAAGAATAAACAAAGATAAATAAGCAATGGTCCTTGTAAAAGAAACCATTGCTATATAATATTAGAATTTATTCACTTAACGTTTTCACCTTATTGGCCCAAATGGTAAGAATGTTTTTTTGCATTTCGTAATCTTTAGTATACGGACCACAAACTATTTTTAATTCGGTTGCATTGGTTTCTTTATTGGTCGAAAGAAAGAATTTCTCAGAGTAAAGGGCATTGTCAAAATCATTTTGAATGTAATAGTTACCAAACAATACATCTCCATAGCTTGACGTTACTTGACCAGAATTTGTGTATTTATAGTTGACATTCGTCTGTTTTCTCCAATCTGGTTTTAAATGAGATTGTTTGTTTAATATGGGCTGAAATTGATTGGTATATTCTGGACGTGTTAATACATTCCAGATACGTTCTTGAGTCGTATTAATCATAATACTATGGGTAACAAATTTAGATTCAGGATAAGTCTTTGCTTCTTCATCCGATAAGAATGTCACTTCGTTTAGCCATGCACTTCCATTTCCTCCATTTAAAAATCGATAACCGACAATAGAGTCATTATTAACTTGAACCGCTTGAATAACAATAATAAGATCGTTTCGTTTTGAATATGGATTATATACACTTGCCAATTTAGGCATTGTAATATCTAAAGCTTTAGCATTAGGATATTTCTCGGTGTCTATATGTATAAGAGAGGCCTCGCTTTGAACTTCTTCACGAGTAGGTAATCTACCATTAACAACGGGTACATTTTCCCAATTTTTGATATCTACAGGTGGAAATCCGAATAAATTATCAGGACAATACCAACCTCCATATTGATGAGGTTCTGCTTTTACAGTGACTTCTTTTTGCACAATAGGAGGTGCTTTTTTAGTTTCAAGAGCCGGTTTTTTTTGCGAACATGATGTTAAAGATAGTAAAGTCGAAAACATCAAAACGAAAGAAAATTTAATAGTCATAATTTTATTTTGTTAATTATTAGCATAAAGGTAACTTGGAACTCATCAACGAAGATTTAAGCAATGTAAATTAGTGTAAATCGTATGTAATTTAATCCAAAACACTTGTAATACCATGTATAATCGAATAAATTTGTTGAATGACCTTATATAAAGTTTTTAAGAATATTGCCATAGTAATATTCATTCTTGTCACTCAAACTGTAAAAGCGGAAACGAAAGATCAACGAATAAAAGTTGAACTTCGAACAATCTGTCATGAGTTTTTGTTGCAGTTGGGTGATAGTACATCTCGAATTCTCCCTATAGACAAAATAGATGGAAGGTATGTGGTGACGTTTGAAAATGATTTTGCATTCCAACCTGATTTATTATTGTTTTCTGTATTTAAGATTTATGAGGAGAAAAGGATTAAAGAACATTTTATTGTAGAAGTTGAAAAATGCAATACAGAAGAACTTGTTCATAGTTTTCAGGCCAGTCGGTTAGATAATTTAGCCATGAAACCTTGTAGAATGAGAGGGCTTCCGAAGGACTGCTATGTATTTTATTTTACCGAGGTCATTAATTTTTTCCCAGAAGAAGAAGATGTTGTTCATTCCAATTCTGAAGAAAGCAATCCAATCCAAGAAAGTGGAACACCACCATACTTATATAGTTTAATTGTGTTGTTGATTGGAGTGAGCACATATTACGTGATCAGAAAGAAGAATATTCAAGTAGAGCCTGAGCCTGTTTCAGACCTTATTAATATTGGTCAATATCAGTTCGATAAAAAAGGAATGTTGTTAATATTTGAAGGAAATAATGTTGAATTATCCATGAAAGAAACAGATTTACTGTACTTACTCTATACGAATGAAAATGAAACATTAGAACGTGAATACATTTTAAATCAGGTTTGGAAAGATGAAGGGAATTACGTTGGTAGAACCTTAGATGTATTTATTTCTAAATTGAGAAAGAAACTTGAAAACGATCCTAATATTAAGATTATGAATGTAAGAGGAGTAGGTTATAAGTTTGTAATTAATACAATATAATAATTAAGTCCTATATAAAATGATGAAAATAGTCTGCATTTCGGATACCCACGGTCAGCACCAAGCCATGGAGATTCTTTTTGGAAAGGTTTTAATTCATGCGGGTGATGTTTCTAAAAGAGGAAGTAAAGAAGAGGTTCTTGATTTTTACAATGGTTTTCGCAACAGCCTCACCAATATAAAATATGTATTGCCGGAAATCACGATTGGTTTTTTGAACAACAGGCCAATCAAATACAAACCTATATTCCCGATAATATTATATATTTAAACGACTCGG
This sequence comes from Flavobacteriales bacterium, assembly GCA_965243605.1. GTDB lineage: Bacteria > Bacteroidota > Bacteroidia > Flavobacteriales > CAJXXR01 > JBMYYR01. Next base: position 17,797 of record CBDEVQ010000106.1, read on the forward strand.
GTATTGAAATAGAAGGCCTCAAAATATGGGGGTCTCCGATACAACCAACTTTTTACAATTGGGCATTTAATAGAGACCGAGGAGAATCCATAAAAAGACATTGGGATATGATTCCTCAAGATATTGATATTTTAATCACCAATGGACCTCCTTTTGGAATGTTGGACCAAATTGAAAATGGTGATCATGTAGGCTGTAATGCGCTTTTAAATAAAGTAGAAACTGTACAACCCAAGTATCATATATTTGGACATATACACGAAGGGTATGGAATAATAAATGCAAAGATGACCACATTTATTAATGCCTCTTTACTTACGGAAAAATATGTTTATAAGAATAAACCTATTGAAATAGACCTCGTTTAAAAGTCTTAAGCTTTGGGATGTTTAGATTTAGATAAGTACTTAATAGGCATAATAATAGACATTGTAATTAAAGATGCAATAATAAGTAGACCTGTAAATAATAATTTATTACCATCTGGATCACCTTTAGGGAACTCATTGTATTCAGACAAAACAGCCAACAACATATAGAAACTTCCTAACCCTATTAATACCGATAAGGTAATGGCAAACGCCTTAATTCGCCAAATGATTAAGGCACTAATAAGCACAATAATGGCCAACATTAGGTAATTAAAATATGACGGTGTTGCTAAAATATTTTCGATGAACCATCCAAGGGCAATGGCAAGAATGGAAACTTCGGGTAGGTATGATAGAATTTTTTTAACATGAATAGGTTTCATAGGGTTGTAATTTTTAAAGTGAGGAAAAGGTGTAATAAATTAAACTTTACAAATTGTAAGTTAGTATATATTAGTGAGGTATGATTTTGTTTTATGTTATAATTTATTAATAACAATTGTTTTTATATAAATAATTAACCTTTGAATGGTATTTTACGAGATTTGTGTTTGTAAGTATTAAGAAGGGGTATTATAAGCTTTTATAAGGGCTATAAATTTATCGACCTGATCTTCTTGAGTTGCCCAAGATGTTACGATTCTTAATACGCTGTGAGCATTATCTAGCGTTTGCCAACGGTAGAAAATAAAGGCTTCTTCGAGTTCATCTATTAGAGTATTCGGTAAAATTGGAAATATTAGATTACTTGTTGGTTCTGTTAAAAATTCGTAGCCATGATCTTTTATGGATTGTGCTAATTTAGAGCTCATAGCATTGGCATGCTGAGCCAAATCTAAATAGAGATTATTTCTAAAAAGGGTAAAAAACTGAATACCTAATAAACGTCCTTTAGACAACATAGCTCCTTTTTGTTTTATATGAAAAAGAAAATCGGTTTTTAATGTTGAATTCGTAATCACAATAACTTCGCCTAATAACGCCCCATTTTTGGTTCCTCCAATTGTAAATACATCTGTATAATTGGCAACATCTTCTAGGCTTAAAGTATTGCCTTCGGACATTAATGCAGAACCTAACCGCGCACCATCTAAAAATAGATACATTGAATTGTTTTTAGCAAACGTATATAGATTGATGAGTTCCTGTTTAGAATAGATGCTACCTAATTCTGTAGTATTCGAAATATAAAGCATTTTAGGCTTAACAACATGTGGTCCAAAATCATGTTTAACCAACAAGGTTTCTAGTTGTGGAATGTCTAACTTTCCTGAAGTATTTAAAACCGTGTTTACTTTATGCCCTGTGGCTTCTATAGCACCAGCTTCATGGTGTGTAATATGCCCAGAATCTGCCGCAACTACAGACTCGTGTGGTCTTAATGCCGATGATATAATAATTAGATTGGCTTGTGTTCCTCCAGATACAAATACAACCTCAGCTTCAAGGTTGTTCATTTCCTTTTTAATTAAAGCTTTGGCTTCAATAGAATACGCATCATTTCCATATCCATTTTGCTGTTCCAAATTGCAATCAACCAAAGCTTTAAGGATTTTTGGGTGTGCACCTTCGCTATAATCGTTTAAAAAACTATACTTTGTCATCATAAAAATGAAGTGTTGAATTTGGTATTTGTATGTATTCTATTCTAGAATTGATGGTATCAAAAATACGGTTTAAAGTTTAGATAAAGATATAAATGGGGGATTGATTATTAGCCCCAACTACAAACGGATTATGATTTGAATATAATGGAATGCAATTCATTAAAAGCACAGAACTAATCAAGAAAAATAAGAATGAAGTGATTTTGGCATCAACCTATAGTTTGTTTGCAACATAATTTATGTTGGTTAGACAGATAGATATTAACTTTAGTTATGCTTACAATGTCTAATAAGTAATGTATTTGTTTTTGTGTATTAAATCGTTGTTTAATTATTCTTATTGAAAAGGTGTATTGACACCATTTTAAGGTTTAACAATAAGGGTAAAGATATTGTATAGCATTATAACATGAAAAGCATTAGATACAGGTGATACGTAGATGGGGAAATTTCGGCCTGTATCTAGTTTTTCTAATAAAAATCTCATCTGTTTATTACGTATTGACACTCAACTTATGAATAAATACGATTTGATAAATACGTATAATTTATATTATTTTTCCCCTCTTGTTTGTTCGTCATACAGATATATTCTCCACGATAATCGGTTAAATATAACGACGTTATTTTTAGTAATTCACATCTAATATACTTATATTAGAATGTTCAATAACCCTCATTTTATTATCCAATATGAAAATTTTAATTGTTGAAGATGAATTTATTATTGCAGAATCTTTAAGGCAATCAATACAAGACTTAGGTTATGAATGTTTAGAACCTCAACGTACATTTGAAGATGCAGTAATTGCCATAGAAACCCATCATCCAGACATGATTATTCTAGATATTGGAATAGAAGGTGATAAAACGGGAATAGATTTAGGACATATTATTAATAAGCGTTTTAATATTCCATTTATATATCTGACATCTTATACAGAGAAAGCTATTATTCAGCAAGCTAAAGTTACAGAACCTTATTCTATTTTAATAAAGCCATTCCAAAATATAGAATTGTTTTCGGCTATAGAGTTGGCTATTTATAATTATTCTCTTAAACAAAATAAATCTATTGCATCTATAAATAAAGTTTTAGAGACGTCTATTTTTATTAAACAAAAAAGAGAATATCATAGAATAAATTTTAGAGATATTATTTATTTAAGAAGTGACAGTATTTATATCGATATTTATACAAGTACGGATAAATACATTGTAAGAGATTCTTTAGAAGATTACTTAAAACGACTAACTTCAGAGTTTATTAGAGTACATAGAAGTTATATTATTAATATTAATTATATTAGAAAAATGGATTCAACTCATGTATATGTTGGAGACGTTAAAATACCAATAGGTAAAAAGTATAAACCTGATTTTTTTACTCAATTTAAATTGAATTAATTCTTTAAAAGACCGATGTTAAACAAGGCTTTAGTCACTCTATTTATATGTACAATACAATTCTGTAAAGGAGATGTTTCTCCGTATCAAATAGATGCCTTACTAACCAAAGTTGAGGTATTTATACTCACCAATGAATTGGATTCGGCTAAGGTTGTTTTACAAGAAATTTCAACTCAATCCCAAAATATAGAGTATAATTTAGTCTATGATATTATACATTCTAAAGACATAAAAGAGAA
>CBDEVQ010000107.1:0-24339 GCA_965243605.1 Flavobacteriales bacterium
CCTGCAATTTTATCGGCCAACTTTTGTATTGCAGGCTTACTTGCCTGAGCTTCTTTAACACGTTTTATGATCTGAGAGAGCAATGTATTATCTCCTGTTTCTGTTGCCAATATTTTTAAAGAACCGTTTTGATTTACAGTACCAGAGAATACTTTACTCCCTTTTGTCTTCTCTACAGGAATAGGCTCTCCCGTAATCATACTTTCATCAATATATGTATGCCCTTTCTTTACTTTTCCATCAACAGGAACTTTTTCACCAGGTTTTAAAAGGATAAGATCTCCATTTCTTACGTCTCTATACTCCAAAGAAACTTCTTCACCATTTCTTATTACATTTACATATTTGGGTTTTAAACCCATTAATTGCTTTATGGCTGAAGTGGTTTTCCCTTTAGCTTTATCTTCTAAAAATCGTCCTAAAAGTATTAAGGTTATTATAATAACGGTAGATTCATAATACACATGAGGCTTAACCCCTTGACTAGAAAAATACTGCGGATAAATGGTGTTAAATACACTAAACAAAAATGCTACTCCTGTACTTAAAGCCACAAGAGTATCCATATTGGCTGATTTTTGCTTTAGTTTTTTCCAAGCAATGTCATAAAATTCTCCACCACACCAAGACAACACCGGTAATGACAAGATTAACATGACCCAATTTTCATAAGGTATTCTGCCCATAAAAAACATAGACATCATAAAAATGGGAAATGAAAATGTAATCGCCCAAATTAGCTTTTTCTTCAGTCGGTTATAACGAATGACTTCTTGTGCTTCAAACTGAGATTCAATATCTTCTTTAGATCCAATTAATATCTCGTACCCTATTTCTTCAGCTGTCTTTTTAAGCTGATTTTCTGAAATTTTGGTTGGATCAAATTCAATCTCAACGGATTGATTTGGATAATTTACCGAGACATGTTTTACGCCCGCTAATGGTTTTAAATAGGATTCTAAACTACCTGCACAAGCTGCACACGTCATTCCTAAAACTCTATAACTTTCTTTTATATTGTTGGTTTCCATTAAAACAAATTGAAAATCTTAAACAAAGATGAGATTTAAATCTTAATGTATTCTTATATAATTATGGGTTTGTTTTATAGATGAAAAACTTAAGAACATTATTATTAACAAACAAACTTAAACGTGAATAATTAAATCACATTACGTTTCCTAATAAGAACAAAAGTCATTATTATCGTACAAGCAAAACTAACCATTGAATATATAGAGAACTCTAAAATAGATTTGCACGCTAGATCCATCAATAAGCTTAAGCCTACCCACATTGCAAAATTAATAATAATTGGTTTCTTGGGTAACAATCCTACGGGTTGAAAATTTAACGTAAATGTAAATCGGGTTAGCATTATACACATCATACCTACTACATAGGTTATGAGACCTTCTCCATAGGGAAAGCCACCAAAAAATAATCCAGTCTTATTTTCTATAAGTTTTAATACAAAATAGAAAATAACAGATGCTAAAATATATGGCAAAAGAAGGGGCATTAGCCCTTCGTTTTTATTCGTAAACCAAGAAGATGTGCTCATATAGTTCTTTAATGCACTTCCAAGTTTTAAGATTACTAAGTAATTTATTCCAATAATTATTATCGAATAACTTATAAAAATCATTGTGACAAAAACATTTAACTCTGTATGCATAGAACCTCTACATTTTATGATTATTAAATTAATACTTTTAAATAAGTATTTTTTTAGAATCGATGAATATAACTAAAAATCTAACGATTTATGACCTGGTTTTCTAAGTTTTTTAAATGCCGACGGTGTCATTCCTGTTTCTCGTTTGAATTGTGAAGATAAATGTGAAATACTACTATAGTTAAGTTGTAATGCAATTTGTGATAAACTGAATTGGTTGTAAAACAATAATGCTTTAACACGCTCTATTTTCTGCTTAACAATAAAACGTTCAATCGTTATACCTTCAACACTTGAAAATAATTTACTAAGTACAGAATATTCTTTATGTAGTTTATTAGAGAGCATTGTTGAGAAAACCACTTTTTCATCCAATTCATTTTGATGGTGAATCTGTTTAATAATAAGATGCTTTATGTCTTCAATAATTTGGGTCTCTTTGGTTTCTAACAACTGAAAACCAACTTGATCTAGTTTAACAACTAAGGTATCCTTTAAATTTTCACTTAGTGGGTTTTCAATATGAACTTCGCCTAAAGTGATTTCCAACACATTAATATTAAGGTCGTTAAAAATGGACTTTACAGCAGTTATGCATCGTGGACAAACCATATGTTTAATATGAATACGTAATGACATTTTGTTCTTTTTTATGGTGTTGTTTTAATGTAAAAAAATGTTTACTAATAGCCATGAATACGAAGACTAAATCGATCTCTAAATTAGAGAAAATCTATAGAATATTTATTTTAAACAAATTATATCTCGAATTCTAATTTTCCAAGATTAATTCGATAAAACCGTTTTAATAATCAACATTAGATTGTACATTTACACGTATGGAATCTTTACAAGACTTTTTATTATCAACTGGTGCATCTCAAGAGTTAATAGATCAGTTGGAAAAAAACATAGTTCGTAAACGGGTAAAAAAAGGAATGACTTTACAAGTTTATGGAGAACAAGGAATGCGTAGTTTTTTTGTAAAAAAAGGATTATTAAGAAGTTATATACTTGACCATAAAGGGAAAGAGCATGTTTACATGTTTGCTCCAGAAGGGTGGATAATTGGTGATGTAGAATCGTATTCTTTTGAAACACCTTCAGAATTATATATTGATGCTTTAGAAGATTCTGAGATTGATGTTTTAGATTCTAAAGCCATGGGTGGTATTGATGAATTACCTAAAGAAGCATTAGTTCAACAAATTAATAAACTCACTCGTCGTATTGCGGTTTTACAACATCGTGTATTAATGCTAATGAGTGCTAAAGCTGCCGATAGATATAAAGAATTTTTGAAAACCTACCCAAATATTGTCCAACGTGTTCCTCAAAAAATGATTGCATCCTATCTTGGAATTACACCTGAAGCTTTAAGTAAAATCCGTGGTGAAATGGCAAGAGAGTCATAGATATTATCTTATTTTTTCTTTGTAGGTTTTGGTTTCAAGCCAGAAACATAATCTATACTTTTCTGAAAATAGCTTTCAAGTAATTGAACGTCTTTAAATACGACTTGCGGCACATTAACATATTCTTTCATTACTCTTCCATGTTGTAACATTTGTTTCGCATGATGTACTTCCAAAAATGCATTCAAATCCGGTTTAGATAAACGTAATCCCATTTCTCCTGATTTGCTCATAAAAGAAAACATATGTCCATTTATGGATGTATAAGGCATTGTTTTACCCTTTCTTTCAATAGATTCAAACTTACCAACAATATTATTATATACGTCTACTTGGTCTTTGTAAAACTCGAGTTCATTCATAATTAAAATTTAAACCTATAAAGATAAAACTAAATTCTTAACTAAATTAGGACAGATGATTTATTTACAGATGATTTAAATCATACTTAGTTCTCAATAGTATGGTGACTTTTGTTAGAACACATTTAACACTACATAATCTATTATTATGAGACCACATACATTTCATATTCCAGTAATGGGAATTGGCTTTACCATAGATACCCCATTAAAAGTCTCCCACCTTGGAATTGACTCCGTTATTTCTTTAGTTGATGATATTTTATTAGAAAAACTAAGAAAAATGTATTGTAACGATTCACAGTTGCCATACAAAGAAATTACAAACCAAGATGAAGATCACAGAGCAAAACGCATCACATCATACCTTAATTTGATGCATGATTTAGCTGAAGAAAAAATTGAAAAATTAAAATCGATATCTTCAGAGTACAATAAAGATCTTAAGCAATATTTAAACCTTCTACCGAATACCTCTTCCCTTAAATCTTCATTTAAGGCCTTTACAAAAAGAGAATCAGCCAATAATAATAATTTAACGATCCATGATTTACCTAAAGGTAGCATTGACGTGAATATTATGACGAAGGTTGATAAGGAGAACTACAAAAATGATGAGAAATTACCGGCCAAATATAACGATGCGCATGCTGCCCTAAGAGGATTTGCAAACAGTAAATTAAATTCATCGGTTATTTTATCTGCAGGAATGAACCCTCGGCTTTTTAGCTATATGGAAGATTTCAATGACTTTTATCCGAATACAAAGGGAGACATTAGTAAAAAAATAGTCCTAAAAGTTAGCGATTACAGATCGGCTTTAATTCAAGGAAAGATCCTTGCGAAAAAAGGTCTATGGGTATCTGAATACAGAATTGAATCTGGATTAAATTGCGGTGGACATGCCTTTGCAACGGATGGCTATTTAATAGGACCTATTCTCGCTCAATTTAGAGACCATAAACCTGAACTTATTACAGAGCTTAATGAGATATTAATTAAAGCCTTAGAGAGCAAGAATCAACCCATTCCAAAAGCACCTTTACCTTTAAAAATAACAGCTCAAGGTGGTGTAGGTACAGCAGAAGAACATGCCTTTTTACTAGACCACTACCAAGTAGATTCTGTAGGTTGGGGATCTCCATTTTTACTGGTACCAGAGGCAACTACCGTAGATAATGAAACGTTAAACAAATTAAAAAAAGCCAAAGAAAAGGATTTATACTTAAGTAATATTTCACCTTTAGGTGTTCCGTTTAATAGCCTTAAAGGAAATACAAAAGATGAAGAAAAACATGTATTAATAGAACGAAACAAACCAGGGAGTGTTTGCCCAAAACGCTATGTTGCTTTAAACAAAGAATTTTCGGATAAAGGGATGTGTACAGCATCTAGAGAATATCAATACAATAAGATTAAACACCTTAAAACCTTAGGCCTTTCAGACAAAAACTACCAAAAACAATATAAACAAGTGGTTGAAAAATCATGTGCATGCGTTGGGTTGGGGACCTCCGCCCTTCTGAAATACAATTTAGACACCAAAAAAGAAGGAAAAGGAGTATCGGTTTGTCCTGGACCAAATTTAGCTTATTTCTCGAATGAAATGAGTCTTCAAGACATGACCAACCATATTTATGGAACTGCAGAAACACCCTTAGAGTCTAACCGACCTAATATGTTTATTAAAGAACTCTCCATTTACTTAAATTACTTGAATGTAAAAATTGAAGATTCTAAAGACTCTTTAGACCGAAAACAAAAAAAGTATTTAAGCCGATTTGTAAAAAATCTATCAGATGGAATTGAATACTATGAAGAAACTTTTAAGAACTTACAATCCTCGTTTAAAAATTGTAAGCAAGAATTGTTATCTGAATTAGAACAAGGTAAACAAAGGTTAAAGCAATTAAATCAAACTATTAACACATACGCTTTAGAATGTTAATAACCGTTTTTTATCAGTAAGATCGTATGTGATCTTCTCTTTTTTTTAAGGGTATAGCTGTAAGCTATACCCTTTTATATTCCTTAAAACAAAGGTCTTCATTTGACAATCCTCTATTTAACATAGATTGTATATTCCTTGAGCAGTTTTTGTAATTTGGGTTTAATATACGTTTCACAGAATGGTTTATTCGGATTTTTGTTATAATAATTCAAATACGTTTCATCGTTCAATTTAAAGGCATTAAACGGTAGTATTTTTGTAATTATTGGCGCATTAAATAAAGGTTGCAAACCTTTAATAATATTTTGAGTTAACCCATATTCCTCTTCTTCAAACAGGTATACTGCAGAACGGTATTTTCCTCGCATACTATGATTAGATGTACACTTATGGGTTTGAAGATGTATTTCTAACACCGTTGAATATGGAATGACCTTGGGATCATAATATACCAATATGGCTTCCGAAAACGTAGAATTTTCACCAAACGAGGAAATCCAACCTTGTTCAACGTTACCGACTCCTTTTAAAGCGCTAAAAATAGCTTCGGTACACCAATGGCAACTCCCTCCTAGTCCTACTTTTTTCATAAGGTTATCCAATTATAGAATTCCATTTTGGGTGTCGTTGAGCAATTGCACGAATATAACTGCATACACCAACAGCCGTAAACCCTTCTTTGGTTAATTGTTCAAATGTTTTTAAAACTAAGCGTTGTCCAACACCTTTGCCTCTTAATTTATGAGGTACAAATGCATGCATGAGGTACATTTTACCATCTCTAAACCGATATTCAATCCTTGTTTCATCTCCATTTACATCTAATGTAAAGGTATTTTGTAATTTATTGTGTTTTATTTCTGACATGACATACTCGTATTTATATACTGAGTCTGTAAAATGAAATAGACCTTACGAAAGACTTACTTTGGCATAGAAACGACCCAAATCCCACGTAATTCATTCGATTTATAACCGATCGCCTTATCATTAGGATAGTATGTTTTAATTTTATCTAACGTTGATTCCTCAATTCTATTGACTTCTCCATGACATTGTATACACATCGCGTTTGTAACAATTGGGTAATAGCCAACAACCTCTTCATCAAAATAAGTTTCCATAGGCTGTATAGACTCTTTTTTATTTAACGTTGTCTTAAACGATTCAATAACGTTCAACTCGGCAACATTAGCCCCATTTTTTTCATTTCTTGGTTTATCAGACACTCGTTTTATTTGAACACCAAAATACGCTTTAACACTATCGGTTAATTGTAAGGCATACGTATTACAAAACTCCAATGCTCCTAAAGATCCGCCTTGTTTTAACTGTTGTTTTAAATTCTTACCTAATACCGATTTAGTAGCCATGGCGTAGTTAAACCCTTTATCTAATGTTGATAATGAGTCTTGAGCTTGCAAGGCATAAGTTATTTCTTTAGGGTATTGATTTTTAAACCACGAATCCGTTTCTACAGGTTTCAAATATATATATGATGCAATATTAGTAATCTGTTGATCCTGTAAACTCATTTGAGGCATTAGTCCATATGTATTTATAGCATCTGGAATGATAGAGTGCTCTTGAGTTGGCTGATTTAAAAACCGATTAAATCCAAGAATAAAATCGGTTCTTTTTGGATAAGCTTTAAGGTAGTACCTTTTAATTTCAGACAAAGTTGGCCCAACAGTGGTATTGGCAGAAGGATTAGGATTATGACAAGATATGCACGTTGATTTTAAGACTTCAAACCCTTGTTTTAATTGTGCTTCTGATGGTGAATCCATCACTTTGCCTTTTTGATTTTCTTCTGATGAAGACGAAGAACATCCCCATAGTGCTAAACATAAGATAAGTAAACCCCAATAATTCGTCATAGTCTTTATTTTCCACTAAAATACTTCATATGCCAAAAATGATCAGTGATAAAACTTACATGAACTCCGTATCTATCTTTAATCATCTCTATATATTAACAACCAATATCTCCACCTATTTTTACTTTTCCCCAAGCACGTTCTATAAATTGACTGAGTTTGGTTTCTGATAGGTTTATTGATTTCTTAATTCGAATACATCCTTTTCCTAAATTAAAAGGCTTTAGCAATTCCTCAGCACCATCTACTTTATTGATGTCTCCAATATATAAACTAACGTATGCTTTTTGAGCATTTAAACAAAAAACGGTTTCCTCTTGTAGTCTATAACAAAGCATCTTATACTCAATGCCTTCAACTAACTCGGGAGCAATATCATGAAGTAAAGATCTTATTTCCATAACTTTTTCTTTTCTCCAATCGTCTTCCAAGAGTTCTAAATATGCTTCTGGGTTTTTAACATCATATTGCATAACATTAATGGTTTATTAGGTTAATAGAATTTGCTTTTACAAAGGTAGAATATTCTTAAGTTAAAGGTTTATTGCCTTCTTCGTTTAGCCCCTCTAATAGCAGGTTCATTGGTAGGATCTTCTGGCCATGCATGCTTTTTATAACGAATTCTTAATTCTTTACGAACTTCAAAATATGTAGACGACCAAAAACTTCTTAAATCACTCGTTATTTGCACCAATTTAAACCCTGGTGATAATAAATGCATAAGAACAGACGTTTTCCCATTATTAATGGTTGGTGTATCCGACAGTCCAAAAACTTCTTGTAATCTAACCGCTAAAATTGGTTCCGAACCATTCTTTTGATAATCCAATTTAATCTTAGACCCACTAGGCACCTCTATAGTTTCTGGTGCTAAAGCCTGTAATTCTTGTTGCTGTTGAAAACTTAAACTATGCTGTAAAACATCGGCTAAATTAATTTTCTTTAAATCTTCAGGCTTTTTAACACCATTCAAATAAGGCCGTAACCATTCTGAATTGGATTGTAATAAATGGGCTGTACTTACATTAGGCCAATTTGAATCCTTTTGTAATAAACTTAACGTTTGTATTCTATATTGCCATTGTTGAACGTTGGCATCAAAATTTAACAAATGCTCACCTTCTTTTATTAATGCGTTACTAATGGCTAAAGTTATTTCTTCCTGAGATGGATTTGGCAATGGTATCGATTTTAATACAATACTTCCAATTCGAGTTTCTCTTGTAGAAACGACACCTCCCCACTTTGTATTCCATGTATTGGTATCTACTTCTTTAAGAAATGGTTTTAAATCCGTTGGGTTTAATGGTGAGCCTAAAAATATACGACCCGTTCTATCCGACGCATTCATATGTGCAATGGCTAACCAAGATTCTGAAGATAGACTATCTTTATGGCTCATCATAGCAAATTTACCATTTGCCAACTGAAATTGAGCATTATTACCTGGTCTTGCGAAAGCAATACGCTCTGGATAAGCATGCACGAGTAGTAACCCCGTTTCAAATTCATCTACAGGCGCATTAGAAACATTAACCTTAACCATTTGCCTATATTGATTGGCTATTTTTTCGATACGAGAAAAGATTCCACCTTTATTTCCATTTCGCCTATAACGTCTTAAGGCTTCTATTCTTAAATTAATATCTATACCTGCATCCTTTGGCAATGGATCTCTTTCTTCTAGTAATGCAGCTATATCTGTTGCTAGGGCACTCATACCTTGTTCTTTTGCTACTAAAAGTAAATGCGCAATTCTAGGATGACAAGGAAGCTCTTGCATGTGCTTCCCATGTGAGGTAATTTTCCCATGGTGGACAGCTTCTAAGTTTTCTAACAAATCCGTTGCCAAATGCATCGCCAATTTAGGTGGAGTTGACAACCAAGCCAAATCATTAACATCTTGTATTCCCCATTTTGCCAAATCTAATGCTAATGGTGCCAAATCGGCTTCCATAATTTCAGGAATTCGATGTTCTTTAAGTTGCGTATGTTGACCTTTAGACCACATTCTATAACAAGTTCCCGATCCTAATCGACCAGCTCTTCCTGCTCTTTGATCCGCAGAATCTTTAGCAATTCGAATGGTCTTTAAACTAGAAAGTCCTGTTTTTGGATCAAATTGAGCCTTACGACCAAAACCTGAATCTACAACGGTACGTATTCCTTCTATGGTTAAACTGGTTTCTGCAATGGCTGTAGAAATAACCACTTTACGAATACCTTCTTTGTTGGGGCGAATAGCTGCTTGTTGTTTAGCTTGAGGAAGTTTACCATACAACTCATGCACATTTATGTTTTTGACTTTAAGACGGATGAGTTCGGCACATTTCATTATCTCTCTTTGCCCAGGCAAAAACACCAATATATCACCTTCTTGTTCTTTTAATGCTCTAATAACAGTATTTGCTGTTAATTCCGCCATTAAACGTTCATCATTCAACTCCGAATATATTAAATCTATAGGGTATTGTCGCCCTTTACTTTCAACAACCGGAGCATCTAACAACCTGACCAATTCTGGCATATTTAGGGTTGCAGACATGATTAATATTCTCAAATCTGGACGCAAAATACTTTGAGCTTCTCTAGACAAAGCCAGAGCAACGTCTGCATGAATACTACGCTCGTGGTATTCATCAAAAACGACCATTCCGATTCCCTCTAACGCATTATCGTTTTGCAGCATACGTGTTAGTATACCTTCGGTAAGAATTTCAATTTTTGTATGCTTACTCACTTTAGTTTCAAAACGAATACGGTATCCTACTGTATTTCCAACTTCCTCACCTAGTAATGATGCTAACCGATGTGCAATACCTTTAGCAGCGAGACGTCTCGGTTCTAGTAATACTATTTTCTGTCCGTTCAACCAAGGTTGATTAAACAAAGCTAAAGGTAATAGTGTACTTTTCCCTGCACCAGGAGGTGCATTCAAAATAAGGGTATTATTATGAGTAAGTTGCTCTTGAATTTCTGGAATGACTTCGGTAATTGGTAAGTCAAATGTATTATAATTGAATGCCATAAAAGGTAATACGTTCAAATTTCTAAGTGTATAAGTTTAATCGTATATAATAGTCTATATACCTATTTTATAATTATACATTAAATTATTTAGAAACAAAATGAAGTGCCCATTCTTTTATCTTATTAAAGTCAAATTCAGTGGATACTTTTTAGTACCCTTCAACAACCTCCATTAGTTGTTGAGTAATTACCAATCCATTTTCTAAGGTTACTATAGAATATAATTCTCCTAAATTTTCACAACTACATCCAATCGATTTACCATTAACTTGTTCTGTAATTCCTTCGTAAATCACTTTCATAGACTTATTGGCCTCAAAAATAGCACAGTTATATTCAATACCTTTAAAGGTTTCTTTTGTATATTTTAAATGGCTTGTTATACCTTGGAATTCTCGGTATATATCACCTTTCTCGGTAGGTATAATATAGGAATAAATAGATTCAAATGTGTTAAACTCGCAATATATTCCACCATTACCTTCATTCTTTGTTCGTATAAAATCAGGACTTAAATCGGACACTTTCGTATAAGACTCTAACAGTTCTGGAATACCTTCTTTTAATGAAAAAATCACAGAATCTGTCATTATTCCTAATCCATCCCTAATGGTATGATATAATAATGAATCTTCACCTAATCGATATGAATGCTTTGTGTATACTATGTTGGAATTCTCATTAGTTTTCAAAGAATAGATTAATGTATTTTCGTTTTTATAGTTTTGAATAGGATGTACAAAATTGACCAATTTAGATTGATCACAATTCGTATTTTTAGACGTGTTCTTTTTTATATTATCACAACTTAACATGATCATTAGACTAATGAGGTAAAAAAAAGATTTCATATTATCCTTGAGGGTTTATATAATATTACGTAAGTATTTAAGATCGCAATATACACCCTTAACATCAATATTTCATACTATTAATATTGTATTTAATATCAACCGAAACATCTATCACAACAAAACAAACCTAAAAACAACCATTAATTGGTGTTATTAGGTTTATTAAAGTGGTTAAATATTAGAGACTAACATTTACTCATTAATTGAGCAAGCATACGTTCGGCATTTTTATTATCTGGGTTTAATTCTAAAGATTTTTCATAATATTCTATTGCATTGGGTATAAGATCTTGTTTCATAAAAAACTCTCCATAACTGTCATAAACATTAAAAGCATTCGGAAAGGCTTTTATATTCAACTCAAACAACTCTCTGGCTTCATTCATCTTATCTAAGAATAAAAAATCATAAGCAGCAATATTAATTTCAGATTCATTCAAATAATAAATTTCCGAATGCGTATTCTCTTTGTAAAATTCCATGGCATTATCTATGCCTTTCTTTTTAATGACATCAACAAGTGCATTAGCCATTGACTTTTTCGGAAAATCGTATGTAACATCAAATAATATTCCAGTGATATCTTTCGTCATTTGATGCAGGGGCGCACGACCTGTATTATTAAGCAGCACCACCAACGATTGGGTTTCTGGCATACGAACTATAAATGACGTAAACCCATTTATTACCCCATCATGACGTATTGTTTTTACAGATTCTGTTGTATTTCCAATAAATAATTTCCCTATACTCCATCCATATCCATAGTATGAATTTACAGACTCTTTAATATACCCATCAAACAATAGATTCATATATACTTTTGGTAATAGTTGATCAGAATATAAAGCTCTGTCCCATAAAAATAAATCTTCAACAGTAGAATATA
Source organism: Flavobacteriales bacterium (assembly GCA_965243605.1). Lineage (GTDB taxonomy): Bacteria > Bacteroidota > Bacteroidia > Flavobacteriales > CAJXXR01 > JBMYYR01. Next base: position 12,060 of record CBDEVQ010000107.1, read on the forward strand.
TAGCGCCTGCAGAAAACGGAGAAGACATGTCTATAAATCTTGCATACATATATTTACCTCCAAATTTATTATATCCTGTGGCTTTGTTTGTAATGACATCTCTATGATTATCGTACCCAGAATGTTTCATCTTTAAAGGATCAAATATCTTTTCTTTCAAGACTTCTTCATAAGATTTCCCCGTAACATTTTCTATGATTTTACCCAACAGAATATATCCAGAATTACTATAGCTAAATTTCTCTCCGGGTTTAAATAACAGATCATCATCAGAAAATACATCTATTAATTGGTCTGGATTATAGTTTTGTTTACGATCGAATTCCGGTTCAGGAACTCCTGCCGAATGAATAAGCAATTGATGTATACTTATTTGATCGCCCTTTTCTTTGGGATAATTAGGTAGGTATTTTGAGATGGGCTCATGGAGGTTCACCGTATTTTTTTCGACCAATTGCATAATAAGCATGGCTGTAAATTGTTTCGATACGGATGCTAATCTAAATTTCGTGTTGCTTTCATTCGGTTTATCCCATTCCACATTGGCAAACCCAAATCCACGTTTAAAAACAATTTCACCTTCTTTAGCTACTAAAACAGACCCATTAAATTTTCCATTTTCTACATACTGATTTAATAAAGTATGGATTTCTTTAGACTTATTTCCACTTGCGGTTTTAGATGCTTTTGCCTGCGATTGTTCACAAGAATTGAACAATAATGCAGACATTACAATTATTCCTAAATACTTCCAATGTTTAATAATACTTAAATACATTTTCATAAAAGATTGATTTTCAAATAAAATTAAAACTAGCTTCTCAAATTAGTGTCAAAACAATGTAAAAGAAGTGTCAACCAATGTAAAACCTGAGCGAATAGCCTCATTTTTGATTTAAACCCAAATTCTCAAGTCTATTTTCAACTCATTGGATTAATTTTTGAAGACTTACAATTTCAAGAACTAACGAATGAGATTCTCGATTTCATTATTTACAATCGATACATTTCAATCATTTTTTTCTCTAAAAGTGAAGATGGCATATATTTTAATAACATATTTCTAATCCCTTTTCCATATGTCCAATGGGCCATTTTTCCCGTTATCCAAGATTGCTGAACAATGGTGTTAACTTTCTTTTGACGTTTAGATTGAAACATTTTAAAAACATCTTCAGGTTTATTCGCTTTAATTATCTGTCCTAAATAATAAGCATCTTCAATAGCCTGTGCTCCACCTTGACCCATATTAGGTGTTGTAGCATGTCCAGCATCTCCAATAAGAACAACATGATTAGAATACCACGTATTCATCGGACTTAAATCATTAATATCATGCTTTAATATTCTTTGACGATCTGTAGACTGAATAAGCGTATTCACTAAAGGATGGAAGTCAGAAAACATGGTTATCAGCTTTTCTTTTACATCTCCTATGTCTTTTAAGCGTGGTTTAGATTGGGCAACGGCAAACCAATATACTGTGTTAGGAGCCACTTTAGAAAATCCAAATCGAACGGAGTCGCCCCAAAGTTCAGCGCCTTTATGAACAAGATCCTCTTCCAATTCTATATCGGCTATACCCCTCCAACAAGTTTGCCCAGAATATCTTAATTGACTATTTGGAAAAAGTTGTTCCCTTACTTTAGAATGAATACCATCGGCACCAATGAGGTAATCGGTATCAATGGTTGATTGATTCGTAAAATGTACTCGAACCTTTCCTGAATCTAAATTTTCAAAAGATTTAAAGGCATGTCCAAGGTGTAATTTTTCTTTTGGAATCCGTTTTATTAGTAAGGCTTGGAGTGTGGCTCGATGAATGGCTACGGTAGTAAAACCAAATATTTCTTCAATTCTATCTTGACTTTGGTCGGACAATGGTGTAAAATCTGATTGACCAACTGTAATATGGTTAATAATATTACCGGCATCTGTCACTTCTTCCAGAATACCTAAATAATCATACACTTGAAGTGCATTCGGTGCTAACCAAATTCCTGCACCAACTTCGCTAGACTCGGAAGCCTTTTCAAACAGTTGATAATCTATACCTAATTTTTCAAATACTAATGCGGTGGTTAACCCACCTATTCCGGCCCCAACTATTGTATATTGCATGGTCTTATTCTAATACGATATTCTACATAAAAAATTATAGCATAAAGATAACAAATCAAAAATAAAGTTAATGGCAATCTTTCATAAATCTATAAAACATTAAGGAGCGTTTTTAGACTTTAAACATCACCTAAAATTCGTAATATATTTGAGTATAAAAAGCGCGAATAAATAATTCCAACACTTTTAATGAAAACGTTTAGTACATGCTTAATTAAATATTTGTTTTTTGTTGAAAATATTAATTTGGATTCCCGTTTTAAGCAAGGGAGTAATTAAACTTTCTGTAAACACAACATCTACCCCCGTATAAAATCCAACCATTCTTTTACGCTTATAAATATTAAAGCCTAATAAACCCATAATTTCATTTTTAATGGCATATACTTCATGATAACTTGGTCCAAATAACGAAAATCCACCTGAAGATGATGCTTTATAATCAACAACCTTTTTAATATTCGTATTTCCCAAACCTGTATTAAGACTAAACTGATAATATTTAGGGTTTTTTGACACTAGGTGTAAATTTATATTTCACAAGAAAACTTCTAGAGTCTTGATTTAGATTTGCTGGTGGAAAACCAATAATTGAATTGCAATTATCACAACCAGGGTCTTCTAATCTTGATTCGGACATGAAAAAATTATATTCTAATCCTACTGATACATTTCAGAGCTTACGCCTAAATTGAATGGCAAAATATTTAATTGTATACTCACATTTATTGGACGTATATTTTTATGTTGTGCACTTAATTTAGTGAACACAATTAAGAGTAAAACTATTAATATTCTAAAGTTCATATTTGTATATTTTAAATGATTTTAATTTGCATAAATTAAAACTGCCTTATTATTATCAGAATTTCTAAAGTGAAAATTTAGATACTTTAATTTTCGACTTTGGACTGAAAAAGATAGAATTAATTGATCATCCCTAAAAGCAAATCTGTGTAAAGATAAAGTATGCTTTATTTTCATTTTTTCTTTCTTCAATATTTTAATATTATTATTAGCCTCTTTGATTTTATAGACATTAGAAAAGAAGCCTAAAGTATCCAGAATATAAATATCCTTTTCCAAAGGGAAAATAGAATAATCTTTAGCATATAACAATTCTATTAATTCTTCTTCTTCCATGCCGTTTAGTAACTCTGACTCATCCGCTCCAAACTCACTAACGGTGTCAAGCATTATTTCACCAGTCTCCCAATTTTCAGAATATTATATACTTTTAACAATGCACTTCTTTTCATATATCGTATTGTTTTCGATTAAAAATTCACAAATCTGATTAAAAATAGAACTATCAAAACTATCTTGACCAAACATTATTAATGGGTTAATTAACAACCAAATAGAAATAATTACTTTCATATACTTATTTTATTTTTTTCAACACTCATAATTTACTATTATTTATTGATGTTTTCGATTACATCCTTAAACAACGCACTTAAATCCTATCGATTAAAAGTGTATTTAACAAACACCATTCACCTACTATTTAAACACCTTGAGAGCCTATGAATATAATTATAATAAATAAGGCATCGTAAAAAAACGATGCCGTATGGTTAACTATGTTTTAGGAAGAAAGAAATTAATAAAAAAACTAAACCTAACACCCATTATTTAAGCACCTGTTTAACCGCTTCTAATGACGTATATTTCCCCTTTAACTTCCCAAGTTTATCAATGTAAAAATAGGTTGGAGTTCCTTGTATGAAATAATCTTTTACAGGTTTACTTTCCCATTTTTTATAATCACAATAATGGCTTAAACCTGTAAGTTTCTCTTTTACTATCATGTACTCCTCTTTTTCGGTATCTAAACTAATCGCCACAACCTTTACAGATTTATCTTTTGCCAGTTCATTCAATAAAAATACCTCTTGCATACAATGCGGGCACCAACTTGCCCAAAAAAAGATCAGAGTTTTTTGTTCATTCGCATTCCTTAAAATGTTTTCACCATCTTGGATGATATCTGGAACCACATTTCCTATTTGTATAACCTTATACCCCTCTAATCGCCTTGTTAATTCCTCTGGATTAGAACAATGATCTACTTGTGAATAGTGCTCATCTATATATTGCAAGACATCTTCATTACCAAGTTGTTTAAAACCAGATGTGAGGTAATTAATCATAAAGTTTCTGACCTCCGTTAATGTGGCATGATTTAATACAACATCAATGGCTTGTTTAAGAGTTTGATCTTGCTCTTCTTTTGATCTATTGCCGTTTTGCAAAAAATAATTTATGTATTCAAAAGTCAAATTGCTTAAAAGTGGTGAATTTAGAAGTTCGACCTGATTAATATCTAACCCATCCCAATAATGGGCTATTAAAAAACTATCCTGTAACTCTGCGGGTAAATCTGTATTAAAGCGATCAATTGGTTTCCTATTTTTTAATAAAGAGAATACAAATGGTTGAGAAGTTTCTAGGTTATGAATTTCCTGAGTCTTATCTTCTATTAACCTAAAAATGGATGTCTCTATCTGCGTAACAATCTCATCTGTGTGCTCCGGATAAACATACCAAGCTTGTTTAAGAGTATTCAGTTTTTGATCGAATAAAGAAATTTTGTTCAATGCATTATTCCAAATTATATTTTGGGTAGATTGAGTAAATGTTGGTGGTATAAATTTGGAATCCGATAAAACAATTGTAAAATCAATTTGCTCTTGAGCATCAACAATCAGGTCGAATCCCGAAACTGAAGATGTTTCTGTCTTATACAATAATTTATATACACCTTTGGTTAGCGATTCTGGAACTAACATTTCAAATGTATTATTGATAACGGGTACCGACGCCATTCTTACAGGAGAAACATCGTATTTTTCCAATGTAACTTCATTAATGACTAAAGGACCTAAAAATTGACCTTTAATGGTAGATTGAGCCCATAGGTTTGTATTAATTATAAATAATAATAATACGAACCTTAGGCAATAAAGAGTGATTCTCATTGCTGTTTATATTAATAAATGGATACTATTTTTAGATAAATTTATGTGTAAATATAAGTAATATATCATTACATATATTTCCTTCCAAATTAATGAATTCTAAAATTAATGGAACTATATCTTCTCTTTATTTTTTAATTTATTCATGAACAGATTCGTATCCGAATGTATACAAAACCATTTAATACCTACGTATTACACTAACCTACTAATTGTTACAACTAAACGATTAATGGAATTAACAAAACGTATTTCTACCAAAACATAAATATGTTTTGGTAAATTCGTTGAATCGCTTTTCAATGAATAATACTTTGAATCTTCATAATAAAGCTAAATTGTGAGTACAGGATGTAAATAAATTACATCCTGTTTTTTTTTTCAAAAAATAAGAGTCTAAACCATTATTACGTTCGTATTTCGCGTCCTAATTTTTGATCCCCAATTCAACGTGAATAACAAGCAACGAATAGGCTCTTAGATATACATATTCAATAATATACCTTTTAACCCAAATTCACGACAACATATCGTATTCCAAACCTCTAAACCATAATAGAATATTACCTTAACATTATATTAAGAATTAAGGTCTACACATGAAAAATGTATTAAAAGAGTTAGTTGACAAAAAGGCGCAAATTAAAGTCTTACTCAAGAACGGAAATTATAATTTTATCTCAGTTAGAGTTCTAGGTTTTGAAATTAACGCCTATGATTTCTATCGTAAAAAAGAAGCGGTTAAAATTAACGTTTCTGTACTTTTACTTGAACCACTTCCAAAAAATAGTGCAATCAATATAGAAGAAGCTGACTCTATACCAATTTCATTGCTTAGAACGTTTCAATAAAAAAAGCCTAGAATACGAACGTACTAGGCTAATTATTAACAAAACCTATTAATTTACTAAGATTAATAGGTGTTTCATCTTATACTATTTTAAGATTAAGCATTTAATAAAGCGTTTAATATAAACTCTATTGTCCACATATATTACAAAAGAAATGTTTACAACATTTATTATGGTAATTTTCACCATTTATACGTGAAATTGTATAGATATACAATGTCTTATTAGAATCTTCAACGGTTAATTTAACTTTATATTCACGGTCGTAATCAAAATGTTCACACAATATATTGTTATCATTTAATGAATTATACTTACTATCTTCTGTTGAATATAATAAAGGTAAATTCGTCTCCCATTGTGCATTTCCCTCAATATTTTCTATTTGGGTAACTTGTATTGAATTTACAAAGTCAATAGTAGTTAAAAATCTTATCTAGAATTGATTTAATTTAGTACAATGTACTATATTTATTACATTATACTAAAGTGTTTATCCCCAGAAACACCTACACCCCATAAATACCTACAATATAGATACATGAATATAAATCAGGTGTAAAATGGATTTAGAATTGAGTATGTTGTTTAACCGGGAATTGTTCAGGAATATCTTCTTGAGACTCCCCTAAATTCTGTCTTAAATCAATTTCTATTCCACGGGCAATGGTAGATATAGGAACATCATTTGCCGTTCCCTCAAATGGATTTTCTCCTGTACGCCCTATACGTTCCATGGTATGAAATATCCAAGAAACGATAACATAAAACGGAATTGACAACCATACAAATAAACGCCCAACAAAGGGATTAACCGCCATCATATCTCGACCTATTTCTCCAAATTGTGGCACCAAGGCTAAAGGTAAAAGCAGAACAAAAATCCACATAAAAAAGTGGTTTAACGTTGCAAATTGTCTGGGATAAGGAAAGTTTTTAATGCGTTCACTTTTCCCTTGTAATGTAAATAATTCTTGCATTACACCTTCCAATTCTAAGAATGAAAACTCCCAAACAATACCCTTTTCCTTTAATGTATTCAAATGATGAGATTGCAAATACAACAAGGCCGTTTGCTTATTATTTTTATTAAGAACATAATCCATATCGGCATCCGATAAATATGGTTTTAAATCTTCTTCTAATACGGCATCCCATTCAGGTGGCCGAACTTCCCACTCTTTATTCGTTTTATGACTCATGGTTGTTTCCCAAGATTTTTCAGCACGCATCGCATGTCGTAAAGCGGTCATCCAAGCAATATGGCGGTAGGTTAATGTTTTAATTTCTAAATCTAGCTCTTCTTGTAATACTGGAGTTTTCGCATGGTGGTTGTTTACCATATCTTGTACAAACATTCCAAACGTTCTGGACGTATTAACAATCCCTCCCCATATTTTACGTGCTTCCCATATACGCCCGTAAGCCGAATTATTCTGAAAACCAACAACAAATGCCACAGCTGTACCTATTAATGCCAACGGTGTCCACGGAATTTTCAACCAGGATAAATCTAAAAAGTGATAAAGAGAAACAAAGGCCACTATTATGATAAGAAACAATAAGGTTTCATACCTCGTCCATAAGATCATATTTTTAGCACTATACGTTTTTTTTGTATACATATTCTTAGGTTGTTTTATATTGATGTTATTCTTTCTTACATTCTAATTTTGAAGATAATTAAATTCTTGAGCATTCACACCATAAATGCTTAACGTTTGAAAAACATAGACTTCGATCATCCTACTAAGTATTTTACCAAAATCTATATTCCATATAGATACTTACCTTAACAACTATAAATGACGTTAAGGGTTCAATGTTGTGATAATAAAATCTAACCTATAAACAAACCTCCATACTATCCGTAAGAATAAACCTCTTTTTGTAAGTATAATATTTGATTTTCGTTAAAAATATTTGAAACCTTGGAGGATATTTAGAAAATCAAAAATAGTTTCTGATCAACGATCAAAAAATACATTCAAAAAGTGCCCTTTTTTTTCCGTTTTTTTTGGGCAAAGCACCCGAGCGATAGCGAACACATGAACACCTATAAGACAAACTATAACAGTTTAAAGATTAGAAGTAATGAAATCCTGAATGGTGAAATTCTCTTTCAATTCAATTGTTATTTTTCCATTTACAATATTTTCTTTTGCATCAACTATTGACCTTTCTGGAATAATGAGAATTGTTCCTTGTTCTCCAACTATTGTGTTTGATTTAGAATTATCGATTTGAAATTTCTGATTCTCTCTTGAAATCAGATGTAATGAGTCAATTAATTGGATTGATATATCTCCATATTCCTGATTAACCATTTCAAAAGTATCTGTAGGTTTACTTTCTCGACACCCAAATAGGAAGAGACTAATAAGAATTGAAAATATTAGATTATTCATTTACTGTTTCTTTTAAATTCTAGCTAAAAATCTTATATGTGTAATATAACATATTAGGTGGTTATGATTTTTTTTAACCAATGTGGCTTGGTGTTTTTTTCTATTTCAATTCGTTCTATTAATCCATTATCATAACCTATAGCTATTTTATTCCCTATATTGGTTATACTTAAAGGATATCCATTTATTTCTCTGTTCCTTTCCGTTTTAAGAGATATTTTTCCATTTGAACAGTTTAATATTACGAATTCTCCATTGACAAGAGTCAAACCAACGTAATCTGGATGTTCCTCTATTTTAATAATCCCTGAGGTCTGTCCTGAAATATCAGTTTGCCATAGTCTTTCCCCCTTATTGTTAAAGGCAAATACGACATGTTTATTCACAGAAGGATTTGGGTTATAAATTTCGCCTTCAATAATGAACTTCTCTCCAATTCTAATCCCATTTAGATTGTTAAAATGTTCAGGTTGATTCTCTATACTGATTCCAGACAACTCTTTCAAATTAGAAGCAGACAACTCAATTAATTTCTTATTCTGATGTTGTTCCTTAGGCTTTCCAATCAAAGCAAATAGATTTTGTTCTCCATCTATTCTAATGTAATGGTTAAATAGATCAAAATGGCCTAAACGATATTCTGATATTTTATTGAAGGACTTATCAAAAAGTATATCCTTTCTATTTTTCTCTTCATAATCTGTTTGTCTAGCCAAAAAGTTTCCATTCTCTGATTGAGAAAGAAAAAATACACCTTGTGTCAGTTTCTCAGGTTTAATAAAGGTTTTATCGAGTTTAAAAATGGTGTTGTAATCTTCAGTTCCAACCTTTCTGAATGATACATTAACATATAGCTCTTCTTGCGTACAATCTTTGAATACTTGTACACAATCACCATTTTCAGCAATATTGTTAATGACTAATCTATTTTTTGAGATATCCAAAACCCCGACCTTACCATTCGAATAGCCAATAAACAAGCAGTCCTCATTTATAAACTTTAAATCCCAAGCCATTGAGTAATGTTCATAATTCATATCAATATTAATCGCGTATGAGATCAATTTTCTTGATACATCGTTCAATCTATTTTGATGAGATTCAATCTCATAGGAATCCTCTTTAAACGTGACCTTTTCTTTGATTATTAAATCTTTGAGTTTTTTCAAAGTGCCTAGTTCTAATAGCGTCGTATACGTTTTAACAGTATAATCTTCATCATAATCATTTGAAGGGAGTACTTTAAATTCAATTTCATTGCTTTTAAACTTACAATTTGAATATTCCCGATTATCCTCAATTAATTTAATAAGTTTATGATTAGATATATCGTAACAAAACAGCTCACCTTCGTAGCAAAACCCGCCATCATATGATCCCGTTGCAATTAAAACTAATTGCCTTTCTTTATTAAAATCGACATCATTAATAGGGAATCTTAAACCATCAATATGAGCAATCAACTTCAAGGTTTCAGAATTATAGAGACTAAGATTTTCTTTTTTGAGGTTTAAATGACGACCAGACCATTGAGCGTAATAAGAGTGAGATACACCAATAATTCCCAATTTATTAAATTCGAAAAGTTGCTTTGGGTTAGTTATTTCGTCAAAACAATTTCTACCTAATATTTCTCGACTCTTTATTCTCATTTTAATGACTGGTAACAATATTTATATGTGAAATATGAATAACATCTATTATGCTTACAAAGCTAACCTATTTTTATCTGCATAAAAGTAATCCCTTTTACATTTAATTAATGTAAGGCTAGAACTTATAGACACTAATAGAAAGACTATAAACAAAGAATAAAGATTTCATTCTTTGGAGGTGAAATCCCTAGCTTATTAGGTAAACCTTTTCTTTAATTCGTCAACTCTCTGATTTTGTTCTTGTGTGACTTTAGCTTCAGTTTCTGAAATCAAATAGATCAAGTGGTCGAATGCACAACCATATTCATTATGCTCCAAAAACTCGAAGATTATTTCTTCACCATCCAATATTCCTATACTTTCTATTTTCATACTTGACATTCTTCTTTTCCACTCGGCATTTAATATACTTTTAGTTAATTCATGAATCTCATCACTTATGTTTTTTTTTAACATCATATAGAATTATATTACTAGCCTTCACGGTTTGGTATTTCTACCTTTGTTGGTAGAGTAAGTTAAGACAAAACTTATTTTAGCAGTTATGAAGAGAAGTACTTACGAAGAATCCTTTAAGTTAATGATAATGGATTTATACAAAGGCGGACAATCGATGTCTAGCTTATCGTCTGAATATTCAATAAATTTGAATATGTTATATCGTTGGCGTCGAGAATATTTAAACCCAAAGCGTCCCAGTTTTACGGGCAGAGGCAATGCAGCTTTGACTGATGAACAAAAAGAACTAAAGCATTTAAAAGAAAAATTAAAAGATGTAACCATGGAACGTGACATCTTAAAAAAGGCAGTAAGCATTTTCTCCAAGAAAGACAGAACAGGTACGCTATAATTTTGGAATATTCAGCAACCTATTGTGTCGAGAAGATGTGTAAGTCTTTAAATATAAGTTCTAATGCGTATTATTCATGGAAACGTAGGCTAGATATAGAACGTTCTAGCATCACAATAGAATTAAAAGAGTCTATTCAAGCGGTTTATGCAGAAAATAGAGGATTGTACGGAGCTCCTAAACTCCAAAAAGCTCTAGAGAGAAAAGGTGTTTTTTACTCGAGGTCTTATATTTCTAGATTGATGAAAGAAATGGGGCTATATTCTAAGACACGTAGGAAATTTACTAATACAACGGACTCAAATCATAGTCATAGAGTAGAAGAAAATCATTTAGATCGGAATTTTGAGGTATTAGAACTTGGGAAAGTATGGGTATCGGATATTACTTATATCAAAGTTAATCAGACCTGGCAATATTTAACTACAATGATTGATTTAGCAGACCGTAAGGTTGTAGGGTGGTCTGTAAGTTCTAATCTAACAGCTACAGATACTGTTATTACAGCTTGGAAACATGCGCGATTAAATCGAAATATAGAAGATGACTTTATATTACACTCGGATCGTGGAGTACAATATACATGTGATGATTTTAAACAGATTATTAACTTAAATACAAAAGCGAAACAATCTATGAGTAGAAAAGGAAATTGCTGGGATAATGCCGTTGCCGAGTCTTTTTTTAAAACAATTAAAACTGAACTATGCTACCTCATTACATTTGAATCTAAGAAACATTTGGAGACCGAAATCTTTAAATATATGAACTGGTATAATAACTCTAGATTACACTCTACTCTAGACTACAAAACACCTACCGAAAAAGAACAAGAATTAAGATACAAACAAATTAAACGAGTGGCTTAACTTTTTCTACCAAATTTTGTAGGAATATCAGTTAGAATTGGAAGTGATTAAAACGTTATTACATTCAGTATAGCATATACCATTTAATATCATTGCGTTAGCATTAATCGTCTTCACAATACTTTTCATACTTTTCAAAGTAACTCTCAAAATTGCGATAATTACCCAAATTTATCGTGTCAAATTCATCAATATCACCTTGTTTAATCACCCCAATTGCACGTAAAGCTGAATTTATATCGACACCTTTCAATCCAAATCCGTTATCAAATTCAATACCTTCAATTTTAATATGTTTTGCTTCCTTATAAACTTTAGCCGCTTGGTTTCCTATTCCTGCATGATAATCCATTCCAATTAAGATATAATCACTTATGTTTAGTTCCTTCGCCATTCTTTCTATGGTTTGAACACAAAAAAAATTAACTCCTCCAAAATATTCTCCATCTTCATCATAAACCTTCCATTTTTTACCCCAAAAAACTGAATGACAAAAATCTAACGGAATAATATGAGATTGTCCTTCCACAAACATTGGAATA
>CBDEVQ010000108.1:0-57095 GCA_965243605.1 Flavobacteriales bacterium
TCCTGGTTTTAAAAACTCATGAACCTTACTAATAAAGATATGCTGATCATGTATATGCTCAATAACATCTTTTAAAATTACTAAATCAAACTTTTCGTCCATCTCCTTATCAATATCAACATCATAAATGTCTTTACTCATAAATTGTATTTGACCTGTTTGAAGTTCTTTATCCATGAACTTTCGCGCCAAAATTAGTTCTAGATTCACTTAACTCCACTCCAAAACACTTATGATTAAGCTTTGTAAATGCTTTTAAAACCCCAGCTTCAGCACAGCCAATCTCTAGTATATGTAAAACGTTTTATCAAAAATTAAGATGTTCTTTAACAAATGGAATGATAAACTCTTCAGTTACTTTCATCTGAGTATTAAAATACCATTCTTTATTCTTATGGAATTCAAACATTGGTTTATTGTATGTAATTTTCCTATAAACTTAGGAAAATATTGGTGAAATACTATATTTTTTGGTGGCATATTTAATATTTATGCAATATTTCCCTTTCCTAATAAATGAGGAGTTTTAATATATTAATAATTAACAAATCATCCGAAAACGTTCTAAAACTCTTGTTTCCTAGTAGCCGATAAATCCACTTCAGAATTATCTTCTAATATTAATTGAGCGGTCTTTCCTTTAATATATTTTACAACTTTCTTTAAATTAACTAAATGACTCTTATGGACTCTCAAAAATTCACAATCTATAAGTAAGTTTTCAAAATGTTTCAACGTTTTAGATACAACATATATTTTACCTGAATCCATATATATTTTGGTATAATTATCCATGGCTTCGCAACGAATAATTTCGGATACCTTAATTAAATCAAATCCATTAATATTGGGTAAAACTAATTTTTGATCCTGACAATTTATCGCTTTAATATTCTTTAAAACCACATTAGGTAATGAAATATTTTGGGTCTGAACAATTTTCTCAGAAACTTTATTAACGGCCTCTACCAGCTCATCAATATCAATGGGTTTCAATAAATAATACGCTGCACTCATGTTTAATGCCTTAATAGCATAGTTACTATACGCCGTTACAAAAATGACTTCAAAATTAATTTCATCAAGTTTTTTCTAATAAATCAAAATCCATTACCATAAGGCATTTCAATATCTAAAAAGACTAAATCTGGGTGGTGTTTTTTTTATCGACTTTTCAGCCGTCTGTATATTCTCACAAGCATCTACTATTTTCAATATTTTTCACAATATTTTTTTAATATAGTTACCTAGTATTTCTCGACTATCAAATTCATCATCTACCAAAATTGCTTTCAATGCTTCCATATTAATTATTTAAATAGTTTAATGTATACTGTTGTTCCTTCTCCTATAGCTTTATCTATAATCTCTACTTCTAATTTTTGTTTAAATAGCTTTTTAATATAAGTCAATCTCGATTCTATATTCTTTAAAGCGGTAGATTGATGATTTTTCTGATTTTTCGTTTTTAATTCAGCCGATTTTAAACGTCCAATTCCATTATCATCAATAGAGATCATAAATATGAAGGATGATTTGAAACATTTACAAATAATTTTCCGTTGGATTCTTTATATCTCAATCCATGCCAAATTGCATTTTCAATAAAAGGTTGCACTAGCATAGGTGGGATTAATATATCTGAAGTATCCATCAATTCCTCCACATTTATCTTATACTCAAATTTATCTTTAAACCTTAAATGCTCTAATTTAAGATATAAGGATAACATCTCTATTTCTTGCTCTAAGGATATTAAATCTTCTTGAGCCAATTCCAAGACTTTACGCATTAATTTAGAAAAGTCTGATATGTAGCGATTTGCAGAACGCTCATCATTCTTACTAATAAAATTATTGACTGAATTTAAAGTATTAAATATAAAATGTGGATTCATTTGTGCTTGCAACCCTTTCAATCTTAATAATTCATTTGCTCGTTTTCCTCGACTGATTTAATCGAATTACTAAAACAATAATTAATCCTAATAAAACAAGGCCACCTATTAAGAACAGTGTACGTTCTTTACCATTCCTAATGGCTTCTTGATCGACCTTTTGTTGTTGTTTTAAAACTTCTATGGTTCTCAAATCTAAATCTTTGTTCTTCTCTAAAAACAATAACTTTTGTTGAACCAAATTTAATTCTTCATCTATTTCAGAATAATCTATTATTGGGGTCACCTTTAGAACTACTCTTTAAAGAATCTTGAATGGCGTAATAAGATTTTAAAGTTTCTAAAGCTAAATCATGCTTTCCATACTTTTCATATAAATTATGTAAATCAAATAATGCACTTGCCAATTCAGGAAAAGCTTTCTTATTAGAAGCTATAAAAACTTGCTCCTTTAAACCTAAAATAGCTCTATTTATATCACTTTTTGTATTCACACTGGTTGTAAATGTACTTTTAACAATATCAGAAAGTCTTGTACTGGAACTTGAGTCTTTATATTCTGGTTGTTTTTCTTGATCAAAACCTCTTTTAATTTTGTCTAGATCATATTCTCTGTCTTCTAAATTATTCTTTCCGAAGGAATTTGAAATTTGATTTACTTTTTTATCAAATTCTGATATACTATTATCTTCACGTATTTTTGCTGACAATACCTCTATTAACAAAGTTGACATCTCAATACCTTCTTGATAATTATTTTTTAAAGCTAAAGTTAAGGCATCCGAATGGTATTTTTCCGCCAATTTTAATTGCTTTAGTATATAATAAAGTTCGCCAATGCTATTTTTTGTAGCTATTGTATTTATATAATCGCCCTTAAATTCTAATACACTTTCTAATTCTATATAATAATCTAAACTCTGTTGATACTTGTGATTTAATTTATAAACTAGAGCAATGTTTTTCAGTAATTTAAAAGAATCATACCTTTTATTATTCTTTTTATAAGTCCTTTCTGCCTTTAAATAATTCTCTAAGGCTTGATTGTAAAATTTATTTTTCAAGTTAAAATCACCTAACAATTCTAAAGCTGAACCTTTTAACTTATTAACCTGTTTATTAGGCTTATCTTCTTTTACCAAAGAAATTTTATTTTCAATAGTAAATACCAATACGTTCTCAACTAAAGAAATTGCTTGTTTAGGGTGTAATTCAAACAGTTGCTCTGCCTCATATAAATTCTGATACTGTTCTTTAAATTCTACTGTTTGAATATTTTCATCAAATGTACGTGCACTATCTTTTGAATTGAGTTGTTGCGCATTTAATCCAATGTTAAATGTAAAACACAATACTATATATAAAACTACATACTTATTAAACATACCTTTTATTATGTTCATTAATTTACTCATGTAAACTTCTACTTTAATTACTTAAATCTAAAGTTTCTTTCATTTTACTAAATTAAACCTTCTTGATTATAGATTGATCTATTTCACGCACTCAAAACACTATTTCACACATTCATTTAACACTAATGCAAATTAGGGGTTTGTTTTTCGGATAATCATGTATAAATTAGCTGTATAATTAAAACATTATCCTTTATCAAAAATTTATGCTTTAGTATTTAAAATCTTATTGTTACTGTTCAATTTTCAGCAGTCAAATGTATTTAATTTCGAAATAGACCAATTGGAACAATCTATTTGATTATTGGAGATTAACAGAGGTTATTCGTTCATTCAATAACTACTATCAATCAATCCATAAAACATTAGGATTTTAAATTTAAAAATTGATAAATATTTAAAAAACTGGGGGTAATATAACATTTAAATTTTTAAACGGATACTTTATTAAGGTGTCCGTTTATTTTTGCTCAATATTTTATTATTAATGTATATAAATTTACATTTGTATATGTTAAAGAAAATTCTAATTGCGCCTTTTATTCTTCTTGTAAGAATTTATCAAATTTTTATTTCGCCTTGGCTTGGTTCTAATTGCAGATACCACCCTACATGTTCTCGTTATATGATAGATGCGTTGCAAGAATGGGGAATATTAAAAGGACTATATCTTGGTTTAAAACGTATTTTCTCTTGCCATCCTTGGGGAGGTCAAGGGTATGATCCTGTTCCAAAAAAGGATAAAAAATAAGTTCGCCCTAAGTTGAATATGCATACCCCCATAAGCAATATTCAACCATAAAGGACAAACTTTTTTTTCTGTACTATACTTTAATAAACCTAAAGACTAATCAATTTTTAAACTTATCAATCTTACGTTGTATACGATTAATTTCTATATTAATATGAGCAATTTGAGCATCATTAAAGGATAATTCTCTGGCTTTTTCTGCCCACTTTAAAGCTTTTTTATATTGCTGTTTATATTCAAATAGCATCGCTTGTTTTAAATGAATTAACCCTTTATCAACCCCTTTTACTTTCAAAGCATAGTTAATTAACTTCTGGGCTTGATCCCAATCCTCATTCCACAATAAAGCATTTATAAAATGAGGATATAATGAAACCTCGTTTAAATTCACTTTTAAAGCCTTATTATACAACCCTATAGCCAATGTATACTGATGAAGTTGTTCTGCATATACTCTGGCTAATAACCCTAATGCCAATGAATTGTTTGAATCATATGAAATTGCTGTATTTAATGATTCTATAGTTGCTTCCAAATTGTATGGATATGAATCCATCGCTTGAAAGATGTATTTGTTGTTTGTTTTATTTGTTTCCATAATAGTATCCTTTTATTGAGGTATGTCTATTACAAATTCAATTCATAAATCTATTTGCTTTAAACATTCTTCTTATTCTAAAAGATCTCTTATATCTTTCTTTAATTGATTTCTTTTCTTTTTATACGATTTTGACTTATCATCTTTTCTTCCTTTTATAAATGAGAATGTTCTCACTGGCTTTCCACGTTCTATCATTGTATGGTTGTTCCAAGCATCAGACAGATTACTTTTTACTGTTTTTAATCGCTCTAAACTTAACTTATTCAACAACCGTTCTTTAGCCGCTTTTTTATTCTGAAGTTGAGATCGCCTTTCTTTTCCCACTGCCGAAATTCCTGATGGCTTATGGGTTGCTCGAATTGCCGAACTCACTTTATTAACATGCTGACCTCCTGCTCCAGAAGAACGCATACTTTGATATTCTATATCTTTCTCATCAACATCAAAATCGGATAATTGATCCAGTTCAAACACTCCAATAAACCAATTGCTTCGTTTATGCATGGTTCTGTATGGACTACGACCTACCCATTTAATAGATCCAATCCAAAGTTTTAAAAACGAATCTAAATCCACGCCAATTAATTCCATCGAAATAGATTTTAGTGTATTTGGTTGTTCACCACGTTCGCGGTCTAAAACATTAATTTTTATATTATTACTGGCCGCTTCTTTACTAAAAATCGCATAAATTTTAGATAAAGCCCATGCACACTCTGCTGGGCCTCTACCTGTACTCATTTGTATAATTTTATTTTTCATAACTAAGCCATTCTTACTATACGTGGATGAAACTTCCCAACAACCTCAACTAAATCTTTCTGTAACTCCATTACTCGATCTATGTCTTTATATGCATTTGGGCATTCATCAATCCCTCCACCTATTAGTTTTATCTCTTTTTGTTTAAGCTGTTTCTTCATATCAGAAACCGTAAATGTGCTTTTACAAGCTGATCTTGAGTATGCTCGCCCAGCACCATGCGATGCTGACTCTAAGCTCTCAATATTTCCTTTACCTCTTACGATATACCCTGAAGAGGTCATGGAACCAGGAATAATACCTAGTTGACCAACTTTAGCTGGTGTTGCTCCTTTTCTATGCACAATACATTCTTGATCTCCAACCTGCTGTTTCCAAGCAAAATTGTGGAAATTAGAAACCGTATGTTTTACCTGCAAACCTAATGCTTTAGCAACTCTGTAATGAATATTCTCATGACAGGCCGCTGCATAATCTCCAGCTAAGTTCATTGCCAACCAATACTCTTGTCCGTCGTGAGAATTCATATCTAGCCAAGCTAAATGTTGAACTTCTCGAGGTAACGGACATTGTTTTTGAGCCAATTGTGTATAATGTTTTGCAATATTAGCACCTAAACCTCTTGAACCACTATGCGATAACAATCCAAAATATTTACCTGGCTTTAATTTAAATTCATTATTTGCATCGGTAATTTCGACTTCACCAAATTCAACAAAATGATTTCCTCCACCAGATGTCCCCAACTGCTTATATGCTTTATCTCTTAATGATTTAGCCAATGGAACAAGGTTAAAACGTTCGTCTGAAAACAATTCATGATCCATCTTTTTATCATGTGTTTCTTTCATTCCAAACTTGGTATGTGTTTTTAAAACATTCTTAATTTGATGCATTCTTCCATCAAAAAAAGTATGACTCTCTCTAAAAATAGAAAGATGCATTCTACAACCTATATCTACACCAACACCATATGGAATAACGGCATTGTCTGTGGCTAAAACCCCACCGATTGGTAATCCATATCCGTGATGGGCATCTGGCATTAATGCGCCAGCTACAGCAATTGGTAATTTAAGAGCTCCATACAATTGGAACTTTGCTTGTTCTTTAATTTCAGAATTTCCAAAAACATGATGTGGTGCTTTTTGCGTATTTAACACTGGTCTTGTAACCTTCTTAGGTTCTATAAGTTGCTCTACAACTTTACCCCAAAATGGATCTCCAACAAATGTTTCTGGATGTTCTAATATTTGTTTAACACTATTGAGAATTTGCTCTTTATTCTCCTTCTTCTTATATCTATTTATTAGGCCTAAAGCAATGTTTAAACCATTATTTTTCTTAGGAAAACCTATCTTAATTAAGTCTTTCCCTCGTATTTTACTTGCCATGATTATTGTAAATCAGGTTATAACAATCTGAATCAATCAGAATAAAAACTGGCATTCAATACAGTATCTCGAATACCCAAAGCGTAATAATCATTACGTATGGATTCTTTGTCTTGTTGTAAAGCAAAATATATTCTGTTTAATACAATCGTATTATTCTTAAAATACATATTTCAATATACGTATTTTTAAAAATACAGCGGTTAATTAAACAAATTATGTACGAATGCAATAAGTAGCGAACTACTTCAAAAAAAATCTTCTACCGTCGTAAAAGTAAAATCAATAACACCAATAATTAAATTGGTTTAAAATGTCTTCGAGTGAGGATTGAAAGGCCGAATTCAAAAGAAAAGCCCGAAAACATTGTTTCGGGCTTTAGTATATATTCGTTAAAAAACTATCTACTTAGAATACCCGAAGGACAGAGCACTACCAGTTACTTCTGGAGCCTCAAATATGTATGTCATTTGAAGATTAGTCATGTGGTCTTCGGTTTAATAGTTAATATTCCCTTTTCATTGAAAGGCGTTGCAAAGATTAGATCAATTATTTTAATTTCCAAATGTAGATCTTTAATAAATTTTAAAATAATTCAAAAATCGCAACATAAACACAACAATTAAACACTGAATATCAATACATTAAAATCATCTTTCAAATTACAAAAAAAATATGAAAAAAATATTTTTCGAATTCATATTGGATAATAAAAAACACTTTTATAACAAAAAACACCTTTTAAAATTTTAATAATCACGATGTGTTTATACGTTTAATTTACGTTTACAATTAAAGAAATAATGCAATAATTTAAATTTTAAACTACCTTTACATCTTTATTATTATGGCCTCGCTTTGAAAGATATTCTACTAATAACCCCACCATTTACTCAACTCAATACACCTTATCCAGCTACGGCGTATTTAAAAGGATTTTTGAAAACAAAAGATATTAATGTGTTTCAGATGGACCTTGGAATTGAGGTTATCCTTAAACTTTTTACTAAAGAAAGGTTTGAGCATATATTTGAATATGCATTGGATAACGATACTATAAACAGTGAGAACTCAGAACGTATATATGCACTTAAAGAACATTACATACAATGTATAGATGAAGTTATACTATTCCTTCAAGGGAATAACCCTACTTTTGCTAGACAAATTTGTATGGATGATTTTTTACCAAAAGCCTCCCGCTTTAATCAGTTAGATGATTTAGAATGGGCCTTTGGTAATATGGGTATGCAAGACAAGGCGAAACACCTAGCGACTTTATTTCTTGAAGATTTATCTGATTTTATTATTGAATGTATCGATCCAAATTTTGGATTTAGCAGGTATGCAGAACGTTTAGGACAAAGTGCAAACTCTTTTAATGAATTACACACATGCTTACAAGGTGATTATTCTTATATAGATCACATTACTTTAGATTTACTAAACAAAACCATACAACAACAGCAGCCTAAGCTTATCTGCTTATCTGTTCCTTTTCCAGGGAATTTATACAGTGCTTTTCGATGTGCTCAATATATAAAACAACATTATCCGCATATTAAAACCAGTATGGGGGGTGGTTTTCCAAATACAGAACTAAGGTCATTAAAGGACATCCGTGTATTTGAATATTTTGATTATATCACTCTAGATGATGGTGAATTACCTGTAGAACTTGTATTTTCAAATATAAATACCCCAAATACTAGCAATCCCGATTTTGGTTACTTTAAACGCACTTTTGTATTAGAAAACAATGAGGTTGTTTATAAAAACAATACAGAACGAAACGATTATAAACAAAATCAGGTTGGAACACCAGATTACTCTAACCTACCTTTAAAGAAATATATTTCGGTTATAGAAATCACTAACCCTATGCATAGCATTTGGAGTGATGGACGATGGAATAAGTTAACCATGGCACATGGGTGTTACTGGGGAAAGTGTACTTTTTGCGACGTTTCCTTAGATTATATTCGTGTTTATGAACCTGTTGCAGCTAAATTGCTAGTTGATCGCATGGAAGAGCTTATTGAACAAACTGGAGAATACGGATTCCACTTTGTAGATGAGGCTGCTCCTCCTGCACTAATGAGGGCTTTAGCTCTAGAAATTTTAAAACGAAAGCTAACGGTTACCTGGTGGACAAATATTCGGTTTGAAAAAAGCTTTACTAAAGACTTATGTCTATTACTTCAAAAATCTGGATGTATTGCCGTTTCAGGAGGATTAGAAGTGGCTTCAGACCGCCTTTTAAAGCTAATTGATAAAGGGGTAACTGTAGAACAAGTTGCGCAGGTAACTAAAAACTTTACAGAGGCCAACATTATGGTTCATGCCTACTTAATGTATGGATACCCAAGTCAAACCATTCAAGAAACGGTTGATAGTCTAGAAATGGTTAGACAACTTTTTGAAATTGGAATTCTACAATCTGGATTTTGGCATCAATTTGCACTAACAGCTCATAGTCCTATAGGATTAAACCCTAAAGAATATAACATAACACCATTAGTAAATCCTATTACGTTTGCTAATAACGACGTGGCTTTTAAAGACCATACAGGAATAGATCATTCTAAATTTAGTTTTGGATTAAAGAAGTCTTTATTCAATTTTATGAACGGAATTGGATTTGATATGCATTTACAAGAATGGTTTGATTTTAAAATTCCGAAAACAACCATTCCCAAGTACCATATTAGAGATAGCTTAAGTTCAATTGATGCTTTTAAAATTAAGCCAAATGCTAAAATTGTTTGGTTAGGGACCATGCCTTTTGTATCCGAATTTTCAAAAAAGAAAAAAGGACAAATACGCGAATTTTTACAATTGGATTTTCATACAAAATCGGATTTTATACAAGTTACAATGGAAGAAGAATTTGGACAATGGTTTATATCTATACTACCAGATTTAACTCCAGAGAACACCCCTAAAACCTATAAATTCTTAAAGAATAGTTTTGAAGCTGAGTTGGAAGATTTTGAGTTATTTTGGTTTTCGAAATCGATGATGGTTTTAAGACTACATGGGCTTTTAGTATTATAATAACAGAAGATAAAACACATATACACAATGGAAGAAGAAAGAATACCAGGAACAGAACGTAAAAATGTAAACGTAGGTGATCTCGTAGAAGTTATTCAAAAAAATCACCAAAGAACTGGAGAGTTAACAGAAGGTATTGTTAAACGTTTACTAACAAAATCTCCAAAACATCCACATGGTATAAAAGTCATGCTAGACTCTGGTGAAGTTGGGCGCGTTAAATGGGTTATATTAGAAGATTAAACGCATAATAATTAATAATGAAAAATATTGTTGTATTAACCGGGGCTGGAATTAGTGCCGAAAGTGGAATTAAAACGTTTAGAGACGCTGATGGACTTTGGGAAGGTCATGATGTAATGGAAGTGGCTTCTCAACAAGGCTTTGCCATAGATAAAGAACTGGTTCTTGAGTTTTATAACCAAAGGAGACGTCAACTATTAGAGGTTGAACCCAATATTGCTCATTTTGCCTTAGCTGAACTTGAAAAAGAACATCATGTACAAATTATTACTCAAAACGTAGACGATTTACATGAACGTGCTGGAAGTTCTCGTATACTACATTTACATGGTGAATTACTTAAGGTACAAAGTACCAAAGATCCTAATCTGGTTTTTTCGTGGAAAAAAGACATTACAACCACAGACAAATGTCCACTTGGGAGTCAGTTAAGACCATTTATTGTATGGTTTGGAGAAGATGTGCCCTTAATTACAAAAGCACAAGAATTATGTGTACAAGCTGATATATTAGTCATTATTGGTACTTCTATGCAAGTATATCCTGCTGCTGGTTTAGTTGATTTTGTGAAATTGAATACACCAATTATATATATTGATCCAAAACCTGCTCCTATTCACAACAAATCTAATTTGACTGTTATTTCTAAAACAGCGGTTGAAGCGAAAAATGATATTCTAAATATTACGACTTTGCTATAATCGTAATTTAAAGAACTTATTTTAAACCAATACAACTCAAATCATAAAAGACTAATTAAATTAGAATACGATTTTACATTCTATATTTTTGTGATAATTATACGATTCTTAATCCTCAGATAAAATTGGCGTTTGGACATATTTATCTTGTATAAATTTACCATTAATATATAAATAGCTTCCTTCGGACCTAAATGCAGTATCTAAACCACAACAAATTATCAAATCATGGCTATAGCAATAACTTAGTCGTTTATCTTTTTCATTATACTCAATTTTAGGTTCGTCTATTTCCCCAATATACCCTTCTGTTAAAAACAAATCCCATTCTAGAATCTTAAATTCATCACCATCTTCCGTTGTTGGCAAATTAATTGACATTGGAATAGTATGAAAAATGTATGAATCCTTGTTCAATGATAGAAGTTCAGCCGTAGCATAGGATTCATACCCTGATGCATTCCTATTTTCACCATATTGAATAATTAAGTACTTACCATCTGGCATTTTAGCCATACGTTCTATTTTCATCAATTGAAGCTCCGATATTATTATGGAATCCTTTAAATTGTAATGCATATAATGGGAGCTAAACATATTTTCATCATACATACCTATTATACAATCCCCTATTATTTCATAAATTTTAAATGCACTATCCGAAGAATATATCACTTGAACTTTAAAATCATTAATAAAAGTATGTTCATATTCATTTGCCCATTCTTTAAGTTCGTCTAGTGTAAACATTTCCGTGGGTAATTGCCCTTTGCTATAGGTTTTCTTTTTGTAATATTCTAACTGTAATGAATCATTCGGTTTTAACAAAGAACTTTGCTCTAAAGCAATTGGAATTGCTTCTGAATGCATAAGGTTATAACTTAATGGAGACGAGTGTTTTAAATATCCTATAGACAATGTATCAATAACCACATTCAATAATTGAGCGTTGTTAGAAATATTTAATGAATCAATATATTGACATTCTATTTGTACATTAATTAAATCATTAGATGATAAATCTAACGTGTTTAAACGTCCGTTTCCTTTAATAAAAAATTTAGATAACCCATTATTGGATAAGTTTAATCCTTTAAGATTTGGAAAGTCATACGAATTTATAAATGGTATACCTTTTATTATTTTATTATTAGATAAATCTATATACTCTAATGATTTATGATTGTATAGATGATGACGATACATCATAATTGCTTTCCAATTCAGATGTTCTATCGCATTATTAGACAAGTCCAAATATTTTAAATTTGAGTATCGAGTTAAATCTGGTATTTCTTCTAAATTCATATTAGATAAAACCAAAGTATCAACCTTTAAAGGATCGCCCAATGCTTCTAAAATACGTTCTACTTTGTCTTTAGCGGCTTCCTCTCTAACAATTTTTTCATCTTGTTGATTAGTTAATAAAGAAGAATCGACTTGTTTTACCCGATTAGAGATTGCTTTAGTTTCACCTTGATCATTATTTTGCGAACACCCCACTAATATCAATCCCATTATGCAAAGTAAGAATTGAACCGGTTTTGTTTTCATTATACTAATTTGAAATTTCATAATACTGTGCCTCCATTTTAGAATATTCTTCAACAAAATCTCCGTCTTTAAATATAAAGCTTCCTTCATACCAATACACTGAATCTATTCCTTGTAATAACATAGGCGAATCATCTCCATAACTATAACGAATTTGTTTAGCTTCAGGATTATATTTAAAAATATAGTCTTCATCAATAAAATTGCTTTGAGAGAAAGATACAATATCTTTAATTTTAACATTCCCATGTGTTGAATGCTCTGAATTCTCAATAGAAACTAAGGTTGCCTGCCCTGTTACTTCAGTCCTAAACGAATGTGATCTACCTCCCCCATAATGCAGTATTAAATATTTCCCATCATCAATTTTAAAAACCTGTTCAATTTTTTCGAAATCCCACAGTAAAGCTTCTGAACCATAATGTAAGAAGCCCTTAAAAAAATCAACTTGATACATCCCTATAGAATAACCCGAAACTTCAAATACTTTTAATACACTGTCTGAAGAATAGAGAATTTCACACCTAGCTCCTATCCAATGTCCACGTATTTCATTCAATGCTTTTAATTGGTCTAAAGAGAATACCTTAGCATAATATGCATTCTCTTCTAATTCTCTTTTTGTATAATATTCTAATTGAAGCGAATCATTGCCTTTCAATTCTGAAATTGGTTCATAAACTGGAATTTCTTTTGAATGGATAAGATTTACTCGCTTATTAATAGGATAATTTAGATACCTAACACTTGATGTATCTACCACCACTTTAGAAAGGTTTGTATTATTTGAAACCAGTATTGAATCTGCATATTTACATTCAATTTGAACCTCCGTTAGATAATTAGAAGATAAATCTATCGTTCTAAATTTGGAATCACCTTCAATAAAAAAAGAAGTCAATTTATTATTTGATAAGTTAAGTACTTTTAATTGACTAAAATGATACCCATACAACAAGGGAACACCTTCACTAATTTCGTTATTTGACAAATTTAAATACATTAAACGATCATGAACATAAGTTCTTTGCTCTTCTTTGGTAAATGCTTTCCAATTAAGATCTGTAATTTCATTATGAGATAAGTCTAAATACGTTAAGTTGATATATTTACTTAAATCTGGTATTTCTTTTAAATTCATATAAGACAGAACCAAAGTATCGACATTTATAGGGTCACCTAATGCTTCTAAAAGACGTTCCACTTTTTCTTTAGGCGTCTCTTTTATCATAACATTATTTTCAGGTATGAAAATAGACGTATCCACTTGCCCAATCTGTTTCGTATTATCTCCAGATTCCTTGTAGCTATTGCCAGATGAACAACTTATTAATAAAGGAAAAAGGATACTTTGAATAATTCGGGTTAAATATAAATTCATTATTAAATATTAAAGGATTTTATTATTAGCTAATAAAATTCAGAAAAACTATTCAAAATAGGACTCAATTATACAAAAAAATCCACTTTAAATGTAAAATACATCTAAAGTGGATTTATATTCAATTAAGAAATTTAACGAACTATTTAGCTCCTCTCTTTCTTTGGTTTTCTGTTAATAGAATCTTTCTTAGACGAATGTTTTCTGGTGTAACCTCAACATATTCATCTGCTTGAATATATTCAATTGCTTCTTCTAAGTTAAAGATAATTGGCGGAGCTAACTTTGCTTTTTCATCTGTACCAGACTTACGCATGTTTGTTAATTGCTTCGCTTTTGTTACGTTAATAGCGATATCTGTAGCTCTTGAATTTTCTCCAATTACTTGTCCTTCATAAATCTCAGTTTGAGGTCCTACGAAGAATTTACCACGATCTTGTAATTTATCTAAAGAATATGTAAATACAGTTCCTTTCTCCATTGAGATCATAGATCCGTTCATACGACCAGGAATTTCTCCTTTATATGGTGCATATAATTTGAAACGGTGGTTCATGATTGCTTCTCCAGACGATGCTGTAAGTAAGTAATTTCTTAAACCGATGATCCCTCTAGATGGAATTTCGAATTCTAATAACATACGATCTCCTTTAGGTTCCATAGATAACATTTCACCTTTTCTTAAAGTAACCATTTCAATGGCTTTTCCTGAAGTTGCTTCTGGAATATCGATTGTTAATTCTTCAATTGGCTCACATTTTCTACCATCAATTTCTTTTATAAGAACTTGTGGTTGACCAATTTGAAGTTCATATCCTTCACGACGCATTGTTTCAATCAATACAGATAAGTGAAGAACTCCACGTCCATATACAATGAATTTATCAGCAGATGCACCTGGCTCAACTCTTAAAGCTAAGTTACGCTCTAATTCACTTTCTAAACGATCTTTAATATGACGAGATGTTAAGAATTTACCTTCTTTTCCAAAGAATGGAGAATCGTTAATGGTAAATAACATACTCATTGTTGGCTCATCAATAGAAATTGTTGGTAACGGATCAGGGTTTTCGATATCAGCAACTGTATCACCAATTTCAAATCCTTCTAATCCAACAATAGCACAAATATCTCCAGCAATTACCGTATCCACTTTAACACGACCTAAAGCTTCAAAAACAAATAATTCTTTAATTCTTGTTTTAGTCATTGATCCATCGCGCTTACAAAGCGTAACTTGATCATTTACTTTTAATTCTCCACGTTTAACACGACCAATAGCAATACGTCCTGTATATTTAGAGAAATCTAAAGATGTAATAAGCATTTGCTTAGTACCTTCTTCAATTTTTGGTGAAGGAATGTGCTCAATTACTGAATCTAATAAAGGAACAATATTCTCTGTTCTTTCATTATGATCATAACTCATCCATTCTTGTTTAGCAGAACCATAAACACAAGGGAAGTCTAATTGCTCTTCAGTTGCACCTAATTGGAACATTAAGTCAAATACCATCTCATGAACTTCTTCAGGACGACAGTTTTCTTTATCAACTTTGTTAACAACAACAATAGGCTTTAACCCTAATTCTAATGCTTTTGTTAATACAAAACGCGTTTGAGGCATAGGACCTTCAAAAGCATCTACTAATAACAAAACACCATCAGCCATGTTTAATACACGTTCAACCTCACCACCAAAATCGGCGTGACCTGGAGTATCAATGATATTAATTTTTGTTCCTTTATAATCTACAGATACGTTTTTAGAAAGAATTGTAATCCCTCTTTCACGTTCTAAATCATTATTATCAAGAATTAAATCTCCACCTTCTCCAGTTAACTGAGAACAGTAGTATAAAATTTTGTCTACCAAAGTGGTCTTACCGTGGTCAACGTGTGCTATTATGGCAATGTTTTTAATTGGTTTCATGCTGTTTTTTTTCAATCGTGCAAATATACGACTATTTACATGATATTTCGCATGATTTCAAATGAAATGTACATATCCGTCCATAAGATTTGGCTCAACCTTTCTAAAACCCATCAAAAATACACTAATCACCTATATAACAGCGGTATACATTATATTTATTTCAGTCCTTTCAATATTAAATAATTATAAATTCAAGAATACGATTTATTAACATGACACATCTTATGAGTCCCTATTAATACATTTTAACTAATAATTCTAATTTCAGCTTTGAATAATGAAAATAATTCATCTACTTTGTATTTCAAAGTTCTTTTTATGAATACAAATCAACATTTAGAAAATTTATCCGAGATTAGAAATATCATGGAGCGTTCCACTAAATTTATATCATTAAGTGGATTATCTGGAGTCTCGGCAGGGTTAATCGCTTTAATAGGATCCTATATTGCTTATACAAAGATTAATGCCAATAGAACGAGTAACGATCATATTTTAACGATGACAGAAGCGACTTCTAAAGAATTATTTATTCTAGGTATTGCTATTTTGGTATTCGCCCTAATTTTCGGAAGTTTGTTCACCATAATTAAAGCGAAGAAAAGATCAGATCTGACTTGGAATGCTGCTTCAAAGAAGTTGTTTATTAATATTTCTATTCCACTTGTTGCAGGTGGTGTGTTTTGTTTAGCATTAATGAAGTATGGTTTCTTTGGACTTGTTGCTCCTACTACATTAATATTTTATGGATTAGGGTGTATCAATGCAAGCCACCATACACTTTCAGACATTAGATATCTTGGACTTTTGAACTTATCTCTTGGATTAATTAATTTATTCTTTATAGGGTATGGATTATTGTTTTGGGCATTTGGCTTTGGAGTTTTACATATTGTTTATGGTACAATTATGTATATAAAATACGACATGAAAAAAGTATGATTAAAGACTTAAATAAACATTTTGAAAGCCGTGTGCGTCTTGGTGTTATGTCTATTCTAATGGTTAATGATAGAGTCGATTTTTCTACCTTGAAAGAAACGCTTGAGTTAACCGATGGAAATTTAGCGAGTCATATTGCTGCTCTAGAAAAAAACGCATATATTATTGTGTATAAACAATTTGTAGGTAAAAAACCCAAAACAACCTATGAGGCTACCCCATTAGGTAAAAATGCATTTGTAAAGCATTTAAATGCCTTGGAAAATTTACTGAAAATGAAAAAATAATTTTTTTAACTAATCACTTTGAAATGCAAAGTTCTTTCTATATCAAAAAACGAATGAGATTATGCGGTTGGCTTAATGAAATATCTAAACCCGCATACACTAAGTGGTTTAAACGCCATAAACAATCTTGGAATCTTAATTTAAATGATTTACAGCAGTTTAACCCTAAAAGTTTAGGACAACACTTATTCTTATTTTTAACCAATGAAGGGTTTAATATTATGGATAAACATGAATCTCATGATGTTTTTCATTTGCTGACGAATTACGGAACATCAAAAAAAGATGAAATTGCTATGCAGTGTTTCTTATTTGGCAATGGCAAAAAAACAGTTTACACGTTATTCTCTATAGGCATTGGAGTATGTATATTACCAGAGTTTTACCATTGTTTTTTTAATGCCTATTTAAGAGGCAAAGAGGCTTTTCCTATGTATTATCTTAACTATAAACCATTGCTACATTACCCATTGCATCATCTTAAGTGGATGCTTAATATAACACCTTTATAGTTTAATAGAACAACAGTATATTTAATTGTTTCACAACAATTTTAACGTTTTGGGGGATGATGACTCAACAGATCACAAGATTCATTTTTTGTGGTTTGTTGACCATCATCATAATAACAATCTAACACATAACTTATCATGAAGTATTTCATTTTTATTATAACCACATTTATCTTTACCGTTGTTTTTTACGGGATGGATCTTGGTTTAAATGTAACCTTATTTAATACAATTTGTTTTGGAGGCCTACTGGTATTAAAACGTTTAAAAATGCCTACTACTCTTAGCAAAATTGTCCTTATTAGTGTGGTTACTTCTGCTATTCTAGTAACATATCACAATACGGTTTTATCCATAATTATCCATCTATTAAATTGGATTATTTTTATAGGTGTATTAAACTACAAAGAGGCTAAACATTTAACAACATGGCTGTATATTGGTTTAGTTAATCTAGCTTTAGGGGTAACATTGGCTATTAAAGGCATTTTTAGGAATGAGGTCAAATTACCTAATAAAAAGAAAATTAAACTTTCATTGTACTTAATCCCTATCGGAATCATTATCATTTTTCAATTTATATATAGAATTTCTAATCCTGTATTCGATGATTTTATAAATCAACTCACTCATATTATTTTTAAACCTTTTGAATATCTAAATATTAAATATTTCCCGATTGTTATTTTAGGTCTAATACTAACCTCTCCTATCTTTTTTGAATATAAACATCCTAATAAAGCGTTAAAAGACCAAAATGCAACCGATTTTTTAAAACGTATTAAAATACGTCGTAAAAGGATATTTAAAATAAAAGGATTAACGAACGAATATCAGGCTGGGATTTTTTTATTACTCTCCTTAAATATTTTATTGGTTGTTGTTAACGTATTTGATATATATACTGTTTGGATAAACTTTAAATTTGAAGGTCAGACCTTAAAGACTTTTGTTCACGAAGGAACATATATGTTAATTGTTTCTATCCTTATTTCTATGGGTATTATTTTATACTTTTTTAGGAATAATCTAAACTTCTATAAGTTTAATTCTAAACTTAAATCATTAACGTATTTTTGGATTATTCAAAATATCATTCTATCCATGTCTGTTTTTATGCGTTGTTATCACTACATCAATAATTTTGGACTCGCTTATAAACGTATTGGTGTAATAGTTTTCATTATGGCTGTAATTATTGGTTTAATTACGATATATAATAAGGTTAAACATCTTAAATCCGTTAACTATCTATTACGAGTTAACATACTTAGTATTTTTATTTTACTTAATGGATTAACCTTGTTTAATTGGGACCTAATTATTGCAAAGTATAATATTAGTAATTATCAAACATCTTATGTCCATTTCGATTTTTTATCAAACTTATCCAATAGCTCATTATTTGCTTTACACATTTCACCCGAACAGTATGAACATATTTTACACATTCAACACGACAAGTATCCCTTCTATAAACAACATCCGAAATTAAATGAAAGGCAAAAATTATATCAGAAAAAAATCCAAAATCGAGTTAACCAATTTAAAATTTCATGGGAATATAAGCATTGGTTAGAATGGAACTACGCCGAATATAAGAGTTATCAAAACTTAATGAGCAAACACTAGAAATTATGATCAAAGCACTTATCAAATTCATTTATGGCCCCGAAGATTACTTAGATTCTTCTGGAAGAATATCAGCTGTAATGTTCTTTTTAATAGGAATACTATTGTTTTTAGCCCTCTGTATCACAAAGGCCTCCATCCTATTTGTTATTGGAATATTGTTTATTTTGTTTTTCGTAACTATCTATAGTTTAATATTACTTGCACTTATTTTTAAACTCATTTATAAAATAATTGTTGGAAAACACATTCTATCACATTTAGTTACGTTATTAACAATGATTCCAAACTTTTTTATTGCGTATTGGTGCATCATTTTCATTATCGACGATTTACCCGAATGGCAACTTTAATTCGTTTAACTATGTTAAAGTCTATTAGTACATATGATTAGATATTCGTAAATTATCCTTATAATTGCATAGTGAAATACTTAGTTTACATATTAGCCATTTTAATGTTTGGAGTTATTTTAGTTCCATGCTCAGACCATGAAGATTCAAATCATCGGCTAAATGAAAACTATGCAGAACACTTAGAGCATAAAGATTCACATAATCATAAGCATTCAGACCAAGATACTTGCAGTCCATTTTGCTATTGTCAGTGTTGTTCGGTGGCATCTTTAACTCCTATTGAAATTTCTGAATTGAGTGTAAAACCTTTGTTGGCCGTTTTTGCCATACAAAATACACTTTACGAAAACCATTACTCCTTTGGTTCTAACACCAAATTATTACAACCTCCACGAGCATAATTTTCTTTTACATGGGATAGGTCTGTCTTATTAAGACAATCTATTTTAATATTTATGTGACTAATAATCAACATAAAGACACCTTTTATTGTATTAAGAAAAAGAAAAATATGTTTAATAAAATCATTTCATTTTCGATCCAAAATAAGTTAATTATTGGATTGATGACCATATTCTTGATCATATCCGGGTTATATTCTGTAAAAAATCTTCCGATTGATGCAGTTCCAGATATCACGAATAATCAGGTTCAAATCATTACAGTTTCGCCATCATTGGCCCCTCAAGAAATAGAGCAGTTTATCACATATCCTGTAGAAATTGCCATGTCCAACCTACCCCATACAGAAGAAATTCGTTCTATTTCTAGATATGGACTATCTGTTGTAACAGTCGTTTTTGAGGAAAACTTACCCACTTTACAAGCCCGACAATACGTTACAGAACAAATATCACAAGCTAAAGGTGAAATTCCAGAACATATGGGAACACCAGAGCTAATGCCTATTACAACTGGATTAGGAGAAATCTATCAATACATACTAAAAGTAGATTCTAAGTATCAAGATAAATACGACTTAAAAGAGCTCCGTTCTATTCAAGATTGGATTATTAAACGTCAGTTATCTGGTACAAAAGGAATTATTGAAACATCAACTTTTGGTGGTGAACTCAAAGAATATGAAGTCGCCCTAAAACCAGAGCTTCTAAAAAATGCACATGTTACTTTAGAACAAGTTAGTGAGGCCTTAAGTAAAAACAATGAAAATACAGGTGGTTCTTATTTAGAAAAGGGATCAAACTCTTTTTACATACGTACATTAGGACTTATTAACTCTATATCCGACATAGAAAATGTAGTGGTTAAAACCCATAATGACGTTCCCGTTTTAGTGAAAGATATAGCTCAAGTTAGGTTTGGTAAAGCAAACCGATATGGTGCCATGACGGCGAATGGAAACGGTGAAGTTGTTGGTGGAATAACATTGATGTATAAAGGCGAAAATACAGATCATGTAATTACCAATGTTAAAGAACGTATCGAACAAATTCAAAAATCCCTACCAAAAGGAGTTACTATTGAACCTTTTATGGACCGTTCCCAACTTGTAGAACGTGCTATTGATACCGTAAGTAATAACCTTCTTGAAGGTGCACTTATTGTTATTTTTATATTGGTATTATTGTTAGGAAATTTTAGAGCTGGGCTTATTGTAGCTTCGGTTATTCCATTATCCCTACTCTTTGCATTTTGTTTAATGAATATATTTGGTGTCTCGGCTAATTTAATGAGTTTAGGTGCTGTTGATTTTGGTTTAGTGTTAGATGGTTCCATCATCGTCATTGAAGCGGCCTTGCACCGAATATATTTAAAAGGAAACCGTAAGCTGTCTCAAAAGGAATTTGACCAGGAGATATTTAAATCTTCATCGTCTATCCGTAAATCTGCAGCATTTGGTGAGATCATTATTCTTATTGTTTATTTACCAATATTAGCCCTTGTTGGTATTGAAGGGAAAATGTTTACACCAATGGCACAAACTGTAAGTTTTGCAATTCTTGGTGCATTAATTCTTTCTTTAACTTATGTACCCATGATGACTGCATTATGTTTAAAGAAAAACATTATTGTAAAACGCACCATTGCTGATCGTATTATGGATGTCTGTAATAAACTCTACAAACCCGTATTAGATAAAGCATTAAAACACGGTAAATTAGTTCTTGCCTCTACCGTAATTATTTTTAGTATTTCTGTTTTTGGATTTATGAACATGGGAGGAGAATTTATTCCAACGTTGGAAGAGGGTGATTTAGCCTTACAGCTTTCCATGAAACCAGGAACTTCACTTTCAGAAGTAATTAAAACAACTACAAAAATTGAAAATGTGCTTATCTCAGAATTCCCTGAGGTTAAAAAAGTGATTTCAAAAATAGGATCTGCAGAAATTCCTACAGATCCGATGGGTGTTGAAAACGGGGATGTCATGATTATTATGAAACCTAAATCTGAATGGACGAGTGCCGATAGTAGGGAATCTATGCAAACCAAAATGAAAAAAGCTCTAGATAAAATAATAGGTATTAATATAGAGATGACACAACCTATTCAACTTCGTTTTAATGAATTGATATCAGGATCTAAAGCCGATATCGCCATTAAAATTTTTGGTGAAGATCTTGATGAGCTTGCTAATAAAGGAAAAAAAGCCGCCTCGCTTATTCAGAATATTTCCGGTATTGGAGATCTTAATATAGAACAAGTGTCTGGATTGCCTCAATTAATGATCCGATTCGACCGAAATTCAATTTCCAAATATGGGCTTAATATAGCCGATGTAAACCGTATGATCCGCGCGGCTTATGCAGGTGAAAAAACATCTGTAATATTTGAAGGACAACGTAAATTTGATTTGGTTGTACGATTAAATCAAGAGGATAAAAAAGAATTTAGATTAGATAAACTGTATATTGAAAATCCTGAAGGTACGATGATTCCATTATCAGAATTGGCTCAGGTAGCAATAAACAAAGGACCAAATCAAATTTCAAGAGAGGATACCAAACGTAGAATTACAATTGGAGTAAATGTTAGAGATAGAGATATTGAGAGCTTAGTAACCGAAATAGATATGGTATTAAGCAAGAGTTTAAATTTAAAACCTGGGTATTACATTAATTACGGAGGTAATTTTGAAAATCTTAAAAAGGCTAAAGAACGATTAGCATTTGCTGTTCCTATGGCTCTAGCTCTAATTTTACTATTACTATTTTTCACGTTCGGAAAACTAAAATATGCCTTAATCATTTTTACGGCGGTTCCGTTAGCCGCTATAGGTGGTGTAGCGTCTTTATATTTAAGAGACATGCCTTTTAGTATTTCTGCGGGTATTGGTTTTATTGCTTTATTTGGTGTGGCTGTACTTGATGGTATTGTTCTAATAAGCACATTTAACAATCTAAAAAAAGAAGAAGAAAATGCTGAAAGAACGTTAATAGACATTATTAAAGAAGGTGCTAAATTACGCTTAAGACCAGTACTAGTCACTTCATTTGTAGCGTCATTTGGATTTTTACCCATGGCTTTATCTAATCAGGCTGGAGCCGAGGTTCAAAAGCCATTAGCCACTGTTGTAATTGGAGGTTTAATGTCGGCAACCATTCTAACTTTATTAGTTCTTCCTATAATCTATTATTTTATTGAAAAACCAATTAAGCTAAAAATTAGACCGAATAAAGTTATGGTCCTTCTTATTGGAATAGGGTTATCTACAACAGCCTTTTCTCAAACCACTCTATCTGAAAACCAAGCGATAGAACTTGCCATCAATCAGAATACAATTCTTAAAAACATGGCTCTTGAATTGGAAAAAGTTCAACAAACTAAATCATATAGCTTTGGACTGGATAATACATCATTATCTTGGAGTTATGGAGAAAGGAATACCCCAGATTTTGACGACCAATCCTGGAGTATAGAGCAAAATTTTGGGAACCTTGTTCAAAAAAAGGCTAAAACCCAAAAAGCCGATGCTCAATTTCAACAATTAAAAACACGCTATGATATTCTTAAACGAGAAATCACTAAAGATGTTTCCATAGCATATTCTAACTGGATTTATACAAGTAATCTTGTGAATTTAGCTCAATCCAAAAAAACACAACTCCAACACATACAGAATCACTTTAAACGTTTATACGACGTTGGATTAAACAATGGACTAGAATATACCTTTATCCGTAATAAAACATCCGAAGCCAATTTAGAAGTATTAAATGCCAAATGGCTGAAGTTAGATGCTGAACAAAAGCTGAAAAATTTATTACATATTGATTATCCAATTATTTTAGAAAACAATACCATAAAAGGAAAATTAATTGACTTGAATAATCAAGCATTAAGCCCTTATTTCGAGACTTATTTTACGCAAACTAAAACAGTGTCTAATCTACAGGTTAAAGAAGAATCTAAAGCATGGTTTCCCGATTTAAAAATTGGTTATACCAATCAACAGATTGAACAGATAAACAATAACCAAAGTATTGGTGTTGGTCTAAATTTTGGATTTTTAAATAGTCAGAATAAACTCAATAAACAAATTGCCAAGATAGAATTAACACAAACTGAAAATCAAATTTATCAACAAAGAATTGAGC
The DNA here is from genome assembly GCA_965243605.1 of Flavobacteriales bacterium. Classification (GTDB taxonomy): domain Bacteria; phylum Bacteroidota; class Bacteroidia; order Flavobacteriales; family CAJXXR01; genus JBMYYR01. Next base: position 23,981 of record CBDEVQ010000108.1, read on the forward strand.
TTAAAAACCAACTTAAATTCCTTGTTGATTCCTATAAAATTTGTATTGATTCACAGGCTTTACCTCAACAAGATCAAAATGATTATATCAATGGATTACTAAAGAGTATAAAACTCGGTCAAGTAGATGTGTATGCCTTTATTCAGAATTTCGAAACGCATATTAAACAACAACAAAATAGAATTGATCAGTTAAAACTGCAAAATGAATTGGTCATAAAAATCCAGTATCTAACTCGATAATATCCATCATCAGAATTCAATCTATTTAGTAAAGCCGTTTAAAAGAAAAAGACCAATGAAAAAAATAAACATAATAACCTTAGCCGTTTTTGCATTTGGTATTATATCATGTGATAACCAATCTCAAAATACAAGCCCCGAAATACATCAAGAGCACGATGGACATAACCACGGAATAAATTCCAATAACTCACACAAAGATGAACATAAAAGTCATGAAGGACATGATGAACATGAAGGACATGATCATGGTGAATCTTCGGACCATAGTGAACATGAAGAAGGGTATGTAGAATTAACCCTAGAACAATACAATTTAACTGGAATAGAAACGGCTCAACTACAAAAACAAAATTTAAGCACAGCAGTCCATGTTTCTGGACAAATTGCCGTTCCTCCATTAGGGTTTGCCAGTGTATATGCAGCTATGGGAGGTTTTATTACTAAAGGAGATTTATTACCTGGAGAATATGTGAAAAAGGGACAAACATTGGCTATTATTGAGCATCAAAATTATATAAAAATTCAAGAAGAATTTTTAAAAGTATATGCTCAACTTACATTTCATCAACAAGAATTTAATAGACACGTTGATTTACAAAGTAGTGATTTAAGTTCTGTTAGAGCATATCAAAAAAGTCAGCTTGATTTACAGGTGACCGAAGCTAAATATCAAAGTTTAAAGGAACAATTGAGAATCATTGGAATCTCACCAAACCAGCTAAAGGTTAAGGGTATACAAAAACAAATAACGATCACCTCTCCTATTTCTGGATATATTACCGAAAATAATATCCATTTAGGAATGTATGTTTCACCTAATGACCAATTATATGGAATTGTTAATAAAGCCGATATGCATGCTGAATTACAAGTATACTCTGCAGATTTATGGAATATGAAAACAGGAATGCCTTTTGAATTTTCTATTGCTGGGGCTAATGAAGTTTTTAAAGGAGAAATTGCTCTTATTGGAGAAACGGTAGACCAAGAAACAAAAACGGTAGATATACATGGAGAAATTAAGGCAAATCAGAAAAGTCTTAAACCAGGAATGTATATTAATGCTAAGATTTTTACTGGGGAAAAACAAACCTACGTTGTTCCTAAAACAGCCATATTTGAAAAAAATGACAAAAAATACATTTTTAAACAAATGTCGAAATTAGAATATAAAATATTAGAAGTTAAACTCGGAAAATCAAATGATAATTATACAGAATTAGAATATATACAAGCCTCTAATTTTGATATTAATATCGTTACTAAAGGTATATATCAACTAGAATCTGCCTTAATAAAAGAAGAAGGTGGATTAGGACATGGACATGCACACTAACTAAAAACTAAATAAAAATGAAGAAGACCGTTTTAACAATTGGAGTTATGGCGTTTATTGCGATGGGATTAACCTCTTGCGGAGGTGGAGAAAAAGCTCCTGAAACGAAACCAGTAGAAACAGAAAGTCACGAAGGACACAATCACGGACATGACCATGGACATGATGGGCACGATCATGATAGCCATGAAGGACATAGTCACTAAATAAAGCTTGCTTTATTTTAAAAGTCTTAGGATAATTAATCCTAAGACTTTTTTTATTCTAATTTAACTATTCACGATTTATCTTACCTTTGTTTATAATATTTACACCATTTAGGATGTCAGACAACCAGCTTTTAGAACAAGTAAAACAAGATCTTGTGGATTATTTCTCTACGTATTCTCCTTTATCTCATGACGAAAGTCAAGCCATAAAAGAAAGTATAGAGATTCAACTTTTTAAAAAAGGTGACATTTTATTGGAAGAAGACCAAATCAGTCAAGAGTGTTATTTTATTTACAAAGGTTGTATCAGACAATATTGCTTTATAGATACTGAAGAAAAAACAACCAATTTTTTCACAGAGAATCAATCTGTATTTTTTCAAGAAAGTACCGTGAATCAAACACCATGCGGATTTTATTTATCATGTGTAGAAGACTGTATACTTGGTATTTCTACCTTTGTTGGTAGAGTAAGTTAAGACAAAACTTATTTTAGCAGTTATGAAGAGAAGTACTTACGAAGAATCCTTTAAGTTAATGATAATGGATTTATACAAAGGCGGACAATCGATGTCTAGCTTATCGTCTGAATATTCAATAAATTTGAATATGTTATATCGTTGGCGTCGAGAATATTTAAACCCAAAGCGTCCCAGTTTTACGGGCAGAGGCAATGCAGCTTTGACTGATGAACAAAAAGAACTAAAGCATTTAAAAGAAAAATTAAAAGATGTAACCATGGAACGTGACATCTTAAAAAAGGCAGGTAAGCATTTTCTCCAAGAAAGACAGAACAGGTACGCTATAATTTTGGAATATTCAGCAACCTATTGTGTCGAGAAGATGTGTAAGTCTTTAAATATAAGTTCTAATGCGTATTATTCATGGAAACGTAGGCTAGATATAGAACGTTCTAGCATCACAATAGAATTAAAAGAGTCTATTCAAGCGGTTTATGCAGAAAATAGAGGATTGTACGGAGCTCCTAAACTCCAAAAAGCTCTAGAGAGAAAAGGTGTTTTTTACTCGAGGTCTTATATTTCTAGATTGATGAAAGAAATGGGGCTATATTCTAAGACACGTAGGAAATTTACTAATACAACGGACTCAAATCATAGTCATAGAGTAGAAGAAAATCATTTAGATCGGAATTTTGAGGTATTAGAACTTGGGAAAGTATGGGTATCGGATATTACTTATATCAAAGTTAATCAGACCTGGCAATATTTAACTACAATGATTGATTTAGCAGACCGTAAGGTTGTAGGGTGGTCTGTAAGTTCTAATCTAACAGCTACAGATACTGTTATTACAGCTTGGAAACATGCGCGATTAAATCGAAATATAGAAGATGACTTTATATTACACTCGGATCGTGGAGTACAATATACATGTGATGATTTTAAACAGATTATTAACTTAAATACAAAAGCGAAACAATCTATGAGTAGAAAAGGAAATTGCTGGGATAATGCCGTTGCCGAGTCTTTTTTTAAAACAATTAAAACTGAACTATGCTACCTCATTACATTTGAATCTAAGAAACATTTGGAGACCGAAATCTTTAAATATATGAACTGGTATAATAACTCTAGATTACACTCTACTCTAGACTACAAAACACCTACCGAAAAAGAACAAGAATTAAGATACAAACAAATTAAACGAGTGGCTTAACTTTTTCTACCAAATTTTGTAGGAATATCAACTTATTGTTGGTAACGAAGAAAAAGAAAACGATTTGTATAACCGTTTTCCTCAGTTCGCTAATCTTGCAAAAACAATGATTGAAGAAAGTTTTGGACAACAACAAGCATTACTAACCTCATTTATGACCGATTCGCCAGAACAACGATACATTAATTTAATGAAAAATAGACCAGACTTAATCCAAAGAGTACCTCAATATCAAATTGCCAGTTATATTGGTATTAAGCCAGAATCCTTAAGTCGAATTCGCAAACGCCTAGTAAAACAACATTAATAAGATTCCATAGATATAACCACATTACCTCTTTTACGGCCTGTATCTATATATTCATGTGCTTTACTAATTTCATTTAAAGCAAATGTTTTATCTATTATTATATTCAGTTCATCATTTATCAACATCTCTTTTAGTTGGTTAACCAATGGAGATAAAATGTCTGTTGGACGCATTCCTGTTGCTGAAAATTTCGCCTTTTTTTTATAACAAATGGATGACAACAAACTATTCCACAACAAAGGCAGTGTCAATACTGGTGATAAGTATTGACCTTCATCTTTAAGAATAGATTTACATGATGTGTATGAAGATTTACCAACGGAATCGTATACGATATCAAAACGGTCGTTTAATCGTGTAAAATCGGTTGTTTTATAATCGATTACTTCATCAGCACCTAAGGCTTTAACCATAGTTATATTCTTCGTGCTACAAACCCCTACCACATTTGCTCCCATTTGTTTTGCAATTTGAACAGCAGCTGTTCCTAAACTCCCAGAAGCTCCATTAATTAATACATGCTGACCTTTTTTTAGTTCACCAATGTCTTTAAGAATACTATATGATGTTAATGGGCCATCGCATATGGTAGATGCTTCTTTAAACGAAATACACTCCGGTTTTTTTAGAACAATTTTAGATTCTTCAATTGCTACAAATTCTGCATTCGCCCCAGATCCAAAAATGGTTTCTCCAAAAACCTCATCTCCTATTTTAAACAATGTAACATCTGCGCCCACCTGAATTATTTTCCCTGCAAACCCAGTTCCCATTCCTGGATTTTTTGGTTTAAACAAGCCTAAGAACAAACGACCAAATCTTGGTGTTCCTTGCCTCATAAGACTGTCTGCTCTGGTAACACTTGATGCCATTACTTTAACTAAAATCTCATTTGGTTGTGGAATTGGTTTTGGCAAATCGCGAATATCAATAACATCAGGGCTTCCATAAGCAGTACAATACGCTATCTTCATTGTATTTAAAGTCATAATTTAATGTGTGTATTTTCTTTTACAAAACTACATTAACCACACGCCCTAACTCATTGACCTAAGTCAATAACGGTATATATTTACTTTACTTATGACTTTCTTATACAACAGAATTCATTATTTGAATAATAAAGAATTAAATATAACGTTGTTGATTAATAATAATAAAATACATTTCAAATGACTAATACATATTTATCATACCTTCTAATTTTGCTATTTTTTCTAGGTAAAACATTGTATTCACAACCAATTAAATTAATAAAGTATAATATCGAAAGTAAAGAAATAGATACAATCTCCATTCTGGATAATTTCGATAACAATAGCACGTACAACTCTACTCTATACTCTAAAGGGCAGAGTGACTTAAACACAGCTATTTTAGACGAACAATTTCCAACTGAAAATCTAAGTGGAGATAATAATTTCTCTAACAAATTTAAAGCAGACAGTTTGTATCAAAATTCTGACTTTCCAATTCGCACAACCGTAAGGCTAAACTACATCGAAAATGATACATTATTTCCATTATGTTCCGGAAGTATTGTATCTCCTAATTTTGTTATCACGGCTAAACACTGTATAAAACCTATGAATTCTGATGTACATTTCTATAACAGATCTGAATATTATATATCTCCAGTTTACAATAACAGTGAAGAGAACCCTCATTTTAACAATACCAGAATTAAAAATATTTATGTTCCGTTTATTAACGGACGAGAACCTGACATCGCACTTTTAGAATTAAACGAACCATTAGGATTAATAACGGGTTGGATTGGAATAGGATATGAAGAAGATAATACCAAACTAGAAAATAAGACCTTTTATAAATTCTCATATCCTGGCAGCTCCAATTTCTTAGGAAATGGACTTTCTTATAATGCCGATACATTATATTCATCATTTGGACAACTGAATCACTTTACGGACAGCAAGATAGGTGTTAAGAGACATAAAAAAGGAATTCCTGGTGAAAGTGGTTCGTCTTTATTTTCAGTGAAAAATAATGAAGAATACATTTCTTATGGAGTTTTCTCTTTAGCCGCAAACTATGAACACACCAGAATAACTCGATCAATTTACCAGGCATTTACTCACTTATTATCTAACGAATATGCCGAACCCAAACCTTTAGAATTAAGTATCTATCCTAATCCTACAACGAGCACCATATACTTATTTAACATATTAAAATCTGATCTTATAGAATATAAAATTTATGATATCCGTGGATCATTGGTACAGTATAGTAAAATATACAATGCTTTAGACGGAATATCCTGCGAAGCATTACCTGAGGGTATTTATATAATTTCATGCTTATTAAAATCTGGAAATAAACAATTGAAATTTGTCAAGATAAAAGATTAACAAAAAATTAAATCATTCTTTCTAAAAATGAACTTCTCTAAAATTAAAAACTCTAAATTTGCACCTCAATTCAAACCGAAGTCATGAAGCGTATTAATCAGTATAAAAAATTGTTTAATGTTGAGGAAAGTACAGACCTTAAACAATTAAAAAAAACGTACAGAAGTTTAGTAAAGGAATGGCATCCAGATAAATTTCAGAACGACAGTGAAAAGGCCAATGAAGCCGAAGTAAAAAGTCGTGAAATCATTGATGGATATCACTTTTTGGTAAGTATCGCTCCTCAAACTAAAGAGGCTAACCTTGCTGAATATACGAACACAATTAGTAATACTGGAATTGCTGATTTTCATCACAAAGGGCAATTATTAGAGATAACATTTACGGATGGTTCTACGTATGAATATTTTGGTGTGAACAGAACATTATTTCAAAAATTTGTTAATGCAGATAAGCAATACCGTTTTGCCAAACGAAATATTTTCACTTCATTTTTGTACAGAAAATCTAAAAAAGATTTAGAACCTGCTCAATAAAATATGTATATAAAAAAGGCTTCCACATTAGGAAGCCTTTTTTTATCATTAAACTGTCCCGTCCTGAAATATCGTTACAAAAAAAAACTGTAATGAATAAAGATGGAAAAACGGATTACGTTAAGCGTAGCCAAAAGGATTACTCGTTATCCTTTAAACTTCAAGTGATCAATGAAATTGAACGTGGAGAACTTTCAACGACAGGTGCTGTTAGGAAATATGGTATCCAATCACGATCGACAGTAGTAAATTGGCTCAGAAAATATGGTAACTTTGATTGGGAAAACCAAACACCTTCAAATATGCCAAAAACACCAGCTCAGAAATTATTGGAGTTAGAGCAAAAGGTTCGATTACTTGAGAAGCAGAAAGCTCACCTTGAGAAACAGGTTGAACAAGCAGATAAGAAAGCGATCATTTTTGATATGATCATTGATATGGCAGAGAAAGAGTATAATATACCTATCCGAAAAAACTCCTCACCCGAGCAATCGACGACTTCAAAGAAGAACATCAAGAAAGCATAACCGCTACCTGTAGATTACTCGGGGTAAGTAGACAGGTTTATTATCGCTCCCTTCAATCAATGCACAACCGAAAGCAAATAGCCCAACAGGTCGTTGATCTAGTGAAGGCTGTTCGTGTACAAATGCCGCGTATTGGAACACGTAAACTCTATTATATTCTTCAAGATAGTTTGAGGGAACTGGGAGTAGGAAGGGACAAGTTATTTTCAATTTTAAAAGCAAATCATATGCAGATCATTCCAAAACGATCTTACCATATCACAACCGATTCACATCATCGTTTTCGTAAGCACAAGAATATTGTGGCTCAACTTTCTATAGTTCATCCAGAACAAGTTTGGGTGTCTGATATAACCTATATTGGGAATCACGAAAATCCAATGTATCTAGCTCTGATTACCGATGCTTATTCAAAAAAAATCGTTGGCTATGACGTGTCTAACAGTCTCTGTACAGCAAGCTCTTTAAGAGCCTTATCCATGGCCGTTAAATCTAGACTGTATAAAAAGAAAGAGCTTATTCATCACTCGGATCGAGGGCTTCAATATTGCAGCGATGATTACCAGAAACTATTAGGGAAAAGGAATATAAAATGCAGCATGACAGAATCCTACGATCCATATGCTAACGCTGTTGCTGAAAGAATAAATGGAATTATAAAGCAAGAGTTTTTGGGCTATGACCGGAAAATACCCATCAGTATTATGAAACGATTAGTCAAAGACAGCGTAAGAATATATAATGATATTAGACCTCATTACTCCTGTTACATGCTCACTCCAAAACAGATGCATCGTCAAAGAGAAATTAAAATCAGAACTTATAAAAACAAAAACAGTGTTGATAATATTATCAACACTGTTTAATAAATTAAGTATATTCGCTTAAAACCTGTAACGGTTATTTAGGACGAGACAAACTTTTAGTATTAATACATTCTTAAGGTGTACAAGTATCTACGGGTGCATCTAAGCTTGAAATCATTTTGCCCTCCACTCACTTGAATACAGATAATAAAAAGCCTATAAACGGCTTAATAACCATCCAAAATTACATTGCTAAATATTAAATGTAATCTGATTATGCAAAGTATTAACAAGAAGTATTTACTTAATGACTACCCCTTTTTTGTCCATAAATTTAATGGTAGAAATTGTACTTTCTTTTACCGTATTTTTCTTGACAATAAAGGTTTTTTCATACATTTTATCTTGAGCAAAAAAGGTAATAAAGAATTTATTATTCATGACTTCTAAAATAGTTTCTAATACATATTCTACTTTAGCATATCCTTTTTTTGGCAATACTGGGATTTTATGTTTCATCTCAGATGTTACCACATCTCCATTCCAACCAGAAGACGAAATCATGACTAATTCTAAATCAAAGTCATTTTCGTTAACCAAATATACATTCCAGTCCATTGTTCTATGTATTTCTGAAAACTCATGAACAACTGCTAGGTATACATTATCTATTTTTGGTATGGTAATATCTTTTTTCATCTTCTTATTTTTTCAGTATACAAAATTAAAAAATGCCTATCAATTGATAGGCATTTCGAATCTTTTTTTCTTTAATTTTTAGTTTGCCCATACTGTTCCAATAAACTGAGCATGTGCATAAAAATTTAATCCATTAATATACTTATTGTTATGGACACCGCCTAGATATCCTAAATTATAACAATCTTCAGTGTATACTTCTGTACGTTCTCCATTTGTACATCCTCCAGGATAAAATGCGTAAACAATTTCTCCTTGATAATTGTATTTATCTACTTTGGCAAAATCTATACATGCAATGTGTTGTGCAAAATAATCTATTTCTTCATTGATACATGAATAGTAATAATTTCCCCCTGTTCCATTCTCATTTACTTCTACGATACAAGATTGTAAAGTCAGCACTAATATTCCAAATAATAAAGCAATTTTTTTCATACGTTTTTGTTTAATTGTTTTATACCATCTAGAATTTCAAAAACCATTCCATAAAAAAAGTCAACCTTAAATAAGGTTGACTTTTTTCTAAAAATTAGTTGAATTATGATCTGTTTGGTCTTGGACGACGCTCACGTTGATCTCCATTCTTTCTATCGTTATCTCTTGGTGGACGTGGCTTACGCTCTTGTTCCACATATCCTTCAGGCTTTTCTAAAAGAACTTTAGCAGATAATTTAAGTTTTTTAGTTTTAGGATCAATTCCTATTAACTTAACTTTTACTTTATCTCCTTCTTTAAAGATACCATCCATAGATTTTAAGCGTTCCCACTTAATTTCTGAAATATGTAAAAGACCTTGAGTTCCACGGCGAATTTCTACAAATGCTCCGTAATCCTGAATTGTTTTTACTTCTGCATCGTATACATCTCCAACCGTTGGTACAAATGCGATATCTTTAATTCTTTGGATTGCATCAGCCATTTTTTCAGACTCTGTTCCTAGAATTTGAACCACACCTTCGTTACCATCTTCTTCGATTGTAATCGTTGTACCAGTATCGGCTTGTAATCCTTGAATAATCTTTCCTCCAGGTCCAATAACTGCACCAATGAAGTCTCCAGGAATACGTAATACTTCCATTTTAGGAGCACATTCTTTTACCGTTTCTCTAGATTTATCGATTGTATCAGTAAGTGTACTTAAGATATGTAAACGACCATCACGAGATTGCTGTAAAGCAGCACTTAATATCTCATAAGATAATCCTTTTACCTTAATATCCATTTGACAAGCTGTAATACCTTCAGAAGTACCAGTTACTTTAAAGTCCATATCTCCTAAGAAATCTTCATCTCCAAGAATGTCTGAAAGTACTGCAAATTTACCTGTTTCAGTATCTGTAATTAATCCCATTGCGATACCAGAAACTGGGCGAACCATATTTACACCAGCATCCATGATAGCCATTGTACCAGCACATACAGTTGCCATAGAAGAAGATCCATTAGATTCTAATACTTCTGAAACAACACGTACAGTATACTTATTCCCTTTAACCATACCAGCTAAGGCACGTTGAGCTAAGTTACCATGTCCTACTTCACGACGACTTGTTCCTCTTAAAGGTCTAGCCTCTCCAGTTGAGAATGGAGGGAAGTTGTAGTGTAAATAAAAATCTTCTGATCCAGACCAAGATACTTCATCAATGTTATTCACATCCATACTTGTACCTAAAGTAACTGTTGCTAGTGCTTGAGTTTCTCCACGTGTAAAGATTGCAGAACCATGCACAGATGGTAAATAATCAATTTCACACCAGATTGGACGAATATCAGTTGTTTTACGACCATCTAAACGAATTCCATCGTTTAATACAGTGTTACGAATGATTTCCTTTTTAATTTTCCCGTAGTACTCTCTATAAAGGTCTCCGTTCTCTTCTTTATCTTCTTCAGAAATTGATTCCATCATTTCACTAAAAATAGCAGCGAACCCTTCTGTACGCTCTACTTTTGATGTTCCTGATTTTGCAATTTCATATACTCTATCATGTACTGTATTATTAACAAAAGCATATACATCTTCGTTAACGTCTACAGTTTCAATTTCACGTTTTGGATTTGCTGTTTCAACTTGTGCAGCTAATAATAATTGAGCTTCACATTGAGTTTTAATAGCATCATGAGCAACGGCAATTGCTTCAATCATTTCATCTTCAGAAACCTCATCCATTTCACCCTCAATCATCATAATACTATCAGCAGAAGCACCAATCATAAGATCGATATCAGCTTCTTCTAATTGTGCAAAAGAAGGGTTAATAATCATTTCTCCATTAATACGTGCAACACGTACTTCAGAGATAGGACATTCGAATGGGATGTCTGAAACAGCTAATGCAGCAGATGCAGCTAAACCGGCTAATGCATCGGCAGCTACTTCAGGATCATGACTCATTAATTGAATCATTACCTGTGTTTCATTATGGTAATTCTTTGGGAATAATGGACGTAATACACGATCCACTAAACGCATAACTAATATTTCATTATTGTTAGGACGTCCTTCTCTCTTAATGTATCCACCTGGGAATTTACCTGCTGAGGCAAATTTTTCACGGTAATCTACAGTTAAAGGTAAAAAGTCAATTCCTGATTTGGCTTCATGGCTAGAAACTACAGTTGCAAGTAACATAGCTTTTCCCATTGAAACGACAACAGATCCATGGGCTTGACGTGCTAATCTTCCTGTTTCAATTTTAATTTCTCTTCCATCTGGAAGTTGTACAGTTTGTACTTTGATGTTTGGCATCATAATATTCTTCTTTTCATCATATTTTCTACACTCCTTTAACCGTATGTCTTCAGAGCTCGTTTAGGTTATGACACTAAACTGCCTTTTAGGTTAGGCTAAAACCAAAAAAAGAGGCAATTTAAAAAATTGCCTCTTTATAATATAACGAATTAACGTCTTAATCCTAATTCTTTAACAATTGCTCTGTAACGTGCAATATCTTTTCTCTTTAAGTAATCTAAAAGACTTCTTCTTTTACCTACTAATAAAACTAGAGAACGTTGAGTGTTAAAATCTTTTTTGTTCGATTTTAAGTGGTCAGTTAAATGTGCAATACGGAAAGAGAATAATGCAATTTGAGCTTCAGGAGATCCTGTATCTGTTGCTCCTTTTCCATACTTTGCGAATAATTCCGCTTTTTTTTCTGATGTTAAGTACATACCAAAATGTATTTCAATGTTTGTAATGTAATACTGACTTATTCAGTAAACAGGTGCAAATTTACGTTTTATTTTCAATTCTCAAAGTGTTTAGACTTTAATAATCATATGTCATCGTAATAAATTGACCAATTTTATTTTTCATATTCTTACGTTCAGTAATAAAGTCTAAGAAACCATGTTCTAAAACAAATTCTGACGTTTGGAATCCTTCAGGTAAATCTTTCCCAATTGTTTCTTTTACTACACGTGGTCCAGCAAATCCAATTAAGGCACCTGGTTCAGCAATATTAATATCACCTAGCATAGCAAACGATGCTGTAATACCCCCTGTTGTAGGATCTGAAAGAACAGAAACATAAGGGATACCTTTTTCACTAAGTTGCGTTAAACGGGCTGAAGTTTTAGCCATCTGCATCAAAGAAAAAGCGGCTTCCATCATACGTGCTCCACCAGATTTAGAAATCATTATGAACGGTATTTCCTCTTTAATAGAATGTTGAATAGCACGTGCTATCTTCTCACCTACAACTGATCCCATAGAACCTCCAATAAAATTGAAGTTCATACAAGCAATTGTTACAGGCTTTCCATTTAAGTTTCCATATCCAGAAGTTAAAGCATCTTTCAGCTCGGTCTTCTTCTTAGTGGCTTCTAATCGGTCAACATATTTCTTTGTATCACTAAATGTTAATGGATCTCCTGAAACTAAATTTTCATCTAATTCCGTAAATTCACCATTATCAAACAATAATGCAAAATATTCTTTAGCGTTAATACGGTCGTGGTGGTTACAGTTTTTACATACATACATGTTTGATGTGTGTTCTTCTGTATCAACTACGACTTTACACTTAGGACATTTATACCATAAACCTTCGGGAATTTCTTTCTTCTCAACGGTTTCAGTATTAATGTTTTTTTTACTTCTTTTAAACCAACCCATAGGCTATTTGTTTAAGATAATGTATCTATGTTATTAAGATCTGCAAAACATTTTTCTAAACGTGCTCCAAAAGTTTCTTCTGAAAGACGTAAATATTTTCTTGGATCGTAGTACTTCTTATTTGGAATGTCATCTCCATCCGGATTTCCAATTTGAGCTTTTAAATAATCTTGCTTATCAAGAATATAATCTCTTGCTCCTTCAGTAAAAGCATATTGTAAATCTGTATCGATATTCATTTTGATAACACCGTAAGAAATAGCTTCTCTAATTTCTTCTAATGAAGAACCTGAACCTCCATGGAATACGAAATCTATTGGCATGCTATCTGATGTATTGTACTTATCAGCAACAAACTCTTGAGAATCCTTAAGGATAACAGGCTTTAAAGTTACATTCCCTGGCTTATATACACCATGTACATTACCAAATGCAGCTGCAACAGTAAAACGAGAAGAAACTTTACTTAACTCTTCGTAAGCATAAGCAACATGTTCTGGTTGAGTATATAGTCTAGATTCATCAACGTCTGAATTATCTACACCATCTTCTTCACCACCTGTTATACCAAGCTCAATCTCCAATGTCATACCCATTTTATCCATACGCTCAAGGTAAGATTTACAGATTTCAACATTATCTTCAATCGACTCTTCTGATAAATCAATCATGTGAGATGAAAACAATGGTTTTCCAGTTTCTTTAAAGAATTTTTCTCCTTCTGTAAGTAAACCATCAATCCAAGGTAACCATTTTTTCTGACAATGATCTGTATGTAAAATAACTGAAGCTCCGTAAAGCTCAGCTAATTGATGTACGTGCTTTGCTCCTGCAACACAACCTGCAATAGCGGCTTGTTCGTTAGAATTATCTAACCCTTTTCCAGCGAAAAATTGACCTCCACCTTTAGAAAATTGTAAAATAACTGGTGCATTTAATCTTGCCGCAGTTTCCATTACTGCATTCACTGTAGATGAACTTGTCACGTTTACAGCTGGTAAAGCGAATTTATTTTTTTTGGCTAATTCAAAAACATCTTGAACCTGATCCCCAAAAACTACTCCTGATTGTATTTTCTTTGCTTCCATACTTTCATTTATACTTATAGCTATGCAAAGCTAAAAATTAAATCCAATGTTTGAACGGAATTTAATTTTTTAATAACAAACTCTACTTTTTTTTTGATTGTCCATTCTAAAATTCTGCATCAACTCACTACAGGTCAATTCATTTAATGCATTTACCATTCATAAATAATATCGTTTTTTAACCTTAGAAACCAGTAATTCTTATAATTCATTCCAATATTAAACAGTAAATTCACAGCATCTAATGTATTCTTATCTTAATTCATGAATAAATACAATATAAAACACTCCATTTACGCTAGTATTACCATTCTATTTTCTTGTTTTATTATTTGGATCATTTATATGGCCAATGCAGGACAAAACAATGCCATTTTCGAAATTGTTAAAGCGACTCCTTACGGTGATAAAATTGGTCACCTATTACTTTTTGGATTACTCACTTTGGTTCTAAACTTTGGCCTAAAATTTAGAATGTGTATAAAAGGTAAATACTTACTGGGTACAATTGTAGTACTTATGTTTGTTATTGTTGAAGAATCTAGTCAATATTGGATTCCGACAAGAACTTTCGATGGCATAGATTTAATCGCCGATTTTATAGGAATTCTATTGTTTGATTTTATTTCTAGAAGGTTAAATAAATTGAGATCATAATTAAAGGCGTTTATCACAAAACCTCATAAACTAAAAAAACGTATAATGAATTGATTCATTATACGTTTTTTTAGTTTTAATATTTTAAGATTTCCTCTATTGCTTCTTTAAATCGATGCTCAGGTAAATAATTCTTTTCTAATTCTTTTGCAAAAGGAATTGGTGTGTCTAAACTCGCACAACGTTTTATTGGTGCATCTAAGTATTCAAAACAATGTTCCGAAATTAATGCCGATATTTCACCTCCAATACCTGAAAACATAGAATCTTCGTGTAATATGACCACACGTCCTGTTCGTTTTACACTTCTATAAACCGCTTCAATATCTAATGGACTTAACGTTTGAAGGTCTAAAATATCCATTGAAACACTTTCGTTCTTTTTTGCATATTCCATAGCCCAATGAACACCCATTCCGTAAGTGATTACAGAAACATCGTGTCCTTCAGACACCACATGTGCTTTTCCTATTTCTGTTGTATAATAATTTACAGGAACATCTGCATATAAAGATCTATATAATGCTTTATGTTCAAAGAATAATACAGGATTTGGGTCTTCAATTGCCGACAATAATAATCCCTTCGCTGCTTCTGGAGAAGATGGATATACAACTTTTAGACCTGCTGTTTTTGTAAACCATGCTTCGTTGGTTTGAGAATGATATGGTCCGGCACCTACACCTGCTCCACAAGGCATTCTTACAACAACATCTGCTTGTTGTCCCCAACGGTAATGAGATTTCGCTAAATTATTTACAATTGGATTAAAACCAGAACTTACAAAATCGCTAAACTGCATTTCCATAATGGCTTTATATCCATTTATACTAAGCCCTAACGCTGCACTTACAATGGCAGACTCACAAATTGGTGTATTTCTTACTCTCGATTTTCCAAATTTATCAATAAACCCATCTGTAATCTTAAATACACCACCGTAATCGGCAATATCTTGTCCCATTATTATTGACTCTGGATATTTCTCCATAGCCATTTCTAAACCTTCAGAAATGGCATCTACCATTCTAATGTTTTTAAAATCGGTGTAATCAGGTTTTATTTCTATAGGTGTATAGGGTGCAAATACATCATTTTGTTCATGCGATGTATCGGCTTCTACATGTGGTTCTTCATAGGCAACATCCCATTCCCCTTTAATATGGGCTCTATATTCTTCTTTTAATTGCTCTACAAACTGATCCGAAATAATGTTTTCAGTCAATAAGTAATCTTCAAAGTTTTGGACTGGATCTTTAGAATCCCAATAATCCATCAGTTCTTGAGGTACATATTTTGTTCCTGAAGCTTCTTCGTGCCCTCGCATTCTAAAGGTTTTAAACTCTACTAAATATGGTTTTGGGTTTTCTTTTTGTTCTTTTCTAATTTTAGAAATTGTATCAATCACTTCTAGAATATTATTTCCATCAACAATTAAAGATTCAATCCCATATCCAATACCTCTATCCGCTAAATTTTCACAACGGTATTGTTCATTTACAGGTGTAGATAATCCATATCCATTATTTTCAATTCCAAAAATAACGGGTAAATCCCATACGGCAGCCACATTTAATGCTTCGTGAAAATCACCTTCACTCGTTCCTCCATCTCCAGTAAATACCAAAGTTGATTTCTGATTATCCTTTAATAAATTGGCGAGTGCTACTCCATCTGCAACGGCCAATTGAGGTCCTAGATGGGAAATCATACCTACAATATTATAATCCTGAGTACCAAAATGAAATGAACGATCTCGTCCTTTAGTAAACCCATTTATTTTACCTTGAAATTGAGAAAAGAGTCGTCTTAATGGAACTTTTCGGGTTGTAAACACACCTAAATTTCGATGCATTGGTAAAATATATTCATCATCTTCCATTGCAATAGTAGTACCTACAGCAATTGCTTCCTGACCTATACCTCCGAACCATTTTGAAATACGCCCTTGACGTAACAAAATTAACATGCGTTCTTCTACTAATCTAGGAAGTAAAATAGACTTATATATGGATATTAAATTTTCATCAGTAAATGAGGATCTATCGTAAGAGATTTGCATATAATTTTATGTGTTTCAAAATTTAGAAACACCAAATTATATAAAATATTAACATATCGTATATGTTAATGAAAAAATATTAACAAAAATGACAATCCAAATCCTGCTAAAATTGCAATTAATTTCTGAATCTTAATGTGGTGATCTGTTGTAGATTCAAACAATATAGTTGTAGAAATATGAAGTAACAATCCAACAACTACCGCCAATATCTCCTTATGATAGTCTTGTAATATCGAAAAATTGGCCCCAGATAAAATACCGAGCGGTGCACTTAAAACAAACAGTGTAATCAGTAAAAATGCTTTCGATTTTGAAACTGGATCTTGTTTTAAAATATTAGCCAAAACAATAGCTACAGGAACTTTATGGAGGAGAATTCCGATCATTAATTGATTATGTTGATGCTCGGCATCGGTAAAAATAGGAATTGCCTCTATAAAGGAATGAATAGATAAAGCAATAACTACGGTCCACCCAATTTTTTTATGAACGTGTCCATGTTCTATTCCTTTACTAAAGTAATCCAATAACAATTGAATAAAAAAACCTAAGAAAATCCAAAAACCAATGGCTTCAGAATCTCCACCATCATGATGATGACCTCCATGACCATGACCGTTGAATATTTCAGGAATAATATGATTAAATGTAATCCCTAAAAGATATGCACCACTAATGGTTGTTATCCACTTTACACGTTCTGAAGTTAAAAATTTAATATCAAAATAGTATAGATAATATGCTATAAGTGAACTAACAAGAAGACCTATTAATATAATCATATTTATTTTTTCTTAGCAAGGATAATTAATCTTGAAGACTCTTCTTTTTTAAATGGATTCAATTGATAATCTCCAAAGATACTTTCAATGTTAAAACCACAAGTTTCGAAAATCGTTTTAAAATCAGAATGATCTAAAGCAAATACCTCTTCGGTATGTCTATGATGAATCCCTTCGTCTTCAAACTCAATAGTTTTATAAATAATATGGTTTTTAAATTCCTTTGTAATCTTAAACGAAATTCCATCCAATACTTTTATTTCTTCTACTACTAATTCTTGTACCGCTTTATAGGCATTCATAAAATCAAACAAAAACAGTCCACCAGACTTCATACAATTTGCGAAATTTTCAACGACCTTCGTATGATCTTCTAAGGTTTTAAAATAACCAAAAGACGTAAACAAGTTTAGGACTAAATCTGCATTCTGAAAATGCATAGCAGGAGACTTAAGCATATCATGAATAAAAAAATGCAGATTACACTTTTCAAATTTCATCGCATCATGAATACTCTCTTTAGACAAATCTAACCCAATAGTTTCATAGCCTAAATCTGCGATTTTCTTTGCATGGCGTCCTTTTCCACAAGCCATATCTACCACTTGCGCTGTCTTTTTGGGGTTCAAATATGTAAACAATGTATCAATAAAAGCTTCAGCTTCTTGATGGCTTCTGTTTTGATAAAGAATGTGGTAGTATTTAGAATTAAACCAATTCTCATACCATAAATTCTTACTTTCTTCAATTCCTATGTTCATATCCATAAAATACCCAAAATTTTTAAAGGCATACAAAAGTAAGTATTTTCCTAGATTTAATTGTAATTATTATGCGTGATACGCAAATTACACCCAATGAATGCTCATTTTTAATCATTTTACTATCTTTATATAAATTTACTATATGGTACCTATTTATATAAAACACTATAATTCTCCAATTGGTTCTCTTACCATTGGTTCTTATCAAGATAAAATTTGTTTATGTGATTGGACGTATCGTAAAATGCGTACCACCATTGATAACCGTATTAAACAAGGGCTTAAATCTGAATTCCATGAAGGCTCTACACCAATCATTGAAGAAACTATACTTCAATTAAATGAATACTTTAAAAATAAACGTAAAGTATTTACAATCCCTCTTTTATTTGTTGGAACTAATTTTCAAAGATCTGTATGGGAAGCCTTATTAACAATACCTTATGGCCAAACCTTTTCTTACCTTAAATTATCTAAGCAGTTGGGTAACGAAAAAGCCATTCGTGCGGTAGCTGCTGCCAATGGTGCCAATTCTATTTCAATTCTTGTTCCATGTCATAGAATTATAGGTTCAGATGGTAATTTAATAGGATACGCCGGAGGTTTATCTGCTAAAATGAAATTACTAGAACTGGAAAATGCTATTCAAAAACCAAAAGATCTATTTTCTGAACTTAATTAAACCCTAAAAAAACCTTTAGCTATATTTTATATTGATTAATTAATTTAATAAAAAACAACTACCCTCTCCATAAAACACGTATAAATATATAATAATCAGCGTTTTCACTCTATATAAACCGTGTTTTAACCCTATCTTAACTCACTGATTATCTTTAACTTTGGTAATATATAGTTTGATATGCAATGTGTAACTACTGAGAATATTCTTACAAACTCCCAACCTTATAATTAGGTAACATCTAAAAAACAAATCTAGGTTAATTGGTATCAAACTAACTTCTCTATTGAATTGAATAAACAATTCGACAAAAAAAGAGCTATTTAATTGAATTAAATAGCTCTTTTACTTTAACGAAAATCAGAATTACTCTAATCCTAATCCATAATAATATGTTGAACGTCTATTCGGATATTTTCCTGCAATTAAGACTCCATCTTTTTTATTTTTGATATAGGATTCAAGTTCTTTTACAGAGCTTACAGGTTTATGATCTATAGACTGTATAATAAAACCTTCACGTATATTGGTATGCTTTGATAATATCCCTGATTTTAACTCCGAAACTTTGATTCCGCCTTCTACGGCTTCCAAATTTGCACCTAAAAATGATTCTAATTCAAGGTCTTCTTTATTTATAACCTTATTCTCACCGTTTTTATTTTTAAGAACAATTTCAATGGTACTCAATTCACCTTGTCGGTTAACCGTTAATTGAACTTTATCTCCAGGCCTTTTACTTCCAATTTTCTCCATAAGCTGAGCTGTATTTTTAATTGAAGATTGATCAATTTCAATAATAACATCTCCAATTTCTACACCAGCTTCTTTAGCCGATCCATTTTCAACTAGATCCGCAATATAAACACCTTCTGTAACATCTAAAGTTGCTTGTTCTTTCAATTGGGCATTAACATCTCTTATAGAAACCCCAATGTAAGCACGTTGAACCAACCCATAGTCCAATAAATCATTAACAACCTTAGAAACAATATTAGAAGGTATAGCAAAAGAATATCCAGTATAAGATCCTGTATTTGATGCAATGGCTGTATTAACACCTATTAATTCTCCAGTTGTATTCACTAATGCACCTCCACTATTTCCAGGATTAACAGCGGCATCGGTTTGAATAAAACTTTCTATTGCGTTTTGATTCTTTAATATATTTATGTTTCTAGCTTTGGCACTTACAATACCTGAAGTTACGGTAGAATTCAATTTAAATGGATTACCGACGGCTAATACCCATTCTCCAACTTTTATTTCATCAGAATTTGAAAACTCTAAATACTCTAATTCCTTTTCAGGGATTTTTACCAAAGCCAAATCGGTTGTTGGATCCACTCCAATTATTTCAGCTACAAATGTTCTATTATCATGTAATGTTATCTCCAGTTCATCTGCCCCATCAATAACATGGTTATTCGTTACAATATACCCATCATCAGAAATAATTACACCAGATCCTGATGAGGTTTCTATTAACTTATCTGCATTGTTATTTCGGTTCTTAGATTGTGGTTGTTGACCAAAAAAATCAAGAAATGGATTTGAACCTGGTGTATATCGACTCCTATTATATCCTTTCTGCTTAGATTTTATGTGAACAACTGCTTTTGTACTTTTTTCAGAAGCTTCAATAAAACTTCCTTCTTTAATTGGTGTATAATTAACCGTTTTAACGGGTATAGATGCTGTTTGCGATGCTGTTGATATTGCCTGAGTTGGATTATGATCTTTAGACATATTCATATATCCTATACCAATTAAACTCCCTATTCCTGCTGCTAAAATTATTTTCCCGTATTCCTTCATATCTATCTTTTTCTTTTCTTAACTCAAAGATAAAACCAAAATTATTTAATGAAAATCAAAAATTGTTAAGCCCAGTTAATCTAAAAACCCAATACCTATATAGATTTATTTGATGACATATATATTAATATAGATAATAACTAACTTAAATTTGTACTAACAAAAAACGAATAATTATGAAAAATAGCATTGGAATTAATCAAGATAAAGCAGAGGAATTACAAGAATTGTTAAATTCTTTATTGGCAAATTTTCAGATGTATTATCAAAATTTAAGAGGTTTTCATTGGAATATAAAAGGAAATAACTTTTTCGAATTACACCTTAAATTCGAAGAGTTGTATAATGATAGCCAAGATAAGATCGATATGATCGCAGAACGCATCCTAACTTTAGGGTATCAACCATTACATACGTTTAAAGATTACAGCAAAACAGCCACAATTAAGGCCGCAAAAAACGTATCTAAAGATACAGATATCATGAAAAATATTAAAAAATCGTTAGGAACACTTCTTACCTTAGAACGTGAAATATTAAATCTTGCAGATGAGGCTGAAGATGAAGGAACCAACTCTATGATGAGTGATTTTATTAGTGAACAAGAAAAAACCGTTTGGATGGTTTCTTCATGGCTTAAGAAAGATTAATAATAGATAAGCAACCTAGGACAAACATAAGAAGGAAGAAGGGCTTCGTATACATGTATACGAAGCCCTTCTTTATTATATTCTGATTATTCTACTTTACTATAAAGAATACCCTACTCCTACTGAAAGTACTGCATTTTTCATATCTGCTTCTTCTACCTCACTAAAAGTCGTTAAACCTAAACTGTATCTAAGCGTAAAACTTAAACCATTCTCCATATAATATGAACCTCCAGCATTAACTCCAAAATCGATCGATTTAGTGTCGTCTTTCGTATCTACTGTAATGTCTTCTATTTCAGTCTCTGAAGTTAAAAGAATACCAACTTGTGGTCCTAATTCAACACGGATATTTTCAGTTACTCCATATTGAAACATTAATGGGATATTTAAATAATCTAATGTTATTTTACCATCTGTATCTCCTTCAAATTCTGCACCTTGCATAGAGTACAATAATTCTGGCTGAAAGAATATATCATCTGTTAATGACATATTAGCATAAACACCACCAAAAGCTCCAATTTTCATAGAGTTATTTTCGATATCGTCTCCCATCATATTTGCTAAATTAACACCCGCTTTAATTCCAAAATTAATATCTTGTGCATTTACTGAAGATAATCCTAGTAATGCAACTCCTGCGGCAATAATGTACTTTTTCATTTTTTTAATTTTTTAGTTATGCTAATATAGAAAAATTCAACAATTTAGCCTTCAGAGTCTTAAAAGCACAATAAACACCTCTTAAACACTGACAATCAACACTAAATAATTCCTCATCATATTTAATACAACATAATTTCACAATTACAAAAATGTTAATCTATGTTAAAAGCATCATATAACATCACCATAAATCATTTTTTTTAAATAAATCAAGCGTTTAAAATCAATTATACAAACCTTTTTCAGGTTGTATTAGACTAATAATCGTCAATTTAAAATTAGCTAAAACAAAAAAAAACTTGAAGAATTCTTCAAGTTTTTTTTTGTTTTATAAATCTAAGAAACCAGTTAAAGGACTGGTGGCTTGAGCTTGATTATATTGAGAAGGAATCTTAGCTAGATAGGCTTCTCGACCAGCTTCTACAGCCTTTTTAAAGGCAATACCCATTTTAACAGGATCATGGGCAGTTGCTATTGCCGTATTTACAAGCACTGCATCAGCTCCCAATTCCATGGCTTTAGCCGCATCTGAAGGTGCTCCAATCCCTGCATCAATAACAACAGGTATATTAGATTGTTCAATAATTATTTTCAAGAATATTTCTGCTTGAATTCCTTTATTCGTTCCTATAGGTGAAGCTAAAGGCATAACTGCCGCTGTACCTACTTCTTCTAATCGTTTACATAAAACAGGATCTGCATGAACATAAGGTAAAACTTGGAATCCTAATTTCACTAATTCCTCCGCTGCTTTTAACGTTTCAATAGGATCTGGCATTAAATATTTAGGATCTGGATGAACTTCAAGTTTAATCCAGTTGGTACCTAGAGCTTCTCGTGCCAATTGTGCCGAAAAAATAGCCTCTTTTGCATTTCTTACTCCAGATGTATTGGGCAACAAATTAATTCTTTGGTGAGATAAATGCTTAATAATCTGATCATCGTCATTTTGAAGATCTACACGTTTTAATGCAACAGTCACTAATTCTGATTCTGAAGCTTCCAAACTACGTTTCATTTCTTCATTTGACGAAAATTTACCTGTTCCGGTAAATAACCGAGATTGAAATGTTTTATCTCCTATTTTTAATAAATCCATGATTGATTTCTTCTACAATGTTTTTAATTTCTTCAGTGGTCTTATTTCTAAGCATACCAGAAGCTGCAATTCCATTAATACCATAGGTTGTTAATGTTTCAATATCTCCAACTTCGATCCCACCAATACCAACAATTGGCTTTAAGTTATGAGTTTTACTTAGGTCGTTTAATTCTCCAAATATATTTTGCCCTAAAACATCCGAAATTTCAGCTTTAGTATTTGTAAATTTATAAGGACCAAACCCTATGTAATCTATTGGTAGATTAATGGTCTCTATTAAGTCGTTTATAGAATTGCATGTTCTCCCTAGTATTTTACCTTTGCCAATAATGGCTCTAGCTTTATGTGCTGCTATATCCTTCTTTCCAATATGAACCCCATCCAAATCTAATTTAGACACTAACTCAGGATGATCATTTAGGATAAAAGTTGCCTGAAATTTTTCACATAACGTTTTCACTTGAATAGCAACTTGCTCAATCTCGTCTAACGCGCAATTCTTCATCCTTAACTGAATCCACTTTCCACCACCTTCTAATACAGATTGAATACCTGGAATATGATTTCCATGTTGATCTGGATATGAAATATACTGAAGACTAAAATGTTCTATACGTGCTTTATTCATCAACTTCCGACCTTATCTTTTATGGTACGCTAATAAGGTTTTATTACTTTGTAAGCACCTTAGCGTATACGACTTTGTTTTTAAAACCGCTTTGATATCTGGAAAATTTCTTGCCACAAAAGCTGTTAAAGCGGATGAAAATATACAACCACTACCATGTTTTCCAAATTCTGCAGTTTGCTTAGCTCTAAAAGGATAAAGGTTACCTTGAGTTAAAAGATAATCTTTCATATCTCCACTCGGGTGGTGTCCTCCTTTAATTAGAATTTTAGTTGGTAGATCTAAAGCTTTTACAAATTCAATTAAACTTGAATCTTCTTGTCCAAAAATAGCTTTGGCTTCAGTCCAGTTTGGTGTTATCCAATGAATTTTCTCCCAAGGTATATCTTTATAATTAAGCGTACCTAAAAAGTTAAA
Source organism: Flavobacteriales bacterium (assembly GCA_965243605.1). Taxonomy (GTDB): domain Bacteria; phylum Bacteroidota; class Bacteroidia; order Flavobacteriales; family CAJXXR01; genus JBMYYR01. Next base: position 48,140 of record CBDEVQ010000108.1, read on the forward strand.
TCCAGAACTTGATACTAATATTGGATCCCAAATAACTTTAGCATCAGGAAAATATAACGAACACCATTCTAAAACTTGAATAACTTGATCTAAGCTTTTACAAATTCCAATTTTAATGGCATCGTAATTATGTTTTTCTGCCAAGGCTTTAAATTGGGCTTCAACTTTTGTTTCGGCATGCCAAAACACCTCTTTTACTTCTTCATCATTCTGAATTGTAAATGCGGTTTGAATAGCCATTCCAAGGCATCTATTTTCTTCAAACGTTTTTACATCTGCCAAAATACCAGCCCCACCGCTTGGGTCAAAACCTGCAATGGTTAATACGTTTTCTCTAATTCTTGCCATGTTGTTCGTATTTCTCTCCAGGCTTGTTTGTAATTGGGTTGATTCCAAAACCAACCTTTAATTGCAATTTGCGAAAACCCCATTTGTTTTACCATCTCAAACTTTGAAGGTTGCACACCTCCAAGAGCAATGAGCTGTGGTCTTAAATGTGGCTTTACCTTTCCTAAATCTATCGTTGTATTTTTTAAATATCCTTGTTTAGAAATTGAATCAAAAACAGGACTCCAAAACACATGATTATAAAATGTTAAATAACCAACTACCTCATCAAACAAATGGGCAGAACATGAATGAATATTCATGTGTTTATATTGACGTTCATCAGATTTATGATGGTATAAAAACCCATCTATTTTAAAATGATGATGTACAACGATATTCTTTCTATAAGCGAATGGTATACGATTAAGAACAGCTATGCAATCGGTATCACAAACCTTGTTTTTCCTAAAGTGATAAAAATTTAGTCCAGAATCTATGAGCCAAATCAATATCTCAACTTCTTTGGGGTGAATACATTCTTGGGAAATAATTCTTATCATTACTTTTTGCTAAACAATTATCTATAACTATATCCATCTTTATCCTAATGGATATAGTTATAGATTTACTTTTTAAGAATTATGAATAAATTTCATTTCCTTGGTCTTGAAATTCTTTCGCTTTTTCTTTCATTGCGTTTTCAATGTCTTCATCAGTCATTAAATTATTCTCTTCAGCATATTTACGAACATCTTGAGATATTCTCATTGAACAGAATTTTGGTCCACACATAGAACAGAAATGCGCGACTTTAGCTCCTTCGGCTGGAAGAGTTTCATCATGATACTCTAATGCTTTTTCCGGATCTAAAGCTAAATTAAATTGGTCATACCAACGGAATTCAAAACGTGCTTTACTCATCGCATCATCTCTGTGCTGAGCACCAGGATGTCCTTTTGCTAAATCTGCAGCATGTGCCGCAATTTTATAAGTAATTACCCCTTCTCTTACATCTTCACGGTTTGGTAAACCTAAATGTTCTTTTGGCGTAACATAACATAACATTGCTGTACCGTACCATCCAATATTTGCAGCTCCAATTGCTGAAGTAATATGATCATATCCAGGTGCAATATCTGTTGTTAAGGGCCCTAATGTGTAGAATGGAGCTTCACCACAGTGCTCTAACTGCTTGTCCATATTGGCTTTTACCATATGTAATGGTACGTGTCCAGGACCTTCAATCATAACTTGTACATCTTGTTTCCAAGCTATTTGAGTTAATTCTCCTAATGTTTCTAATTCTGCAAACTGAGCTCTATCATTTGCATCAGCAATAGAACCAGGACGTAATCCATCTCCTAATGAAAATGCAACGTCATACTCCTTCATGATTTCACAAATTTCTTCAAAGTGTGTGTATAAGAAATTCTCTTTATGATGGTGTAAACACCATTGAGCCATGATAGATCCACCACGAGAAACAATACCTGTCATACGTTTTGCCGTCCAAGGAATGTATGCTAAACGTACTCCTGCATGAATTGTAAAGTAAGATACACCTTGCTCTGCTTGTTCAATTAAAGTATCTTTAAATAACTCCCAAGTTAACTTAGTTGCATCTCCATTTACTTTTTCTAATGCTTGGTAAATTGGAACCGTTCCAATTGGAACTGGAGAGTTACGGATAATCCATTCACGAGTTTCATGAATATTCTTTCCTGTTGAAAGATCCATAATTGTATCCGCACCCCATCTACATGCCCAAACAGATTTTTCAACTTCTTCTTCAATAGAAGAAGTTACAGCTGAGTTACCAATATTGGCGTTAATTTTAACAAGGAAATTACGACCAATAATCATTGGTTCCATTTCTGGGTGATTAATATTACAAGGTATAACGGCACGTCCTCTTGCAACTTCATCTCTTACAAATTCTGGTGTAATAACATCAACTGGTGTATTTGCCCCAAAATTTTCACCTGCATGTTGTTTTCTTAATGCTTTATATTCTTGAACGCGTTGGTTTTCACGAATAGCAATATATTCCATTTCTGGAGTAATGATTCCTTTTTTAGCATAATGCATTTGGGAAACATTTTGTCCATTTTTAGCTTTAAGTGGCTTATGTGTATATTCAAATCTTAAATAATCTAATTCACGATCGGCCGCTCGTTTTCTTCCAAAAAATGAGGATACATCTCCTAATTCTTCAACATCTCCACGGTTCATGATCCATTCTTTACGAATCGTTTCTAAACCTTTTTGAACATTAATTTCTTTTTCTGGATCTGTATAAGCTCCTGATGTATCGTATACTGTGATAGAAGGATTTTCTTCGATCACCTCTTTTGTTGCCTGGTCAATTGTTGGCGATAATTCTATTTCGCGCATAGCAACACGAATTTCAGGGTGAATTTCTCCCTGAACATAAATTTTCTTAGAGTTTGGGAAAGGATTTCTACTAATCTGTCCCTGCTGTGGTACTTTTTCTTTTTTACCCATGGTGTTGTATGTAATTAACCGCCTTGACTAGCAGTAATGATATTAATTGTTTCGTTGTTTTTGATAATTGTGTTTTCCCATGCTGTATTTGGAATAATTTGCATTCCAATAGCAATTGCAATTCCTTGTTTTTCTTCCATACGAAAATGCAATAATAATTCTGAAACAGAAATATTATCTTTTACTTCGTGTGGTTCTTGATTAACAATAATGTTCATTCCTTATCTTAGATAGAAAAGGGCAAAGGCAGGTTTGTCTTTGAATATAGTGAAGTCACTTTTCCCTACGTTAGTGTTAACTAAATCAGGTTCAAAGGGTAATTCTCAGCCTTGGGCACCCCTAAAGTTTTTCCAAATATAAGGATTTATTTTTCGTGAGTAAGAATAGTAGGATAATTTGAATCTTATTTAGAACAAATATTAATATTTACATGGGATATTAATTAAATATTTTTAAATAAAATATGCTCATTTATTTTTAACTTACGTTGTAACCATTTACTATTTTCAATTAATAAAACTAAAAATAGTAGACTAAACTCAATTCCTATTAGCCACATGTTTTCCATGTATGTTTCAGATTTATAGGCACTGTAAGATAGAAATATTAAAAAGCTCCAAACAATTCCAGTGTAATTTTTTGATAGTAACCCAAGAGGTACTAAAATTGTAATATACCAAGGATGTAGGATTCCTGCGAATAAAAAATATATAAATGCAGTCACGTAAATTGGTGTAAATATAGGTTTCGTTTTTTTTAATACTAACGAGGATAAACTATATAAAACTACAAAACCAATAAAAAGTTTTTTAACCAAGGGCATGACTTTAAATAAAATACTGTAATCGTAAAATTGATAGCCTATATAGCGTATGATATAAGGGATTCCTGCATTAAATTCAAAATAACCAAAGTATTTATCTATACTGTCTTGTATGTTACCTAGTATAACTGAATTCCAAAAGGGTATAAATAGAAGTAGAGTACCTAATACTGCAGTTGTTCCTACAATTATCCATTGCTTAGGCGTAAATCTTTTTAATAAGAATGCTAAATAAATAATGGGTATTAATTTAGTACAAATAGCCAAAGCCCAAAACAGACCAGATCGCACTAATTTCTTATTTGATAGATAATATAATGCACCTAACATAAAGCAAATCATTATGCTTTCAAAATGAAGGTTAACGGTAAACTCTAATAGTATTAATGGGTTTATAACATACCATAATGCATGTTTAATAGGAATATTTTGTTGTATTAGTAATTTGCATAAAAAATAGATTGAACCTATTTCTGCGATAAGGATACAAAATCGAATGATTAATATACTGGTGAAAATATGTCCATTGCCAAAGTATGCCGATAAGAAAAATATAAATTGATTAACTGGAGGGTAAACAGAATAATAGTTTTGGGAATTAAAGCCTGAATACAATTCTTTAGTAAATCCTAGTTCTGTAGAGTTGGGCCATTGAATTACTTCTGACGGTAAAAACACAAATGGATTTATTCCATTTTCTATTAAGGTTCCATCCCATATAAAACGATAATAATCATCAGACAAATTAGGTTCGGCTGCAAATATTATAATCCGAATACCTATTCCTAACAGTAATATATGCTTAATATCCCAAGTGAAAGATCGTTGGATATACACTTTATATACCGAGATAAATGCAAATAGAACCGAGACATAAAATAACTCGAAAGAATATGGTGTAAAGTATTTATATGTTACTCTATCTACTCCATAACTTAAAAAGAGTATGGTAAATACGAGGGAAACAATCCAAATAATGAGACGCTTATGCATACTATAGTAAATTAGGGTAAGCAAATATATTTATCGTTCCCATTTTTGGAATGGTCTTCCTTATGGCTTTTATATCCTGATTAAAAGGCTTTCCTTTCACACTATAAAACTGATAACCAAAGCAAATTAAAAAATCCAATAACTCTTCTATAGATGTATTGTGTTCTTCTAGACTATATTCACAAAGCTCCATAAAAACACTTGGTTTATGATTTTTAAAGACGTGCCCTCCACCAAAAAGAACATCTTTTTCAAAACCATCAACGTCAATTTTCAACCAATCCAATTGAGAGATCGAAAAATGGTCAACAAGTTGATCTAAACTTAAGCTAATTGCTCCATTAGTAGGTGTTAGTACTCCCTTATGATTATTGTGTCTTTGATCATCAGATTGTATATCCCAACTGGCATAAATATCTTTTGGTACAGGGTTATTATTTTGAGTAATAAATGCATGAACTGGTGCAATACGATTTTGAAGAATTGGATTGAGTTTTAGATTATGTTGAAATTTACGATAAGCATATGTACTCGGTTCAACAGCTATAATCCGACCTTGATCACTCAAATATTTAGATACTTCAAGTGAAAAGGATCCAATATTGGCGCCAATATCTACAATAGTGCTATTCTTAGAAATTTGCTTTCCAAATGCTTTACTGCCTGCTTTATCAAACCCTCCTACTAAATATACCATAAAATCAATAACTTCAGAAAGGTTCAGTTTCCAATGTATTTGGTTTCGCTTTACGGTTACTTGAGTATGTGGTTTATTAAACAGTTTAAATATGCTTAATAGTATACGTTGTACAATGGAAACAATTTTGTAATTGGTTTTTGTAGAAAATTTAATCATATAAGTCCTTAATAGTCGTATGAAACTTCGACTAATAAATAAAGGACTACTTACATTAAGTTTAATAAAAAAATAATCCATATTTGGTACATCTTACTTTTAAATGGTATTTTTGAATCTAATAAATCCGATTAAGATTTAAAATAATTATAATATCAGATGAAAAAAATAATCAGTTTATTTCTATTAATATTAACAACCGTTGGTTTTGCTCAGAGTAAGAAAAAGTTTAAACAATTTTATAGCTCAATACGAAATGCTAAAACACAAACAACTCTTTTTGTTGTTAATCAACAATATACACTTAAACAATATGAAGATATATTAAAAGAAGCTTGGACGGTAACTCCTTTTAAAGTTATTTATAACAAAGATTATAATATTGTTGAATGTGCCAAAAATAATTATTCAGTAGTATCCATTGGAGTATTACATGAAGATTACGTAATAAGAGAAAATAGTACAACAACTCGTATTACAAATAGTAATTTCTACTATGAATATACCTACTTAAATCTAAGTAAAATACCGAAAAAAAATCCTGCTTATAATATTTATAAAAAACACATTAGAAATATTGGAGGGTTTCTACTTAAAGGCCATAATTATTTTAATCCTGCTAATTTTTATAAACCACTAAATAAGAATAATGCCTACACTTTATATGATATTCTTTATGAACCAAATTTATTTATAAATAGTGATCTTCTAAGTTTACAATCGGAATTTAAAAAGTTAAATTTAATGGTTGAGAACAACACAAAATCAACTTATAGGAAAGGGAAACATTTGATTAATAAAAATAAAAGAAGGCAGCTACATACATTAGTGTCTGATACATTATACATTCCATATGGTACACCTAAAATGAGTTACAAACAATATGCATATCCTTACAAAGTTGTACCTTATAGACAAATACAAGAAAAAGTTCTATCCGGAGAACACGTAAAGTACTTAAGAACAGATTCTAAAAAAGCTCCATATTCAACCCTATACTTTGCGGATATTATTGATAGTAAAACAGGGCTACCACTCCTTAAATTAAAAAGTGGATCAACTCTTATAGCGAACGATAGCTTTTTATTTGGACGGAGATTCTATCGCAAACTGTTTTTAAGAATTAATAAAAAAGTATCAAAAGCTAAAACATTCGATTAATTAACTTCTGTATTTCGTTTTACTTTATCTATTTTATATTCTTTTAAATGATAAGTATCCTTATTTTCATTATACTTTCCAACAAGAATACTTCCATTAGAAGATATTAATGTTCTTCCAACGACTTCTTTAGTACTTGTATCGTCTTTTTTAATTCTATCGAATACATTTTCTTGTATTTCTCCATCAATAGAATTAAAATTTTCATCGAATAAACATTTTATTGAAGTTACTTTATACTGATAGTTATAATACATAACAAAAATCGGATTCTGAAAACTCATTACGGTGGCCGCAAGCACTCCTCCTACAGCACCTAAAACGACGCCTGATGGAGACATAACTGCTTCTAAATTAACACCACCTAATATCATTTGAATTTTTCCATCAGATTCAAATGCAGAGATTGCTAATTGCCCATTCACAGAATTGGCTTTTCTGATAAATTGATTTGTTTTTGTTAATGTTCTTTTAGATTTTGTTCCTTTTTCCAATACAATATCAGAGTTTTTGAAGGGTATATCTTCATCTCTATTTATTTCAAAGCTTCTCTTTAAGTCACCCGTCATTAAATCTTTAACATATATATCTATACCTTTATTTGTATTGATAGTCTGTAATAAATAATCATTTAAAATAAATGAATTATTTCTAACATATGCCAATCGACCTCTTTTACCAATATTGGCATTATGGACCATAAAATGAGATGTCTCTTTTATTAAATCTAACTGAGCTAAATATGTTTTCTCGTCATGATCAATCGTAACATTTAATAATTGATCTCTTAGATATATTTTAACAGCATGTTGCGTACTCGTAATATTAACAGGTAGGTTAGCTTCTATAGTTGATTTCGCATTTCTGGTTAAACTATAGAACAAACCGTTAAACATAAACTTATCTTCATTAAACTTATGGTCTATGGTACTAAATTCACCTGTTTCATCTAAAACATAAAGTCGTATTAATCCACCTTTTCTTACGGCATTCGCTATATAAATTTTATTCTCATAATTAACGATGCTAATATTGTTTTCTTTTTTACTCTTAAACAATAACGGTTTGTATGCAACATGACCAGAATTTAAATTGACAGAATAGAAATAGTATTTACCATGTATATTGGAAACAATATGAACATTATCCTCATTAAATATAACGCCTTGCAAATTAACATTAGAAAAATTTTTATTCGAAATTTCTAAACGTTTATGAACTGATTTATCTGGGTTTAAAACATATAAGAATGTATGAGACCGTTCTCTAATAAAAGTGAAAAACTTTCCAGTTTCTTTATTTTCAATAATTTGAACATCTTTCACAAATTGTGAACCTTTAGATTTATGAAGGATACTCCAAGTATTATCAGCCTGTCCAAAACTTACCGCACAAAAATTTACAATAAAAGCAAATATTAAAAACAATCGCATATTATATTATTTTTTGTTGCAATATAAAAAACTCATATTGTTTCTCCTAATTTAAAAATTTGGTAAATTGAGTATTAACTTAGGATCAATGATAGAATCCCTCCTCCAAACACATACCCCTACCCCAATAATCGTTGTTAGTCCAGAATTTCCAGCCAAACCAATCGTTTGTCCTTCTTCAATATAGTCTCCTAACTTTACAGCCGTTTGACTTAGATGGTAATATTTAATTTTTACATTATTTAAATGTTTAACAAGAACATAATTTCCAAAAGATCTTTTACAATCATTACAAATTTCTATAACCTCACCTGAAGACCATGAAAAAATTGGTGCGTTACTTTTTAAACGAATAACTAATCCGTTATAGTTATAAGGATGAAATCTATAGTTTAAACTATTCTGACCAAAGTCTCTATTTATTTTTACAAAGTCTGAGTTCTTAATAATCTTATGATTATTTTCAATACCTGAACATGAATTACTAATCATCAACACTATTAATAACCATTTAATCAAACTACTATCCATTTAAAATCTGCACATTCAATCTCATAATTTATTCTGCTCAACAAAAATTTCTATTCATATTATATAAATCATAAAAACCTATAAACCAAGTATTATTCAGGTAAATTATTGGCTACAAAGTTTAATGATTATTCTTAACAGCTTAGGAATTGCTCCACTTAAACACCTAGACTTTGGATTTCGTCTTAGATAAGAAAATGTGATAAATTAAAAAACGAAATTATTACATTTCGTTTTTTAATTTGTCTTCTATATTTCTTACCACTCTCGTGGTGCTACTAATTCTTCTAAATCGGCATCATTATAACCATATGCCTTGGCAAT
>CBDEVQ010000109.1:0-14881 GCA_965243605.1 Flavobacteriales bacterium
ATTCGAATATACAAAACAGGTTCATAACCCTCGGTTTTTAGGTCCATATTCAATTAGTGGAAGTTATTTTACAAAGGATTTTAATTTTAAGTTGTCTCATCCAATTTCCGTTAACATTGGGTTAGAGTTAATGAATTGTGATTCTTACGAATATCAGTTTACAACGGATACAGTGGATAATATCGTTGAATATTCAATTCATGTCTATAACATACCCCCTGTTACATATCCTTCAAAGGTTAAAGCTTTAGATGAAACTCGACCAACAGTAAAAGTTTGGATTAAATCATATCAAACCAATTCTGGAGTTAAAAATATTGGAAATAATTATAAAGATTTATACGCTTGGTATACCGAAATACTAGAAACAAGGGCCAATGCTGAACCTAATGCCATAATAAAACAAAAGGTTGATGATTTAATTAAGGATTGTAAGAGTCCAAAACAACGTTTAGATGCTATTTATAAATGGGTTCAAAATTCAATTGAATATTTGGCGTTTGGTGATGATTTAAATGGTTTTATACCACGCTCTTGTAATACCATTTACGATTCTAGGTATGGGGATTGTAAAGATATGTCTAACCTGTTAAGAGGGATGCTAAACTATGCGAATATACCATCTTACCTTACTTGGGTAGGAACAAGAGATATATCATATAGGTACACAGATTTCCCAACCATATCTGTTGATAATCATTTAATATGTACGGCCATATTAGATTCTCAGTATTATTTTTTAGATGCGACTCATAAACATTTACTCAGTGAAGAAGTAAGACAAGATATTCAAGGGAAACAAGCCTTACTAGGTTTTAGCCCAGATTCGTGTCGTTTAATTGAGTTACCTATACAATCTAAAGAGTTAAACCTTAAGGTAGATTCTTTGAAAATGGAAATAAAGAATAATACACTTACTTGTAAATCCAATTCCGATTTATTCGGATACTATAGAAGTTATTTCTTTAGTTATGATAATTATGCAAAATTTACAGGAGAAAAGGAAACGTTTTTGTTAAGCGATTTCTTCAATAGCAATTGCCATAGTGTTAATGAACTTAAGTGGATAGAAACAGATTCTTGCATACGTTTAAATTTTAATTATCAAGTTGACAATCAGATTCTTTCTGCTCGAAATGATTTGTATATTAATTTTAGTGTCCTTAATCTATCGGATCGATTGAAAGTTAAAGATCTAGAGAGTCGATTAAAATATATAGATGAAGGGTTTAAGTTTAAGCGATTAATACATACCGAATTTACAATACCTGAGGGATATGAATATATTAATAATGAGCAGACGGATGAGCTGGTGAAATCTTCACAATTTACATTAAATCAAACCCTAACAGAAGAGAATGGTAAGCTATATATTGACCTTTTAATAGAAGTAGATTTTATTAGATTAGAACCTGAAAAGTTTAAGTTATATACATCGTTCTTAGAGCAATTAAAGAATATTGAAGAACAAAAAATACAATTTAAAAAACATGAGTAGCAACATAATAAAACAAATAATATGTGTATTAAGCGTAATCGTTTCAATTCCATTATATGCTCAGGATGATATTAAATACAATATCAATTGGGAGAAGGAACCAAGTTTACACATTTTAGATTCTGCACAATTAAAATACTCTGCTGTTTATATTCAGGATTATAGATATGTTGATTTTGTTACAGATTATTACTTAAATACGTTCTATACGGTACATAATATTATTAAAGTAAACGATGAGATAGGCCTGCAATTATTTAAGGAGATTAACATGACCCCTAAAGGTAAATTGGTCCGATTAAAGGTAAGAGTAGTAGCGCCTAATGGAACGGTGAAAGAATATAAATTAGAAGATTTAAAAGTCGTTTATGATGCCAATACTGGATATCAAAAATTTGCATTAGAAGGGATTGAAAAAGGGTGTGAGATAGAATATATATATGCTTATAAAAATGGGGTTATCACAAATTCTAGAGAATACTTCCAGAACAAACTTCCTATTAATAAAATGAGGTTTGAACTAACACCGCATAATAGGTTATCTTATTTAATTAAAACGTATAATGGTTTAGGGAGTGCAAAATTATCTGAAGGGAAGGTTGTTATTGTAGACTCTAATATTGATGTCTATTTTAATGAGCGTATTTCGACAAGATTATCTGAACGTAAGCGCATTGATTATAAACTCAAAAAGTATCCTAATATTGATAATTATTTTACTTGGGAAAGTATTTCAAATCGAAAATTGGATTTTTTTAAACAAAGTTCAGGTAAAAAGAAAGTATCGCAGTTTTTAGAACAGTTAAATTTAGATTCATTAACTCTTGAAGAAAAATTGTATAAAATAGAAGAAGTTATTAAGGAAACCATAACAATTAAACGATCATCTCATAATGTAGATAGAAATTTAGGAATGGTTCTGAAAGAAAAATTAGCAGACCCTTCAGAGATCATTTCTTTGTATTTCAAATGTTTTGAAATTTTGGATTTAGAACTTAATTTGATGTTTGCTTGTCAGAAGAATAACGCTGAAATTGATATGTATTTCCCACATGAAATGGATGTTGATGAACCCGTATTTTATTTTCCAGAAATTAATAAATATATCTGTCCATTTCATAGGTATATGAGATTAGGATTTCCGTATTATGAAATATCAGGTAGTATGGCTTTGAATATTAAATTGAATTTAGCGCCATTAAGTAATGGATACTACTATGAGGATTATGAGTTTAGAAAGTTGCCACTTTATTCTTCGGATATTAATAAGGTAACCACCTTTAACTATGTACAACTTCAGGAAAATTCGAAAGTGTTAAAAATAAAACATAAAGGGATATATACAGGGTATAAAGCTTTTATGTTAAGATATATGTATGACGAGCTTGAAATAGATACCGCAAATAGTGTAATAAGCGGCCTTGAAGCTTTAGAAGTTGATAAGTTTACATTGTCTAAAGGTGAAATGATCCATTCTAAGAACCCAGTAATGCCTGTAAAAATAAATGCCAGTTTAAAAACAGAAGAACTGGTTAACTATACAGGAAATACTATGTTTTTAAAAGTTGGTAAATTGATAGGGAAACAGGTTTCTTTGCATAATTCTAAAGAACGATTACACGATGTTGTTCTAGATTATCCATTTAAGAATAACTACAGCATAGTTGTTTATCTTCCTGAGAAGTATAGTTGTATTAATTTAGATGCCATACCCAATAAAATAGAAGTAATGCAAGAAGATCAGCGTGTCATGTTTTTTGAGTCGGCTTATGAATTAAAAGGAAATCAATTAATAATTACAATGAAGGAAAATTATAATGCCTTCAAATTTTCTAAAGATTATTATGAAGATTACGCCAAGGTTATGAATTCAGCTTATAACTTTAGTCAACTCGAATTGATTTTTGAAAAGAATAATTAATAAAAAAGCCCTTATTGCAATAAGGGCTTTTTTATTAATGGTATAATTTCACTTTATGATTTGTTTTTTTTCGCTCTAGGGTGTTTAGATAGAATTTCATTTTTTATAAATGAATTACTTAAATGTGTATACATTTCGGTGGTTAAAATACTTTCGTGCCCTAGTAAATCTTGTACTAATCTTAAATCGGCACCATTTTCTATCATATGGCTTGCAAACGAATGTCTAAAGGAGTGTGGACTTGTTTCTTCGGGTAAGCCAGCAATTTTAGCATGTTTTTTAACCACATTAAATACCATAACTCTGCTTATTCTATTTCCTCTATTGTTTAAGAATAAGTTAGACATACATTCCTTTTTAGCATTTAAAAAACTGCGTTCGTTTTCTAAATACAATTTTATATAAGAAATTAATGTATCGCCTAATGGTACGAGCCTTTCTTTATTTCCTTTACCCAGTATCTGTATGAATCCTTCGTTGAAATACACCCGATTTAATTGCAAATCACATAATTCGCTAACACGTAGTCCACAAGAATATAACGTCTCTAAAATGGCTTTGTTCCTAAAGTAATGCGGATCATTATGTTGTACTGCATCAATAATATCATCAATTTGATTAAGCTCTAAAAAGAATGGGATTTTTTTTAGAAACTTAGGGCTATCTACATTCAACATTGGATTTTTTTCAATGTCTTCGTTAAATAGTAGGTATTCGTAAAACGTTTTTAATGAGCTGATTAATCGGGCTAGGCTTCTTGGACTTAGTACTTTAGCATAGTCGTATATAAAATGTCTTAGAAATGCATTATCAAGTTCGGTATAAGACGATTTAATCTCAAATTTTTCTAAATAATCTTCTAATTTCTGTAAATCATAAATGTACGATTTAATACTATTTTCAGATAATGAACGTTCAATTTTCAAATAATATTGAAATTCAACAAGAGTGGAAGACATATTTACTTTTCTGTTTTAATTAAGAATACATCTTCATTTTTTCTTTTCATTAAATATTGTTCTCTTGCTATGCGTTCGAACGTATTTTTAGATTCAAGATTATTTAAGGTTTTCTGATCCTTTTTAATTTCTTCTTTATAGAACTCTATATCTCTTTTTATTTCTTCAATTTGGTTATTCAATTTTATATGTGTTAAAATAGAATTTTGATCCAAAAAAGTTATCCAACCTAAAAAAAGGATTGTAACTATGGCGTACTTGTTTTTTAAAAAAACAGGTATCGGTAATTGATTAAAAAATTGGTTGAGTTTATTCACGTCTTAATAAGAGATATATTCACAAATATATATAATTAGAGGAAGGTTTTAAAATGATTGACAAGTAACTTTTGTTAAAAATTAAAGGTTATTTTTCATCGTAAAAACATAAATAATCACATATTATTTAGTTATTTTACGACAAATAAAATCTTGAATTATCAAGGTTTATTAATTATATTCATGAAAATTTCTGTAATTATACCTGCATATAATTCATCTGCAACCATAAAAGTTTCTTTAGAATCAGCCATTAATCAATCCTATCCAATCTATGAGATAATCATTGTTAATGATGGATCTACAGATCATACTGAAGACATTATTAAACAAATCATGGAAGAAAATCCGAATGCGGATATTCACTATGTTTATAAAAAGAATGGAGGGCCTTCGGTAAGTCGTAATTTTGCTTTACAAATTGCTCAAGGCGATCTTATTGCTTTTTTAGATTCGGATGACATTTGGTTAGAGGATAAAATAGAGCGTCAAGTAAAGGCTTTTGAAAATAATCCTGAGATCTTTTTAATAGGCGGTTTGTATAAAAAGGGAAATTTACCTGGAGACCATTTTAAAGAAATTACATTTAAAGAACTGTTATTAAGTAATCGTTTTTTCACATCGGCAACTATCGTTAGGAAGGAAGTATTTAATACCATTCAACCTTTTAAAGAAACTATGAAATATTCCGAAGATTATAATCTTTGGTTACGAATATTGGCAGAATATAAAGGTGGAATTCTAAATCAGCAAGTCTTTAAATATGCAACAGATTCTGGTATTAATAATAATGGTTTGTCTGGTAACCTATGGTTAATGGAAAAAGGTGAATTGCAGAATTTCCATGAGATGTATAAATTGAATCATATTTCTTTGGTGAAATTACAGGTGCTGCGCTTATTTTCTATGGCAAAATATATAAGAAGAAGAATTAAAAAGGTAATAAATCGATTATAATGGCCGAACAATTAAAACTAATCTATAACCAAGATTTTTTTGAAGCATTAATTCCGAATATTCAAAAAACACTTCCGAATGTTAATTCTAAAGATTTCTTATCATTAATTTACGCCTCCAATTGGGAAGACTTAGAGCTTAAACAAAGGATGAGAAGAATATCTGATGTTTTAGGTCAGTATTTAAATCAAGATTATAGCTTAGGTGTAAAACAATTGGTAGAAATATATAATCATGTGAGCAAATCTAAAATGAATACACTTGGGTTTGAATTTATGTTTTTTCCTGATTATATAGAGGTTAAAGGGCTTGAGAATTTTGAAGACTCTATGTTTGCAATGGAAGAGATAACAAAACAGGTGAGTTGTGAGTTTGCAATCCGACCATTTTTTATAAAATATCCAGAGCAAACCCTTCGTCAAATGATGGATTGGTCTAAACATTCTAATGCAATGGTTAGAAGATTATCTACCGAAGGAGCAAGACCTCGATTGCCTTGGGCTATGGCCTTACCAAGGTTTAAGAACAATCCAAAACCCATTCTACCTATTTTAAAACGTTTAAGAAATGACGATTCAGAATCTGTTAGAAGAAGTGTTGCCAACAATTTAAACGATATTTCAAAGGATAACCCAGAAGCAGTTTATAATCTTGTTAAAGGTTGGAAAGGGGAAAGTAAAGATGTAGATTGGGTTGTTAAACACGCTTGTAGAACCATGCTAAAGCAAGGATTGCCACATATTATGACCTTATTTAATTATAGCCCTGTTGAATATTTAGAGGTAGGAGATATACAAATTAAAACGCCTGAGGTTAAGATTGGAGAAGCATTACATTTTGAATTTCAACTTAAAAATAATACCGAAAAAATTGTAAAAGTTAGAATAGAATATGGTTTATACTTTAAAAAGGCCAATGGTACATTGGTAAAAAAAGTCTTTAAAATAAGCGAAAAAGATTATAAACCATTGGAGACTGTTTTAATAGACCGAAAACAAAGTTTTAAAATTATTAGTACACGAAAATTATATACGGGAGACCATGGTGTTGCTTTAATTGTAAACGGTGTCGAATTCAAAATGCAGCCTTTTATATTAAAGGATTAAAGTTCGTTTATTTTGGATTGTAAGTCATCACGTTCAGTTGTTAAATTCAATCGAGCTTGTGTTTCAAAGGCATCATAGAATATTTTTGTCTTAAAAATATTTCCAGAATTTAAGAAATGTGTTAAGACGTTAAAACGTCCATTAAAGTATAAATTATCTGGATAAATAGAATACTCCTGTCTAATCTCTTTGGTGTAATTTAAATAGTCATTCCAAGGTTTTCCTAAGGTATACAAATCTAAATCCAATAATAAATTAATCTCTTTATTGTCGTGTAATTCATGGCTTTTAGTGGCAAGAATATAGATTTTTATTAATGCCATCTCATTCGGTGGAATTGGAATGTTTTTTAAATGGTTTTCGGCATATATCCAACTTTGTAATTCATTGTCTGAACGTGAAGCATCATAAACAATATCGTGATAAAATATGGCAAGATAAAAGGCTTGAATATTGTCAATTGAACCTTTATGTTTACCTGCTAAAGTAATCATAGTATGTATATGTACTAAATTATGATAAAAGCGATTTGGAGAATTATAGGCTTCAACCACATCAGACCATAATTGAATATGTAATGCCTTTTTATTGGAGTACTTGCCTAATGTTTCTTCCCAAATTAATTTTAAATCTTGCATGCTTTATTCTACTAATCGATGAATAATTTGTTTTACGGGTTCTATGGTTTTTGTATCTTTTATAGAGGGACCTGCAACCCAAACTGTTTTATAAGTGGCTTGCTTGGCGGCATTGGTAACGGCATTCGTTCCTAATATAAACCGCATTAATTTAATCCATTTTTTAAAAACTTTATGTTTAATAAAATAACGTTCTAATCTAGAAATTTGAGTTCCAATTTTTTGAACATAAGGCGTATTAATGACTGTACATGGCGTTCCTGATATTTTTTCGGTAATAACAATATCTTCTTTACCATATGTAACACAAGCGTTTTTATATTGATCAGATACTTTGGATTCTTGAGAAGCAATAAAAGGGCTCCCTACGGATACACCCGATGCACCATAAGATAGTATTTGGTCTAACTCTGATTTTGAAGATACACCACCTGCGGATATTATAGGCAATTTACAGTGTTGTTTTAAGATGGAAATAAAATCTACAGGCGATAAATTTCCTCGATGCCCACCAGCTAAATTATTAACGGCTATTATGGCGTCTGCACCTAAATGTTCAACTTTTTGAGCAAATTTTAAGTCTGTAACATCACAAAATACGAGTATCCCATGCTGATGTGCTTTTTTAATGACTTCTTTAGGATTACCTAAGGAAGTGATAATAAAATCACACCCTATTTTACAAATGGTTTCTAATTGTTGTTTGTATTTTAAATTTGATTGATTCACTATAAGATTAAACCCATAGGCACCACCTTTAATTTTTGCATCTTTTAGAGTAATTAAAGCGGATTCTAGCTCTGTATTTGTTCTGTAATTAAGGGCAGGAATACATCCAGCTATCCCGTTTTTCATACCAGAAATAACCATTTCTGTATTAGAAACTAGAAACATAGGGGCCATTATTATGGGGTATTCTATTCTTAAAAGCTTTTTTAAGGCATCCATGGTGTCAAATTTTTATTAAGATATAATATTTATTGGAATTAACCTTGATATATAATCAAACCTATTTTATGAAGTTAAATTAATAGAAAACTGTATTTTTATGGCCTCTTAAAAAAACAAAAAATAGCTATTAATACAGTAATATGGGATATAACGTTGTGCTTCTAGAGCCTGAAATACCTAATAACACAGGTAACATTGGGCGTTTAAGTCTTGGTACAAATTCAACTTTACATTTAATAAAACCATTTGGATTTGAAATAACGGACTCAAGGCTAAAAAGAGCGGGGTTAGACTATTGGCAACATCTAGAGGTAATTTATTACGACAGTAAAGAAGAATTCTTTGAAATACACAAAGATAAAGCGTTTGCATTTTTTTCTGCACAAGGAGAGAAAACACATTGGGATATCCCATTTGTAGACAATATGTTTTTAATATTCGGAAAAGAATCTAAAGGTTTACCAAAAGATTTAATAGAGGAATATAAAGATAATGTCTATAAAATACCTTTATATAGTGAGCATATAAGAAGTCTTAATTTGGCCAATGCAGTTAGTATAGTTTTATATGAAGGTCTAAGACATTTAGAATAACACTGAAAACAACAAGACCATAGGAATACTATGAGGAGATATTGATTTTAAGGATTTAAGATTGTTTTTTCTCGAAGAGCCAATACAAGTATTGGCTCTCGAGTAAAACAACTTGTTGCATAAATTATCATAGTATGTATGTGATAAGATCTGTCTTACTCTAGCAAGTTGTTATACAATTAAACCTATAAAACTATTATTAAGTCGACCATAGTTACTATAGATACATTTAACAAATGTAAACAAGTATTAAAGTATTTTTAAGCGTATATTATCTTGATTAAAATACTAGGTAATTATACTTGTATTTTATGTAGTATTGTTTATAAAAGGTTTAATAATCATAGTCTAATGTACTGAAAAACAATGATAAAAGCAAGTTTAAATCGTGTTATTATTACTTTTAACTATTTATATATCTTTTAATAGGATAAAATGAGCAAAAATTTAGATATAAAATCTCTAGATAAAACATTTAGAGACATAGCGTTAACAGAATTAGAAGATTTGTTGACAGACCGAAGAAAGGGGAGGCTTAAAGACGTATTAAATAGTAGAACGGAACATATGACGGTTGTATTAGAAGATATTTACAATCCTCAGAATGCAAATGCTGTAATCCGATCTTGCGATTGTTTTGGTATTCAAAATGTCCATATTATTGAAGATCGCAATGACCACGAACCTAGGAACGAAACATCTAAGGGTGCCGAGAAATGGTTGAATGTTCACCGTTATAATACTCCAGAACAGAACAATAGATTAGCATGTGTAAATCAATTGAAATCTGATGGGTATAGAATTGTTGCAGCCATGCCGTACAAACAAGGGGTGAATTTAGATGAATTTGATGTATCTAAAGGTAAATTTGCACTTGTTTTAGGAAATGAATTACATGGTGTATCCGACGAGATTGCGAATCAAGCAGATGAATATATTAATATTCCTATGTATGGTTTTACTGAAAGTTTAAATCTTTCTGTTGCAGGAGCTATCTGTATGAATTTGTTAAGATTGAAGATGGAAAAGCAATTGGATAATTGGCTCATTAGTGGAGATGATTTGAAGAATTTAAGTTTACTTTGGGTTGCCAATTCAGTCGGGAATGGACAGTATATGTTAAAACGAATGCATCAAGACTATTTGGAGAAATTATCTAAATAGAATCTGTAAGGAAAAGAATAGAAAATGGTCTAATATACATTAGCAACCTAATTTCTATGATTATGCTTAAACGATTATTAATTTTTAGTATCTTTTTTACTGTAAGTAACCTCTTTGCACAAACGGTGTGTAAAAGGCTAGTGACAACTTTTGATTATTCTACATCTACAGGTTATACCATTCAAGGTACAGCAGAATTGAAAGATTCCCTTGGGGTCTTATATTTAACTTTTTCAAGTGATTTTTACACTCAACCAGGGCCTGACCTCTATGTTTATTTAACAGAGACTGGAGCGGCACCAACAGCGGTGGGAAACGATGATTATGAAATTGCTATATTAACAAGTAATTCAGGAGCACAAACGTATACATTACCAAGTACGGTTTCTATAGATGATTATGATTATGTAACCATACATTGTAAACAATTTAATCATTTATGGAATTCGGGCTTACTTGGTGTAGAAACGTGTTTTACCTATCCTTCATATTCTAATATTACGGAGGAACACTGTAACAGTTATGTATCACCTAGTGGGAATTCCGTTTGGATGAATACTGGGGTATATGAAGATACCTTAATTGCTATGAGTTCTGATGGCGGAGATTCTATTATTACCATCGATTTAACCATAAACACTGTAAATTCAGATGTTGAGCAATTGTCTAATTCAGCGGATTATGTGGCGCAAGCATCCAATGCAACGTTTCAATGGATAAATTGTTCAACAAATACCATAGTGGCTGGAGAAACCAATATGTCTTTTACACCATCAGAAAGTGGAGACTATGCCGTAATTGTTACCTCAAATAACAGCTGTGTTGATACATCTTCATGTTTTACGTTTTCTAAAATAGAATCTTGTATTAGCTATATGTCTCCAAGTGGAAATCATGAATGGAATACTTCAGGAATATATATGGATACATTAACAGGAACAAGTACTATAGATTCTGTTATTACTATTGATTTAACGATTAAAACCGTAAATGCAGATGTTGAGTTAGAATCAGCAACAAACGAACTGGTTGCGCAAGCAAGTAATTCAACATTTCAGTGGATAAATTGTAATGATGGTTCTTGGGTTAATGGAGAAACTAATATGTTGTTTACACCTTCTCAAATTGGAGAATATGCTGTAATTGTAACGTCTGATGATAATTGCGTGGATACATCGGCATGTACAACAATACAAACCGTTGGAATAAATGAAGGACATGTAGAATATGCAATCTATCCAAATCCTACAAAAGGATCATTGACATTAGATGTTAATGATTTAGATCTTACATCAATTAAAGCGTATAATTTACTACAACAAAGGGTTCTCCCAATAATAGAATCTATATCGCATAATCAAGTAAAATTACAATTAAACGCACCAAGAGGAGTGTATCTCATATACTTCCAAAATAAGAAAGGAATCGCAAATTATTCTAAAGTGGTTTTAGAGTAAAATAAAAAAGGCAAGATCGTTAACGATCTTGTCTTTTTTTATGTTTTAATATACGGATTTTTGATATCCTAAACTATGTATAGTTAAATTACTAGATGTATTACCAGTTCCTAAAGAAACCTTAAACCATCCAAGTATTGGTTTTGTGCCGTCTTCAATAACAAATCCAATATACTTTTCTTGCGTATCTGCCCAATGTCCTTTAACATGTTCTAAACCATCTCCACCAATAACCGTATGAAGGAAGCTGTACTTATGCATCTCAGAAGGAATAGTGGCTGTATTAAAACTAAAGTTTAAAGAATCATCTTCATTAAAAATGATTGGTGATAACGTGTCGTTCGTTATTATTTTTGCTTCAGGATACAATCCTTTCACCTGAGTAAAGTATTGGATATTAACATTCTTATTGTTATTGGCATATTGCTCAAATTCAAAATCATTAACACCATCTTTATTAACATCAAAAACAGCGGTAGAACTTTGAATAAGTTGATTTACGGTGGTTGTTTTAGATGAAGTTTCACCTAAAACCAAATAAGACTTTTTAGGTGTGGAGTCAGAATCCTTTGAACAAGCCATTAAGCATAGGGTCATTGGAATAACGAATTTAAAAATGTTCTTCATGATTATTATATTATTAAGATTTGTTTAAAGGTACACTTTATTATATATAATTGTTATCCAAAAAGTGTCTTTTAAAAGAATTAATATTTTATTGCTAATATTATATCGTAAGTATTTTTATGTTTTATTTACTTTTATCATAGAGTTTTTTTTAATAAAATATTGTTATTATATCATAAGTTATTATTGAGATGTATTTTGGTCTATCTTAGATTATTGTACCTTCGTTTCATTATTATATAATCTATAAGTATGGACGGATTAAAGAAAACAGAGTTAGATCAAATTGTAAAATCTGGAAATTTGCCACCTTCAGAAATACAATTAATTTTAGAGGAATATCACTATAACGATAAATCGAATTGGGCATTGTTTCTTCAATGGTTATTTATTGGATTAGGAAGCGGTTTAATGTGTGCTGGTATTATTTTCTTTTTTGCATTCAATTGGGAAGAGCTTCATAAGTTTGTTAAATTAGGAATGATCATCGTCTTATTATTATCAAGTATAATTCCTGTAATATTCTTATCATTAAAACCAATTTATGACAAGATATTACTGACGGTTTCTACGGTTCTTGTCGGTGTTGCCTTTGCTGTATTTGGACAGATATATCAAACAGGAGCCAATGCATTTGATTTCTTCTTAGCTTGGACACTCTTTGTTGTTGTTTGGGCTTTTTCTACACGATTCTCACCAATGTGGGTTATCTTCTTAATCTTAACAACTATAACAACCATACTTTATATAGATCAGGAAATAATTGAGTTCTCAGAAGACCTATTATTGATGGTTCTAATCGTGAAATTTACAAGTGTATATTTTATTATTCGCGGAATTGAATCTTATAAAGATATTGTGCTTTTTGATCGTTGGTTCGATAATTTATTACAATTGGTATTGGTTTACATCATTACTGCAGCAATTAATTTAAGTTTATTTCAAGATTTTAAACCGGGTTACATCCTTGTAATTGTGGTTGTTGCTATTGTGTATTATACATTTCTATTTTTTAGAGGATTAAAGGAACAGAATATAGTGTCTGTAAGTATTATTCCGTTTAGTATTATGTTTATTATATGTACATCCTTATTAAAGGTCTCAGACGAAATACCTATGGTCATTTTCTTAGTAATGATATCGTCGGGGTTTATGATTCTTTTTGTAAACCGTTTGTTAAACCTATTAAAACTTTGGAGAAATGAAAACGTTTAATGAATTAAAAGCCTCGCTAATATCTAAAGGTTATACCTTTCAAGATGTTTCAGAACAAAATAACATTAGTAAAGAAGCGGAAATACCATTCATAATAAAGGCGCTGTCTATTTTTGGAGGAATAACAATCATGGGATTGGTTTTGTTTCTTTATGTATTATTAAAATTGCATGATAATAATAGTATAACTACGATAAGTGGATTTCTTTTTGTTTTAGGAGGGGTGTTAATGAGTCGTCATAAATTATCATTACTATTTAATTCATTTGGTATTACCATGTTTTTAAGCGGTATTATTTGGATGATTTTAGGACTTACCAGTCATAACATTTCAGATGAAACGACGTTTGGGATAATAGCTGGTGTTGGATTGTTATCTTGGTTGTTATCGGGGTCTTATCTCCTTAAAACCCTTGGGTTTATTACGACAGGATTAGCGCTTGTAGCATTTAATTATACCCCACATAAAATAGACTTGCAATTCCTCTTGATTTTATATACTTCTATATTTAGTATTTCTATATTTTTAGAATCAAAATTGTTAAGTAACCAATGGAAAGTGAATAGTTTGTTTTACGCTATTAGATCGGCAAGTTTATTTTTAATGATCTATCTATTGGTATGTTTAAGTCTTAATATTAACGATTTTAATATAGAGCATAAATGGATATCGTCTATTCCTTTCACTCTACTTATGGGGTATTTAACATATATGTTGACCAATAAACTTAACCTTAAAACACCAATATTTGCCTATTTAATAACGGGTGTTATTTGTGGATCAGCGTTTATGGCACCATCTATTCTTGGAGGTTTAACCATTCTATTATTCTCGTTTTATGTAAATTATAAAACAGGATTTGCTTTAGGAATTCTTTCAATTTTGTTTTTTATATCTCGCTATTATTACGACTTGAACCTTACACTTTTGGAAAAGTCTGGAGTTATGTTCGGAACAGGGTTTTTATTTATTTTAATGTATTTATTAATCAGAAAACAGTTGCGTTATGAAAAGTAAAAAATGGATTATTGCTATAAATTTAGTTTTGTTCTTGGGATACTTTCTGTATTCTATTAAAGACAAAGAAAACATATTGACACAAGGCGAAAAGATTCTATTAAAATTAGCTCCAGTAGATCCTAGATCTTTATTGCAGGGTGACTACATGAATCTAAATTATGAAATGAATAATGTTGTACGTAAGATAGAAGATGAAGGAAAGTACTTAGTAATCTCCAAAGATGAATCTGATGTTGGAATGTTTAAACGTATACAAATAGGTACAGAGCCTTTAGCTGATAATGAATACCTTATTAAGTTTAAACGTGGAGAAAGAAACACTATAAGGATTGGCGCCGAATCTTTCTTTTTTCAGGAAGGAAAAGCTGAATTATACGAAGCTGCTAAATATGGATCATTACGAATTGACAATAAGGGGAATAGCGTATTAGAAGGGTTGTATTCTGATGATTTTATA
>CBDEVQ010000110.1:0-61789 GCA_965243605.1 Flavobacteriales bacterium
ATTAAAGGTTTCTAAATCTAATCGAGAAGAAAACTCTATTGGTGATTCTTTAGGAGCAGAAGATTCTGAATTAACGATTGAATTTTTTGATGGCTGTGTATTATTGTTAGATTCCATATATTTTAAGACTTAAGTATTTTATCTGTTAGTAAGCAAAACGTATCAAATTCCTCTTGTGTAAATGCTTCTTGTTGTTTGCATTTGTTAATGAGTTTGAGTAGTTCTTTTACGTCAGAATTAGAAGATTGTGTTTTGTGTGCAATGACTTCAAAATTGAGGAAGTTATTATTGTCAATGTGGAAGTCTGATTTTAGTTTATCATAAAAGAAGAGCATTTTTTTATGGACTAAAGTTAAATAATCTTTCTCTTGAAAGTATAAGTTAGAAATGACTTGTATATACGCTTTTGATTCATTTTTTAAAGCTGGAATTATAGGAATACTACGTTGTATACGTTTCGCTTTAAAAAGAACATAAATGAGTAGGCCAATAATTAATAATTTCCATGCCGAAAATAGAGGAGGTATTTGACGAATAATAGATAAATACCCTTGGTTGTTACGTGCCTCTTTGCTAGTTCTTGAATTTGCAGGGATCCAAAATGTTCTTTGTTTTGGAAACATATTGATAACATCTTGAACGTATTCCTTGTATTCAGGGTTGTCATTTAATACGTAATAATTAGTAAATGCATACGGAAAACTATGTAAGATAAGCGACCCTTGTCCAAAGTTTAACTGTATGGAGTTTGGATCGAAAGATCCATATGCATTTTGAATAAAACTGTACTTATCGTATTGTTGGTATGTATCCGCAAACGTATACATGATACTTCCTTTCGGGTAAATTAAAGATGTATTTGTATTGGTTTGAACGTGTACAGAATCTCTAATTAAATTAAATGTTGCATCAAGATCTGCATTTAAAGTATTAAAGAATTCTGTTGGAAAAGATCGAGATGAAATAAAAATAGTATGTCCACCAATAACCAAATCGATTAGTTTTTCTGTTTCAAAACTATAAATATCTAAATCTGGATTTATGATAATAATATTTGCAGGTCTATTAATATGTAAGGCAAATATTGAATCTGTATTTGGGTTTAAGTCGCTATAAAATTGAGTGTCATTTAAAGCCAGTATCTCATTTTCTGGAATCCATTCTTTGAGTTCATTATATAAGACATATGTACCAAATGGATTTTTATCTAAATGAGAGAAGGTCGGGGTCCAATTAATTGATTTTTCTTTCGGCTGTAAATTAATAAATGCTAGCAAAAGAATAATTAAAACTAAACCTATTCCTATTTGAATGGATTGTTTCATATGGTGTTAATTAAACTTTTATACTGTTTAAATTTTAGAAGAATTTGTTTAGCCTCAACTTCATCTAGCCTATATTTCCCAAACCAAATATTGTTGTAGATATAGGTTAAGTATTTAAAATCTTTGCGAATTTGTTTAGATTTTACTTCGTAATAATAATCTTGATTTGTTTTTTTTTGGTTCCCAATTAATAATGTTTTTGTCATCCATTATTTTTAGGTTAAGCAGGTAGGACCAACGTATAGCTTTAGTATAAGACTTGTTTTTTAAAGCTTGTTCTATTTGAGCATTAAAATCAATATTGTGTATATCTTCAATATAGTTATCGGTAGAAATTAATTCTTCATCTTTATTTCTGGCCAGTTGTTTAGAGCTGTTGTTACTTAGGTATTGAATAAAATAATATAGACCTAAAATAATAAGAATACATAAGATTAAAGGAAGTAAATAGGTAAATAGAAAGCTGATAATAGATCCTATTACATTAAGCTCAACCGTAGAGTCAATCGCTTTATTATTCGTTTGATTTTCGTTATAATTAAACTCTGGTGTATTGTATTTTGCATTTACATGATCAAACTCTCCACAGTTTTTAGCAGGCATAGAATCTATGACTATACTTGTTTGTAGGTCCGATTCTGATGTTATAATCTGTGGGGTTGCCATTATTTGACAACACCACAGATTAATAAAGAGTATGATAAAAAGTTGAAACTTCATAAAAGGAAGATAAAGAATCTTTAATGCTTTTTAATGAATGAATTCATATCAAATTTGTCTCCAATAGAATCAATTTCTTCATGTTCAGAAATTTGATCAATATCATTAACTCTACTATAAAATATCATCCCCTGTTGTATTTGTATAAGTAAAGAAACAATAGACCCTCCAACAAGTAAGATAGGTTGTAAAATAACCATATAAATAACCATATTATTGAATAGAATGTTAAAAGGATCTGCAGAAATAGCTTCTGATGAGTAATCATCTGATGCAAATAACATAACACAAGCTAGTAGGATATAATAAGCTATTGTAAACATTGCAATTAGAAGACTCGTTGCTCCTGTTGTTTTAAAGAAATTGTCTTTGTATAAATTGAATGTTTCACTTAAGGTTTGGAAAGAAGATGATTGATAATAATGAGAGTAGTACCATATTTGAGAAAAATAAGAAATGTAGAAAGCAATCACTAAAATCCATCCCACAATTGTAAACATGCTAATAAACAAGGTAATGGCAAAAAAGATATAAATCGGAATAAATAATAGTATTAATACTAATGTCAAAAGAATCATCCTTTTAGAATGTTCTTTAAATTTTTCTAATATATCATTAAAGCTAATGTCTTTTTGTTTCGCTCTATAAAGTTCCATGTATATAGGAATGTAGTTTGCTGAAATAACGGTTGATATAATACCAACAATCAAACAGGTAAGAATAGGTAATAATATAGATATGGATGAAAAATCTGGAGGATATGTATCCATATTATACATGTCACCTCCTAATTGATTCATTATATTATCCATATGAAAATACATGGCTACAATTATAATAACAAAAAGTATACCTTGTAGTTTAAGGAAATTTAGGATTAGACCTGAAAAATTTTCTTTAAAGAATTGAAATGTATCTGAAAAATAATCTCCAAAACTTCGTGTTTTAAGTAATCTCATAGTTATATTGTTTTATTTTTTTTTCGAGTTGATATGGGTAAATTAAATAATAATAAGTGATTATTCCTAAGGTTACAAAAATGATAATAAAGGCCATAAACATAGGCATCTCATTGTAATATCGAGTAACATAGCCTTCTAAAAATCCGGCAGCTATAGTAAACGGAATTGTGCTAATAAGTACTTTTATAGAGTCTGAAATACCACGTTTAAACGAATTAAGCCTGCTATACGTTCCTGGAAATAAAAGACTAGCACCTAGTATGAGTCCAGCAGAACCTTCTATAACAATGGCAAATATTTCAAATGCTCCATGTATCCAAATACCAGATAAGCTTTCTACAAATACGTTTTGTTCGTAAAAAAAGTATTGAAAACTCCCCAACATTATTCCATTTTGAAGTAATACCCATAATGTTCCAATTCCGCCAAAAACACCCAATACATAAGATAAAAAACCGACTTTAATATTGTTAAATGTTATAGCAATTGTAGAACCCCAATTAGATCCACTAGAATAAACGGCTAAAGGGTCTCCATTGTTTATATTTTCTATAGTTGAGTCTACATAATTATCATGAAGAATCATCCGAACAAATGTATCGTCATATTTAGACGATATTATACCTATACATACGAACGTAATAAAAAAGAAAAAGGATAAATAAACATACTGTCTATTCTTAAATAATATTTTGGGAACGTCATATTTCCAGAAGTCAAAAAAGACATTTTTTCTGCTTTTTTTTACTTTATATACTCTAACATGAGCATTTAATGCTAAGTCGTTAAGGTAAATGGTTAATTTACTGTTTGGGTAATAGCTTTGGGCATATGATAAATCATTTTTTATCTGGGTATAAAGGGAAACGATTTCATCAATATTTGTATTATCTTTAATTTCTTTTTCGAACTTAAACCATTTTTCTTTATTTTGTTCTATAAAGGCTCGTTCTCGCATTTAATAATACATCTAATTGTTTAATTGTAAAATATCGAGTTAAAAATAAATAGACTTATAAAAAGATATCTATATATGTTTTTAACAAGACTAACAAATTAAGCAAAAAATGAAATATATTCCTATACTTACGGCACAAAATGTTAATATAAATGTCCCTTTAGCACCTATTGGAGAACGACTAGTTGCATTTATTATTGATTTGGGTATTAAGTTATTGTATATATATGGAATTGAGTTGTTTGGTGTTTCAAATCAAATTGTAAATCTTTATGCAGATGATTGGTCAGTTAGAGCGTCTATTCTAATGATTAATATTCCTGTAATTTTTTATACCCTTTTTTCTGAATCTATAAGTGGAGGATACACCTTTGGTAAATGGATTATGAAATTACGAGTTATGAGTATAGATTCATATAAAACTAACGTGTATCAATATTTTATTAGATGGGTATTTAATCTAATAGATATTTTTACCATTTTTGGAAGTATAGGGTTTACATCATCCATAATCTCTAATCGTAATCAACGTATAGGAGATATTGCTGCAGGAACAACCGTTATAAAAATGACACAAGGTGTATCTTTAAATGATTCTTTATTTATGGATGTTCAAGAAGAATACAAAGTGTTATTTCCAATGGTGACATTGTTGTCTGATAGAGATATGCAAATCATAAAATCGTCCTATACAAAAGCAAAGACGAATATGGATTATAAAACCATAAAGTTAATCAGACAAAAAATTAATGGTGTGTTGAAAGTTACAAGCCCTTTAAATGATAGACTATTTATTGAACGAGTAATAACAGATTACAATTTTGTGACTAAAGACTTAACTTAATTATTTGTCTATAGTAACAATATGTACACCTTTAGACCAAGGCTTATTTAGTTGAGTCTTAATTTTTAGAAAGTCGTCTTCATTTTTTACAAAATCAATGTTAGAATTATCGATTAGCAGAACAGGGAAATCGGATTGATTATTTAAAAAATTAACATACTCATCTCGAATTTGCTCTAAATACTCTGGTTTAATATCTTGTTCGTATGACCTACCTCTATGTTGTATGTTGTTTAGAAGTCTTGAAATATCTGTGTATAGAAAGATATATAAGTCGGGTTTAGGAAGGCTAGAGTAAATAATGTTAAATAACTTTTGATACAGAACAAACTCGTCTTCTGGTAATGTTATTTTGGCAAAAAGTAGAGATTTAGAAAAATAATAATCGGATACAATTGTTTTTTTAAATAAATCGTATGAGTTTAATTCTTCTTTTAGTTGATGATACCTTTCTGCAAGAAAAGATAATTCTAAAGGGAAGGCATAACGCTTCTGGTCTTTATAGAATTTAGGTAAAAACGGATTGTCAGAAAATGTTTCTAAAACAAGTTTAGAATCCAAGGCATTAGCCATTCGTTTAGATAACGATGTCTTTCCTGAACCTATATTTCCTTCAATAACAATATACTTATAGCTTTCCATAAAGTGTAATCTCATCAGTGTCCACACAAGTTTCTATTAGGTCTGAAACCGTTTTTTTCAAAACAGGATGAAAAAAATGTGGGTGAATTTCGGCCAAAGGTATTAAAACAAACTTTCGTTGATGCATTTTTGAATGTGGAATTTCTAAACGCTCATGTTTTATGATTTTTTCGGAATGAGAAATTATGTCTATATCAATAACCCGATCAATATATTGAACATCGGTTCTTATTCGTCCTAAATCATGTTCAATAGATTGAAGAATGGTTAGAATTTCTAGTGCGTTTAAATGAAGGTCTTTTGGAGTCCATGAAATACAAATGTTAAGATAATCGCCACCTTTATACCCCCAACTTGGCGTTTGATATATAGATGAGATATTATTGACCACACCCACTTTGTTTAACGCCTGAATAGATTGATTAAGGTAAAAGGTTCGGTTGCCTTGGTTACTTCCAATAGAAAGGATGTACATAGATATTATTTATAGACTATCTTAAACTAAGTTAAAAACAAAGGTATTGCTTCTCAATTTTAACAGAACACACAAAATAGAGCGCTGAAAGTTGTACTTTTGCTTTTATAAAAGATAGTAAATATATGAAGTTTTTTAAATACGTATTAGCAAGTTTAGTTGCATTAGTATTGTTTTGTGTGATTAGCATGTTTGTTATGTTCGGAATAATTGGTTCAGCCATTTCAGCAGGAGAAGAAACTCCGGCTTTAGTTGGTAAACATGTTTTAGAACTAAAATTGAATAGACCAATCCAAGAACAAGCGGAGGATAATCCATTAGAAGCATTAGAGATTCCAGGTCTTTCAGATAATATGCCTATCGGATTAAATCGAATATTAAATGTTATTTCTAGCGCAAAGGGTGATGCAAATATCCAAGCTATATATTTAAATATTGATGGTTTTTCTGCTGGAGCCGCAACGCTAACAGAAATTAGAAATGCATTAGAAGATTTTAAATCTTCAGGAAAGAAAGTGTTTGCTTATGCCGAAGTTTTTTCTCAAAAAGCATACTATTTAGCATCTGTTGCAAATCATATTTCATTGCACCCGGAAGGTGGAATGGAGCTAAAAGGATTGGCAACACAAATCATGTTCTATAAAGATTTCATGAAGAAATTAGGGGTTCAACCTCAAGTTATTCGTCATGGTAAATTTAAAAGTGCAGTAGAACCATTTATGTTGGATAAAATGAGTGAAGCAAACTTAAAACAAACGACTAAATTATTAGATTCTGTTTGGGATAGTTTTGCTAAACACATTTCTAAATCTCGTAACATATCAGAGGTTGAGTTAAATGAAATGGTTGAGCAATTTGTGATTCAATCTCCAGAAGATGCAAAAAAACACAATTTAGTAGACGCATTATTTTATAAGCACGAATTCGAGAAATTATTAGAAACTGAATTAGAAGATTCTGATGTTGCTTTTGTTAAGCAAGATGAATATGGAAAGTCTATACAGCAAAAATACACGAAAGATAAAATTGCTGTAATTTATGCCGAAGGACAAATCATTTCTGGAAAAAGCAAGAAAGGATCTATGGGAGATCAAACCATAGTTAAAGCCATTAGAAAAGCAAAGAAAAATAGTCATGTTAAAGCTGTAGTATTACGTATTAATTCTCCTGGAGGATCTGCTTTAGCATCGGATG
Organism: Flavobacteriales bacterium; assembly: GCA_965243605.1. Lineage (GTDB taxonomy): Bacteria > Bacteroidota > Bacteroidia > Flavobacteriales > CAJXXR01 > JBMYYR01. The sequence continues at coordinate 7,121 of CBDEVQ010000110.1, forward strand.
TTATGTGGAAAGAATTACAGTTGTTAAAAGAAGAAAAACCATTAGTAATTTCTATGGGAGATCTTGCCGCATCTGGAGGGTATTACATTGCATGTTTAGGGGATAAAATCTTTGCACAAGAAAATACAATTACGGGTTCTATTGGAGTATTTGGATTAATGTTTGAAATGGAAGAGTTAATAAAGGATAAATTAGACCTTCATATCGATCAATATAAAACACATCAATATGCAGATATGGGAACAATGACGAGACCATTATCTACAGATGAAAGAGACATTATTCAAAATAGTGTAAAACGTGTTTATGGAACATTTACAAAACACGTATCTGAAGGTAGAAATATTAGTGTAGATTCAGTTGATGCTATTGGACAAGGACGTGTTTGGGCAGGAACAGATGCTTTAAATATTGGTTTAGTTGATGAAATTGGTGGATTACCTGACGCTTTAGCGGAAGCAGCTAAATTAGCTTCTTTAGATATGTATAGTGTAAAAGAATATCCACAAGCAGAAGATGATTTTGCAAATATGTTAAGTGGATTATCAGGTGTGTTAATGTCGGAATCTGCAATTCAATCTAACCCTTGGGTTAAAAAATGGATTGAATCGATGTCTACATTAACTCAAGACGATAAAATTCAAGCTAGATTACCATTTGAAATGGAAATATACTAGTCTAAAAAGACAGTAATAATTTGTTAAAGGATTTATAAGCACATGCTTATAAATCCTTTTTTTGTGTTTAAAATATGTACATGTAGAGTTGTTTTTGTTTAAAAAATAACTTTTTTTAGTTTTTTAAATAATTAATTAACAGGGTTTTAGTTGTGTGTCGATGAATTAAACCATACTAATTTCGTAGGGTATGTGAATGCGAGGGTATAAAAAGATATACCTTTGAGAACCTCAAAACATTAATTATTTACATATGAAAACCTTTTTACTTAAGGCAGTTTCTGCTTTGGTTGTTGGTCTTTCTGCGCAAGCTTATGCTCAAAATTTGAGTGAAAGCTTCGAAGGAACCTTCCCTCCAACTGGATGGAATATCCATAATTATGGATCAACCACAAATTGGCAGCAGACTACAACCACCCCTCAAAATGGATTGCAATCTGCTCGTCTTAATTCCGGAAATCATGACGATTGGTTAATTGCACCAAAAGTATCTGTATCTAGTGTTACAGATTCAATGTACTTTTGGGCAAGGAAATCCTCTTCAACAACCAATCTAACAGTCGATGTTCTAGGATCTACAACAGGTTCAGACTCGGCAAGTTTTGTTCATGTAATAGATACAGCATTTAATTTAACCTCTTCATGGACTAAATATGCATTTGGACTAGGAGATTTTATTGGTCAAGAAGTTTATTTCGGATTACACTCTCACACGTATAACGGAACTACATTTTATGTAGATAATTTTCAAGGACCATCTGTTTTTATTAATCCTTGTCCCTCTATTTCCACTGTAGATATTACAGATGAAACGAGTGAAGGAGCTACATTTACGTGGAATTCTATGCTAAATGCTGATGCATATAGTTACAATGTTTTTGAAGCAGGAGAAGGACCAAATGGGGTTTCTTTAGCTTCGGGTTCTACTCTCGATACTTTTGTTACAGTAACGGGTGTACCCTCTATTTCTAATTTAGAAATTTGGTTTAATTATTCTTGTGGTATATCTGGTACAAGTGAAGTTACCGGACCATTTTCATTTGAAACACTATGTGGTACCGAAACAGAAGCGTATAGTCAAAACTTTGATGATTACGTTCCTCAATGTTGGACGGAAGCTAAAGGTCAAATAACTTCGAATACTGTCTTTACAAGTATAACTTCTTCGTTATGGACTCAAGATGGGTTTGCAAATAATGGAACATCAGGAGCAGCAAGAGTAAATGTAGCATACACCAGTCGTAGAGATTGGTTGTTTTCACCTACTTTAAATTTAGATTCAATTGCAAACTCGGAAGTATCATTTTTTGCGGCATTAACAGATAATGGAAACTCAGATGCACCTGATAATGATAATTTAGGTGATGATGATAAAGTTCATATTGTTATTTCAACAGACAATGGAGCAACATGGTCTAGTGATAATATATTAATGACTTTTGATACTGCAAATACACCTTCTCATGTTGGTGAATTTTATACAATAGACTTAAGTGCTTATACAGGGCAAGTGAAAGTTGGATTTTATGCAGAATCTACAATTTCGAATGATAATACTGATTTCTTTATTGATAATTTCTCATGGGGTGCAGCAACAACATGTTTACCTGTAAGTGATGTTATTGTTGATTCGGTGACTTCAGAAGATATTTACCTTTCTTGGACGAATCATAACACGGCCACTGATATTGTTGTAGAATACGGTGAAAGTGGATTTAGCATTGGTACAGGAACAGTAATGAATGCAACAGGATCTAATGCCGTTATTTCTGGATTGTCTGCAGTTACAGAATATGATTTCTATGTGCGATCGTTATGCTCAACGACAGATTCTTCTGTATGGAGTATTGTATCTAGTGCAACAACAGATTGTGAAGTATTAGTTTCAACGTATGATCAAGACTTTGCTTCATATTTACCAGAGTGTTGGGAAGAAGCTAAAGGACAAATTGCAGATACTACCATTTTCACATCAGCATCTTCTTCTTGGACGAATGACGGTTTTGGAAATGTAGGTTCTTCTGGAGCAGCAAGAGTTAACCTTTTTACGACAGGACAATATGAATGGTTAATGTCTCCATCATTAGATTTGGATTCAATTCCGAACTCTGAAATCTCATTTTTTGCTGCCTTAACAGCATATGGAAATACAGGAACTCCAATAAATGGAAATTTAGGACATGACGATACTGTAAGCGTTGTAATTTCAACGGATAACGGATTAACATGGTCTAGTGATAATATTTTAATGACGTTTGATACAGCAAACATACCATCAAACACAGGAAGTTTTTATAACATTTCGCTTGCAGCGTATACAGGTATTGTAAGAATTGGATTCTATGCACAATCTACTGTATATAATAACGATAATGACTTTTTTATTGATGATTTTAAATGGTCAGAAGAATCAAATTGCGTACCGGTTGCCGATATTAGTATAGATTCTGTTTTTGCAAATGATGCCTATTTATCTTGGTCTAATGCAAATACTCTAAACAATTTTATTATTGAATATGGTGAGGATGGATTTACATTAGGAACTGGAACACAACTTACATCAACAGATACATTTGTGACAATTTCTAATCTTGATCCGTTAACAGAGTATGAATTTTATATTCGATCAATTTGTTCTGTAGGGGATTCTTCAATTTGGTCTTTTGCAAATTCATTTACAACGGAATGTGCATACATTACAGAAACATATATTGAAGACTTTTCAACATATTTACCTTCGTGTTGGCAAGAAGCTGCGGGATCAATTGGATCTCCAACATCTTTCTCATCAACAACAACGTCAACTTGGATTGAAGATGGATTCTTAAACAATGGTTCATCCGGAGCGGCAAGAATAAATATTTATGGATCTTTTGCAGATGAATGGTTAATTACACCAACACTTGATTTAGATTCAATTCCGAATTCACAAATTAGTTTTTACGCTGGATTAACAGATTATTTTAATTCTAATGCTCCAGAAAGCGGAAACTTTGGGGTTGATGATAAAGTTCATGTTGTTATCTCTACAGATAATGGAGATACATGGTCTGATAATAATATCTTAATGACGTTTGATACTGCAAATGTACCACCACATACTGGAGGATACTATTCTGTAGATTTATCGGCATATTCAGGTTTAATAAAAATTGGATTCTATGCAGAGTCAACAGTATCTAATGAAGACAACGATTTCTTTATTGATAGTTTTTCTTGGGGCGAAGTTCCAACGTGTTTACCAATTGTTTCAACAACCATAGATTCTTTATTTGAAAGCGATGCTTATTTATCGATTATAAACCCTAACGGTGTTGATAATTTTATCATTGAATATGGTGAAGCTGGATTTGAATTAGGAACTGGAACGGTATTAACATCATTAGATACGAATATTCATATTTCTGGATTAACGCCAATAACCGAATACGAAGTATATATTCAAAATGTTTGTGCCGCTGGAGATACGTCAATTACTATTTTGCCATTTTCATTCACAACAGAATGTCCAATTTATGTAAGTACGTATACTCAAGATTTTACCACATATATTCCTACTTGTTGGGAAGAAGCCGATGGGATAATTCTTGATACAACTATTTTTACATCTAATTCTTCGGACTGGACTTCTGATGGGTTTTTAAATAACGGATCATCAGGAGCGGCACGAGTAAATGTTTCTGGAACATCTAAAAAAGAATGGTTAATTACCTCTTCTTTAAATTTAGATATGATCTCTAATTCTCATATTGAATTTTATGCAGGAGTAACAGATGCATTTAGTACAAATGCTCCAGATAACGGAACATTAGGACCAGATGATAAAATACATGTTGTAATTTCAGTAGATAACGGAGTTACTTGGTCAGATGATAATATCTTATTAACATTTGATGAGAATAATACACCTTCGCATTTAGGTCAATATTATTCAATTCCATTATCCGCATACTCTGGAGTTGTTAAAATAGGATTTTATGCAGAGTCTACAGTGTCTAATGAAAGTAATGATTTCTCTATAGATAACTTTAAATGGGAGGCTATGCCACCTTGTGGACAAGTAAGTATTGTTAATGTAGATACAACATATTCAACGGTTGCTGTAATAAATTGGGAAAATGTGAATCCACCAGGTGTAACATATTTAGTTGAATACGGTTCTCCAGGATTTACGCTAGGAACAGGAACTCAAGTTGTTTCAACAGATACATTTTATGCAATTACAGGATTAGATCCAATAACAACATACCAAGCTTATGTAACAACATTATGTACTCCAGTAGATACAGCAAGTTGGTCTACAGGTGTATATTTTACAACAGAATGTCAAGTCGCAACAGCATACTTTACAGAAGATTTTAGTACATATTTACCACAATGTTGGGAAGAAGCTGAGGGAACTATAGGAACTCCAACAACATTTACATCAACAACGTCGTCATCTTGGAGAGAAGATGGTTATTTAAATTCAGGAACAACGGGTGCATCTAGAATTAATATTTCTGGATCGTTTACGAATGAATGGTTAATATCATCAACAATAGATTTAGATGCTCAAACGTATTCTCAAATCGAATTTGACGCTGGTTTAACAGATGCTGGAAATTCTAATGCGCCTGATAACGGAAGTTTTGGAATAGATGATAGAGTCGTAGTGGTAATTTCTTTAGACAATGGAATAACATGGTCTGAGGCAAATACATTAATAACATTCGATCAAAGTAATACACCATCGTACCTAGGTCAACATTATTCTATACCTTTAATTGGATACACAGGTCAAGTTAAAATCGGATTCTATGCAGAGTCTACAACTTTTAATGAAAGCAATGATTTCTTTGTAGATAATTTCCAATGGTCTGAGGCTCCTTCTTGTTTACCAACTAACGTTTATGGTTTAGACGATGTGTCAGATACAGCTGCGGTAGTTACATGGGTTAACGCAAATGGTGTTTCAGATTATGTAATTGAATATGGAGTTCCCGGATTTACATTAGGTACAGGAACGACAGTAACGGTAACCGATACGTTTACAACACTTACTGGTTTAACACCAAATTCAAGTTATCAGATCTATGTAAAAGCAATTTGTAGCTCAACAGATACAGCAGCGTTTAATCTTGGATTTACATTCTCAACAGAATGTTCATTATTAGACGATGGTAGTATTGAAGAGTTTGGAACATATTTACCTGAATGTTGGACAGAGGCAAGAGGTATCATAGCTCAGAATACAGTGTTTACTTCAACGTCTTCTGCTTGGGGACAAGATGGATATTTAAATGTTGGATCTACAGGATCTGCAAGAGCTAATATCTACGGAACATCACATAGAGAGTGGTTAATTTCTCCTTCAATTAATTTAAATTCTAGTCCTAAACAAATTGAGTTTGATGCTGGTTTAACCGATTATATTGGTTCAGGTACGGATGATTTTGGAGATGATGATAAATTTCAAATTGTAATTTCTACTGATAATGGAATAACATGGTCGGATACAAATGTATTAATGACTTTTGATACGGCGAATGTATTACCAAATGCAGGAGATCATTATGTAATTTCTTTACAAGGGTATACAGGTGAAGTGAAAATAGGATTCTATTCAGAATCGACTCAATCTAACAATGATTTTAATGTATATGTAGATAACTTCGAAGTGAAAGATAAAGACATTACGTCGAATGATTTAATTGCTTTTGATGCTGGAGTTAATGCAGTATCTTGTGTTGGTAGTACAAATAATCTATTAATAACGATACAAAGTGATGGGCTTAACCCAGCTGATAGTTTTTATTTAGATGTTAATATTACAGGGAATACAATGTATAATAATGGAAATGTACATTATGTCCAACACCTAGGTTTAGGATCGTATACACCGATTAATATTACAAATGTTGGAGCATTTGCGGTAGGAACTTATACAGGGCAAGCCATCGTAAATAATATTTACGATACGGATGCTACAAATGATACATTACTATTTTCTTTTGAAATTGTAGACTATCCAGTTGTAAATGCTGGTAACGACGTAACTATTTGTAATGGAGATGACTTCCAATTGGATGCAAGTGGTGCCGTTTCATATACTTGGACAGGTGGACTATCTAATGGTGCAATTGTATCACCAACTACAACTACAGATTATATTGTAACAGGTGTTAATGCAGCTGGGTGTGAAGCTCTAGATACAATTACCGTAAATGTAATATCAGGGTTAAATCCTATGATAATATCATTTGGAGGATATATTGCTTCGGCTAGCAATTTCACAACATACACTTGGACATTTAATGGGGTAGTTATTGGAAATACTTCTCAAGTTGAACCAGAGGATAATGGAGTATATACGCTTACTGTTACCAATGCAACGGGATGTTCTGCTTCTGTAGATTATACGGTTTCAGGAATAGGTTTAGCAGATATTAATAGTGTTAATATTTCAGTATATCCAAACCCAACTTCAGAAATATTAAATATCTCAAGTGAAAAAACAATTACTAATTTAAGTATTGTAGATACAAGAGGTAGAGAAGTATTCAGTCGTCACATTTTAAATGTATCACAAATTAATGTGTCTAATTTATCTAAAGGGTATTATATTATCCGAGGAGAAGTAGATGGACAATTGTTTCAATCAAAGTTTACAAAACAGTAACTTAAAATTAGGAATAAATACTAATTATAGAAAAAGCATTATCCATACTTGGGTGATGCTTTTTCTGTTAAAACACATTGTTTTATTGAATTTTAACATAAATTAAGATAGAAAATAGAAGAAATTGAATGTTAATCTATTTTAAATATAGTTTCAACCAATAAAAATTAGATAACTTTGGATATTCAATCACAAAAACATAAAATACCATGAAAAAAACTTTATTAGTTCTATTTACTTTAGTATCATCATTTTTAACTTTTGCTGGGAATTGGCCAGGTGTTTGTGAAAATTTGACTTTTACATACGATATGCAACCTACAACAGACGCTCTTAAATATGAAATGACTGTTGTTATTACAAATACAGGAACAACAGATTTAGGATCATACTGTGACGTATTTGAATCATTAACTCCAGGAGTAACACTTAATGGTTTTCCTAACTGTTACCCAAGTTTAGCAGCAGGAGATACAAAAGAAATTCTTTTTGATGTAAACTTAACAGATGCAAATACTGAAAGCTTTGAATTATCTTTTAAAGCTAAAGATGGTATTGATGAGGATTTATACTGTAAAGAAGTTAAAAGATTTTGGTTAGGAGATGCATTATCTATTGAAGAAATAGATCGTACAGACATGCCTTATACATCAACGTACTATGACATTATGGGTCGTGAAGTAAAAGCATTAAATCAAGATGGTTTCTTTATTGAAAGAAAGCGTTATGAAGATGGTTATGAAGTTGTTGAGAAATTATACTACACAGCTCAATAATTATTCCTTATAATAGGTTTAAAAAATAAAAAGGAGTTTCAAAATTTTGAAACTCCTTTTTATTTTTACATTTTCAGAGAATATTTAACCAATTTAATACATACGTCTTTATGAAAATTTCACTATCTATTTTAATGATTTCCCTATTTCAGCTTTTTGCTTTTGGTCAAATGGAAGACCATTGGCCAAATGTTTGCAGCAATGTATCCTTTGAATATGCATATTCCGAAACGACTAATCCTTTAGAATCAACATTAGATATTGATATTGTAAATATTAATAATACAGATACCATTTTTAATTATTGCGATGTGTTTAATACAAGTACACCAGGTGTTACGTTAACAGGGATGTCTAATTGTTATCCTCAATTACTTCCTAATGATACGAAAACAATAAACATTATCGTTAACTATGCCGATACGTCAATTGATTGTTTTACTTTGGATTTCAAAATAAAGGATGGAGATGCTCTAAATCCGGATAGTGAGAATAATTATTGTTCTGAGTCTATTCAGATTTGTAAAAGTATCCCAATAGGAATAGAGGAAATTAACCGATCAAACATGTCGTATACATCTGTCTTTTATGATTTATTAGGACGTGAAAAAAGAAAACCTTTATCAAAAGGATTTTACATTGAAAGAAAAACATATGAGGATGGTTTTGAGTCTACAGAAAAGATCTTTATTAACCTTCAATAGTATAAGGTTTAAAAAAAAACTAAAAAAGGTCTTAGGGTATTCCTAAGACCTTTTTTAGTTTTTTTTCTTTAAATACATACAGTCACATGGAGCCGAAGAATTAAAATCTATGGTTTTAAACCGTGCTTGGAGTTTGTCATATACCTCAGGAATCAATAGTATACCTGAAATATCTAAGTAAATAAGATTTGGAAAGGTTTCTAGTCCAAAATCAAGATCGTTAATAGAATTATCCCACAGGTCAATATATTCAAGTGTTTTTATAGCCTTTAATGCGGGAGGGAAGATCTCTAACTTATTTCTAGACAGTTCTATCTTTTTTAATTTACTAAGTGCTGCAATAGATTCGGGAATAGAGTCAATTTTGTTATTTCTTAAATCTAAAGATTCAAGATTTTTAAAGAGTAATAATTCCTCTGGGAAAGATTTTATTTTTTTTCTTCGTAAAGATATTTCGGTAATAGATAAGCTATCAGAAAGCGCATATCCATAAAAATCTTGAGCCGATAGAGATGGACTAAAGCAGCTTAAGGTTAATCCTAAAAATAAAATTTTCCATTTTTGCATATTGTTATTGCTTTTTCGAATATTCAAGATCTTTTTGCAATTGCACTTTTAAGTCTTCTAAAGACTTAAATTGCTTTTCATCACGAATTCGACGTTTAAAATCCAATCGGATTTTTTGATCGTAAATATTTTTCTCAAAATCAATAATGTGAACTTCTATTGATAATTTTTGAGCAGCATCATCCAAGGTCGGTTTAACACCAATATTTAACATTCCTTTATAAACCTTAGAATCGTTTTCTATAAACACATTAACCGTATATACTCCGTTTAACGGAACCAGTTTATAGGGATCGTCAATTTCGATATTTGCAGTTGGAAACCCAATTGAACGCCCAATTTTTTCACCGTGTATTACGTTTCCAATGATCGAAAATGGTCTCGATAAATACGTATTTGCAGTCTGAATATCGCCAAGCGATAATGCTTTCCTGATTTTGGTTGAACTTACATGAATATTATCAACATCTTGTGCTGGGATTTCTTCTACATCAAAACCGTATTTTTTACTAGAGGCTTTAAGGTGTTTAAATGAACCTTCTCTATTTCTACCAAAATGATGATCGTATCCAATAACCAATTGGGTTGCTCCAATTTTTGTTTTAAGAATATCTCGAATAAATTCCATAGAACTTGTTTTGGCAAACTCTAAGGTGAAAGGATGTATAATAAGATGGTCTATCCCCATTTTACCGAGGGCAGATATTTTTTCTTCTAAACTCTGTAAAAGCTTAATATTAGAGTCTTTATTAAGGACAATACGAGGGTGTGGAGAAAATGTTAATAATACACTTTCGCCATTATTTATCCTCGCCGTTTCTATTAAGCGATTCAGAATAGTTTGATGACCAATATGGACTCCATCAAATGTTCCAGTTGTGACAACGGCATTTGTTAATGAAGAAAATTCGTTGAGGTTGTAATATACTCTCAATTTTAAAATAATTATGTGAAATTAAGCTAGAAGTTGCCTAGCATTTCACGTTGAGAATGTAAAATTAAGAAATAAATATATTCTTTATAGTTGAAAAATCATCTAAAAAGAATAAATTTGCACAAAATTGAGAACAGTTACATCGCTTAAATTAGATAAAATGTCTACAAGTGCAGGAAAAATAGTTCAGTTAATTGGACCAGTAATCGATATTCGATTCGAAAAAGGTAATACATTACCAGATATTTACGACGCATTAGAAATCACTAAGAATAATGGTGAAAAGATTCTTTTGGAATGTCAACAACACATAGGTCAGGACACAGTTCGTGCTGTAGCTATGGGTTCTACAGATGGTCTTAAAAGAGGTCAAGATGTAGTAAGTACAGGGTCTCCAATTAAAATGCCTATCGGAGAAGAAATCAAAGGACGTTTATTTAACGTTGTTGGAGATTCAATTGATGGTATTGGGAATTTAGATAAATCGAATGGACTGCCTATTCACAGAAAAGCACCTAAATTCGAAGATTTATCAACTTCTGCTGAAGTATTATTTACAGGAATCAAAGTAATTGACCTTATTGAGCCTTACGTAAAAGGGGGTAAAATTGGTTTATTTGGTGGAGCCGGAGTAGGTAAAACTGTATTAATTCAGGAATTAATTAACAACATTGCAAAAGGACACGGAGGTTTATCTGTATTTGCTGGTGTTGGTGAACGTACTCGTGAAGGAAATGATTTACTTCGTGAGATGTTAGAGTCTGGAATTGTAAATTACGGACCAGAATTCTTAGAATCAATGGAAAAAGGTGGATGGGATCTATCTTTAGTACAAAAAGATAAATTAACTGAATCGAAAGCAACTTTCGTATTCGGACAAATGAACGAATCTCCAGGAGCTCGTGCTCGTGTTGCCCTTTCAGGATTAACATTAGCTGAGTATTACCGTGATGGTGAAGGAGATAATGGTGGAGCGCCAAAGGATATCTTATTCTTCGTAGATAACATTTTCCGTTTTACACAAGCGGGATCTGAGATGTCAGCTCTTTTAGGACGTATGCCTTCTGCCGTAGGTTACCAACCAACATTAGCAACAGAAATGGGTGCTATGCAGGAACGTATTGCTTCTACTAAAAATGGATCTATTACTTCTGTACAAGCCGTTTATGTACCAGCGGATGATTTAACTGACCCTGCTCCAGCGACAACGTTCGCTCACTTAGATGCAAAAACAGTACTTTCTCGTAAAATTGCAGAACAAGGTATTTACCCAGCGGTAGATCCATTAGATTCTACTTCAAGAATTCTTTCTGAAGAAGTTGTAGGAGCTGAGCACTATAACTGTGCTGAAAATGTAAAGCAAACTTTACAACGTTATAAAGAACTTCAAGATATTATCGCCATATTAGGTATTGATGAATTATCTGAAGAAGATAAATTAATTGTACACCGTGCACGTCGTATCCAACGTTTCTTATCTCAACCATTCCACGTAGCTGAACAGTTTACAGGATTAAAAGGATGTTTAGTTGATATTAAAGATACAATTAAAGGATTCAACATGATTTTAAATGGTGAATTAGATCACTTACCAGAATCTGCATTTAACCTTAAAGGTTCTATTGAAGATGCTATTGCTGAAGGTGAAAGAATGAATGCTGAAGTAAACTAGTAAATTATGTATTTAGAAATCATTAAACCAGATGCAGAACTTTACAAAGGTGATGTTGTCTCGGTTCAGGTACCAGGAGCAAATGGATTATTCGAAATTTTGAATGATCACATGCCTATTGTATCGACTTTAACCGTAGGAAAGGTTCGAGTGATTGATACAAATAATAAAACTGAATACTTTGAAATTACAGGTGGAGTTATCGAAATGAACAATAATACAATTACTGTTTTAGCTGACTAACCTCAATTGTTTTCTACCGTATATATAGCCCGAGTAAAGATTAATCTTTACTCGGGCTTTTTTTGTGAGAAAGAAAACAAAATGCAATAAATGAATGGGGATGAATACGATTTTGAAAATGTTTAATAAATTTTGTATAACTTGTTAGCCGTTTTCACATTTAACCCCCCTTTTTATGAAATTCATTTTAAGTCTTTTACTTATTATACCTAGTTTTTTATTTGCTCAACAAGAGCGGTACTCAAAAGTAGAAATTCAATTATCAAGTACAAAGACCATTCAAGACGTGGCAAATCTAGGTGTATGCGTAGATCATGGTATTTATCATAAAAATAAATCTCTAATTACAGATTTATCCCAATCAGAAATACAACAATTAACAGCATCTGGTATTCAATTAAATATATTAGAAGAAGATATATTAACGAATTTACATGCTAATTTTATAGCAACTCTACCGAGTTGTGAAGATGAAGATACGGAAGATTATATTGTTCCTGAAAATTTTGAATATGGATCAATGTCTGGGTATTATACATATGCAGAAATGTTAGAGCAATTAGATTCTATGCATGCTCAGTATCCAAATCTGATCACATTAAGGGATAGTTTGCCTTCTGTAGATACAATATCTACCTCTCATGAAGGAAGACCAATTTGGATGGTTAAAGTGTCAAATAATGCAGGTGTAGATGAAGATGAACCTGAAATGATTTACACAGCTTTGCACCATGCCAGAGAACCAGGGTCATTAACTCAAACTATATTTTATTTATGGTACTTGTTAGAAAAATATGGTGATGATGAACAGGTAACAGCTATATTAAATAATACGGAATTATACTTTGTACCTTGTTTAAATCCTGACGGATATGTTTACAACGAAACAATACAACCTAATGGAGGGGGAATGTGGAGAAAGAATAGAAGAAACAATGGTGATGGTACATTTGGAGTAGATCTTAATAGAAATTATGCACACGAATGGGGGTTTGATGATCAAGGATCTTCTCCACAAACAAATTCAGATACGTATAGAGGGCCATCTCCAGCATCGGAACCCGAGATACAATTAATTACCAGTTTTGTTGATGATCATGATTTTAAATTTGCATTGAATTATCATACATACGGAGGTTTATTAATTTATCCATGGGGATATTCAGATTCATTTACGCCCGATTCTCTGGAGTATTCTGCATTTTCTGATCATATGGTATCTTTAAACGGATATACGAATGGAACGGGTACTGAAACAGTGGGATATACCGTTAATGGAGATTCAGATGACTGGTATTATGGAGATACAACAAATCGGGAAGCTATTTACTCAATGACACCGGAGGCAGGGAATTCATTCTGGCCTGCACAAGGTGAGATTATTCCATTCTGTAATGAAAATTTATATCCAAATTTATGGATAGCCTCATATTTATTGAATTACGCTCGAGCAGATTTTGAATATGAATCAGAAATTACAACCTTAAATCCAATTGATTTAGATATAACGATTAAACGCTTAGGGTTAGAAGATTCCATGAGTTTTAATGTTGGATTTCAGAATTATGATATTACAGAAGTTTTAGCTCAAGGTGGAGATACATTGTCGGGAATGAATCATTTAGATGAAGTTGTGACGTTAAATACAATTCAATTTCAGCCAACAATTCAATATGGAGATACTATAAAATTAGAATATTTTGTAGATAACGGATATTATAAAGAAGTGTACCCAATTCATTTTGTATACACCGATACCATTATAGACGGTATATCTCAGTATTCAGATGGGTTGTCAAATACAGGACAATGGTCTGGAGACTGGGCGTTAGATTTCAACCTCTTTTTAAGTGCACCTAGTGCAATGGGAGATTCTCCAAGTTTAAATTATGAGAATAATACGGTTTCAGAATTGGTATTGGATAGTGTTTTTGATCTTAACTATATCAATAGTGCTTCAGTAGAAATGAACATTAATTTTGAAATTGAAGAGGACTATGATTATGTGCAATTTATTGCAGTTAGTTTAACCGATAATCAGGAGTATCCACTTTGTGGAGAATATACCAATTTAGGTACGTCTAACCAAGATAATAACGAACCATTATATGATGGTGAGTCTGATGGCTGGCTGAATGAAGTGATTAGCTTAAACGAATTATCAGGTCACCAAGTGAAATTCAAGTTTAAGTTAGTGTCGGATAATTTTGTATCTGGTTATGGATTTAATTTCGATGACTTTAAAGTTATTGCAGATTATTCTAATATAGGAACTGCAGAATGGCAGACCGAATCACTAAAGGCAATACCAAATCCAACAACGGGTCCAATTACATTAAATGTTGAAGACAATACACCAGTATTTGTTTATAACCTAAATGGTAAATTGGTATTAGAAAATGTTGTAAAGGGGAATCAAATATCAATTGAAAGTCTTCAAACAGGCGTTTATTTCTTAAATGTGAATGCTCAAAGAATAAAAGTAATAAAGCTTTAGTTTTACATATTTGTCATTGCTTAATAAAAAAAGGCTTTGTTTTCTATACATTTAGAAAACAAAGCCTTTTTTTATTTATAGGATCTATTTGTTATAACACACGTTCAATTTTACCAGAGAACTTAATTAAAACATCATTGTCTTTATTAGGTCGTTTATCCATGTCATCACTATTTGCAAATCCAACGCCTATAAAATATAATCGAGCCTCTTTTTCTTTAGCATGTGCTTTCATGGTTTCCATCCAAATTGTATCGTATTTTTCAGGATCGTTAGGGTATAAAACATGCTTTACAATAATAAAAGACAATTGACCATCTTTTTTAGCCACATATTGAGGCATCTTCTTTAACTCGCTGTTTATGGCCAAAAATTCAAAATTCTTATTTTCTAACTTTTTACCAGCAGTCGTCATCGCTAATCTATGTAATTCCTGATCTGTATAATCCATATTAGTTTTGAGATCGTGTTTTTAAAGCGTTTTGATGTTGTATACCGATAGAAATAAGCATTGCAATACCAATCCAAATAGGAATTGCACATTTCTCAGTGTCTAAATAATTGTTTAGTATACCATGCATAAAATAACTTATAAGGGCTAAAGTAATCCCCATAATTGTTTTTCTATCCGTATCTGATTCTACTTTATAATACAACCTTATTGCATAGCGTAAGGTCACATATAACATAATAATAATTCCTAATAACCCAATGATTCCAGAATCGGACATAGCTCCTAGAAATTCTGAATGGGCATTTCCTCCATCTCCATCATTCGTAGATATTAATGAACGTGTATACGCTTTTTGATAAGGCGCATATAAAAATTGATATGTTCCAGGTCCTGATCCTAGTATTGGATTATCCTGCCATAAGCTAATGGCACAATACCAGCGGTTTAAACGTTCTAGATTAGAAGCATCTGTAGAAATATTAGACATTGAACTAATATGTTCTGTGAAATCTCCAGATGAATCTTGATTATTCTTATTTAATGATGATAGAATTTGATCTGAAAAACTAAACAAGAACAAGAGAATAGAGAAGCTACTAATCACTAAAAATTTGAATGAAATTCTTAGTCTCATAACCACATAAACCATTATTGCACCTACAATACTAATCCAAGCAGCTCTGGTGTAAGAAAATACTATTCCTAAGGTAATAATAAGCGTTGTAATAAGGAAGAGTAGCCTCATTCTAGATGAAATATCTTTATTTTTTATATTGAAAAAAGAAAGAAAACCAACTAAAGTAATAGACGCTCCATATACGGTATGATCTTTAAAAAAAGGCTGCATAACAAAATGAGCCGCTTGTAATTCAAAACCCTTTGTGGTTAACCTAACAATTGAATACGTACAAACCATGGCTGCACTTAAAGAAAGTAAGGCCGTAAATCTATAATAGTTTTTTTTATCTTGAAACATGATAAATCCAAATATCAAACATGGCAGCATTAACCACATTCTTGATAGTAAGAATTTAGCAGAAACAATATGCATAGAGCTGGTTATCGTTGTAAATACGATTGTACCAATATAGAAGAGAATGCTTAAAAATACTGGATGTTTCAGAAGCGATTTAAACCGATCAAAATAGAAAATAAGCTTGTAAACAGAAACAACAAGGAGTACAATTAGAATGGGCTCACTGGGTAGTGCAACTTCAAACCCCAATGGGTTATATATATGCAATAACTCTAAGGTTGAAGAGGCCGGAACTGTAAAAGCGAGTATAAGGAAAAGAATATCTAGACGAAAGATAAACCAGTATAAAAAGCATAACACCGCTGGAATTAACAATGCAAAATGCCATTGATCCCTTTTAATAAAGTAAACTGTGAATCCTACCGCAATAAGAGATAAGAGTAATGGAATACTTTTTTGTAGATGTTTAAGTAACTGTAATCTTAATTCCTGCAAACTATATCTCTTTTTTTATAGCCTTAAATTCTTGAGAAAAATATAAAAGTAACATGGTAGTAACCATAGATAACATTAATGTTGCTAAAACAATTAACCATCGAATAGGTGTATGCTTTTTAAGTGCAGGTAACGCTTTATTTACAACAAAACTAGCCTTCATTGTATGTTTGGTATCTACACGCATGTTATTAAGCTGTACACGCGTTAATTCAAGATTTTCATGAAGTAGTTCTATAGATTCATCATATTTATACCAATCTGCAGATAGAGTACCATAACGCTCTATTTCATCTTTTAGACGTTTAGCTCCTCTAGAGTTTCCATTACGTAATGCAATGGCATATTGTTCTGTTAATCGTTCAACTTGTAATTCTATAGAAATTAATCCTGCCTTATTTAACCCATCTACTTTTTCATATAATGAATCTATTTGTGCATTCGTTTCTTTATAATAAGCTTCAAGAATAACAAGAGCTTCTTTAGCACGTTCTTGTCTAACTTCAAGGTTAACAGCATCAACAAGTTCAACGATTCTGTTCGCAATTAAAGCTGCTGTATCAGCATCAAAGTCTAATACATTAACATTAATAGCTAAGTATTCATTTTTCTTTATTTTTATGTTTTGACCATACATATATTCAATGGTCTTTTTGTATTCTTTATGGTTTGGGTCTAAACGGTAATGCTTACCTAAATCAAATTCATTAATAATGGCATCTTTGATTCGGTCAGATTGTAAGATTTGAATTAACTGTTCAGCTTCTTCTTCTTCACCAAATTCCATAACATTTTTTCGGTATGGATTATCCTCAACAGTTAAGGCTTGAGAAATAGAAGGGGTTGTAGATGCAAAAATTGTTGCTGTCGATTTATATTTAGGACGTATGAAAAACGGTCCTGAAAATATAGCTGATAAGACAATTGAAGCAATGGCAACAATGATAAATGTTTTACGATTTTTTAAAATATAGACTATTAAGTCTTTAGATTGAAATAAAGAATTGTTCTTTTCCATCTATTTTGATTTTCAAGTAGTTTTTAGTCAATGAATCTTTAGCTCGCAAGAAATATATAATTAAATCTTACAGACAGCAGAGTAAATAAGCCAACAAATATAATGTTATTTAACGTTGTAGCCCAAAAATTATAGTTTGTAAAGTTACAAATACCCAGAACCATAACTTTTGGATTGTGACATTATTGTATAGGCAATAAATTTAAACGTAAAAGAATCCGCTTATCGGTATATTTTCCTCTTGTTTAAAGCCTTCTGATATCGTCGAGCGTAATTTAAATGTTGGGAGTAGGTTTTAGAAAAATAGCTTTCTCCAGAGAAGTCTTCTTTAGCAACAAAATATAAATATTTATGTTTTTCAAAATCGAGCACAGCATCCACATAAGAAATAGGTGGAATTAATATTGGTCCAGGTGGTAATCCACGGTTTTTATACGTATTGTAAGGAGAGTTAATTTGTTTATGTTTGTCCAGTACACGATTAATAGTATAATCTCCAGAAGCAAAAATAAGCGTTGGATCAGCTTGCAATGGCATTCCAATACGTATTCTGTTCATATAAACTCCAGCAATTGTTTTTTTATCTTTAGGTATTTTTGTTTCCCAATATACAATGGAAGCCATGGTTACAATTTCAGATTGGGTAAGGCCTGATCGTTTAAGTTTATTTTTTCGAGCAGGAGTCCAAAAAGATTTATACTCTTTAGCCATTCTTTTAATAAGATCTTCTTTTGATATATGCCATTGAACATAATAAGTATTAGGAACAAACATAGAAATAAAGGTTTGTTTATTAAATCCATATTTCTGAATGGTTTTTGGATCAGAAATGTATTGGTATACACTAGCAGAGTCAATCATAATACTCTTACTAAGCGCCCCAGATAATTGTTCTAAATCTCTAATCTGATTAAACGTAATAGAAACATCTAGTCTACCATTTCCAGCTCTTAAGTGGTTTATTAAATCATTATTAGACCACCCATCTGAAATTTTATATTTCCCAGGAACAATGTTTTTTCCTTTATAGTTTTTCTTTTCAGCAACCCATTCAAACGATTGTTGATTATTGAAAATTTCCTTTTCTTGAATCAGATTTGAAACGTCCTTCATATCTGATTGTGGGGGAATAAAAATAAATACATCTTTATTCATAGAGTTAATGTTGGGTTTCATGGTTTTAGAATACATATTAAAACCAATAAATCCACCAATAATTAATCCCAGTAAAATGATACTACCAATCACTTTTACCGTGATATTTCTTTTTTTTTCTGGCTTGGTCATCGTGTTAACCGAAATTGTAAGTTGATAATAGATTGTTATTTTCAAGAGCAAATATAGATTTTACATTTTGAAGCTTTTACAATTCAATTCATATAATTGTAATATTTACAGTTCTTAAAATTATTAACGATTGTGTGTATTTAAGTTTTTAAAGAGTAATTGTATTAATGATTTAAAATAAAGAACCCATATAATGTGCATTATATGGGTTGTATGATATTAGAATGAGGTTGGTTTATTGTAAATGCAATAATCCCCAAAAAACCAAAGCACCTGCAAATATTAGTAGAGATTTAGCAAAAGCTAGAATTTTATTTTCAGCTATGGTGTAGTTTTTCCAAGTATGTAATGGTAAGAAGACAAGAAGCAATAGAATTGCACCAGGATAATACAATTCGTAAAACCCTTGCCAGTGCATAATTTTAACAAGAGTAGCTAAACTTAAAAGTATGGCCGAAACATAACCAGATAAAGAATGCAGTTTATGAATTGTACTTTGGCCTTGTTTTATATCTAGATAGGCCATGGTTGGAAATACAAACAGAGCTGTAATAATTAATCCTACGATGAGTAAAATGCCTGCTCCGGGCCAATGCTGTATCTTAAAGAATACACCAAGAATCACGGAAAGTGCAGAAATAATACCAAAAATACCCACTACTTTTTTCATTTTGTTTAATTTTAGAGTTAATAAATAAATGGTGTTCTCTTGGATCTGATAAATGTTAGAGACACCAAATTTAGAAATGGATAATGTTAGGGATTCGTCAAAATCCAAACCATTATCCATATTTTCCTCAACCATACAACATATATGGTCAAGTAAATCGATATGGAGTGCATTGTAAGTTATACCGTGTTTAACAAGAATATCATGAATGATTTTTACTTGTTGATCATTTAGCTGTTCCATAGTTAGGTTTTGTTCCTAAAATGGATTTCATGGTTTCCATAAAATCAATAAATTCATCAACTAACTCAATGGCTTTTGTATTACCTTCAGGAGTTAGCCTATAGTATTTCCGAATACGCTTACCAATTTTTTCGGTTTCAGTTGTTACAGAACCTTCTGCTTCTAATTTATGAAGTAGAGGATATAAAGCACCTTCAGTTATCTGAATTTTATTTGCCGTAAGCACTTTAACTTTTTGAGTTATCTCATAACCATACATGCGTTTTTCTTCTTGAAGAAGCTTTAGAATGATCGGTTTAAGCGTGCCTTTTATTATTTCTTTTGAATACATAAGATAAATATACATAAAAAACTTATGTATTAGTCAATTTTATGAAAAATATCAACATAAAGCGAGAATTCTACAATATTTAAAAACAATATTCAGTTAATATATTAGTGAATAAATACAAGAGAACTTTTATATTTGGACAAAAGAAAAATGGATTATGTTAGATATTAATGCGAATTGGATCATTCTAATTGTTATTCTTGCAGCCTTTGGTTGGATGTATATGATGTTAAAACAATTTATAGATAGAGAAGCAAATGCAAAAGTGTTAGATCTTAAGAAAAACACAAACCAAACTACAATACCTATACGATTGCAAGCGTATGAACGTATTGCTTTGTTATTAGAGCGTATGCACCCAAGAAGTGTAATACTTAGAGTTGCTCCGAGTAAATCAATGGATGTTAAAACCTATATGTTTTTGTTGCAACAGAATGTACAACAAGAATACGAACACAATTTATCTCAGCAAATTTATATTAGTCCTAAGCTTTGGGATACAGTTAATGCCGCTAAAAATCAGATGGTTTTAGAAATTAACGCAACGGCAAGAGAATTAAATCCGCTAGCGACCTCTTTTCAATTGTTTGAAGCTTTACAACTTAAGATGGATGAAGATAGTGAGGAGTACGTGGCATGGATTTCTGATGTTGCTTTATTGAATTTAAGAAAGGAAGTAACGACTCAATTTTAGTTCCTAAACAAAGAATTAAACAATTTTTAGAAAAAAAAGATTTTAGATTTTATAAAATCAATAAAAAGTTTAATTTTGTCAGCCCTAAAACAAAGAATTAAAATGTATCATATTTCTTGGCATTGCAGAATGTGATTTCTTTGAGTCGATTTTTAGAATTTTGCTATAAATTGATTTTAAGAAATGTAAATGTTTGGAAATATTTTATATATTTGCAATTCGAAAAAAAGCAAGAGATGGCAAAGAAAGGAAATAGAGTTCAGGTTATATTGGAGTGTACAGAGCACAAAGCTTCTGGAAAGCCAGGGACTTCTCGTTATATTTCAACGAAAAACAAGAAAAATACTCCAGATCGTATTGAGTTAAAAAAATATAACCCAATATTAAGACGTTACACTGTACATAGAGAAATAAAATAATAAGCTTTAAGTCATGGCAAAGAAAACCGTAGCAACGCTTCAGAAAAAAGGAGCAAAGGATTTTACAAAGGCAGTTAAAATGGTTCGTTCTGAGAAAACTGGAGCTTACTCATTTAAAGAAGAAATGTTATTAAAAGATCAAGTAAAAGATTTTTTTGCTAAAAAATAACAAAAGCTTCGTCTTTACAACAAAATATAGCTTCTACCATTTTATTAATGGTTAGAAGCTTTTTTTGTTTATTGATGAACATTGTCTACATTTATACACTCATAACTCGTAATATATATAACCATGGGTTTATTTGATTTTTTTTCTAAGGATAAAAAGAAGAATCTTGATAAAGGATTAGAAAAAACAAAAACAAGTATTTTTTCTAAACTCGCTAAAGCCGTAGCTGGTAAATCTAAAGTTGACGATGAAGTTTTAGATAATTTAGAAGAGATTTTAATTAGTTCTGACGTTGGTGTTAATACAACAATTAAGATAATTGATCGTATTGAAGAGCGTGTTTCTAAAGATAAATATTTCGGATCAGATCAATTGAATGCAATCTTAAAAGAAGAGATTGCTGATTTGCTTGAAGAGAGTGATACTTTAAATAATACAGGGTTTAACCTTCCAGAGAATAAAAAACCATATGTTATTATGGTTATTGGAGTAAATGGTGTTGGGAAAACTACAACTATAGGGAAATTAGCACATCAACATAAAAAACGTGGAAGACGCGTTATTTTAGGTGCTGGTGATACATTCCGAGCCGCAGCAGTAGATCAGCTCCAAATTTGGTCTGAACGTGTAGATGTAGAAATTGTTAAGCAAAAAATGGGTTCTGATCCAGCATCAGTAGCATTTGATACACTACAAAGAGGAGTTGCTCAAAATGCCGATGTTGTTATTATTGATACAGCTGGACGTTTACATAACAAAGTGAATTTAATGGATGAGCTTTCTAAGATTAAACGTGTTATGCAAAAAATAGATGTTAATACGCCTGATGAGGTATTATTAGTTTTAGATGCATCTACTGGTCAAAACGCTGTAGAACAGGCTAGACAATTTACAAAAGCTACAGATGTTACAGCTTTAGCTTTAACAAAGTTAGATGGAACAGCAAAAGGTGGTGTTGTAATTGGAATATCTGACGAATTTAAAATTCCAGTAAAATATATTGGAATTGGAGAAGGAATAGATGATTTACAAGAATTTGACCGCATTGAATTTGTAAATACGCTTTTTGAATAATTTAAAATACTTTATGAAATCATTAGTTTCTATAATGCTCCTATTAGGAGCATTTAATTTATCCGCTCAAAATGGATATTGGCAGCAGGATGTATCTTATAAAATGGATATTGATTTAGATGTTGAGTCTAATATATTTACAGGATCAGAACATATAACGTATACCAATAATGCGCCTGAAGCATTAGATAGAATGTATTTGCATTTATATTGGAATGCATTTCAACCTAATTCTTTAATGGATGAACGTTCAAGAAATATTCTAGATCCAGATCGTAGAGTAGGAGATCGTATAGTTCATTTAAAAGACGATGAAACGGGATTTACAGAAATTGCTTCTGTAAAGTATAATGGAGAAAAATTACCATTTAAAGTAACAGGGACTATTCTTGAAATTAGAGGAATGGAAATTGCTCCAGGGCAAACTGTAGAATTTGAATTGGAATTTAAAACGCAAGTGCCTATTCAAATAAGAAGAAGCGGACGCGATAATAAAGAAGGAATTCGATATACAATGACACAATGGTATCCTAAGATTGCAGCTTATGATGTACATGGATGGCATATTGATCAGTATATAGGAAGAGAATTTTATGGTGAATGGTCTAAGTTTGATGTATGTATTACTTTAGATAAATCTTATACGGTTGCTGGTACAGGGAACTTACAAAATGTTTCAAAATTATCAAGTAATTACGGGTATGACCAGCAAGATGGTGTGTTAGATACTGAACGTTATACATCTGATAAAGAGGATAACACATGGCATTTTGTAGCCAATAATGTACATGATTTTGCTTGGGCTTCTGATCCAAATTATGTCCATAAAAAAGTTGACTTATCTACAGGGCAACAATTACACTTCTTCTATCAAGAAGATGATAATAAGAATGAAGGTTGGGAAAAATTAGCAGAAGATATGCCTCAAGTATTTTCTATAGCGAATGATAAATTCGGAATATATCCATATAAACAATATTCATTTATTCAAGGTGGAGATGGTGGAATGGAATATTCAATGTGTACAATGGTTAAAGGAAGTGGTAGAGGTACTGCTATTCATGAATTAATGCACTCATGGTACCAAGGAATGCTTGCAACAAATGAATTGTGGTATGAATGGATGGATGAAGGATTTACATCTTGGGCTTCTGGAGAAATTACACATATCATTAACGAAAAAGAAGGCGCTGTTAATCATACTGGAGCAAAACGATCTTACCAAGGTTTAGTTAATGCGCATTTAGAAGAGCCGATATGTAACCATGCCGATATGTACCATACGAATTATGGTTATAGTGTTTCTGCGTATTCTAAAGGAACTTTATTCTTAGAAAATTTACAATATGTTGTAGGTAGAGATAAAGTGTATGAGATATTAAAAGAATACCATAAACAATGGGCTTTTAAACACCCAACGCCAGATAATTTTATTCGCGTTGCCGAACAAGTTAGTGGAATGCATTTAGATCATTTCTTTATTGATTGGACGAAAACGACTAAGCATATTGATTATGGAATAAAACGTATTGAAACGATTGACGATAAAGCGGTAATTACAGTTTCTAATATTGGAGATATGGCTATGCCAGTTGAAATATTAGTGGAGAAAATAAATGGTGATAAAAACATTTATTATGCTCCATTATTACAGATGTATGGAAGAAAAACTCAATTTGAACCAAATGTAAAGGTTACAGAGTTAAACGCTATTCCTTGGACAAAACCATTTTTTAACTTAGAGCTAATGGAAAAAGCTTCTGAAATAAAATCAATCCGAATTTTCGGAAATGAAAATATTCCAGATGTTCAAGAAATTGATAATTACATTGTAATGGAAGATGTTCCAAAAGGAGGAGACTACTTGGTGAATATTGTAAATAAGACTAAAAAGGTTAAAAATAAAAATAAGAAAGGTAAGCTTGTCAAAAAGAAAGTAGCTTATAAAGAATTAGAATATAAAGTCAATAAGTAATACAGTATTGTCTTATAAATTTATAGCATCGTTTAATTATTGTAAAGTATTAAACGATGCTTTTTTTTTGAGGATAACGCGTTGAGTTTTTTTAAAGAAATCTTACCGTAATTGCATCCAATAAAAAAGTGATATTTTTGATTTTCAAAATAAAATACGCATGATTAATTATACAAAATATACATTAGATAATGGGTTGACTGTACTTTTACACCAGGATGAAAGTAGTCCAATGGTGGCGGTTAATTTATTATATAATGTAGGAGCAAGAGATGAAAACCCAGAACAAACTGGTTTTGCTCACCTTTTTGAGCATCTTATGTTTGGTGGTTCTGTAAATATAGAGAATTACGATACCGTTTTAGAACGTGCTGGTGGACAAAATAATGCATTTACAAGTAATGATATTACGAACTATTATATAACGATTCCAAAAAATAATTTAGAAACAGCACTCTGGTTGGAAAGTGACCGAATGTTAAGCTTAGCATTTAGTGATAAAAGTTTAGAGGTACAAAGAAGTGTTGTAATAGAGGAGTTTAAACAGAATTATTTAAATCAGCCTTATGGAGATTCTTCATTATTAATGAGGTCTTTGGCATATGAGGTACACCCATATAGATGGGCAACTATTGGAAAAGAGATTGCTCATATTGCAGATGCAACCATGGCAGATGTAAAATCTTTCTTTTATAAATACTATGCACCCAATAATTGCATTTTAACTATATCTGGAGATTTTAAAGAAGAAGAGGTGAGAGGTTTAGTCTCTAAGTATTTTGGTGATATTCCTACAAGGGAAATACCAGTACGTAATTTACCTAAAGAACCTAAACAAACCCAACCTCGATTTTTGGAAGTAGAACGTAATGTGCCTGCAGATATGTTATATAAAGCGTATCACATGGTAGGGAAACAGGATGATAATTATCCTGCATGCGATTTGATATCTGATATTTTATCTAGAGGAGAGTCTTCTGTTTTAAACACAAAACTGGTTAAGGAACTAAAAATGTTTAATCAGATAGATGCCTATGTAAGTGGATCAGATGATCCTGGGTTGTTTTATATTGTTGGTCAATTGAACGATTCTGTATCTTTAAAAGAGGCCGATAATGCTGTAGATAATCTATTAAAAGATTTCTGTGAACAATCCATTACAGAAAGGCAACTTACAAAAGTTAAAAATAAATTTGAAGTGGCCCATGTCTATAATTTATCTTCGGTATTAAATAAGGCAATGGAATTAAGTTTTGCCGAACTTGCTGGTGATGCAAATAAGATTAATATCGATTTAGAATGTTATAGAAATGTTCAAATTGAAGATGTTGATATGAATGCAAAACAAATGTTTAGAAAAGAGAATTGTTCAACATTATATTATAAAGCAAAAAAATGAGTTTAGATAGAACAATAGCACCTTTAAAACATGAAATAGAAACGCCAAAATACTGGCAAATAGAACGTCGTGAATTAAAGAAAAATACGAAAGTACATTTGCTGTCTAAATCTGATGAGCTACTTTCATCAATTACTTTAGTATTTAAAGGAGGATTAGGAAGCTCACAGGACGGTTTAAATATCGGTCTTATGAAAAATATGATTCTTTCTGGAACCAAAAATTATCCTAAATCACAAATTAGTGAAGAGTTGGATTTTTATGGTGCATACTTTCAGTTAAACCCAACATATGATCAGACAGAAATACAGGTTATTTGTTTACATCGATATTTACAACCTGTTATAAAATTATTAAAAGAGGTATTAACCAACTGTGTTTTTACTCAAGAAGATTTTGAAATATACATAGAGAAGAAAAAACAACATTTTTTGGTTTCTAAACAAAAAGTAGCCTTTTTAGGGCGTACACATTTTATGAATCAAGTTTTTGGAGATAACCATACGTATGGTAGACAAAGACATGATGAGGATTATGATCGTATACGTTTACAAGATGTTGTGAATTATTATGAGTCATTTATTAAAAATCAACCTTTTGAATTGTTTTTAACAGGGAAGTTTGAGAATGACGATATAAATACCATAGAATCTGAATTAATTCCAGATCACTTTACCAATAATACAACACCAAGTATTCATAAGGAGATTAAGGCAAAAGGCGAAATGTTTAATGTGGAACTTGAAGAAGCCATGCAATCTTCGGTAACTGTTGGTTTTGCTTGTCCTAATTCAAATCATCCAGAATTTTTAGATTGGAAAATAGTCAATACGATTTTAGGTGGATATTTTGGATCTCGATTAATGAAAAATATAAGAGAAGATAAAGGATATACGTATGGTATCGGTTCTAGATTAATTCATTACCCAGAATCTGGATTATTCAAAATATCAACAGAGGTTGGATCTCAGCATGTCAATGATACTCTAAAACAGATTTATGATGAAATTGAAACCTTAAAAACAGAATTAATTTCGGAGTCTGAATTAGAATTGGTTAAGAATTACTTGTTAGGGGGTGTACTGTCTTCATCTGATGGATTAATGCAACAAGCAGGTATGTATAAAAGTTTATACGACCAAGGATATGGTTGGGAGCGAATGCATGAGTTTATTGATGTCATTAAAATGGCCACTCCAGAGAAAGTATTAAAGAGTGCTCAGTCATTTTTTAACCAAAGCAAACTTGTAGAAGTTGTAGCTGGTATAAAAAAATAATATATAAATAAGGCTGAGTATGAAAAAACATATTCAGCCTTATTTTTTTTTATTTAAACATCATATTAATATGAATTCCCATTATAGAGTAGAATAGAATCTATCCTGCTCTCCCCCGTATTGTTTTAATGTTTATAGAAAAATCCACAACGAACCATTTTTTGTTTGTTGTCGTTCTAGTTTATTTTGTTCAGCTAATTGTCTTAAAATGTTTTCAGACTTAGAATATGAATGTCCAGTTAATTCAGCGTATTCTTTAGTTGTGAGTGTCCTGAATCTTGAAAATAAGGTGTCCCAAGAACGCTCTGAATCTTGTTCTTTTGTATTAGAATCTAATTGATTGATCGCATGTTTAAACGCATGATATGGTCTAAACCCATAAAGAGTAATTTGTGTATTGGAAGAATTAGAGAAAAATAAAGTGGGAAAACCTCTAACGCCTAGTTTTTTACTTAGGGCTAAATCTTCATAGAACAGGTCCTTTGCTTGACTATGGTAATCTAGTTTAAACTGCTCTATATTGAGATCTGAAAAAATAGCGGCAGCTTCTAAATATTCCCATTTAGTGATGTTTTTTTTATAAATAAAAACCATTTCCCGTATTTTACGAAGAAAGACTAAAGCTTTGGTCTTGTCTTGAATTTGAGCAGCCTTAAATGCTATAGAAGGCGGGTATGAAGAATTTAAAGGATCTTCTAACCAAATATCTCCATCAATCGGCATTTTATAATGAGCGCTTACTTCATCCCAATGTTTGGCAACGTCTGATGGTTTACTAATTCCGCCACTGTTGTAACTCCAATCAGGGAGAAGTCCTCCCATATAATATTCTATATCTATCGCATTCCCATATTCAAGTTTTAAACGTTTGAGTTGAGGTTCAATTCCCCAACAAGAAGAACAAATAGGATCTGTAAAATAGATGATTTTTATCGGTTTATTTATGGGGGTAATATTAAAGGTTGAGTCAGATTGAAAGGAAGAAGATGGTTTGCACATTCCTGTTTCAATGTCACAAATTAGAGGATTTGATTTTGTTTTCATTTCAGTGTTATTCAAAGGGAAACTGCAAGCAGTAATGCAAAAACATAATAAAGTTTTGATCAATGTGAGAAAGGTCCTCATAGCTTGATTAATAATTGTAACTTTATACAAAAGTAAAAAATACCCAATCAAAAATCAATAAGTCAAAAAAATATGACTACATCTAAAGATCAAGAAAAAGAAGAGATTTGTCCTGTTGAAAAGTTATTGAAGTTACTTTCGGGTAAGTGGAAATCGACAATCTTTCGTTTAGCCGTTGATGGTCCTGTACGTTTTAATATGTTGCTAAGACAAATGGAGGGCTCAAATAAACAGTCGTTGTCTTTAGCTTTAAAAGATATGGAAAGCAAAGGGTTACTTGTTAAGCAAGTGATACAAAACAAACCGTTGCATATAGAATACCATTTGTCTGAAAAAGGAAGGCAATTGGTCCCTATTTTTAAGCAATTAGAAACAGTATTATAATTCAAATATATTTAGGGAGGTTATTTGTAAAAAGAGAATTTTAGATCATAAACAAGTCCAATTCTATTAGTATTCAAGAAAACTTGATATATGATCTTAATTTTCAATCGCAATTTTTGTTATCTTGGTAAAACAATATTGTAGATATCTTTATGAATAATGAAAACGAATTAAATATGCATTCACAAGAGTCCAGTATTAAGCAGTTTACAGATATGTATGATACTGTTTATAAAAACTTACTGAAAAGTGAAAGCAGAGAAGACTTTATTCGATTTGTAAAAGGCGATTTTATAAATTTCAGTCAATTAATCCTTGTCTTAGGAGATCGCGAGATGTCTTCTGAAACTCAAAGGGAGGAACTTTATTGGTTTAATTATGTAATTCCAGAATCGTTTAAAGATATATTCAGTTTTGTAAATGAACTCTATTTTCAGGTACATAAGGCTAAAGTATATAAAAAAGAAGGACTAAAATCTAAAGAAGAGGTTAGACAAATTGTTGATTCTTCACATCAATTATTATCAGCAAATTTTGAAGAATTAAAAGTATTACTTAATCCTCAAGCCTATTTAATTTCTAAAGATATTGATGTTGATTATAATTTGAAACACCATGAGAATCCATGGCTTATTTATAAAGATCAGCTAGAGAAATTACAAAAACAAATAGCGCTAATTTCAGAGTGTTTTATTGCTATTAATGATCAGATTTCTGTTTTTTCAACGCTTAAAGCTATTATTACTAAACATGGAGATAGTGTAACTAAAAGCTGCGAAAGTCTTAAGGAAATTACAAACTCTATTGCAGATGCTTTAGACAGAAAGGATAATCCAAAGAATATAATCAATCAAATATCTAAAATAATAGATGTTGACAAGGAAATAGATAAAACTCACCAAAGTTTTACCGAAGATTTAGAGTTTGAGATAAATAAGCTTAAACAAATTGAAATTCCAATGTACGTTATTGATGGGCATTTAGAGTTAGAAGTTTGTAATCTAGAGTCATCAGTTCGTAAATGGTTGGATTATGAAGTCTTATCTAATTTTATTGATTTATGGGCGTTAAAGGATAATTTAAAGAATTATTTTAGAATTAGCCTAACGCATATTAAGAATAATCTAAAAGTAAAACTAGATACCAATGAGGAAGTTAATTACACAACATTGTATGACAGCCTTAATAAACTTTTTGATGAAATTAGAAGACATCAACTGAAGGAAGAACATATTGTAGAAACCATTAATATAGAGGTTGAAGAGAATTTAAAAATTGCCCATTATTTTGGGAATGTTAATCCTTTAGAAGTTCCATTAAAGAACACCATTAATTTTAAGGGTGGAGATGTATTTAAAAAAGTGAGACTGTGGTTAGGGAAAATTACTGGACCATTATTTAGCTCAGAGCAAGTTCATCATGATTCCGATATAGAAACAGCAACACGATGTATATCTCATCGGTTAATGAAAGTTGAAAATGAGCAATATGATTCTTTGTTTCTGAATAAAAATTTTATTGGTGATTTATTCTTAATACGCCGTCCTGTATTAGAACGAAAAATACAACACACTATAGATTTATGGAGAAATGGATTTAATCAATCTGCATTAATTACGGGAACAAGGCTTTCTGGTAAAACAACCTTTATAAACTATACATCTAAACTTCATTTTTCTAAGGAAATTTTAAGCCTACAACCTGAAACTGAAATTGTAATATCTGGAAGGAAATTTAAGGTTGACTATGATTTAGGGAAAGTGTTACGTGAGATTAAAAAGTATGAGCATCAAAATAGTGAAACTTTAGTTTTAATAGATGATTTAGAACTTTGGAAGTCTGAAGATATTACGTTGTTAGATAATGTTAGAAATCTTATTCGATTTTTAGAATCGGAAACAGACCATACATTTGTAATGGTGTCTTGTTCAATTTTCGTAAAAGAAATTCTTGATAATAGGTTAGGGTTTTCACAAGTGTTTAGTACAGTTGTCAATGTGTCTCAATCTAGTGAATTAGAAATAAGTCAGGCCATTCAACTAAGGCATGGGGCTTCTCATAAAACGTTATATAACACTAAAATGGAGCCTATTTCTAATCAACAAATGAAAAAGCTCATTAAAAAACAGGCGCAAAAAAATAAATATAATTTGGGTGAAGTGTTACAAGCATGGACATATACCTCAGTTGTAAAGGATTATAATAAAGTCATGATAACGGATAAGTTTTTGGACTTTCCAAATTTCTTTACACCTTCCGAACTGTTAGTCTTAAAGCATATATTTATGTACAGATCGTCTAATGAATATACCCTGAAAATTGAAATGGGATATCGGGTTGATTCGGATTTAAGATCGACCATTAAACGATTATTAAATACTAAAGTATTAGAGCGTGATATATCTGGAAATTTAAAAATTAACTCTATAATCTTACAAGATGTACAGATCATATTACAAGATGTTTCAATTTTAAATAAAGCATAATGGTAGCAGAAAATACATGGATCTTATTTTTCAAGTTATTTGCTGTTCTTTTAGCAATATACTTACTCTTAAAATTATCATTACGGGTGAGCCAACGTATAATACGTTCGGCAAAACGTAGAAATACATTTAGAATTTGGCTTAAACGTACTAAGGTTGTTTATAAACCTCTTGCCGTTATTTTACTTTTAATTAGTGTAATATCAATAAATTATATAGCTCATGGGTTAATATTTTTAGGGATAGGAATCTTTGGATATTCTTACATTAAAAATTATTTAAGTGGGGTGTTATTTAAAATTAACCCTCTAACCGCTGAAGGAGCCAGAATTCAACTTAAGGAGGTAGAAGGTGAAATACAGAAATTTCTTCCTTTAGGTATAATTATTCATACTCAAGCAGGAGAACAATTTGTACAGTATAGTAAAATAGATGAACAAGGGTTTTTAATTAATAGAGATATTGGAGGAGCATTAAGACAAAGCTTATATTTTGATCGTAATGTAGATTCAGGAATCCTTTTCGATGCATTGTTTGATTGTCCATTGGTAGACTTTAAACAATCCCCAGAAATTAGAGAAATTCAAAATGAAGATCGATATCGAGTCATGTTAACACTTGAGAAAGGTGTTCATACTTCTCAGATCATTCGATTTTTAGAGCGTAAACAAATTCAGGCTAAACTTATTTAAAAAGAAAATATGGAAATTTTATCATCATATAATTTAATCATTGGAGTCTCCGTCATCATTATTTTGTCTTTTTTATTTAATAGTATATCTAAAAAAACAAATATTCCTTCGGTGTTAATGCTTATTGTTTTAGGAGTGGGAATAAACTATATGTGGGAGAATTGGAGTGAATACTTCGGACCTAAACCTAATTTTTTCCCTGTATTAGAAATATTAGGAATTATTGGTTTAATAATGATTGTTTTAGAGGCTTCTTTAGAACTTGAGTTAAAGAAAGAAAAGTTGGTTCCAATCCTAAAATCCTTAGCCATTGCCTTAATTGGATTGGTTGCTTCGGCATGGGTTGCTTCCATGATTTTGTTACAATTTATACCAGATATGACAATGTCTTCAGCATTAATATATGCAACACCTTTGTCTATACTATCGAGTGCAATTATTATTCCGAGTGTAATCGGATTAAAAGATTCAAAGAAAGAATTCCATATATACGAAAGTACATTTTCTGATATTTTAGGAATAATGATGTTTTATTTTTTGACAGGGAAATTAAATCCTGAAGAGGATTCGGGAGTTGCTGGGTTTACATTTAGTTTGTTTCTAACAATTATTATTTCTTTAATAGCGAGTTATTCTATTATACTCATATTTCAAAAAATTAAATCACAAGTAAAACTCTTTCTTTTAATTGCAGTTCTATTATTGTTATACGCTATAGGTAAGCAGTTTCATTTATCATCCTTAATTATTATTTTAATTTTCGGGTTGGTAATTTCTAATATGCAATTGTTTTTTAGAGGATACTTATCTAAATATTTAATCTTTAAGAAAGCACATCATATTTATCATGAGTTACATACATTAACGGCAGAAACGGCATTTGTAGTTCGAACGTTTTTCTTTGTAATATTTGGATTAACAATTTCTATAGCTTCCTTATGGGACTTTAATGTCGCTATGGTAAGTGTAATAATAATAGCATCCATTTATATTATTCGATTTGTAATACTTAGCGTATTTATTGGGAAAGATATATTTCCACAACTATTTATAGCGCCTAGAGGATTAATAACCATTCTCCTTTTTTACAATATACCAGTAGAGGCAGAAATTGCAGGTTTTGAACCAGGTATATTATTATTTGTAATTATTGGTACAAGTTTAATTATGACTGCAGCAATGATATCTAATAGTAAGCGAGCCAATACTGCAATTAATAGAGCTAAATCTAAAGATGTAGTCATTACGAAACATAAAGCTCCAAGTGTGGAGTAAAGATGTGTGTATAAAAGGTGCAATAGAATCATAATTTCTATTGCATTTTTTTTTGAAACATCAATCAATAGTGGTTTAATTAATATATTTGCTTAATATTAAATTGTCTAGAGTGTTTATGTCAGTATAGAATAAATAGGAAAGATAATTGAGTAATTAAACGAAGAAATGACAATAACCCTACCTAATAGCCAGTCTTTAAAAAAAGATGATATTTTAGCCCAATGCAATTCGATCTGTAAAGATACACTGATGGAAACATTAGATATTAAATTTACAGATTGCACCGAGTCTTCATTAGAGGCAACAATGCCTGTGTCACCAGTTAATCACCAACCTATGGGGATTCTTCATGGTGGTGCAACTGCTGCTTTAATAGAAACGGTAGGTTCGGCAATTTCTGTAATGTACATTAATAACGATACACAAATTGTAAAAGGGATTGAAATTAACGTTAATCATTTAAAAAGTGTAAAGAGCGGAACAATTAGAGCTGTTGCACACCCAATTCATGCAGGGCGATCTACACATATTTTTCAAGTAGATGTATTTAATGAAGATAACCAACGAATTGCATTTGGGAAAATGACAAATATGGTTTTAGACAAACGATGATTAAAAGTCAAATACAAACGTATTTAAGAAATCAAAAAGGATTTGCACTTTGGTCTAGTCCAAATTCAGATAAAATTTCTATTTTATTTGATGAAGGAAAAGGTGATGATAAATTTATACTTGCACCTTTTGACCTTGAAAATCATAAGACTATTGAGTTTTTAAGCTCGACCACTCATGATGTTTCTAATTTCGATTTAGACAATATTGAGTTTGATATGGGATCCATATCTTCTGTAAACGAAACTGGTAAAGCGGAATATGTAAACGATTTTAATTGTTTTGTAAAGGAATTGAAATCAGAATCAAGCACAGAAAAACTTGTGCTAGCTCGTTCAATTCAGAAAGATCTTCAAAAAAGTCCGTTTCAAGTATTTAGAGATTTACATAGTAAGTTCAAAGAAAACTTCACATACTTATTGTATGATGGGCAGCAAACGTTTTGGACAGCGGCAACACCAGAAACTTTAGTGCAAGAAAAAAATGCAAAAGTAATAACGATGGCTTTAGCGGGTACAAAAATACCTGATGTTAAAGGTCAGCTCGTTTGGACACCTAAAGAATATGAAGAACATCAACTTGTTGTAGATTATATTGCTGAAGAGTTTAAACAAGCAGGATTAACGCTAAGTTATCCGGATAAACCAAATGAAATAAAGGCAGGATTTGTTTGGCATTTAAAGACACCCATGCATGGGGATTTAAATGGAATAAATATTTTAAATTTGGCAAAAAAAATACATCCTACACCTGCAGTATGTGGTACGCCAAAAGAATTTGCTAAATCGTTTATTTTAGAAAACGAACATTTAGAAAGAGAGTATTATTGTGGTTTTGTAGGACATATTGCACCTCAAAATTCCCATCTTTTTGTGAATTTAAGATGTGCTAAACTAAGTGAGAATAAAATTACCATTTACGTTGGTGGTGGATTGTTAAAAGAATCTGATTTAGAAAATGAATGGGTAGAAACGATAAATAAGTCTAAAACCATTCTTTCTATTTTATAAAAATTTATGAGATACTCTTCAAAATTAGCTGTAGAAGTAATAGTAGGGCGTTTAGTAGCCTCAAATATTGTAGATGTTGTTATCTCTCCAGGCTCTAGAAATGCGCCTTTTATTCAGAGTTTTACTTCAAAAGAACAATTTAATTGTTACTCTGTAGTTGATGAACGTTCTGCTGGTTTTTTTGCGTTAGGAATGGCATTAGAAAAGCAACACCCTGTTGTATTATTATGTACATCAGGTTCTGCTCTACTAAATTACTATCCAGCAATAGCCGAAGCCTATTATCAGAAAATTCCGTTAATAATTATCTCGGCAGATAGACCTGAATATTGTATTGACCAAGGACAAGGGCAAACCATTAGACAAAACGGAGCTTTAGATTTGCATTTAAGAGAAAGCTTTAAAATTGATGGTGAGATTAAAGATCCTGAAGAGTTAAAGCATATGGAAAGGGTGTTAGAAAAAGCCTATTCCAAATTTAATAGTGGATATCTTCAACCTATCCATATTAATGTACATCTAGAAGAACCTTTGTATGATAAAGTAGAGCATTTTAGCTTTAATTTTACAGATACGAATCGTATAGAAGATAGAGAATCTATTGATTTCTTAGAGCATTTGAAGATTTGGGAAAATGCAGAAAAGAAACTTATAATAGTTGGTCAGAATAATTCAGATTACGAATTAGCATCAACTTTAGAACAGTTAAGCCAACGTGAGGATGTGATCATTTTAACAGAAGCTACATCTAATTTAAAGATAGAGAATGCCGTTGGTTGTATAGATGCTTTTTTGGAAGGAATATCTTCAATGACAACAGAATTTAAACCTGACGTATTAATTCAGTTTGGTGGAGCAATTATCTCTAAAAAGATTAAAGCTTTAATTCAATCGTTTAAAATTAACCAGGTTTGGTCATTTCAACCAGATGGTTTGCATCCAGATATTTATTTTTCTATTACAGAGAAAATGAATGGAAAGGCAATCGATTTTTTAAATCAAGCTCTTCAAACTAAAGAAGTAGAAAGTACGTATAAAAGTACGTTCTTAAAAGCGTTTAATACGGTGAAATTAAAACGCTCTGAATTCATAGATCAACCTCAATTTGCAGACTTCTATATTTATAGTCATATTCTAAATACCTTAAATAAGGAGACTATTATTCACAGTGCAAATAGTTCGGTAATACGGTATTTACAATTATTTTCGCATTCCAATTTTACATTCTTTTGTAATAGAGGAACAAGTGGAATAGATGGTTCAACATCTACAGCAGTAGGGTATGCATCTCAAACCGTTTCTCCAGTTTGTTTAATAACAGGAGATATTAGTTTTTTTTACGATACAAATGGGCTTTGGAATAAATATATTCCTAAGAATTTCAAAATAATTCTTATGAATAATAGTGGTGGAGATATATTTAGAATAATCCCTGGAGCGAAAGATTCTGCTGCCAGAGAAGACTATTTTTCTACTTCTCATAATTTAAGAGCAAAAGGAATTGCTTCTACTTTCGGATTAGATTATTATTTTTGTGATAATCAAACAGATTTTGAGTTGAAATTAGAGCAATTTAATAACAACGAAAATCCGTCTATATTAGAAATCATAATACCAAAAGAAGTGGGGCCAAAATCCTTAAAGAACTTCTTTAAATACATACATAACTAAGAACAATATGGCAACAAGAAATTGGGAATCGATAAAACAATTTGAAGATATTAAATTCGAATTTTGTGAAGGAGTTGCAAAAGTAACTATCAATCGTCCAGAGGTTTATAATGCATTTCGTCCTAAAACGACTGATGAAATGATAGAAGCATTTGATATCTGTAAAGTAAGAGAAGATATTGATGTTATTATTTTAACAGGAGTAGGAGAGAAGGCATTCTGTTCAGGAGGAGATCAAAACGTTAAAGGAATTGGTGGATACATTGATGGAGATGGAACACCAAGATTAAATGTTTTAGATTTACATAAAAGAATTCGTGAAATACCTAAGCCAGTAGTGGCAATGGTTAACGGTTATGCAATTGGAGGAGGACATGTTCTTCATGTAGTATGTGATTTAACTGTAGCTTCTGAAAATGCAATTTTTGGTCAAACTGGACCTAAAGTGGGTTCTTTTGATGGAGGATTTGGATCGAATTATTTAGCAAGACACGTTGGTCAAAAGAAAGCAAGAGAAATCTGGTTCTTATGTAGACAATATTCAGCTAAAGAATCTTTAGATATGGGGTTAGTAAATACAGTAGTCCCATTAGATAAGTTAGAAGATGAGACTATGGATTGGTGTAGAACAATGCAAAAACGTAGTCCAATGGCATTACGTATGTTAAAGCGTTGTATGAATGCTGAGTTAGATGGACAGCATGGAATAATGCAGTTAGCTGGTGATGCAACATTAATGTACTACTTAATGGATGAGGCTCAAGAAGGTAAAAATGCATTCTTAGAAAAGCGTGATCCGAACTTCAAGCAATATCCAAAATTCCAATAAAACACAATAATCCGTAAAGAACGAAAATTCTTTACGGATTATTTTTATACATAAAGATATGAGTAAACCGATTGTATATACTGAAGAAGAATTATTAGACCCAGTTAAAATTTTGGGATTAAAAATGTCTACAGATCCACGTTGGGTTAATATTCAAGAAAAAAACATCGATTTTATTCTGAATGATCATGCATTTTGTGAGCAAAAAGCTGCAAGTGCTTGTATTTCACTTATTCTTCGTTTTTGGGATCGAGAAGAATTGGTTGAGAAAGTAACACCTGTAGTTGCTGAGGAATGGGCTCATTTTCAGGCTGTTTTGGCGGAAATGAAAAAAAGAGGCATCCCTCTAAAGCAACCTAAAAATGACCAATATGTTCAAACACTTCTAAAGTTTTGTCGAAAAAATGTTGCTGTCGAAATCAAAATGTTTGATGCCTTATTGGTAAGTGCATTAATTGAAGCACGTAGTTGTGAACGTTTTAGATTACTGTCATTATATTGTTCTGACCTTGAATTAAGGAAATTTTATTACGATTTTATGGTTTCAGAAGCTGCTCATTACACAATGTTTATTAAATTAGCAGAAACATACTTCCCGAAAGATGTTGTAAGAGCTCGATGGAATGAATTTTTAGCATACGAAGCTGACTTCTTAAAAGAATATACAGGGGAAGAAGGTAGAATGCATTAAGATAACTCAAAAAGCGCTTCTATCATATACACCTTATTTTATGGAATATAATACAGAATTATCTAAATTGATAATACCAGAATATGGTCGTAATGTTCAACGTATGGTTGAATATTTAATGACTATTGAAGATAAAGAAAAACGAAATCATCAAGCAAATGCGGTTATTGAAGTAATGGGTAATTTAAATCCACACCTTCGTGACGTACCACATTTTAAACATAAATTATGGGATCATTTGTTTATTATGTCTGAATTTAAATTGGATGTAGATACCCCATATGAAAAGCCAGAACAAGAAGAGTTGATAAAAAGACCTGATCCAATGGCTTACCCTCAAAGTAGAATTCGATTACGTCATTTTGGGAAAAACATCCTTAAAATGATAGAAAAAGCTGTTGAAATTGAGGATGAATCTATTCAAAATGAAATGGTCTTAGCCATTTGTAATCACATGAAAAAATCTTATGTTTCATGGAATAATTCATCGGTAGAAGATGGTGTAATTGTAAATCAATTTAATAAAATGGCCGATGGGAAGATAGAGGCTTCTTTAGACCTAAAGTTGAGTTATGTAGAGTTTAATGCCAAGAAACGTAATAGTACCAATAACAATCCTAAGAGTAACCAGAAAAGAAGACGATAAGTCTGATTTATTATACAAACAACAACGGAGGCTCAGATATATCTGAGCCTCCGTTGTTGTTACCGTTAAATTCCTTTAATTCTTTCCCATAGTTGGGTTAATAAAGGGGATATTTGATCGGGTTGCTTTTTATTTTCAATGGCCATTAGTACGCCTTTATCGTTATAGCGTAAAGCATAAGAAAATGCAAACTTAGAATTTTGTTCATCAATTCCAAGTTGACCAAATCTTAAATCATTAAAATAAAGTGTGTTATTTGTACGACTAATGGTATACCATTCTTTAGAAATCTTTTTTAAACGATTTACAATGGGTTCGTTTACCATATTCCCTAGTAAATATTCATTTTTGTTAAATTCAAAAAACGCAATATTTTTATCTAAATCTAATATTGAATAATAGCCTATTTGAATTGATTTTTCAGTTTTAACGTTAGCGGTCCATAATATGACATTAAATGGACTGGGTTTAGTTTCAATTTCAGAATACTGAATGTTTTGTTGGTGTAAACTTTCTTTAAAAATATTAAAAGTATAAAGTTTTAATCCAATAGTAATAAGCATATATAGAGAGCTTAAACCTAGTGCCCAGTTGTTATACAACCTTCTTTTATCATTAAGTTTGTTTAGCCTCATTACCATTGGTAGTAATATTAAATATGGTAAAGTATATAAAGGGTCAACAACAAAAATGGTTTTAAATGCAATCCGTAGTTCATGTGGCCAAAATAACTGAGTTCCCCAAGTTGTAAAAGAATCGAGAATAGGGTGAGTCACTAATGCCCAGAAGAATAATTTGGACCAATCCTGCCATGTCGCTTTAGATTTTGCATGTAATTTTTGTACAAGGTATCCAAAGATTGGAGCGAAGAGGATACAGAAAATAATAGAGTGTGAAAAACCACGATGTAATTCAATAGCTCGAATAGGTTCTACAAAATATTTTGTTAACACATCTAAATCTGGAATTGTACCAGCTATAGCACCCCAAAATAAAGCTTTGTTACCTACTTTTTTCCCGAGAACAGCTTCTCCTATAGCAGCCCCTAAGGTAATTTGAGTTAATGAATCCATAATCGTTTTTTTGTGAAACAAAAATGAATGGAAATATCTGAAAAGCCAAATGTGTAGTTCTTTATTTAGGCTTTATTTAAAAATATAAATAATATGAATTGATTTTCAGTGAATTGTGTTTTTAATGTAATATTCATTGAATTATACTTGTATAATTGGATAAAACATTGTTATATTTGCAACCGCTAAAACAAAGAAATTTGTTCTATAGTTGGAGAGTTGGCAGAGTGGTCGAATGCGGTGGTCTTGAAAACCATTGTACCGCGAGGTACCGGGGGTTCGAATCCCTCACTCTCCGCACACAGAAAGCTTAATCGAAAGATTAGGCTTTTTTTTTGTTATTAAAATACTGATTATTATAATGGTAGTAAAAAGATGGGTTTTTTTGATTAAAAATACGCTATATTCCTTGTGAAATAGGATAAAACATTGTTATATTTGCAACCGCTAAAACAAAGAAATCTTTGTTCTATAGTTGGAGAGTTGGCAGAGTGGTCGAATGCGGTGGTCTTGAAAACCATTGTACCGCGAGGTACCGGGGGTTCGAATCCCTCACTCTCCGCACACAGAAAGCTTAATCGAAAGATTAAGCTTTTTTTTTGCTTTATAGATAATAAATTAAATATAAAGGCTTTAATCATTCGTTTTTCATTGAAATTCAATAAATTCATATTAAATTGTGCTCAATTAATTCAATTGGGAGTTTAATACAATTTTTTATGAATAAGTGTTTTAAATTTTTATGTTTTCTAGCCTTTACTTTGGCTACGTATTTTCCTTTAAGTGCAACACATTTAATTGGAGCCGACATTTCTTATATATGTTTAGGAGGCAATGATTATGAAGTGATTCTTAATGTATATAGGGATTGTAGTCCTAATAATACTGCAGGTTCAACTTTTGATGAAAATGCAGTGATTAGGTTGTTTAATACAAGTACTGGAGGGTTTGTGGACTTTGCTGCTGAATTTGATGGAGTAATAACAGATGTTGAATTAGTAAGTAATGATCCTTGTGTATTTATTCCAGAAGAACTTTGTATAGAACAAGGAACGTATAGTTTTATAGTTACTGTTGCAGATCCTACACAAAGTTATTTGGTAAATTATCAAAGGTGTTGCTTTGGTCCAACGGTTGGTAATATTGATGATTCTGAAGATATGGGGATCAATATTTCAGCATTAATTCCTTCTAATAGTTTTAATTCTTGTTTTACAAGTCCTACATTTAATAACATTCCATTATTAACATTATGTTTAGGTTCAGATATTAATGAGGATTTAGGAGCAAATTCGGCTTTGAATATGCCAGGAACTTTAGAATATTCATTTTTCACACCATTTACTGGAGGTACATCTTTTAATCCAGTCGGATATTTAGGAATGCCATTTACGCCTATGGATTGGTCAACAGGGTATTCGGTTAATTATCCAATAGCATCTAATCCAATAATAGATTATAATAACCAAACAGGTGTCTTAACTGGTGTTGTTAATGAACTTGGATATTATATTATGGGTACAAAGGTAGAGGTTAAAGATAATTCCAATACAGTTGTAGGTTCAATAGAGCGTGTGTTTAAATATACTGTAGCTGATTGTAGTATTGGAGAACACATAGTAGAAGTTGAGACAATTCTAGGTCCATTTGTTCAATTATGTGAAGGCGATGAATTTACGTTTGAAGCGGCGCAAAATGGAACAACAGATAGTTTAGAATGGACTGTTAATGGTGTGCAAGTAGGAGAAGGTTCATCTTTAGATTACGAATTTGAAGACGAAGGAGTTTATGAGGTCGTTTTACATGGAATTGCAGATTCTACTGAATGTTATGAAGATGGAAGTTTTACACAACAAGTAACGGTTTTTGATTTAGACCTAGGGTTTAGAGCGAGAACGCTAATCTGTGCAGGGAGAAATCAACAAATTTGTAGATACCACATTTATACCAAATAATATTGTTTATGAAAAGGATGCGTGGTTATGGACATTTGGTGACGGTCAATCTAGTACGAGTGAAAATCCAGAATACGCGTATTCTCAACCAGGAATTTATGATGTGTCATTAACTATTTCTTTAAATAACGGCTGTGTTGAAACAATTGTCTTTGAAGACTATATCGAAGTTTATGATGTATTAGTAGATTTAGAATCTATCAATGAAATATGTGTTGATAATGAAGTTCCATTTTCTAGTATTATTGATTTGCCAGCGGATGTTACTAATCCCGTGAAAACATATTCGTGGAATTTTGGAGATGGAGATACAAGCGATAAAGCTAATCCTATACATACGTATACTTCTGTTGGGGTGTATGATGTTTCTTTAACTGTAGAATTAGAATCTGGATGTATATATAATATCGATTATGCAGATCATATAGCAATATATGATGATTATATTGATGTTGATCTTAATCTTGTTTCAGATACATTAGTTTTTCCTTTTGATGATCCATTATACATTCAAACAACAACAAATAATTTTGATAGTATATCTTGGAGTTTAGATGGTAATTTTATTAGTAATGACAATGATTTACTGTATAATTTACCTGAAGAATACAATAAAGACTATTTAAATATTTTTGTTGAATATTTTGAAGGAAGCTGTTCTATGACAGATGAATTATTTATTCCTGCAACATATACAAATAATTTATTTATACCCAATGCATTTACACCTAATGGAGATCCTTATAATGGTGGTTTTAAACCTTTTGGTAGAGTCGTTGATCATGCCCTAAAGTATCATTTTGTAATTTACAATAGATTTGGACAAGAGTATTTTAATTCAACGGATAAGGAAGAAGCTTGGTTAGGTTTAAGTAAAGATAATGATGAAGTTAGTCAAGGTTTGTATGTGTGGACTCTTGAAATAATTACGAAGCATAGCGGTTCTTATTCTAAAAATGGAGTGGTTATGCTGATCAAGTAATAGTTGTATTATAGAAATAAAATAAGGGCCATCTTGTTAAAGATGGCCCTTATTTTTTACTTTATTTTAAACACAATAGGAATTACGTATTGTATAGCAACCGGCTTTCCATCTTTATAGGCTGGTTTATTAGCTTTTGGTAAGGCTTGTATCAAACGTAGGGCTTCATTATTTAGTAGCTCAGAATCCGTCTTTCTTACTAAAGATATATTCTTAATTTCTCCCTTAGTAGAAATATGAAAGGCTACATAGGCCTTTCCTTCTATATTAAGTTCTTTAGCGCGCTTAGGATATTTGAAATTTCCCTTGATATGGTTAACGATTTTTGTTTGGAAACATCCAATATCATGATCATCACATCCATCTAAAACAGGATAAGTATCCGCTTGAGCAAATTTTATAGACCTTTCATTAGATGGGTTAATAGGAATTGGCGGAGCTGGTGGTGGTGGCGGTGGTGGTAAAAGCCTTTTATCTTCTTCAGATGTTTCTGTTTTATGTATTAAATCAGATTCTGATTTATCACATGCTATCATAACAGATCCAGAGATTCCAATAAGAAACAAGTATCTCCAAAATTGTGATTTATGATTATTTTTCATCATTTGTAATCGGGTTTTAAAAATTGACATTTGATTACTAGTTAACACAAATTTCTCTTCAAATTTGAATGGGCCGGCTAGAGCAATTTGTTTTAAGTAATCCGAAAGTTTAACAGTTTGTAATAAGCGTTGATCAACGAAGTATTCGTGATTTTCTTTAAATATTTTAGTTACTAAATTCCAAAATGGAAATATCCAAAAGATTGATCTTAGTATGGTAATAGCAATTAAATCGAAACTATGTTTGGCTTTTTTATGAATAATTTCATGATCCAAAATACTAGTTTCATGCTGCAATTTTTTTCCAACATAAATTTGATTTAGAAAATTAAATGCAGTTGAATCTTCTAAGAGGTATATTTTGTGATTCTTATAATAGAAAAATGGTTTTTTGCTCTTTAAATTTATTGTCGTATACAGAGTTCTTCCATGTTTTAATAACATCAAAAAACTAATAAAACCATAAATATATATCAGGTTGAAAGCGGGTGAGTCTTTAAAATTATTGATGCCCGTTTCTAAATTAATCTCAGGGAATAGATACGATTGAATGTGTAAAGGGTCCGTTGTGTTTGTTAACCCTAAATCTATAAATGGTATGACTAATGGGATAAATAGAAGTATAATAAGAATGAGTCTATTAATACTATGCCATTTAGATTTTGATAGTACAAGTTTATATGTTGAGAATATTACACACCATACAATACTAGATTGTATAATAAAGTAAAAAAAATCTTGGCTATTCATCATCTTTAATGGTATTTAAAAGCTCATTAATATCTTCAATATCCATATCGGACTCTTCTAAAAAGAATGATAAAAACTTTTGTTTAGAATTTCCAAAGTATGATAGCATAAAGCGTTGGAAAACATTACGTTTATATTCACTTTTGTCTACAAGGGCTTTGTATTGATAACTTCGTCCAAATTTGGTATGTCCAACAATTCCTTTTTTTTCTAAAATTCTAATAATTGTAGAAACGGTATTAAAAGCAACATCTTTTTGTTTTTGGATTTCTGTATGGATATCTTTTGTGAAACTTGGACCTTTATCCCAAAGAACTTGCATAATTTCTTCTTCTGCTTTTGTAAATTCTTTCATTGTGTTCGTTTAAAGTTCGTAATGTAACGATGATTCTGATTCATAGCTTGTTAAGCTATAGTTTACAGCCACTGGTTCACTATTAAAATATGCAGGTCTTACAAAGTTAGGTAGCGTACTCATTGTTTTCGTTGTTTTATTTCCTGTAGAATTTTCAACACTTGATTTACAAGTTAATTCACCAATTGCCGAAAATTGAAATTCAACAGTAACATTTTCTGTTAAGGTGTAATCTAACTCTAAGTAGTCCGAGTTGTCATCTATATATTCAACTAATTTAAGAGTAAAACATTCTTGATCACCTTCCTCACATCCTTGCCAAAGTGGACTCTTGTCTA
The DNA here is from genome assembly GCA_965243605.1 of Flavobacteriales bacterium. Classification (GTDB taxonomy): domain Bacteria; phylum Bacteroidota; class Bacteroidia; order Flavobacteriales; family CAJXXR01; genus JBMYYR01. The sequence continues at coordinate 51,812 of CBDEVQ010000110.1, forward strand.
CTTCACTAATATCATAAATACTGTTCGATGGAATTGCATGGTTGGAAGTTGTAGTCAGACTTGATAAAGCTTTATCTGAATTTTCAGTATCATTACACGAAACGAATACAGTTCCTGATATTCCTAATATTAATATATATCGCCATATGTGAGATTTATGATTGTTCTTCATCATTTGTAAACGGGTTTTAAAAATTGACATTTGATTGCTTGTTATTATATGTTTTTCTTCAAAATTGAATGGGCCAGTAAGAGATATTTGTTTCAGGTAATCTGAAAGTTTAGTAGTTTGTAATAAGCGTTGATCAACAAAGTATTCATGATTTTCTTTAAATAGTGCAGTGACTAGATTCCAAAAAGGGAATGGCCAAAAGATTGATCTTAGAATTGTTATTGCTATAAGATCGAAACTATGTTTGGCTTTTTTATGTATAATTTCATGATCTAAAATATTGGTCTCACCTTGTAAAGATTTCCCTATATATATATGATTTAGAAAATTAAATGCGGAAGTATCTTCTAAAAGATATATTTTATGATTCTTGTAATAGAAGAAAGGTTTTTCGTTTTTTAAGTTTAATGTATTATATATTGTTTTCCCTTGTTTCAGAAGTATCATAAAGCTTATTATAAAATACGCATAAATGAAATTGAAATTTGGAGACTTTTGAAGTGTTGCTATGTTATATTTAATATCAATTGTAGGTAGAACTATTGGGTTTATATAATTATTGTTCTGGAATATATTCAGGTTTAGTAAAGGAATTAATAATGGAGAAAATAGAAATAGAATTAATAATGAACGGTTAATCATATGCCATTTAGACTGGGAAAGAAAGAGTTTGTAAGCCAAAAATATGACAGTCCAAATAATACTAGAACGTATAATGAAATTTAAAAAGTCAATTGAATTGCTCATGATTAATAATGTTTTTAGTCATTTATATAGTCAATATCTACAATAGATTTATTTAGAACGAAGTCTAAAATAGATTGTATAATTGGTTAAGAATATTATTACAGTAGGCTAAAATTATTATAAATGGTGTTTGAATACGATCAATAATAATAAAACCTAATCTTTAATAATAAGTATTTATACTTCTGTCTTTGTTAATACTTTTATCTTAAAAATTGTCTACGATACAAATGTAACTAAAATATTAGTTATAAAACTATGTTTTTAGTTATAAATTTGTTTTATGTTGAAAACTAGTGGTTTTCGAATCGTAATTGATGGTTTATTTTAAAATAAACACATTTTAAGGAAATAAGTTAAGAGTTTTAATTGCAGAGGTGTTAAATGAAAAATAAAAAGTATAAATTGCTAAACCATTTTTACGAAACAACCATGTCGGAAAATAAAATAACCACGGTAAACTTTTCTGTAGATATAAAAAAATATTCTTCAGTAGATGAATTGCCAAATGCTTACAAAACGCTTTTGGCAGATGCTTACGATGCGCAAAATAATGCATATGCACCGTATTCTAATTTTAAAGTAGGGGCGAGTCTATTATTAGAGAGTGGAGAGGTATTTAAAGGGAATAATCAGGAAAATGCAGCATATCCATCTGGATTGTGTGCTGAACGTGTAGCCTTTTTTGCTTATGGAGCTAGTGGGAATTCATCTAAGGTAAAAGCGGTTGCTGTTGTAGCCGGTTCTATGGATTTTAGATTAGAAGGAATATTATCGCCATGTGGAGGATGTCGACAAGTTTTGGCAGAGTATGAATGTAAACAAAACCAGTCTATTGAATTAATATTGAAATCAGATTCTGATGAGGTTTATGTGATTCCTTCAATTGCAGATACACTTCCTTTTGCATTTCAATGTGAGTTCTTAAAAAAAGGATAATCTAACGAATAATTTACATCGAAAAAAAACAAATAATTGCAAACATTTTTTAGATTTGCATGTTAAGTCAAAAATACGATTATGGCAATGAGAAAATTTACAAAGAAGGCATATCTTAAAATGTATGAAGATATGTTGCTTTGGAGAAAGATAGAAGACAAAGCCGGAGCCTTATATATACAACAGAAAATTCGTGGATTTCTTCACTTATATAATGGTCAAGAGGCTGTTTTAGCTGGAGCAATGCATGTTTTAGATCCTAAAAAAGATCGTATGATTACGGCTTACCGTAATCACGTGCAACCTATTGCTATGGGAATGGATCCAAAATATATGATGGCGGAACTTTTTGGAAAGTCTACTGGATGTTCAGGAGGAAAAGGAGGATCAATGCATATGTTTTCGAAAGAATTTAATTTCTTCGGAGGACATGGTATTGTTGGTGGACAAGTACCATTAGGTGCTGGTTTAGCATTTGCTGATAAATACCTAGAAACAGGTGGTGTTACCTTTTGTTTTATGGGAGATGGAGCTGTTCGTCAAGGTGCAGTTCATGAAGCATTTAACCAAGCTATGTTATGGAAATTACCTGTAATCTTTGTTTGTGAGAATAATGGTTATGCAATGGGTACTTCTGTAGAGCGTACTGCAAATCATACTGAAATCTGGAAACTAGGTTTAGGGTATGATATGCCATGTTACCCTGCGGATGGAATGAACATAGAAGAAATGGCTAAGGCATTTCAAAAAGCTTACGATAATGCAGTAAAAGGAAATGGACCTACATTTATTGAGGCTAAAACATATCGTTTTAAAGGGCACTCTATGTCGGATGCTCAACATTATCGTACTAAAGATGAAGTTGCGGAATATCAAAAGGTAGACCCAATTACTGTTGTTAAGGAAAAATTAATAGCAGACTTTAAAGTAAAAGAAGAAGACATCAAAGTAATTGATGATCGTGTAAAAGCGAAAATAAAAGAATGTGTTGAATTTGCAGAAGAATCTCCATTCCCAGCTCGTGAAGAGTTGTATAAGGATGTGTATGCAGAGAATAACATGGGATTATAAACTTATTTCTACTAAACTAAATTAATCATGGCAGAAATTGTTAAAATGCCTCGCTTAAGCGATACCATGACCGAAGGAGTTGTTGCTGCATGGCACAAAAAAGTTGGTGATGTTGTTGAAGAAGGTGATTTGTTAGCCGAAATCGAAACGGATAAGGCTACAATGGAATTTGAATCTTTCCAGGAAGGTACCATTTTATATATTGGAGTAGAAGAAGGACAGGCGATCCCTGTAGATTCTGTTATTGCTATTCTTGGAGCTGAAGGTGAAGATTACCAAGCGCTTTTAAGTGAAGCAGCCAATGCAACTGATAAAGTTGAAGAGACTGCAAAGGAAGTCGCTAAAGTTGCTCCTGTATCTAATGAAGCTCCAGTTCAGAAGACTGTTGCTGTACAGGAAACTTCTAAAGCTGTGGAAATGCCTACTTTTGAAGGTGGAAGATTAAAAGCTTCTCCATTAGCTAAAAAATTAGCTGCAGATAAAGGTATTAATTTACAAACTGTAAATGGTACTGGTGATGGTGGTCGCATTGTAAAAAGAGATATTGATTTCTATCAAACTCCTGTAGCGACTGTAAGTACACCTGCTATTTTTGGTGAAGAAGGTTACGAAGATGTTACAAATTCTCAAATGAGAAAAGTAATTGCTCGTCGTTTAGGTGAATCTAAATTTACAGCACCTCATTATTACCTAGGAATTGAAATAGATATGGGAAATGCAATAGCATCGCGTAAGATGATTAATGCATTACCAGATACTAGAGTGTCATTTAACGATATGGTTGTAAAAGCTTCTGCTATGGCATTACGCAAGCACCCTCAAGTTAATTCTGAATGGCATGATACAACCACTAGAATAAACAAACATATTAATATTGGAGTAGCCGTAGCTGTTGAAGATGGATTAGTTGTACCTGTAGTTAAGTCGACAGATCACAAATCAATGACACAAATAGGTGCTGAAGTTAAGGACTTGGCCGGTAGAGCACGTGAAAAGAAAATTACACCTGCTGAAATGGAAGGGTCTACATTCACTATTTCTAATTTAGGAATGTTTGGAATTCAAGAATTCACATCAATTATTAACGCACCTAATTCGGCAATATTATCGGTTGGTGCTATCGTTGAAAAGCCAGTGGTTAAAAACGGACAAATAGTTGTTGGAAATACAATGAAAGTTACTTTAGCTTGTGATCACCGTACTGTAGATGGTGCAACTGGAGCGGAGTTCTTACAAACATTAAGATCATACATTGAAAACCCTGTAACGATGCTAGCATAGTATTATACAAGGATGTTATAAACAAAAAAGAGACCTAGTCATTTGACTAAGGTCTCTTTTTTTGTTTATAATTATTTTAAGCCTTTTTAAAAGGTTTTAATAAGTCTTCTAGTCCATTGAGCTTAATTTCATACATAGTATGTAATAGATGGCCTAATTTTCCTTTAGGGAACCCCTTTCTATGATACCACACTAAATAATACTCTGGTAAATTACAAATTAATACATTTTTATATTTACCAAATGGCATTTGTGTTGTCACAAGATCTTTAAGTTGGTATTTCTACCTTTGTTGGTAGAGTAAGTTAAGACAAAACTTATTTTAGCAGTTATGAAGAGAAGTACTTACGAAGAATCCTTTAAGTTAATGATAATGGATTTATACAAAGGCGGACAATCGATGTCTAGCTTATCGTCTGAATATTCAATAAATTTGAATATGTTATATCGTTGGCGTCGAGAATATTTAAACCCAAAGCGTCCCAGTTTTACGGGCAGAGGCAATGCAGCTTTGACTGATGAACAAAAAGAACTAAAGCATTTAAAAGAAAAATTAAAAGATGTAACCATGGAACGTGACATCTTAAAAAAGGCAGTAAGCATTTTCTCCAAGAAAGACAGAACAGGTACGCTATAATTTTGGAATATTCAGCAACCTATTGTGTCGAGAAGATGTGTAAGTCTTTAAATATAAGTTCTAATGCGTATTATTCATGGAAACGTAGGCTAGATATAGAACGTTCTAGCATCACAATAGAATTAAAAGAGTCTATTCAAGCGGTTTATGCAGAAAATAGAGGATTGTACGGAGCTCCTAAACTCCAAAAAGCTCTAGAGAGAAAAGGTGTTTTTTACTCGAGGTCTTATATTTCTAGATTGATGAAAGAAATGGGGCTATATTCTAAGACACGTAGGAAATTTACTAATACAACGGACTCAAATCATAGTCATAGAGTAGAAGAAAATCATTTAGATCGGAATTTTGAGGTATTAGAACTTGGGAAAGTATGGGTATCGGATATTACTTATATCAAAGTTAATCAGACCTGGCAATATTTAACTACAATGATTGATTTAGCAGACCGTAAGGTTGTAGGGTGGTCTGTAAGTTCTAATCTAACAGCTACAGATACTGTTATTACAGCTTGGAAACATGCGCGATTAAATCGAAATATAGAAGATGACTTTATATTACACTCGGATCGTGGAGTACAATATACATGTGATGATTTTAAACAGATTATTAACTTAAATACAAAAGCGAAACAATCTATGAGTAGAAAAGGAAATTGCTGGGATAATGCCGTTGCCGAGTCTTTTTTTAAAACAATTAAAACTGAACTATGCTACCTCATTACATTTGAATCTAAGAAACATTTGGAGACCGAAATCTTTAAATATATGAACTGGTATAATAACTCTAGATTACACTCTACTCTAGACTACAAAACACCTACCGAAAAAGAACAAGAATTAAGATACAAACAAATTAAACGAGTGGCTTAACTTTTTCTACCAAATTTTGTAGGAATATCAAGTTGAAAGTTATTCATTGGTGAAAAGTATTAACTGTAAGATTATTTCTTATCATGAATCTGGAATGGTATGAAACAAAAAATGCTTAATCTAAATGATTAAGCATTTTTGTTCGCGGAGAGTGAGGGATTCGAACCCCCGGTACCTCGCGGTACAATGGTTTTCAAGACCACCGCATTCGACCACTCTGCCAACTCTCCTTTGCGTTAAAGCGATGCAAACATAAGATAAAATAAATTGTTTTACAAAGTATATTTTATGTTTTTGTATAAAAAATATTGAGTAGACTCATTATCAAAATGTTAATGTTTTGATAAAAATTATAAGTCAAAAAAAAAGCTTTCAGAATTATATCTGAAAGCTTTTTATAGTTTTAATAAAACTACTTACTAGAAGAATAAGCTAAAGTTAACTCCTAAGTTAAATGCAGTTTCATTGAATTTTTGAGTTGTTAATTCGTAAGAATTAGCATCAGAAGCTAAGTCAGTTGAATTAATAACATTTGCATTATAAGTTGTTTGGTCTCCACTTGTTAATTGTAACTTAACATATGGCTCAAGAGCGAAGTGCTCTTTGAAAACGATTGTATACCCTAAACCAAGACCAAAGTTAGTTGAAGTACTTGATAATTCGTATACCTCACGCTCATTGTTCTCAACGTAAATTGGATTTCCTGTTGCTGGATCTAATACAGGATCTCCTGTTACTGGATCTTTTTGAGTTCTTAAATTAGTTAAGAAATCATACTGGTCCTCTTTAGATGAGTTAGAAGAAACTTCTAATTCAGCAAATACATTATTAGATACATAGTAACGTACAAAAGCACCTAATGTCATGTTAGAGCTAGAAAGACTAACTTGAGCTGTTGCATCAGAAGGGTCTTTTTCGTCTTGACTTTTGTTACTAAAATTAACGATTGCTCCAATGGCAACACCGTCTTGTACGAAGAATCCAACTTTAGGAGTGATTTGTAAATCAGTCCATTCAGTGTTTGTTAGATCACTTCCTGCACCTAAAAGGATTGTTCCTTTTCTTGTTTGAGCTTCTGTTGTAAAAGCGAATGCTACTACTGCAGCCATTGAAAGAATTAACTTTTTCATAATAACGTGATACTTTAGTTTTCTTTTTATAAGTAAATTATCTCCTTTTTTCAAAGTGTGAATTTAGTCTTTTTTTTTAAACTACATAATAATTACAACTTTTTCTTTTTTTTATTTTCAATAAAATAAGCTGTAAATAATTATTTTTTTACAATAAATAGTGTTAAAACACTTGAAAATCAGTTTTATATATCTTTTTACTCTTATGAAGTTTAAAATTAGATAAAAATCTATTTTTTTTATTGATACTTTGACTTGGGATGTAAGAACCATCAATTATCGACAGATATAGAATCTTAGAAATTTCTTTATTTTTAAAGTAAATATTTAGTTTAGCACCGTTCATAGAGTTAACTCCGCTAAAGACATCATCATCAAACATACAGTATAATATTTCGGCATTTCCATTAACCAATGCCGACCTTATTTCTTGATCATCTACATTAACGTTAATTCGTCTACCTTTAACTTGAGAGTATAAATCGAGGTTAACATCTTCTTCGCTAATCATAAAAGCATGCCCTATAAAAAAGATACTGTCTAATTCTTTATGTTGAAGTTTTAATATAATTGTATCGGCTACAATTTGTTGTTCTTCCATCCAGGCTATAGGATTTTGACTTAATGTAATTTGTTCAGTATACTGATTATAATGTATGGAGTCGGCTATACTTTGTATGTCTTTTCTCCAAATTTTAACATCTCGATAACCATCAATAGAAGTTTGATTATTAATTTTATCTATATATATCGTATCCGCATACATATACATTGTATCTAATTCTTCTATTTGCCTTAAAAAGACAGAGTCCACAAAGTATCCTTGCTTATTCTGTTTATATAGCTCTGTATATTCAGATTTAAGTTCAGTATGATTAATGGTATCAATAACATGAACATTATCCCAAGCCCAAAGGATACTATCTATAGTATGCATTTGAATAGAGTCTGAAAAAACAATATAATCTTGATAGAGTGCCTTGATGTGGCCTTGTCCAATAATTTTCTTTGATAAATTATTGTAGTGGGCATTATCTAAAAAAATAGTGGAACTATCCGTTTCTAATTTTACATCTGTATGTAAAATTAAATTCTTAGAATCTGTATTGTAATTTAAATATTCCGAATGGCATTTTAGATCCTCATTTCTGGAATACACATCTTTAGTTAATGTGATGTTATTATCCTTAAATTCGTAAATCGCATTATGGCTATCTATAGTGTCTTTAACATTAATAACTTTACCATGGTTGTTATATAATGCTTTACGGTCGTCAATATGATATTCTAAGTTGTTTGAATATAGATTAACCGTATCCTTCCTTAAAAAAACATTGGAGTAAGCATTTGCGATACTTTTATTTCCAAAATAGATCAGACTATCACAAGTTAATTCGATTGAATCTCCACGCTGTAATAAAACATTGCCATAGGCTTCAAATCTATTTTCATTGGTAAAAAACAGAGCACTATCACAAAATAGATCTGTACTGTCATGTCTTAAATGAACCAAGTCTATTAATTTGTAATGTTTAATAGGGGTCTCAAAGAATTTAGTTCTTTTAGAAAAAATCATTTCTATGTTTTTAGTTTGTGCATTTGTATACTGTACTAATGACACTAAAAACAAAAAAAGAATGTTTATTATTTGTTTTTTCATAAGGCAAAAAAAAGCTCCAATTTGGAGCTTTATAAATTATCTTAAAATGGTTTGACTTCTATCAGGACCAACAGAAACAATCTTAATAGGTGTTTCTAGTTCCTTTTCTAGATATTCAACATATTCATGTAATTCTTTCGGCATATCATCCATTGTTTGACCTTTAGTTAGGTCTTCACTCCAGATTGGTCTATCCACATAGTTAGGCATTAACGTATCTTCTACATCAATATTGTATGGGAAATCATAAATTTCTTTACCATTATAGTTGTAAGAAGTACATACTTTTAATGTTTCAAAACCAGATAATACATCTGCTTTCATCATCATTAATTGGGTTACACCATTAATTTTAATTGCATATTTTAATGCAGGAAGATCAATCCAACCACAACGTCTTTCACGACCTGTTGTTGCACCAAATTCATGACCTTTTTGGCGTAATTCTTCACCAATTTCATTGTGTAATTCTGTTGGGAATGGTCCCGAACCTACACGAGTACAATATGCTTTAAAGATACCAAAGACATCTTTAATTTTGTTTGGTGCTATACCTAAACCAGTACAAGCTCCTGCAGTAATTGTGTTTGATGATGTTACAAATGGATAAGTTCCAAAATCAATATCAAGTAATGATCCTTGCGCACCTTCGGCAAGAATAGTTTTACCTTCTTTAATTGCAGAATCTAAATAGTGTTCACAATCAATAAATGTTAATTTCTTCACCATTTCAATTGCTTCAAACCAAGGTCCTTCAAGCTCTTTCAAATTAAATTGAATTTGGTGGTGCTTTAAAATATCCAAGTGTTTTTCAACTAAAGCTCTGTAACGTTCTTTAAAGTCTGGAAGTTCAATGTCTCCAATTCTTAATCCATTTCTACCAGTTTTGTCCATATAAGTTGGACCAATACCTTTTAATGTAGAACCAATTTTGGTTTTTCCTTTTGCAGCTTCAGAAGCAGCATCTAATAAACGATGAGTTGGAAGAATTAAGTGTGCTTTTCTCGCTAAACGTAATGATTCCATATATGGAACATTATATTTATCAAGCTTGTCTAATTCGTTTTTAAAAATAACGGGGTCAACAACCACTCCATTTCCTACCACGTTAATTACATTATCGTGAAAAATCCCTGATGGAATTGTATGTAAAACGTGTTTAATGTTATCGAATTCTAATGTATGTCCTGCATTTGGACCACCTTGAAATCGTGCAATAATATCGTATTTCTTGCTTAAAACATCAACGATTTTACCTTTTCCTTCGTCTCCCCATTGAAGACCTAATAATACATCAACTGCCATGAGTATCTTAATCTAGTGTTACTGTTGTTTAGTATCGTCTTGATTTTCATCAAGGCGTTTTGCATAAAAATTAAGTGCATGACTTAATACTTTTACACCGAAAATTTCTTCTATTGATTCTTTTATATTTTGGATTCGAGGGTCACAAAATTCGATAACTTCTCCAT
>CBDEVQ010000111.1:0-50446 GCA_965243605.1 Flavobacteriales bacterium
AATAAGTAGAATTTCTTTTTTCTTCTTTTCGTTTACATGGGTATATATTTGAGTAATGTTAATGGAACTGTGTCCAAGTAAGTGTTGAATATATCGAATATCAACTTCTTCCTCAAGTAGTAGTGTGGCAAATGAATGTCTGAAGACATGAGGGGTTATTGTTCGTTTTATTTTGGCTCTTTTGGCATATTTTTTCACCATAAATCGTACAGATTGTTCAGATAATGGATTGCCAAATCGGTTGATAAAAAAGAAGGATGTATTTTCAATTTCTCCCTTAAATAGTTTAAAGTTAGATTGTAAAGCTTTTAAGGTGTCTTGGTTGGTTATTGGTATTGTACGTTCTTTACTCCCTTTTCCCATAACTTTGATCAATGAGAAATTGCCAGAAACGTTATACATTTTTAAAGAACATAATTCTGAAACGCGAATTCCAGATGCCAATAAAAGCTCTAAAACAGCTATATTTCTAACAATTTCCCTGTATTTGTACCCACCTTTAAGAGATAATAATTTTTCGTCATCATAAATAGCTTTAAAAATGAGTTGTATTTCTTGAACACAGAGCGTATTTGGTAGGGTAGTGTCTAACTTAACCTTTGTTCGGACTTTATGGAATGGATTAATTTCAATTTCTTCTTCAAATTCTTGATATGAGAAAAATGTTTTTAGCGTCGCTATTTTTCTTTTTATCGTACGTGGGGCGTATTTAGAAAGTTCTAAAAAGTATTTTTTTAAATCATCTTTAGTTAAATTTTTAATGTCTTCATCGTTGAAGAATATTGAAAATTGTTTAAGGTCTAATCTATAAGCTTTTATGGTTTTTGAGCTAAGCTTTTTTTCTATTTCACAATGAAAAATAAATCGGGTTATTTGGGGTTTCATAAGTGGTTTATAAAATTAAACCGCTAATATCCCTGAAATTTTGGTCTAAAAAAACTGTTTATCGATTCCCGTGGTTTTAATTCAAAGTAGGTTAGGAGGTGTATTCCATTTTAGTCTTCTAATATTATGGAATAGAGAAATCTTATAGGATTTAATCTAAAAAGGCGTTTACAATGTAAACGCCTTTCTTAATTATATGTGTTGGTCAAATAAAATGACATTTCCATCAGGATCTTTAACCACAAAATTTGCAGGTCCTGTGGTATTGGCTTCAACTTGAGTTTCTAGTTTTACACCACTGTCTAAGAGTTTTTTCTGAATATCTCTAACATCTGTATAATCTTCTAGGGGTTCAGCATTTTCATTCCACCCTGGATTAAACGTCATAATATTTTCTTCAAACATACCTTGAAAAAGACCAATAACACAGCTTTCATTTTTTAGAATTAACCAACCTTGTTCTTCTACTCCATGGAAGACGGTAAAACCTAATTTTTCGTAAAACGTTTTTGAAGCTTGTAAATCTTTAACAGCCAAACTTTTTGAAAATGTACCTAATTTCATACTTAAAATGGATTAATGATAATATCTTTTAACGAGTTTAAGTTACAAAATTAAAAGAGGAGTATGACAATTTATGTCAAATTATATAATTGATGTATATTATGCTAAACAGATTAATAAAACCATGCAACCGCTAGTAAAATAATATGTATAGGAACTAAAATAGTCACCCATCCAGGAACTAAATTACCACTAATATCAATTAATTTTTCTGAAATAAAAACATTTAATTTTTCTGAAATCTCGCTTTTATCATTTCGTTTTAATAATTGAGCTTTCTGATTGATCTCCTCAGCAATATTAACTTTTTTAAGTAACCATTTTATTAAACGTTTTATGATTGATGGCAAGTTCTCTGCTTTGTCTAGTATATAAGTTCTAAACTTAAAAACTTTACCATCTTGTTGATCTAATTGAGTCATTAAATCTCTTTCCACAACATTGGAAGCCAATTGATCTGTATATTCTTCAATCCAAATTTTAAGAATGGTTTCATGAATAATAAGGTAGGATTTCATAACAAATCTCCTAAATCCCCAAATACCATAAACAAGAACAGGAAGAACACCACCTACAATACACATAACGGCAAGTTTAGTTTTATCTGCCGAATCAAAATTATTATAGATCCATGTCCCTAAGAAAATCCAATGTAGAATTACAATTGAACCTACAAGGAAGATTTGAGGCAATAAAGATTTAGTGAAAATGGCTTTTAGTGTGGCCTTAGGAAGTACCTTTTTTACTTGAGATAATTTCATTGATTGTTAATTTATATTTACGCGAATATAAATGTTTTTTTTATTTGACATATGTTATTATTTTAGATTTTCTAAAATTGATTAATACAACATTATCTTGGTGTTAATTCGTTTTATTATTTATTTTTGAACCATTTAATCGTAAAAATAATTTAATGAAAAAGAAGTTTCATCGAGTGTTTTTAATTTTAGACCTACAAACTCTTGTGATTGCGGGATTGTCTGTATTATCAACAGCGCTCTGTATATACTATAAATTTGAGGCTGATTTTCCATTAACCTTAGTCGCAACGTCTATTATTTTCCCAATTGTATTTTCTATTGGTGGAGCTTATAAAAGAAGAGAAGTTGCCTTAAAAGAATATGCGGCTATTAAAGGGTATTTACGCGCTATTTATTTTGTGTCAAGAGATTGGTTAGATAATCCTAAGCCAGAAAATGTTGAAAAAATGAATCAAATTATATTTAATTTTTTCAATAATTTTAGGACAATGTTTACAAGTCCAAAGTCAGAATTAATTGAGAATGAGAAAAAAGTTTATGATAACTTTTCTGATTTTTCACTTTATATAAAACATGAATTAAGAGGAGAGGGACTTTCGTCTGGTGAATGCTCAAGAACGAATCAATATTTGCAAAAAATGATGATTTCTTTTGAGTCTATAAAGCATATATACCAATATAGAACACCGAGAACATTACGTGCCTTCAGTACATTGTTTATAAAAATATTACCAATAATTTACGGTCCATATTTTGCCTATAAAGCCGAAGAAATGTCTTGGGGATTAGAATTTATTACACCTATTTTACTGACGATGATATTAGTAAGTTTAGATAATATCCAGGAACATATGGAAAACCCATTTGATCAAGTTGGAGAAGATGATATAACGTTTAATGTTGAAAAATTTGTAGAACGTTTAAATCATAAATCCGAAGATGATTTATAGTTAAAAAACCACGAGGCCACTCGTGGTTTTTTTTTTGATTGAATTAATGGATTCTTATTTTACCAAGAGACATACAGCGCTCTATATTTTTTTGAGTCCCACTTTTACGTTTAGTGTTGGAGTTACGATCTATGGCTATAAAGTGGGTGCACATGTCTATAGCTGCTAAGTCTCTTGCTTCATCCTCTTTAAATCCTCCTTTTAATTTCCATTGACTCACTTTTGTTCTATACGCATCGGGCATATATCGTGGTTTTTCCCCAATATGGAAAATGTAGACATTTGGACTAGTGGTTTTTAGCATTTCCATTGCTAATGTATCTGTGCCTCTGAAGTCGCAAAGTATAAAAGAAACATCAGGTTTATTAATATGTGGAAGCAATGGCTGTTGATATTCTGTAATAAAATCAGACATGCTTATGTTTCCGTTCCCAAAGATATATATTGAAGTCATTAGTGTTCTGTATATTATTTAGTTATAAAAGGAGGTCCAAACAGGAGGTTCTGGAAAACAGAGTTGATAAATATATTGATCTCTATCATTTAAAGCATTGTATTGTTTCCAAAATTGAGTCATTAAATTTTCGCCCTTTCCCATATTCCAAAATAAATCATTTGGATGAATTTCTGGTGTAAAAACCCAAGGAGGAGTAAAGTCATACGAAGTATTAAAAAAACCTAATGTCCTCAATAAATCACGGACCTCCATAAGCGCAAAGCCTAATAAATTTAATCCACGCCAAGAATAGACATTCTGAATATCTTGAGAATCTTGAGCGAGTCCAATGCCCCAAATGGAATCTACAGGACTGGCTTCAACTAAAATTCTGTTGTTTGTGTTTAAAAGATATTCCCCCAATAATCTATTTTGATTAAACTTATGAAGATTACCAATTATTACAATGAAATTACGATGTTGTTTCCATTTCCCTTCTATAAACCCAGAAACTTGTCGTCCCATTTTTTTAGCTTCTGCAGCTGTATTGCATGCAATAATTTGTTCGTAAATAGTATGATTTTCAAATAATAGTGCTTTTTGAGCCATCATCCAGTGCTCAGTGGTTTTATAAAGAATACCATTTATTGTAAATGGACTTTCGTACCATTGACTAAAACAAGATTTTGTTACTAATTGATTTTTTGGCTTATTATGGCCCCAAAAGTATAGGTACTTTAATGTGGTGTTGTTCTCATTCGCTTCTTCTAGCCAGGATATATTGTATTTCGTTTTCATTTTACATTCGCGTTAATAATACGCAAATATAAAATAATTATCTTTAGAACAATAAAACATATCACTATTTAAAAAATCAGTCTACATAAATTGGGCTATTAAGTGTTTAAACATAAGTAGAGTGATTTCCGTTATAGTCTACCGTTTCATGAGGATTTAAAAGTGATTTATGTCAATATGATTTTCAGTAAACAAACAAAAGAAACGTAAAAAGAAGAGATATCTAGAATAAAGGAGGTTTTCTCTTTTATCAAAAATTTTATGTGTTTTTACTATTTATTTATTGGTATTATATTCTTGAAGTATAAATTGGCTTACCCAAGTTTGAATACTATCTTTTTGAACTTCTGTAGCTCCAAAAAAAGCATGATCCACTTCAGGTAATACATAGAGTTCATTTGGCATATTTAAATCATCTAATTTAGCTTTGAGATGAACACTTTGTTCAAATGGAACAACTCTATCTGTTGTACCATGTATCATTAATGTTGGTAAGCTGGACGTTTTAGATACATAATGCAAAGGGGAGTAAAGATTGGTGAATTCCACCATTTTTAAAGAATCTTTTTCGGGGTTAAACCCAAATAATATATGAGGCAGGTTAACATATTCTTGTAACGTAGGCGGTAGGTTTTCTATTAACGATGTTAATGAATCTACAGTCTGAGATTGGTATAAATGTTTTAAATCGTTAGGCCCATAAATATTAATTAGGTAATCTAAGGTTCCTTTTTCATACAATAGATCAAAATCCGAAGGCGACGCAAACGCATTCATCATAGCAATATGACTTCCTGCAGATTCGCCCATAATTCCAAAATTATTTAAATCTAAATTCAAGCTATCGGCATGGTTGGTTATCCATTCTATAGCTGTAAATCCATCAATAATACAATTCGGAAAAGGGGATTCACCATCGGCAAGTGTATATTCTGGACTAATAATAGTATACCCTTCGGCTCTTAACGTATTAAAAGCAGTATTAAATCGGTTTAAGTTTAAGGCTTCTTTACGTCCAGTAATCCAAGCACCACCATGTAAATACAATAAGACAGGCGATTTTTTATAATTAGATTGTGTAGGGAAGTAAATATCTAAGGTTTTATCTTTTGAATACGTCAGGTTATATTCTATATCTCCTTTTGTAATGGGAGCCTCATTTTTAAGCATAAAAAAAAGAGTACCTAATAAAGATATAGCGGTAATAATAAGCAGGGATAATGGTATAAGTTTTCTTTTTTTCATTTAGAATGTAATAATGAAAATAAATATAATGATTATTGAATTTTACAAAGATAAAAAACCGTCTTATTTTTAAATAAAACGGTTCTATTATTTAGCAAGTACTTATTTAATAAATTCTTGAATGCTCTTTATAGCTTCCTTAGTTTTTTCTTCTTGAACAAAATGTCCCGATTTGAATGTTTTTACCATGGCATGAGGCAGTTTATCTTGCCATTTTTTTAAGTAAGATTGGTCAATAAATTGATCTTCTGTACCCCATAGAATAAGCCAAGGTTTATGATTGAGAACGTCTAAACGATCCCATTGGTTTTGGTACCAATTAGATGAACCTAATAAAGCTTTACCAATGTTGAGCAATGCCCACCTTGAAGATTTGTTTGGGAACGGTCTAATATAATGTTTGTGTATGCTTTTCGTTAATTTCTTTTTATTAAAAAAAGCCTTTTTAACCAGAACCTTTGGAGAGAAATTCATATTGAGGTACATAAATTTACCCATGGCACTATTTAGTATTTTATCCACTTTTTGAGCATTTGGATTTGATTCAGTTTCCCAAAGCCATGTATTAAATAAAACCAACTGCTTTATTCTATGGTCATTTTTAATAGCTGAACTTAGACCAATAGGCCCTCCGAAATCATGTACCACTAAGGTTATGTTTTTAAGATCAAGCTTGGTTATAAACTCTGTTAGGTTTTTGGAATGCGATTCTGGTCTACCATCAAAGTCTAAGGGTTTGTCGGATAAACCAAAACCAATATGGTCTATAGCAATACAACGGTTTGTTTTAGAAAAAGATTTGATGAAATCACGGTATAAAAATGACCATGTTGGTGTACCGTGTACAAATAGGATTACATCGCCATCGCCTTCATCTACATAATGCATGTTTCCAGCTTCTAGCTGTATGTGGTTAGATGTAAACGGGTAAAGTGTGGTGTCTAACCACGATTGAGCATTCATTGTTAGGTTCATAAAAAACAGAATTGATAAGGTTAAGAAACGGTTCATACTTTTTTTTACAAAGGTCTCTTGATCGGATCAATTAAATTTTGGTATAAACCAAGATTTTAGATTTTTACTTTTCCCATCAGCTTACTAAAGTTACTGGCATCAATTCTAAGATAAGAGGCTAGATCTTTTTGAGAAATCATCTGTAAGAGGTGAGGACTTCGTTTAACAAAAGCTGTAAATCGGGTTTCCATATCCAAAGCCATAATCTCATGTTGACGTTGCAATACACCTACTAAAAGTAATTCAGTCGCTTTTCTAAATAGAGTTTCTATGGGCCGGTATTGCTCCATGAGTTGTTGATGCTTGCTAAATGAAATACGTAGAAATTTAGATTCAGTGATGGTTTCTAAATAATATCGAGAAGGCGATTGAGTGAAAAATGATTCTGGTATTCCACTAAATGATGGGGCATAAGCAAAGGCAATAATATGCTGTTTATCTTCATTAAGATAATACGATTTCTGAATACCTTCAACCACAAAATACATATACCGCTCTGTTTCTCCAGGAGCAGTCATCATGGTTTTTTTAGGAAGTGAATAAGGTTGCCAATGAGAAATATATTCTTCAAGAATGTCATCATCTACATCGTGAAATAGGGATAAAAATTGTTTCATAAGATTAAGTATTCTTACAAAAATACATTTATCGTTTGGTTTGTCAAGAAGCCGTTATTATGTTTTTGGAAAGAAAATAAAGTGATGACGTAAGAATAAATACTCTGGGAAGATACTATTTCATACGTCGTTTGTAGGATTTGAAAAATGTAAACAAGTTACGTTGTAATCTATATTAGGTATAATAATACAAAAAGGATAAATACCTAAAATGTAATTTTATGGAATAGGGATTCATATATTAAATGATGAATCTCTTACTATTTTTTATTATTTTAGGAGAAACAATTCTTAAATACATGGCTTCTTTAACTCCCTATTCAAGTGTTTTAGGCTTACGTAAGGCTAAACATTTACTAAGAAGAGCTTCTTATGCTTACAGCAAAGATGATATAGATGCATTTGCAACCAAAACACCTCAACAGGCTCTAGATGCTTTGGTAATTCCGGTAACAAATGCATTAGCTTCTCCATATGATCCTCAACCAACCGCATCACCAGATGGATTTTGGACAGAATCTACGGCTTTGCCAAATACATTTACCGGTCATTTTAGAAAACGAATATATTCGACTGGTTGGTGGTGGTATAATGCCCAAAATAATGCCAGTTTACAGTATAAAATGGCCATGTTTTTACACACCACGTTTACGGTTTCTAAATTAGATTCTACAGGAACTTCAACGCATTTTCATGATCACATTAAACTGCTAAGTCAATTTGCTTTCGGAAATATAAAAGCCTTAGCGAAGAAGATAACGTTTGACAATTCAATGCTTAAGTATCTAGACAATACAAACAACAATGATAATAACCCCAATGAGAATTATGCGCGGGAGTTTTTAGAATTGTTTACCATAGGAAAAGGGCCCCAAATAGCACCGGGAAATTATACCAATTATACCGAAAGCGATGTTCAGGAAGCTGCTCGTGTTTTTTCGGGAATAAAGTACGATAATACAAGAGCTATTATTGATATAGATACTAATTTGCCAATGGGGCGTGTTCAGCTTAATAAACACGATGAAGGGAATAAAGTTTTTAGTTCGGCTTTAGGAAGTACAGTTATATTTGGACAAAGTACCGAAGTAGGAATTAAAAATGAGTTAAACCTGTTTGTTGATATGGTCTTTAATCAGACCGAAACAGCTCGTGCATATTGTCGAAAGCTCTATCGTTTTTTTGTAAAAAGTGAATGGGGAACAGATGTTGAAACAGATATTATTGAGCCATTAGCTCTAGATATGGTTGCCAATGGATTTGAAATTTTACCCATTGTTAGAAAATTATTAGAAAGTAGACATTTTTATGATGAAGATAATACGAGTAATACCGATAATATTGTAGGCTCTATTGTTAAACACCCCTTACAATTACTCACAGAGGTAATAACCTTTTTCAATCTAGAAATTCCAGATCCAGTAACCACACCATCATACTTTTATAATTCATTTTATAAAACGTTTATGCACAATAGCTTCTTAAGCAGCTCTGGGTTTGTGTTTTTTGCACCCGATAGTGTAGCTGGGTATCCAGCCCATTATCAAACCCCTGATTTTGATCGGAATTGGTTTGTGTCTAACACCATTATTGCACGGTATAAAATGATTCCATCTTTAATTACTGGACGTGATAAAGTGATTACCAATGCCAATATTCGAACAAAGCTAGAGCTAGTAGATTTTGTAAAAGATCATATGACCAATGCATCAAACTCTACGCAGTTGGTTATTGATTTTACCAATTATTTATTTCCAGAATCAGTTCCAACAGACCGTATAACCTATTTCGAAAATTTACTTTTAGATGGGTATGCATCCTATTATTGGACAGGGTCTTGGAATAATTATTTGGCAGACAACGATGATTCTATTGTAAAGGAACGATTAGAAGCATTAATTACTGGATTAATTAATGCACCAGAATTTCAATTAATGTAAGCCCTATGAAAAGAAGAGATTTTATAAAATTATCAGCTACGGCATCGGCCATTGGGTTACTACCTATTGAACTAAAGGCCATGTTGCCAAATTTAGATTTAAGCGATTGTGATTTTACACATCGTAGGCTTATATTAATTAATTTATCTGGAGGGAATGATGGTTTAAATACAATTATACCATTAAATCAATATACAGAATATGCCAATTTAAGACCAGACATAAAAATACCAGAAACTGGATTGAATCAATATATACAATTAGACACTACTTTACCATCCAATCAATCCATTGGATTAAACCCTGGATTAACGGGTTTTAAATCAATGTATGATAATGGTAAGATGCGTGTTATTCAATCCGTAGGGTATCCTTCTCAAAATAAAAGTCATTTTGCATCCAATGATTTATACATGACTGGTAACGATGGAAATGGTTGGGGGAATGGAAACAACTCAGGTTGGATAGGTCGTTTTATGGAAAAACACTACGAAGATTTACTCTCGGAAGATTATCCATTAGCCATTCAGATTGGGTCGGCAAAATCTTCTTTAGGATTTCATGGTTTAGTAGAACATGGTATGTCGCTTAATTTAACGGGACAAGACGCAAGCGGATTTTATTCTGTTTTAAGTGGATTTTCTGGACAAACCATTAATTCATTTCCGAATTCCGATTATGGAGAAGAGTTAAGCTATATTATGGATACCGATTTGTTAGCTAATCAATATTCCGCTAATATTAGTAATGCCTTTAATACAGGAAATAATACCATTACATATCCCAATACAGATATTGGAAATCAGTTTAAAACCGTTGCTAAACTGATTAGTGGAGGTTTAGATTCTAAAATATATATGGTTAAGCTTGGTGGGTTTGATACACATAACAATTTGGTTGAACCTGGTGAAGATATTAATGGAAGGCACTATACATTGATGAAGAAATTGGATGAAGCCGTTTCTGCCTTCTTTTCAGATTTGGAAAGTCAAGATTTAGATGATGATGTTGTTGGAGTAACCTATTCTGAGTTTGGACGTAAAGCCAAACAAAATGGTAACCATGGAACAGATCATGGAGAAATTGCACCTATGTTTTTATTTGGTAAAGCGATAAACCCAGGCGTTTCAGGAACGAACCCCGATTTATCGGAGGCAATAGATGATAATAATTACCAAATAGAAACGGTACAGTTTGATTATAGAGAAACATTTGCCACAATATTGCAACAATTTTTAGGAGGAAAGGATGAAACCATAGACGATGCTTTTTACAATCATACAAGCAATTCTAGCTTTATTAATGCCATGCAAAATGATTTCATAAAAGATGCATACAAAGTACCCGAAGATTGTTTGACAGAGGATACAACGGTTTCTATACCAGAAGTGGAACAGATTAAACAATTTCAGTTATATCCGAATCCTTGTGTTCGATTCTTAAATATTATTCCAATTTACGATTTTAATCAACCGTTTGAAGTGAAAATATTTAGTACAACAGGTCAATTCATATTTAGTCATGTTTATCAGTCTGAGGATGAGTTAACATCCATACCTGTAGACCAATGGAGTACGGGGCATTATCATGTTCAAATCCGTTCTGAACGTCATAAAGAAACCCATAAAATAATAAAAATGTAAATTCCATTCTACCCTTATAATTACCATAAGGGTAGTTTTTTTTTGAATAGACTTTTAAGAGTAACCCTTATTATACTAGCTTAATGTTTGTCCTAAACGTTCAATTTTTTGTAACCACTCTGTTCTAAAAGCATTACTAGATCCTTTAATTGGCGCTATATATGAAATTTTTACGGGCTTAATTCCACAAAATTCTAAAGTCCCTTTCTTAAATTGATTTATGGTTGGACTTTTCATAATTAAACGATCGTACCATCTTGGCGTATCAGACGTTATTATTAAACGAGATGTTTTCCCCTTTAGTAACGGCTTAGGGAAGGGTTTGCCTTCAATGGGTTGAAATGTAATTCCAGGTAGAAAGGTACGATCAATAAAACCTTTAAGAAGGGCTGGGTAACCATACCACCACATCGGAAATACCCATACAATATGATCTGCTTTTTTTAGTTCAGCAATCGCATGTTCTAAATCGGGTTCTAAATCTGTACGTTTACGATACCCAAAATTTAAATTAGGATTAAATGAAAGATCAATAAGATTAAGTGTCGCTATATTAGAATTCGATTGTTCAGCGCCTGTTTTGTAGGCCTCAGACAATGCATAATTGTAGCTTTCTTTATCGGGGTGTCCGTTAATAATAAGTATATTTTTCATGTCCTTTATTTTTAACAAAGTAACCCTATGTTCTTTTTATTATAAAGGACATATGTCTAATTCGTCACGGACTTTCTAATTCTACTTAAATGGCGTTGTGATACACCTAAATAAGACGATAGATATTGAAGGGGGATAAGTTGTAAATATTCTGGGTGATTGGTTAATAGATCTTTATAACGGATATGGGCATCTTCTTTTTGCAATAAGAAAATACGCTTTTCCATTTTAACATACTCTTGCTCAGACAATAGTTTAAATAGCTTAAGCCAGTTTGTGCTACTTTCCTGTAATTTTAACAGTTCAGATTTAGGTATGGATAGTAAGTTTACATCGGTAAGGGCTTGAATGTTTTCGGCCGTTTTATGTCCCGTTATAAACGAAGAATAGGCGGTTACAAATGTATTTTCAAAAGTGAAACAATAGGTTACTTCTTCTTCTGATGAGGTATGATAAAACGATCTAAAGCAACCATCTAATACAAAGCTAACCTCCTTGCATATTTTCCCTTCTTGAATAAAAAAATCACCTTTATTAAGTCGCTTAGGTTTAGCTAAAGCTATAAAGTTACTAATCTCTTCAGGTGTTAAAATATTAAATGCGTTAAGATATTCTTGCATAAAACACAGGTTGTATTGTGGATTAATGATGAGGTTCAGAGAGGTTTAAAATATCTTTTGGATCTAAAATGGTTTTAGAATATCCATCTTTACAAACCGTAATCATTGCTATTCCAATTTGAGTGGTATTAACAACAGATTTAGGGGCGATGGCTTTGTAAAGGTAAAGGACCCATTTTAATAATTTCATAAGTCTACTATAAAGTTTTCCGCTTGGGGTTATGCCTCTTAAGGGAATAATAGCCCCTGGTCTGAACATATAGGCTTGTTTAAACCCTAATTTTAATATATCGTTTTCCGTTTTTCCTTTGACTCTTGCCCACATACTTTTCCCTTGTTCAGAAGAATCTGTACCCGCACCAGATACATATGTAAATGTTAGTTCTGGTTGAATAGAATACAAAGTTTTGGCTAAAGCTAATGTATAATCATATGTACGGATGGTATATTCCTGTTCTTGCGTTCCTGCAGATGTAACCCCCATACATGCAAAACAAGCCGTATATCCTGTTAATTTATCTTTTACAGAATCAAATTCAGAGAAATCGGTATGTATAAGTTCTGTTAATTTCTGGTGTTTAAGATTTAAAGACCGTCTTCCGATAGATAGAACTTCTTTTATATCGGGGTGGTCTAAACATTCTAGAAGAACACCTTTACCAACCATTCCAGTAGCACCAGTTACAATAACATTCATAGTATATATAGTATTTGTTTTTTCAAAGATATACGATTAAAGAATAAGTATAGACATGGATTTAGAATTAATATTGGGATTTAATACGTAAAGAAATATGGGCTTTGCAATGAGAACAACCTGTATTAAAACTCTATATTTGTATTTGGTAATGCTCGTATTAAATAGATTTTATCGGCTTCTGAAAGCGAACAATATTTCAAATTCAGTTTTACTAGTTTATTCATTAACTCCATGTTTTTAGGTATTCTCATGTTGGGATTACTATTAATAGATAATATTTTTAAATTCTTAATTTTATGAAGATTAATGGGGAACATTTGTAAATTGTTACTGCTAAAATGGAGTTCGGTTAATTTATGAAAATCATTAGGGAATATTATTATTGTATCAATATTATTATCTGAAATGCTGAGTTTTTTAAGATTAGGGAGTGTATGTATTTCATTGGGAATTCTATGGAGTTTATTTCCATATAAACTAAGTTCTTGTAATAATTTAAGATCTCCAATAGTTGAAGGTATTTCATTTAAATCATTAAATCCGATATCTAGGTTTTTAAGTTTAGGTAGCGGTGTGATCTGTTTAATAAATTGGTCAAAATCTAGGTTGTAACATTCATTAATAATAATTTCTTCTAATTGTTTTAAAGATCTTATCGATTTAGGCAGTGTTGAAATGTTTTCTATATCAATCCAAAGTGATTTTAGGTACGTTAATTTTTTTATGGAATTTGGTATTTCACTAAACCCATTTTCATCTAACCATAACGCTTCTAACGAATCTAATTTAGATAATTTTTTAAAAGCTTGCTTAAAATCAAGTTTAGGACTTAAACCAATATTTAAATCTTTAAGTTTAGAAAACTGTAGTAATTTTTCAGGTATATAATCACATGCCGTTAAAGAAATGTAATCAATACGATCTTGTATTAATAGAGCTTTGTCAATGTTTTCAATATAGGGTTTCTGATCAATTAAATATGCCGTGAAATCTACAGTAGAATACTTTATGTTATTTAGTTTATGATGTCTAAACTGTTGTTTAATTTTAATAGGTTTTTGGTGATATTGACGATAGTATGAAGTCAGAATAATATGATAGATGGAGTTGGGATGATAAATGTGCTTTTTATTAAAACATCGAGCCAATTTCGATTGTCCAGACAACCACCACAAATCTCTTTTAACCAATTGTAATTGATTAAGCGCATTTTGAGTAAAATCTTCTTCGTTAGAATTTAAGAGTGATAAATGAATAGAATCAGGAATGTATTCCTGGACATGAATTAAGCTTTCTTTCAGGTTTACAGGAATACATTGACTATAGAGTAAATGGTTATTATTTTGATATTTAAAATCTTGTGAAAATGCAAGTGGAGATAATAAAAGAACAAAAGATAGGATGGTAATTTTCATTTCACTTATTATTTAGATATAAATATAAAAGTAAGGAATGAAATATCCGAATACCAATTCGTGAAACAGTCATCTTAATTATTTAATGAATAAAAATTCAGTATTTAAAATGTTTAATGAAGAATAGAGCTTTTAATTTGGGGATTTATTTTTTGTAAGGAACGAACAAAATCTACTTTGTTTTGAGGCGAAAGAATAATTTCATCGTATTTACCAAAGGTAACTATAATACGATCAAAAGAGGCGGCTGGTGAAGACAACAAGCTTTTTGTTTTTTCTATGGTTTTAATGTCTTGAATATTAATCTTATCGTTATATAAAAAACCACATTTAATATGTAATATATTTTTATTGATACTGTATTTTGTTGAGTAAAATGTATAAAGTATGATAATAAATACAAGAACGAGAATAGACATTGTTATTAAAAAATGATTACTGGTACCATTGTTAAACCCTTCTATACTAATAGGAAGAAAGAAAATAATTCCAATGGCGATGAGTAATCCATATGAAATTTTGGAAGGATAAATGGTCATGGTAGAATTATAGTTTCAAAATTAACTCTTCACAAGTTAATAAAAATAGAACGAATAAAGATAGAGTTGTTGATAAATGTATGGAAGGATATGATGGCTTTTAGCCAATTATTATATAATTATTTTATTAATAAGTCTTTATATAAAAACAAAATTTATGCTTGTATTGTAAATACTTTTATAGGTTGTTTTTTTCCTTTTAGGATAACATTATCTACAACTTGTAGGTCTAAAGATTTCGTGATTTTTAAATCTTGCATTAGCGTTTCGGATAACAAAATGTTAACTTGATATAGGTTACATTTTCCTTGAATCCTAGAGGCTGTATTAATTACATCTCCATGATAGGCAAGTT
Organism: Flavobacteriales bacterium; assembly: GCA_965243605.1. Classification (GTDB taxonomy): domain Bacteria; phylum Bacteroidota; class Bacteroidia; order Flavobacteriales; family CAJXXR01; genus JBMYYR01. Next base: position 15,140 of record CBDEVQ010000111.1, read on the forward strand.
CTTTTTTGATATAACCAATCTCCGTAGCCATTAATGTTCCGCCATGTACACCAGATTTAAATTCTGGTACTACGCCGTATGTTTTTAAATAATAATCTTTTTTCTCTTCAATCTTATTTTGAAACGCAAAAAAGACTTCGATACAATTGTTGTTATTTATTCCTTTTTGGTAAGGCCAACTTAATACGGCCTCATCACCAACATATTGGTATATTTCAGCATTGTATTTCATAACAACACCATTTAAGTCAAAAAAACAATCTTGTATAAATTGGCTATGTTTAAAATGTCCAAGTTGTTCAGCAATAGACGTTGAACCTTTTAAATCTAAAAACATAAAAATTCGTTTCTCCTCTATGGGTTGTCTATATTTTCCTAAGAGTATTTTTAAAAAAACACCTGGGCCAAATCTTTGGGTTGCAATTTTAATAAAGGAAGATACAAAAGACGCTGCACCAATGTAAATAATTAACGACCAAAAAGAATGGTCTTTAACCCACCATCCACTTTGTAAATTTAGGTTGATGTTAAATACGTTAGAAATAATAGACTGTGAGACTGTGAAGATAATAATGGTGGCCATAAAGGCCGTTACATTCTCCAGAATTAAGGATAAACCTAAGCTGAGTCGTTTATAAACCAATTTTTCGAAATAGAATTCAATGGATGCATACAGAACACCTAAAGCACCACCAATAAGTACAAAAACAAAGAAAAGGGTTTTAAAAGCAAACCGCTCAGTGGTTATCATTGTACCTCTTAATTCTATTTCACCTTCTAATCCAAGGTATCTAAATATGGTATAACAGCCCATAGCAAAACCCCAAAACAAAAGTGAGTTTTTAAGGAGTTTGAAAAATTGTTTTAGCTCAGTATTCATAGCTTAAAATAGATAGGGCGAATTTACAATATTCTTCTATTTTAAAATTAATAGCAACGCTTATTTTTATTAGAAATGTAGATCTTATATAAAAAACCAACCATGACTACCTGCAACTGCACCTGCAGTAGTTATTAAACTTAAAACCAATAAAAACCAATGGGCTCTATGCATAATGTTAAAGGTTTTCTTTGGATTTTTATAGGCATATTCCTTAAATATACGGTGTAATAATAAAGGTTCTAAAACATAAAGAATTAAAGTGAAAAGAATCCAAACGAGTGTCATGGCATGAATCCACCAAAATTTATAGTCTAAATATCGGTCCCAAGCATCCAATACATAAAGCATATAGAATCCAGAAATACCTGTTAAAAGAGTGGTTATTTTAGCTTGAATGGCAAATCGACCTTCAATATGTTCGAAGGTTTTAATTTGATCTTCTTTAGATTTTAAACGTTTAACAGCAGGAATAATAACGGTTGTAACCATGGCTACTCCACCAATCCATAAAATAACGGCAATAACGTGAATAACACGAGCAAAAGCATAGGTTTCCATACACAGGTTTATTAAATGCTCATCTTAAAACCACCACTTTTTAAGTATAAAACAATTATAAGTTAATAGAATAATTCATCCCAAATATATGTATTTATTCATCAATTTTCCTCCGATAATAATGGCATTTTTCTTAAATCAAGTCTTCTATTAAATTTGATCTTTTAATTTAAATTCACCGTCTGTAATAGCTTTGTATTCTTGAAATGAATTCATACCTGTAAATTCAAATTTCCCAGTTAATTCAAAGCAATTCCCATTCGGGTTTTCATCTTTTGAGTCATTTGAGCAATTATCATATCGTGTTAAAGATTCAAATACAACGGTAACATTCTGTGTATGGTAATTTAATATCTTATTAAAATCGGCAACGGTCGGATATGATGATATTTGTTCTAGTGTAATAAAGCCATTGATATAGCTAGCATAGGCATCATTAAAATTATACATTATTGGAGTTTGAAAATCTTGAATAGCAAGATTAATAGGAAGTATTAATGAGAGTCTTTCATTTTCTATAAACTCATTATTATTTTTAGTAATAAGACCTTTTATATGAATTGCTTTAATTGTGTCATTCTCAGCTTCAATGCTTAAATAATGAGCAGGAATAGCAGAATTTGTACTTTTACTCTTCCAAGATTTATTATCAATTTTACATTTTAAATAATTACGATCCTCAGAAGAATCATCTGATTTACAACAAGAAGCAAACGTTAAGATTAAAGCAATAATTAGAAACTTATGCATAGGATAAATATTTAATTGGTTATTTCAAATTTAAAAATTAATATGTTGATTCATATGTATTTCACGAAAAATAATCGATTTTTAATTCGTATATATTAATTAATTTAACGTTTTATAAGTTTGGTCTGATTAATATACTCTTGATAATCTGTTTCGCCTGAATCGTCTGAATTTAAGAAGGATACACTTAATGTAACCTTATTTGTAGATATTAAATAGTTGGATAAATATCGTATCCCTTGGATAGAGTTTTGTTTTATTTTTAATTTTATGTATGAATAGTTTTTACCCGTAACAAGTTGCTTTTGAACGATTTCTTCTTCTTGAACAATAACACTCGTTTTCGGCGCGTTCATATAGGTTTGTTCTAATAAATTCACGACTTCTTTGTTAAGTGTAATATGAGGGCCTTTTCTTTGGATTAAGGCTACATTATTATAAGTAAGTGAATCAATAAATAGGTTATTATTATTCGATTGTTCACCTATAGAGCTAATACGTTGTGAGATATAGGTTTTAATTTCATCAGTCATATCAGACATGCTGATAAGTTTGTTATAGTTTTCATGGGTAATCTCCATAAATTCCTTAGGCATTGATAAGGCAATATTCGATTCTTCAATTTGGAATGTTTGTGCGTTTAATGGCTCAATATTTTCTACATTAGAGGAGGTATTATTTTGTCCGCAACTAATTAATAAAAGAGTACCAAAGATTAAAATGAGAATATTTTTCATGTGTTGAGTGAATTTTTAATAAAACGGGAATTTATACTAAAAAAATACATTATGAGGTTATTATTTAAAAAATGTTTTAAGGAGTTAGTGTATTAAATACTTCTAAAAAAGGAACTCTTGATAATAAGAGATAAAAGAAGAATGCGCCTAGCCAACCATGGAATATTCCTAAGACAATTAAATTTTTACTCTTAAAATAAAGTAACGTATATACAATAGCTAAAAAGAAAGTTCCTACAATTAATAGATAAAACGGACAATGGACAATTGAAAAAGTTATTGCTGTTATTATTATTGTTGTTAGATAGAGAATAGCATTTCATTATTCATCAAATACAATTTTAGTATGGTATATTTTACTTAATCCGTTTGGCGTATTCATAATATAATCCTGAAATTCAGAAACAGATTGGAAGTTTTTACGTTTAAGAGTATTTCGTTTGCTCGTAAAGTATAAGGTTTTGCTATGTTCGTCGTAATATGGACAATAATCCATGTATTTTGAATTGACATTTCCACCTAAATTCTTCGCGGTTTGCCAAATACCATCTACCTTTTTTGATATATATAAATCTCCACTTCCTAAACCATCTTTGGCTTTGTATTTAGAATACAAAATAAAGTCTTCATTTCTTGAAATAAAGGCATTAAATTCATAGCCTTCACTATTAATATTGGTGTTTAATAATTCTGGAGTTAAGTATTGATTTCCGTCCCATTTGGCAAAATAGATATCATCTTTTCCTAAACCATTTGGTACATCTTTAGTGAAATACAAATTTTGATTTAAACTTAATGTCGGGTAAAATTCATCATATTTGGTGTTTATCGGGGTACCTAAATTTTTAGGTTCAGACCAAGGAATGTGTTGGGAAGGTCGGTCAACATACCAAATGTCAAAATCCTTTCGTGACTCTCCAGCAATTAATGGTCTATCCGAAGCAAAATACAATCGGTTCCCATTAGGTGATAAAAAGGGTTCCATATAGTTAAAGGAATCACAAAAGGAGAGTAGGGTAGGTGTTTCCCACTGGTCTTTATTTTTCTTTAGCATGACCATTTGAGAGATTTGTTGATCTGGACTTTGAATGGTAAAATAGGCCTCGTCTTTAGTATCTGAAATAGTAAAATCTCTAACGTTTAAGAATACATTTAAACGTGGATTTAAAAGCTCAGGACTAGGAATACTTTGAGCGTTTACGAGTATTTGTAATAATAGTAAGGTGGAAAAGAATAGGGTTTTCATGAGTATGATTATATAATAAAGGTAAAGGCATCAACTTCTTTTGAGTTGTAATAAAACGTTTGAGTAATAGTAAACTGAATTTAAGCTACAAGCCTTGTTAATACTATCACGTTCGTTTATTTATTTACACAATTAGCAATCGTTTTATTTTCCACCAACATATTCCATAGCTGATGTTGCCAATTGGATCCATTGGTCTGAGTGGTCATAAGACACTTGAACCCATTCTTTCATTGGTCTTTTTTTTCCTGAAGGGTCAAAAAGTTGAGATCCGTCTAAACGCAAAGCATGGCTATGATTCTCGCCAGTCAGTTTAAATACCATTTCATTTTGGAAGAAACAGATAAAGGCTTTTCCTCCAATTTTAAAACACGGTTTTCCAAACATCTGACTTTGTTCAGTGTTGTTTAAATTTTGTCCGATTGAAACGTATAATTCTTCTTCTTTAGTCATGTTCTGGATTTGTTTTAATGATGATTTAAACGCTTGTCAAACGTTCATGTTTCTTTAATATATCTTCTGTGCTTGTAGCTAACGGTTAGGTTATTATTTTGTTGAAGAAAAATCTATAGGATTTTTTTCAACGAAAATCAAAGATAGCAAAAGCCGACGATTTTATTAATAGGCAAAATTCTAAGTTTCTTACAGTGACTAATGTCTTTTTATCGATGAAATATTTAGTTTCAATAGGCTGTATATGGTGCGTATCTCTATGGGTATGTATTATACCTGATGTTAAAACGAAAAATAATTGAATGATGAATATGTTGACTTTATTGTTAGTGTATTTTTTTGTATGATTTTTAGGCTAAACTGTGTTTGAATGCAGTTTAGATTTTGTTAGCGGATTGTTTTTTCATTTCCTCAGTCAGCTTATTTATAGTTGATATTAATTCCTCAGTTAAAAAACTAACAGAATATATCTTATTTACCATATGGTCGGAATTACAGTTTTGTTCATCCCAGCAAATCCAAATTAGAGAAGTTTCAACCTCAGTTTGAAAAGCAAAAATTGTGTATTGATCAATTGTTTCATCAATTTGAAGTAGATGTTTGAAAAATTGATTTTCATTAGAATCCCTTTTTTTTATCAATGTATTGAATTGTTGCTTTAAGGTAGATCTATCAAATTTCGAATTCTCAAATTGTTTTTTAGACAGTTGATTTGAAAATTTCTCGAACATTGTATGATAAGTAGGAACATAAACAGCTTCATTCGATATTAGTTTACCTCCTAAATAGAAATTTAGATTCCACAAATCCTTGGAGAGATTCTCATCAATTATTTCAAATGCAATGTTATTTTTGTTTCCAATTTTCATTTTTAAAGGGTAGTATATGGTGTGTATCTCTATGGGTATGTATTATACCCGTTGTAATAAACCGTTCTTAATTTATCATTTTTAGATCTTTTCCGTCATAAATTCCAATTCCATTATTAGAAGTTAGGAAAACAAGTCTATTGTCTACTGTGAAAGTTATTTTTTTTACTGACATTGAAACGCCAATTGCCAAATGTTCTGTTTCCCACAATAATTCAGGCTTAAAAATCAATTTAGGATTTTCTAATCTACCATCAGTTGTGATAGAGTCATGATAAAATCCGTCTGTTGTAGCATAGTAAATTTTGTTATCTAATGAATTATATGCACCTGGCCCAACAAATATTCCACCACCGAATAGATTCGTTTCTGTTGTGTCTCTAAAATCAAAACTGTCGTAAATTTTGGTTGCGAGATTGTTATTAATTCTATAAATCTCTCCACAATTCATAAAATGTTGTAGACCTGATGTGATATAAATATTTTGGTCTTTACCTTCAAATACCGACTTTGGAAAGAGTAATCCAAAGTTTAAACTGTCAATGTCTGCACTTAGTTCTTTTCTTTTTCGGGTATCGAAAATTTGAATTGAACCACCAAATTCCCCAAAACTACTAGTCATCCAAATTCTATCTTGACTGTCAATGAATGTATATTGTGGCATGTTGAAATATTGGTTTGTCCGCTTCCTAAAAAAGAATAAGAAACGTTTTGTCGTAATTAAACTATTTGGCATAGGCTGGTGTTTAAAGTCTGTCCAATACTTATTTTTTACAGGATCATATACGGCGTATGGAACGATTAGAAAGATTTCATTTAACGAGTTGAACAAGATATCTGTTATATTATAGTCCTTTTTTAGTTCAAGGTAAAGGTCAATTGAATAGTCGGTTTTGTTAATGGTGAAAATTTTACCATTTGTTGTTCCTAAGTAGATTTTGTCCGAATTATCTAAGGCAATGGAGGTGAACTTTACAGTCGTATCACTCGTAAAGGTTCTGATAAGGTTCTTAGAATCCCATGCAAAAAATTGCCCACTTGAATTCAATGCATAAATGTGTTCTGCCCCAACGAGCATTTTGATAAAGCTCGGATTTACCTTTTTCAAGCTGTCAGTTTGGGCAGTACTGTTAAGTACAATGGTTAAGGATATCAATATTTGAAATAAGTATCTCATATATTTTGAATGGCTTAGGGTTGGTGGATGGACAGTAGGGCAGTAGAACGTACTAAACTTTCAATTGGTGGTGTTTTAAATAACCAATGTAATTTCTTATATCATAAAATGTCCTATTTGTTATTTACTATGCTACCTGCTTTTTTTATTTCTATAATCATTTGATCAATAAGCTTCCACGATTCATTTCTTGAGATGAAACTTATTAAGGTAATTTCTTTATTGAGTTCACTAGCAGCCTTTATTTTATGGTGACCATCAATTAGCTAGTTAGCTAAACACCAATGCGTCCCAAATTTAGGAATTATTTCCTCTCCATTAATATATGGATATTCTTCACTGGTCTTAACATCAAGCACACCTATGGAGAGGCATGTTGCAGTTCTATCATTATTTAACAACTGTTTGTAATATTCAACGCGTTCTAATTTTAAATTTTGTGGTTCATATAGAGGAATAAAAAAATTAAAAAAGGCATGTTTATGATCATAATCAAGTGTACCAAAGTTTACAAGTTTTTCTCTATAATATTCTTTAAAATCGGAGTCAGATTTATGTGATTCTTCATCTAAATCATCTAGCCAAGTTTCTCTTTGCTCGTTTGTAAAATAGTTATTGTTGCTGTTGGCTTGAACAAGGTTTGGTCTAATTTTGCTTTTAAGAACAACATAGTCTCCATTAGGGATAATTTTACTCAATTGAGAGATACTTTCTTTATTTAAATCAACTTCTCCCAAGTTTATAGAATCTATTAGTATTTCTTTATTAAAATCGATACTCATATTCTCTTCCTGTTTGAGGAAAAAGAATTCACAAGTATCACAGATATTTCCTATATGAAATATTTTATGTTTATCCACTGCTAAAAAACGATCCCATACCTTCCATGTCCCTCCACCTGTTGTTTCAAAAGAGATTCTTGAATTACTGTTTGAAATATTTACATCGCTATGATTTTCTACTTTCATTTGGTCTGATTGAATGTAAGGGTCTCTTATAACCGTAAGTTACTGATTAAAGTTAAATTAATTTTTGGATTGAAACTGGATTTAGCAATTTCAGGTGGATCTGGAAGTCGTAGAATCTGACGTAATTAAGATTGTAAATAATAAGTACACCATTTTTTATTGTCCATAAATTGCAGCCAAAATCAATGGAATAGTTATCAAAACGGAAATAATAGCGGGTTTAATCCAACTTCTTTTTCTGTACTGAAATTCTTTTCCAATAAATTTATCCCAGAAATATTCTGTTAATATTACTCCACCTGCAATATTGAATATCAAAGCAATATTACCTACGGTGTTCAATGAATTCGCAATGACGAGAGTAAGGATTGTATATGAAATTCCAAAAAACAAAACTTGAATTTTTCCAGTTTGATTATCGGTCTGCTTCATATTATACATGAGTAAAACTGCTCCAAAAATAGTTGACAATAATCCTGAAAATACCCTTATTACTATTTTTGAATGAAGTTCTGGAGCATTTGGGTCGTCAGTTATATTATTTTTCTTGTTATCTTTTTTGATATGTTCTTCACGCGCTTTTTCATTTTCTTCTTTTTCGCTTTTGATTTCGTTTTCAATAGATTCCAATTTAGGTGTTTTTCCGTTTCTTTCTTTCAAAATGTGAATAGAAGCAGCAACTGCTTGCTCGTTATAACTTTTTTTATTTTCTAAAATATATTCTAATTCCGAATCCGTTTTACGTTGGAATTTTTCAATTAATCTATTTTCGCTCATTATTTGATTTGATCTAATTTTGTAGGGTTAAATAGCTTATTAAGTTTAGTGTTTGGAGTCTTAGTATCCCTTAGGCAAGCAATGTTTTTTAAACCTTGTTAGGCGTTGTGTTTTTATAAGTAGATGTTGCTATTTTTTTATTATTAATCAATGTATCAACTACTTTTATATCTGTATTTTGTTTGGTAATAACAAAATCAACTTGATTTAACTTTATGTTATTCGGATGTTGAATTTCTACAGATACTTTATCTTCTTTTGTAATGATCCTAAAACTAATAGAATTTTTTAGATTATTTCGGATTTTTAAATCTTTATACCCATAAGCAACTGCAGCGTCTCCTCCTAAAGGCATATATCTTGTTGTCTCATCATAAATATCAACAGAGTGGTTATATCTTTCTAGTATTTCTAGTCCACAGTAAATACTAGTCAAATAAATTAAGCCAGATAGTTGACACAATCCCCCTCCAAATGATTCAATGGTTTGGCCATTTATAAGGGATCTGCTTTTTACGAATCCTCTTTTTTCCGAAGGCTTTCCAACGATTTTCCAAAATGAAAAAATTTCGTTAGGTAAAATGGTAATGGGTTCTATGAAAGATTTAGCTGTAATTATATTCTGTTTCTTGAACTTATTAGATTTAAGGTCTTGTGTAATTGAAAACGCTTTAGTGTGAGCTTCTATTTTTGTTCGTTTTTTTGCAAATGAAAATGTATACCCTTTAAAAAAATCGACTAAAGTGTTTTTTAAAACGTGAAGGCTTATTTTTAGACTATTTGGTGTGAAATTTCTAATCATTTTTTCTTTAATATAAATATCAAATGAGAACTATACTCTTTGAATATTGAGTTGCATAAAAATGTATCAAGAGGTATAAATAATTTTCTTATTATTTTAGGTATTCTATGAATTGGTATTTCTACCTTTGTTGGTAGAGTAAGTTAAGACAAAACTTATTTTAGCAGTTATGAAGAGAAGTACTTACGAAGAATCCTTTAAGTTAATGATAATGGATTTATACAAAGGCGGACAATCGATGTCTAGCTTATCGTCTGAATATTCAATAAATTTGAATATGTTATATCGTTGGCGTCGAGAATATTTAAACCCAAAGCGTCCCAGTTTTACGGGCAGAGGCAATGCAGCTTTGACTGATGAACAAAAAGAACTAAAGCATTTAAAAGAAAAATTAAAAGATGTAACCATGGAACGTGACATCTTAAAAAAGGCAGTAAGCATTTTCTCCAAGAAAGACAGAACAGGTACGCTATAATTTTGGAATATTCAGCAACCTATTGTGTCGAGAAGATGTGTAAGTCTTTAAATATAAGTTCTAATGCGTATTATTCATGGAAACGTAGGCTAGATATAGAACGTTCTAGCATCACAATAGAATTAAAAGAGTCTATTCAAGCGGTTTATGCAGAAAATAGAGGATTGTACGGAGCTCCTAAACTCCAAAAAGCTCTAGAGAGAAAAGGTGTTTTTTACTCGAGGTCTTATATTTCTAGATTGATGAAAGAAATGGGGCTATATTCTAAGACACGTAGGAAATTTACTAATACAACGGACTCAAATCATAGTCATAGAGTAGAAGAAAATCATTTAGATCGGAATTTTGAGGTATTAGAACTTGGGAAAGTATGGGTATCGGATATTACTTATATCAAAGTTAATCAGACCTGGCAATATTTAACTACAATGATTGATTTAGCAGACCGTAAGGTTGTAGGGTGGTCTGTAAGTTCTAATCTAACAGCTACAGATACTGTTATTACAGCTTGGAAACATGCGCGATTAAATCGAAATATAGAAGATGACTTTATATTACACTCGGATCGTGGAGTACAATATACATGTGATGATTTTAAACAGATTATTAACTTAAATACAAAAGCGAAACAATCTATGAGTAGAAAAGGAAATTGCTGGGATAATGCCGTTGCCGAGTCTTTTTTTAAAACAATTAAAACTGAACTATGCTACCTCATTACATTTGAATCTAAGAAACATTTGGAGACCGAAATCTTTAAATATATGAACTGGTATAATAACTCTAGATTACACTCTACTCTAGACTACAAAACACCTACCGAAAAAGAACAAGAATTAAGATACAAACAAATTAAACGAGTGGCTTAACTTTTTCTACCAAATTTTGTAGGAATATCAAATTGGGAAAAAGGCAACTCCATGAAAATCATGAATTTCCCAATGGTTGTTTACCACATTTTTTAGCTCATCATAACTTATTTGATATCCTCCATGCCAAGAAGATTTTTTAAAACCGAATAACCGTCTGCGTTTCTCTGATGGAATGTCAAAAATAAAATATCCATTAGGCTTACAGACTCTAGAAGCTTCTTCTTGAATTTTTTTTAACGTTTCTAAATCTAAATGCATTAGGAGATGGAAAGAAAATATATTTTCAAAACAACCGTCTTCAAAATTCAATTCTTCTGCATCTCCTTGTGTTATGCGTTTATTTGGGAATTTAAGTTTAGAAACTTTAATCATTTCAGTGCTTAGGTCTGTCCCATATTTAGCGAAATCAAGAAAACGACCCGTTCCACAGGCCAAATCAAGATTCTTATTAATATTATTTTTGGATAAGTATTTTTTTAGAACGTTTAATTCTTGTATATGAACATATTTTCCATAACTATTTGAAAAACGATCGGTATCATATTTATCTGCTAAATCATCATAATATTTAATTATTTCTACTTTCAATTGTGATGTGTTTTATTGGTTAAAATAATGAGAATACGCCTTCAATTGAAGATATTCAGAAAATAGTTTTATACACATAGATATCCATAGTTATTTTAATTGTCAAGCGATATTTCATTCCAGTCAAACTGTTTATATTCTTCAATTATTCACAATAGTGGGTGTATGATTTTACAACGTATTTCAGTAACTAATTTAGTAAATACAAACTGAATAGAAAATCAGTGAGGAATTTTAAAAGTAGGAGATAATAAGAAATGACTTATAGCTATTGATATACATTCGTTTTTTTATTCTTTTTTAAACATATTTTGATAATGTTTGATGTGATGTGGAAATTCCTCTTCATAAAATGGGTAACTTATTCCCAAAATTGAGATTTCATACCCTCCATCTTTCATTCCCGTAATTGTATTTCCGGCAAATCCTTTTATTTCAAGTCCATCTTGTCTAAATACTTTTAACTCTGATATTACTTGAGTATCAATAAATTCAAATTCTGGGTCGTCCGTGTTTATTACAATATTATTTTTCAAGCAGTATTCTTTAATGAATTTGTATGGTGTTTCTATTCCATTAAATTCAATTCGTCCAAAGGCAACTCCCATAGGTGCATCTGCTTGTTCCAATTTTGTTGTCCCAATTGGTAAACGATCAAGTAATATGTGATATTCTTTTGTCATATACTAAACGCTGTGGTGTCGTTGTTTTATTTTTAGTTTCTTTTTTGATATGATGAAGCAGTATTTTATGAATTCTATGAATCACAAAATCAGACCATAATTTCCAATATTGTTGTTGTAAAATGTCAAACTTAATCCAAGTTATACCTCGAAGTACTATTTGATTATCTGATAGTTTGTTTATTTATACTTCTCCAATTTAAGAAATTGTGCTCGTTCATTAAGGTACTTTGTTATTTTTATTTCTATGGGTTTATCGTTTTTTAAAACCCATGCTTTATTTCCTATATCACTACTTTGAAGTACTATTGTATCCCCATGTTCCGTCCATCCAACGGCCCATTTATTTGTGTCTCCAGCTCCAGTATTTAATTCAGTTAGCGTCTTATTATTTTCCTTATTGTACAAGTGAATAACAACAACATCGTAATTATTAGAATTCTTGTCAGTTTTATTAACTGTTGCTTTAATTTCAAAATGACCTGTTGAAGATTTTATTAAATTACTTTCGTAGTCACTGAAAGAACAATCAATCAAAGTCAAAGTCAAAAGTGTTAAGGTCAGATTGCGTATCATTTGGCGGTTTATTTACAACGTATAGGCTATGGTTAATATGAGCTTTAAAAGTACTGAACTTTTTATTTAGTAACCAAGTGAAAAAGGGTTGTTAGACTCAATAAAAACATACTAACTATTGGATTAAGTATTGAAAAACATATTAATTATAGCTAGTAATGTGGATAATTTCATATTACTTCATCACGTTCTAATGAAAATATTTTTCCTCAATTTTATTTAATTCATCAATAACCATTTCACTTCCATTATCGATAATGTGTTGTCTTTCTTTTTCGGAAATGGGAATCATTCAAAGAAGGTTTATTTTAGAATTTCTATACTTCTCAATTTCTAATTTAGGTAAAATGTCAATTCTGTTTGATAGAATTACATAATTGAATTTAGAAGATTTAAATGGTTTAAAATTAATTATATGACCTTCTACACTTACTTTTTGGTTTAGAACTTTACCAAATTTACAATTTTTACTGTATTTTTCTTTTAACTGTCAAATTGTAAATTTAGCAGACTTTGTTAATGTGAACTATCTTTAGATTTGTCACTTAACCCTTATTATTTTAATATTTTGTTGTTGCCAGTTTTTTTTCTTTCATTGGTTTTATGATTTTATGAAATACTAAAATGATAACTGAACTTATAATCCAATAATAAAAGGAAAATACTAATGAAAAGACTAAAAAGTATAGACTCCAAATTTTCAAATAGTCTATCCAATTTGTTTCCCAATAATTTTCAATAAATGTCCAGTCATCTATAATTACGCCTATCCAATATAAAAAGGTAAAAAGAATAAATAAGTATTTGAAAATTTTTAAAGCTTTTGTAAACGCATTTTTCATTTTAAAAATATTATTTATTGAATATTATCCATTCGCCTTCACATTTCATTCCCCAGTCTCTTGCTTCTTTATCTAAATCCATATACCAGTAGTTTAATCCTTTTTCAAATCCTCGTCCAGTCATAACAGAATCAATCGCAATGTTCAGTGTAGTAAATCCGATTAAAAAAAGAACCACTCTTTTATATATTATCTTTACAATTCTATTTTCTCCAGTTCGTTTAATCAGTATTAGAAGAGCAAATCTGATTAAGGTTATTAAAATACTCCAAATTACAATGTTTAATAATAGTCCAGAAACACTATAGAAATATTCCATTGAACTCCCCAAAGATTTTTGCTTAAAAACAAATGGACTTCCGTAATATTCAGGAAACATTTCTTCTCCTTGGCAGCTATATTCAATTCCAAAAACTAAAGACAATACAATTCCAATGGCAATAAATGGTATTGTTAAATATTTCGTTAGTTTCCTCATTTTTTTCAATTGGCTACAACAATTGTATATGTGCATATTACACATATCTCTATGATATAAATATCTGCAAATCTAATGTATTTTATATTGGCTTTTTTGTCGGTGGTTTATTAATATGTATTCTATTTTTCCTAATGTTCGGACCAAAAAGCGTTACCATCCTCAGGGTATCTATGATTTTTTAGCCCTTGTTAGCATTTTCTTTTATTCCATGTTTTTTTAAAATTGCATCATAATTACTTGATGAAGGAGAGGTGTTATTCTTATCAATTTCTTCCAATTCGTTTAGCACAACTCGAGTTAGGTCTTCATCTTTAAATGAGAGTAATATGTCAAATATAACTTCATAGTCACTTGGCCAAACTTTTTTTCTACCCAAATATTTTGTCAAGGCATTTTGAATACTTTTCTCATTTCCTTCTAGGCAATATTTGTATATGTACTCAATTGCGTTTAAATTCTTCTTTTTGAATGCGAGCAATTTGATTTGACTCAAATAAAAATCAGGGTATTTTCTATTATGAAGAGCTCTATCCAAAATCAGCCAGTAAACATTCTTCTTGAATAAAATCAAACTGTCCATTTTCAAAAGCTGCTCGTCATTTTGAAATGCCTTTTCTTCATTACTTGACTCAAGTCGTAATTTATTCCAATATCTGTGATAAAACTCCGAGGAGATGGGGTCACTTCCTTTCAGACAACCACTAAACGTAGAGACTTTGTGGTCATTTTTAAGAAATTTGTTCAGAAGTTGGTCTAAATGGCCGTATTCTTTGTCGATAAGCCCCCAACCTGCATAGCAGGCAACAACTTTATTTTTGTGATTAGTCAGGTCGACCAGTTCTTTAATAGTTGCTTTTGATTTTAATAGCTCAAATCTTTGATATTGTTCACTTGGACTTCCAAAGTAACTAATACGTGCGTCTTGAACTTCATTTACTTCTGCAATTTTATCTACTAATTCGCTCATGTCTTGAGACATTGAGAAATACCAAGTAGTTATGGTAAAGATTATGAAGAATATTCTTTTCATTTTAATTGATGCTAACAATTGTATGTGTGTCATATTACACATATTTCTATGATATAAATATCTGCAAATCTAATGGATTTTATATTGGCTTTTTTGTCGTTTGTTTCTAATACACGCCAATATATAGTATATAAAGCTTAGACTGCCGATTGGTGCCTATGATTTATTATACCTTGTTATGCAATTTTTTAAATCATTGAATGCACTTCGCTAAAGAATAAATCGCCTTTGTGTAAATCACATATATCATATATTTCATGAACCTTATCCCATAATTCTTGCTTATTCAAAATTGAGAGTTCAACTATTCCGATCATCCTTTCCATAAAAGCTCCCATTTTATCATTCGTAATTTCATGAGTTCCACTTTGAATTATTGAATCAAGGGTTTCTTGTTCTGAAATTGAATTTGATTCAAGGACTCTTTCTGGAGTTGAAAGAGATGATTGCTTCAATTCTTCCATTAGAACCGAAATTAATCCATTTGCTTTAATCCATTTTTCTTTTGAAACGATTCTGTTTCGATTTTTTACATGCGCTTCTTTAAATAGTGTTGTTAAGCTTGATGAAATTGATTCCGAGTTCTTTATCAATTCTTTTTTAGTCTCTCTGAAGTCGTGGAATATCTGTAATGGTTTGGGGTCTTCATTATTTGAAGAAATAAAAATTCCTTCTTGAGTGCTTTCAATATCAATCGCAATAGGTAGGAATGAGCTTTGGTTTAAAATACTTTTTTTGATAAGAACATACCCTGGAAAGATTTCAGTCGTATTTTCTGATATTTCAACAGGAGATAAAAATTGAATTGACATAAGTGGCAACTCTTTACGCTTTAACTTTTTTAATTGTGGCTGTCCAAAATCACTTGGCACCCCAATTTCCAAATGGGACAAAGGAAATTTTGTTAAAGCTGTCTTCCAAAAATCAGGCATACTATTCTTAACAATGTCTGGCAAACGTTCAATCTCGTCAAGAGTTGTTCGATTTCCTTGCTCTTTTGCTTCAGGAAAGCGATTAAAAAAATCTTCTATTGACTTAAGTACTTTCAAATTTCAATTCTTGTTTTTTATTGATGCTAACAATTGTATATGTGTCATAATACCCAAATATCGAATATCTTATTTTTGACAAATTTAATGGATTTTTTATTCGGATAAAAGTAATCGTAATTACATGTGTTTAGATTTCTATTGTTTAGAATTTTTATAATCAAGTAGAAGTCACCTCAGTCTTTTTTATTGATAAAATTCTTAAAGCAAGTTTCTGAATTTTAATCAACAAAAAAGCCTAACATTTTCATGTTAGGCTTTTGCTTTCGTCGGGGTGGCAGGATTATTCCATGATCCTGTAATTTGGGGGTGTTGCGAAAGCAAAAGCCTACGTTCCTAGCAGTCACTTCTGTCTTTTTTATTGATAAAATTCTTAAAGCAAGTTTCTGAGTTTTAATCAACAAAAAAGCCTAACATTTTCATGTTAGGCTTTTGCTTTCGTCGGGGTGGCAGGATTATTCCATGATCCTGTAATTTGGGGGTGTTGCGAAAGCAAAAGCCTACGTTCCTAGCAGTCACTTCTGTCTTTTTTATTGATAAAATTCTTAAAGCAAGCTTCTGAATTTTAATCAACAAAAAAGCCTAACATTTTCATGTTAGGCTTTTGCTTTCGTCGGGGTGGCAGGATTATTCCATGATCCTGTAATTTGGGGGTGTTGCGAAAGCAAAAGCCTACGTTCCTTGCAGTCACTTCTGTCTTTTTTATTGATAAAATTCTTAAAGCAAGCTTCTGAATTTTAATCAACAAAAAAGCCTAACATTTTCATGTTAGGCTTTTGCTTTCGTCGGGGTGGCAGGATTCGAACCTGCGACCTCCTCGTCCCAAACGAGGCGCGATGACCGGGCTACGCTACACCCCGAAAGCGGATGCAATAATACAACGTTTTTTAGACTGCCACAAGTCCAAATGGAAGTTTTATTTTAAATATTTTCCAGTTGTTTTATTACTAGGCTTTTCCGTTTAAATTAAATTTTTAGTCGCTACCAATGCATAAACCATCGGGATCTTATCGCCTAAATTTTTCACACGGTATTTTTTAGGTTCAAACTCTATCGCATTGTTAAAACAGTCATACGGAGAGTAGTCATATTCACTAAAATGTGTAATGGTTAACGAATGCTTTATAAGGTTACCGATAACTTCACTTAGTCCATGATTCCACATAACATATTCCTGCTTTAGGTCTGCATTTTTATCCGCATAAGTTCCCGTTTCAGACTCGTGAATGGCTTTAGAACTTGTATAAGGATATTGTATATATGAGAAGTTATCATCAAACATCCAAACAACAGGATGGAACTCCGCAAAAATAAACTGTCCTTTTGGTTTTAAAAACTGAGAAACAATGCTGGCCCATTGGTTTATATCCGGAAGCCAACCTATGGTCCCATAACTCGAGAAAATATAATCAAATTGAATGTCAAGATGATTTGGTAAATCATAAACATCACAGCAAATAAATTCGGCATCAGCCTTAAATTCTTTAGCTAAATTTCTAGCTGTCTCTACGGCTTTGTCTGATAAATCGACACCAATTACTTTTGCACCTAATTTACTTAATGAAATACTGTCTTGTCCAAAATGACATTGTAGATGTAAAACGGTTTTTCCTGTTAAATCTGGTAAAAGATTTAATTCTATAGAATTTAAAGAATTTTGTGTTTTACGAAAGCTTTCCATGTCGTAGAAATCGGAATTTACATGCGTTTCAACTTTGTTATTCCAGCTTTTTTTATTGATACTTAAATAGTCTGTATGTGACATGTTATTTTATAAATGTTTTAATTAGGATAAAAATAAGAAATTTAAATTATACATAGAGAACTCCATAATCAAATACCCGTATATTTATCATTGACTTAAATGTGGCTTTTACTATTTAATGCAAATTAATTATTAAAAAGTGTAACAATAAGAAAAGTGTAGAGTATATAAATACAGATAACACAACAACGTGATTTTTAAAACGAATTCTGCAAATAGGCTGATACAGAAATGTAAAAAGCAAAATAGAAAGGCACAGCTTGAGGTTTACCAAAAGTACTGTACATCTATGTTTCATGTTTCGAATAGAATATTAAACCATTCTGAGGCCGCAGAAGAAGTTATGCAAGATGCATTTATTTCGGCTTTCGAAAAGATCGATCAGTATGATGAGACTAAAGGTGTTTTTGGAGCTTGGCTAAAACGAATTGTTGTTAATAAATCCATTAGTTATTTAAGAAAAGAAAAGGATGTTCAGTTTAAACGTTTAGATGATATTAATGAAATAGTTTACGAGGAAGATTCAACCTTAGAAATCGTTTCTACAGAAACCTACGAACATTTTAAAAAAACGTTTGAACTGCTAAAAGAAAACTATCAAGTTGTTTTAACTCTACATTATATGGAAGGGTATGATTTGCAAGAAATAGGGGAGATACTTAATATTTCTTATGCAAATACAAGAACAATGTTGACTCGAGCAAAACAATCGTTAAAGAAAAAAATAGAAGTCTAATGTCAGATCAAAATATACAAAACAGATTTAACCTTTTAAAAGAGGAAGGAGAGGGTAAGTTGCTTTCGGATAATCACGAGTCTCGTTTTAAAGAGCGATTAAAGACTGTAAAACCACAACAAAAGAAGAAAGGGTACTCTCTACTTTATAAAGCCGTGGCCATTTTGGTATTAGGATTACTAATAATGCCTGTTATCTTTAGTTCAGGAGAAAATGTACATCCTGAATTTAAGAAATACCAGGAGACCAAAAGTTATTTTACATCTTATGTAGAATATGAAATTGGTAAACATAAAGAGGAAATAAACCCTGAAAATGAAGCCCTAGTATTATCGGCATTACACGAAGTTGTTAGACTTCAATACGATTATAAACAACTAGAAGAAGAATTTATAGAACAGAATTATGATAAACGCATTTTAAAACGAATGATCGATAATTTTCGACAGCAATTGGATATCCTCGAAACTATAGATCAACTTTTAGAATCTTCTAAAACCACAACAAATACAGATGAAAACATTATATAACACAGCCCTTTTGATTGTACTTACTTTATCATGTTTTACAATTGAAGCAAGAGAACGAAAAGGAAAATACACCAAAAAGAAAGAGATTTCTAAAAACTATACTATTGGTAATCATTTCGATTTATTAGTTGATAATATCTATGGTGAAGTGAAAATTGAGACATGGGATAAAAAAGAGGTGGCCTATCAAATCAATATTATCTCAAATGGTGATGACCTGGAGAAGGTAGAACAACGTTTAAAGGATATTCATATTGCCATCGAAGAATCTAAATCTAAACTTTCTCTAATAACACATATTGATTATAATAATAAGAAACACTCCACATTTACGTCCTTTGTAAAAGGATTGATTAATGGCGAGAGCACATCATATAATTCCTCTCATATAGAGATTAATTATATTATTCACTTACCAAAAGATGCGGATTTAGATATAACCAATGATTATGGATTTATTTACATTGATGAAACAAAGGGAAATACACGAATAGATTCGGAATATGGAGGATTGATAGCTGAAGCCTTATTATCTTCATCTAATGATATTAATTTAGACTTTTCATCAAATTCTGACATTATGCATTTAAGGCAAGCAGATCTTAACATATCCTATTCTTCGGTTCATATGCACCATGTTGGTTATTTAGACTTAAATTCAGACTTTTGTTCAACCAAAATTGATAGTGTAAAAGATATAAATTTTAGTATAGAATTTGGATCTTTGGCTATTAATAAAGGGCGAAAGATTGAAGGTAGTGCAGATCATGTTCAATTAAAATTTGGAGAAATAGACCAATATATTGATTTGAATATGAGTTATGGAGGAGTGAAAATTAATCAGATAAAAAGAGGATTTAATTTAGCCAATATTCAAGCTGATTTTGCTGCAGTAAAGGTTGGGGTAGATTATTCTGAAGCATTTATTTTAGATGTAAAAACAAGTTTTTCTAGCTTAAAAGGAACGCAAGCATTTACGCCACTTTATAGTAATGATGATGATTATAAAGGATATAATAAGAGTAAAGATACAACCAAACGAATATCTATTGATGCAAATTATGGGAGTGTATCTGTTTTTTCGGCACATTAATTAAAATGCTAATTTGTAGTATCTTAGTTTATTTAGGCGCTTCATTCTATTTAATAGAATGAAGCGCTTTTTATTGTTAATGTATTTAATTAAATGATGAGGTCTTAATATTAAGACCTCATCATTATCATGGGGATAATTAAAAATGTTTGCTTCCAGAAAATTCCATGGCTTCACCTTTACCAAAGGCATAGCTTAAACCTAAGGTTACAAAGCGTCCTCTTTGTCTGAAACTATATAAGTTATATGTGTCTTGAGTTACATATTGTTCTTGAATACGAGATGCAAAAACATCTCTTACACTTAAATTTAAGATCATTTTACCTTTCATTATTTTTTTTCTGGCTCCTAAATTAAGAAAGGCTGTTGCCGATTGATTTCCTTGTACTGTTTTATATTTGGATCTATAATTACCCGTAAATTCAAGGTCAATATTTGATGGCATTTTTATTTTCATAGACATTCTAGATGTCCATCGTGTTCCTGTAAAGTCAAAAGATTGATTTTCGAAACGCCCTTCTCTAGAAAAATGATTCCAGTTAAAATCTCCCATAAACGATAGACGTTTTGTTGGAGAATACTTCCCGTTAAGTTCAAATCCTATCGTATTTCTTTTTCCTACGTTTAACGGTTTTCTATAGGTCACATTATCTTCGAATGTTCTCACACGTTCTATAACCTCAGTAGTATAACGGTCATACAGTCCTATATTTAATGAATATTTGTCTTGTATATAAATACTTGTGAATTCGTAAGAGTCTGTGTACTCTGGTGCCAAATCTGGATTACCAGTAGAAATATTAAAATTATCTCTAAAACTAAAGAATGGATTTAGGTCCCATAATTCTGGTCTGTAAATACGTCTAGAATACCCACCTTGTACGGATAATTTTTTGTTCAGTTTATACGATGTATGAATACTCGGGAATAGATTGGTATAATTGGTGTTGTTTCTTTCATTGGTATTTTCTAATACCGTTTTAAGATCGGTGTTCTCTAATCTTAAACCAGCCATTACACCCCATTTTTCACCTTCGTAAGCACTGGTAACATATGTTCCTAATACGTTTTGTTTATATTCGAATACATTGGTGAAATTAGGATCTGGAACAAAAATACCACCTTCTAAATTTTCAACTTCAAAATCATTCGATACATCATTAATAACATATTGAGCTCCAGTTTCTAATTTGTATTTTTTAAGAAACGGATGCGTGTAATCTAACTTATACGTGTATTGAAATTCACCAAAATCAGTCTCTGATTTTTGACTCAAATTGTTATTACTTCCACTTAATGTACGGTTGCTAAAATCAGACGATTTGGTTTTACCAAAATAAGATCCCATAGCACTCAAAATTAAATCACGTTCCTTATGATTTTCAAAGTCCTTTTTATATTGAAATTCATATTCAAATTTTGGATTAGAAGCTTCTGTATCTTCCAAACGTAACCATGAGTCTTCTAAAGTTGAATTTACATAAGAAGCATAGTTGTTTGTTGCACTTTCTGTTTCTTGTTCAAATGCAAACTGACCTGAAAGCGTGAAAATATTATTCTTATTTAATATATAGTCGGTACCTAGAATGAAGTTATAAAACGTTTCATTTTTATCACTTTCTCCAAGGTTTATTAAAGAGCTATTATTAATTAAATCTTCACTCCTAGATTCATAATCATTTGGGAATGTGCGGTACCCAACACCAAGTTGACTAAAAATATTAAACTTTTCTGATCGTTTGTTTAAACTTAGTCCCAAACTATGGTTGTTAGGCGCTCCTGTATTAAGTGTTAAAGATCCGTTAACACCTTTCTTTTCTTCCTTTTTTAATACAATATTAATAATTCCAGAAGTTCCTTCAGCTTCATACTTTGCTGATGGGTTTGTAATAACTTCAACACGTTCAATCATATCTGCGGTTATGGTCCCTAAGGCATTACCTCCATTACTTAATACCACAGATGGTTTTCCGTTAATAAGCATTTGAACCCCAGCATTTCCTCTTAAGCTAACTTCTCCCTCTATATTAACATTAACAGAAGGTACATTGTTTAAAACCTCTAAGGCACCAGCACCTGTACTACTTAAGTCTTTACCTACATTAAAAACACGTTTATCTAATTTAAAGGTGGTTAACGATTTTTCAGCCTGTAGTTCAACTTCTCCCAATAAGGTTTTATCTTCTGCAAGAATAATAGGGTCTAACTCTACAACTCCATCAGAAACATTATTCTTTTCTAAAGTTTGGGTCTGAAAACCAATAAAGCTAATTTCTAGAATAAAGGATTTAAGATCTGTATTGAGGGAATATTCACCTTTTACATTGGTTGTTGTTCCTTCGGTAATCTCTTGAGTATTTTTATTTTTTATAACAATGGTAGCAAATTCTATAGGGAGATTGTTACTTTGTTCTAAAACACGCCCTTTAAGCGTTGTTCCTACTTGAGCGTACATCGGTATCGAAGTCAGAATAATACTTAAAATAAGTATATGTATATGTTTTAACTTGATGATTTGTAGCATGATATTATTAACTTAATTACGTTTGTTAATTGCGAATGAGTCAAAATTATTTCGCTTAGACCTAAAAACCAAGATTATTCCTTAAACAACCATATTATTACTGTAAACAACACGTTATAAATACATATTGATGAAATTTACTTTGGGCTCAAAAGGTCTGTTGTTTATAGGGTAATTATGGTTGAATATAGATTATTCTATTGCAATTTAAATTATTGATGTAATTTAGTTTTATGTCGTTTATTAAACCCATATTAAAGCAAATAAATGCGTGGGAGTTGTTTTATCAACTCTTGTTGCATATCGTCTTATTTATATTTTTTTCTTTTGATAGACATAACCCTGGAATAAGTGTTATGCATGTTGCCTTTTTTCTAAATTATGCCATTGCAGCTGGTTTAATAAACTACCTACTAATACCATTATATTATACACCTAGAAAATATATTACATTCTTTATTTTTGTGAGTATACTAATAGGAATTGTAATTGGAGCCGAAGAACTGGTTATAGAAAAGGTCTTTTATCCGGGGACAGATCGAGCAAAGTATACCCCTAATGTATTTTACTGTTTGTTGGATGTGTTACCAATAATAGTTATTCTGGTTGGATTTAAATTTGCTTGGGATACTAACAAAAAACAAAAACGCATCGATCAATTGAATCAATTGGTTAAAGATAGCGAGTTACAAGTCTTAAAAAATCAAATAAATCCTCATTTTTTATTTAATAATCTGAATAATTTATATGCATTGGCTATTGAGAAATCGTCTAAAACACCTCCTGTGATTTTGGAATTGTCGGGCGTATTACGCTATATGTTATATGATTGTTCCGAAGTATATGTTTCGTTGTCTAAGGAGCTAAGTCATGTTCAGAATTATGTTGAGCTTTATAAAATTCAGTTTGAACAAAGCGAATATATTAGTTTTAGTCACCATGGTGGAATGGGTCATTTAAAGATTGCACCCTTAATTTTAACCACCTTTATTGAGAATGCCTTTAAACACAGCTCATCCAGTATTACCGATCAAATATCAATTAATATTCAATCGAATATTGTAGATAATAATACATTGGTTTTTATTTGTGAAAATACATTTTCAAGTCAAACCAATGTTAAGGATTTAGGACATGGAATAGGGCTTAATAATGTTAAAAAGCGATTAGAATTGCTTTATTCAAAGAAACATAAATTACAGATTACTTCCGATAATGGGATGTTTAGAGTGGAGTTAAAAATTGAATTAATATAATCTGGTTATGATAACATGTATAATAATTGAAGATCAGGCACCAGCTCAAAGACTCCTTAAACACTATATTGATCAGGTTGATTTTTTAGAGCTTAAAGCAACATTTTCTAATGGAGTAGAGGCGTTACAATTTTTAAATAACCAAGATGTAGAGCTTATTTTTTTAGATATTCATTTGCCTAAAATATCGGGTATTGACTTTCTTAAAATGATACCAAAGCCTCCTAAAGTTATTTTAACAACGGCATTTTCTGAATATGCTATAGAAAGTTATGAGTTAAATGTTGTTGATTATTTACTAAAGCCATTTTCGTTTCAAAGATTCTTAAAGGCCATACTAAAATTACAACATCAAAATATAGTAAATCGTCATTCAGAACCAAAGTCAGAAGATCCTTCATTTATATTTGTGAAATCTGGATATGAACACCTAAAGCTAAACATCAAGGATATTGAATATATAAAATCGGAATCTGACTATACCGAAATTTGTACTCTTAATGGGAAATATTTAACATCTCACGCATTAAAGTACTGGATAGAATTTCTTGACACCTCTAAATTTTGTCAAGTACATAAGTCTTATATCGTACAAATTGATAAAATAAACAAAGTATCAGGAAATCAGATCCACTTAAATAACACTATCGTAATCCCTATTGGTAGGGCTTATAAAGATAAATTTGTTGAACGGTTTATTAAATAATCATCTGTATTTATCTTAATATAGACATACTTAAATAAAACGCCTAAACATAAAGATATACTTAAATATAACGCCTAAAACAGATTTAGATTCTGAAATAGAATCTTTACGTTCGTTTACTTTCTTAAATTTTCCGTAAGCCTCACGTTGTTCTTCTGACAGGTTTAATTTAATAAATTGATTAATAAAATGTTCAAAATATGGATAAGCCAGATCTTCGGCACTTCTTTTTTGCAATTTCTCACAAATTAATAAGCTTAAGTCAATCGATAAACTTTCGAGTTCTTTTAATTTGGGGTGATCTATATTGGTGAAAATGGCAACATTTAAATGATCTAAAACAAGTAATCCACCAGCCGAATAAATCGGATTAAAATCTCTTTTTTTTCCAACCAATACTTCGTTAATATTTTTACTTTGAATAATGCAACCGAAACAATAATTAGAAAGGTGTTCAATTATTTTTTCTTCGGTTTCTTTATTACAATATAACGGTGTAGATACTAGCTTTATAAGCATAGATTTTACACTAGAATGTTTAAATGTATTGAACAAACTGACAAAGGCTTCATAATATTGGGGGCTTAACCAATCAATAAAATCATTGTCAAATTCTTCTTTTGCAGGAAACTTACTAAACAATTTAATTTGTTTACTCTCAATTAAATTGTAAAGGTCTTGATGCTGTATTAATAGGTCTGAATATTGATTCATATTATATAAAATGTATTAATTAAGTAAATCTGATCGATAAAGGAATTTGACCACAATAAATATGATGACTAGAATAGAAATGGCTGTTGCAACCCCTTTTTTTCTATTATCTTTTCGTTTATAGGAATTGTATATAAACTGTTGATCATTAGATAATTCAAGCTTAGGTAGGTTTTCTATAAAGTATGAAAATGATTCATACGCTTTATCATCAGTCTTACGATTTTTAATTTTATCACAAATCTTAAAACTTAAATCAATAATGTCATTTTTTAACTGCAATATCTTAAGTTCAGAAAATCGATTAAGAATATTAATGTTAACCGTGTTTAATACCCTAAATCCACCAGCATCAACAATAGGTATAAAGTCATCATCGGCACCGGTTAATTGTTCATAAATAGCCGTATCTTTTTTAAGGTCTTCTTTTAAAATTCCTGCTAGAAATGCAATGATTTTCTCTTCTGTTTCAGCATTGCAATACAATGGAGATAATAAGAGTTTATTTATTAGTAAATTGGATTTAGCATTTTTATTGGTCTTAAAAATTTCAATAAATGCTTCGAAGTAAAGTGGACTAAGCCATTCCATAAATTCTTCAGAAATCTTTTCTAAAGGTTCATACTTATGTAAAGCATTAAGCTTTTTATCTATAATAAATGTATAGACCTCTGGATTAGATTTTAGAAGTTCAATATTTGTTTGATTGTCCATTATTTTAATAATTTAATATTTAGAGTTACAAAATTATATATTCTTAATAAATTCCATGTGTATTTCTTGTGAAATTCCTTATTTTTAAGACATAGTTGAATAATAAGAATAATGTTAGGCATAGTAAATACGACGAATAAGAAGAAAATGTTAAAATATATTATTCTAAATTGTATTGTTTATGAAGTGATTACATTTTTCTTTGTTAAATAAAGCGTTAATTAACATTAATCATAACGTATTGTGATAAAAATGTAACCGGAGTTTAATATATTTGCTATCAGATTTTTTGATTTAAAACAACACATGATAAATACAACCTTCTATAAAGCATTTAATTTATTCATCAAGCAACTTTTTTGTTTGGTGCTTATCTTTAATGTTGTGGGTAAAACTTTTGTTGTTGACTTACTTCATGAGTCATTCGATTTATTTGAACTTTGTGATTCCACTTCTGAAGAAAAAGAAATGGATTGCAAAGAGAAAGAGCTTGAAGATTATGAAGAAGAGAAAAAATTTCTTGAAGATATTGATCTAGAGTTTAAATATGTAAATGAATATTCGGGAATTCATTATTACGAACATGATTTCTATTTTAATATTCACACCTCCATTGTATTACCACCTCCAGAATTGCGTTCTTAAATAGTATACCACAATTGTGATTACACATATTTGTATGTGCACGAATTAAAGACCACTTATTGTATTTAATAGGTGAATTAAGAACATATTAGTGATATACCAAACCATAAATATGATAAACTTCTATAGTATTAATCTGTAAGAAGAAGGAGTTTATTACATCTGATTACGTTTGTATACTGCTATTATTCTCAACCATATAGAATGAACGCAAGAAAAATAAAAAATAAATTTCAAGATATAAAATCTGATCTTCCAGCAAGTATAGTCGTCTTTTTAGTAGCAATGCCATTATGTTTAGGTATTGCAATGGCTTCTGGAGCACCACTTTTTTCAGGATTAATTAGTGGTATTATTGGAGGTATTGTAGTTGGAGCATTAAGTGGTTCGCCACTAGGTGTAAGTGGTCCAGCTGCTGGATTAGCCGTAATTGTATTAAATGCAATTACCGATTTAGGAGGATTCGAAATCTTTTTAGTAGCCGTAGTATTAGCAGGAGTTATTCAGTTAATTTTAGGGTATCTTAAAGCAGGTATTATAGCTTACTTCTTTCCATCTTCGGTAATTCATGGAATGTTAGCTGGTATTGGTATTTTAATTTTTTCAAAGCAAATACCACCAGCATTAGGGTCAACTAGAAAACTTTCTTTTTCAGAGTTTTTTAATATCATACAAGAGGCACACATAGGTGTGATCATTGTTTCTGCTACTGCATTGGCTCTATTGTTAATTTGGAGTACAGACTGGTTTAAAAAGCAAAGTTTTACGAAGATAATTCAAGGACCACTTGTTGCTGTTATTTCAGGTATATTATTAAGTATCGGTTTAGCATCTATACCAGAATTAGCTGTAAAAAGTGAGCAATTGGTACGTGTTCCAATTGCAACATCTTTTGATAATTTTATTGGAAACTTTAGATTACCAGACTTTACAGCCTTAGGTAATCCAAAGGTTTATATAACTGCTGTTGTAATTGCAGTTGTTGCCAGTATAGAAACACTTTTATGTGTTGAAGCATCGGATAAACAAGATCCTTTAAAAAGAATTACTCCAACCAACCAAGAATTAAAAGCCCAAGGTATTGGTAATATTATTGCTGGATTAATTGGAGGATTACCAGTTACACAAGTAATTGTAAGAAGTTCGGCCAACCAACAAGCCGGTGGTAAATCTAAATTATCAACTATATTTCACGGTATATTACTTTTAATAAGTATTATATTAATTCCTAAAGTTTTAAATTTAATTCCATTAGGAACGTTAGCCGCAATATTATTTGTTGTTGGTTATAAATTAGCTAAGCCTTCTTTATTTGTGAAAATGTACAAAGAGGGAATGGGACAGTTTGTACCATTTGTTATTACGGTTGCAGGTATTGTATTTACTGACTTATTAACTGGTATTGCTTTAGGAATGTTAGTTGCTGTATTTATTATTCTGAGAAACAACTTTAAGGTTCCTTATAAGCGTGTGCACCAAAATGGAGATAAGAAATCAATTTTTAGAATTGAACTTGCTGAGGATGTAACGTTTTTAAATAAAGCTTCTATTTTAAGTACATTAAACGAAATTCCTCATGACTCTTCAGTAATTATTGACGCAACACATACGAGATTTATTCACCATGATGTTATCGAAATAATTGAAGATTTTACAGTAAACGCAAAAGTTAGAGATATTACGGTAGAAACGATATGTTTATATAAAGATAAAGAAGAGGAGCCAATTCAGCACTTTAAATTATCTAAAGAGTAAAAATTTTTATACCCCCAACGATAAATCCCGAGTAAAGTGAATTCGATCATTTTACTTGGGATTTTTGTATTTAGACACTTTGTATCAATCCTATTTTAAATGATTATTGTCGAATAATAACGAATCATTATTTAACTCCAAATAAGCAAAGCTTCTGTTTTTAAGAGATTGATTAGCTATAACTTTAAAGTAAAGTGACACATGTTACCTATAAATTGTTTAATCTCGTCTATTTTTGTACAAAAGAAAAACAGTATGGGATTGTTAGATTTGTTAGGATTAAATAAAAAGAAGAACATGAAAATAGAAGAATTTGTAAAAAGAGGAGCTACTATTATAGATGTAAGATCACCAGGAGAATACCAATCTGGACATGTAAAAGGATCTAAAAATATTCCTTTAAACGAAATTAACGGAGCAATTTCATCTTTAAAAAAAACAAATAAACCTATTATTACTTGTTGTGCGAGTGGTATGAGAAGCGGAAGTGCAGCTTCTGTTTTAAACCAACACAATATAGAAGTTGTTAATGGAGGAAGTTGGACTTCTGTAAATGCTTTAGTATAACATTAGTAATACAGAATGAGAAAATAATTAGGCATTTCTACTTAAAAAAAAGATTGATTGTATAAAAAAAGGACAAAACATGAGTTTTGTCCTTTTTTGGGCTTTAATAATTCGTTATGTTTGTATAGATATAACGAAAAAGTATATGATTTCAGTACCACAGGCATTACAAATTGTTGAAGAAAAGGTTAAAGCAACATCGGAAACAATAACGCTTTCACTAAGAGAGGCATTAGGTTTTAAATTGGCAGAAGATATTGTATCGCCAATAGATATGCCTCCTTTTAATCAATCTGCAATGGATGGTTATGCCGTTTGTAATCATCAAAGTAATGTATATGAACTCATTGGAGAAGTTCAAGCAGGATCATCTAACCACCCTGTTTTAAAACAAGGAGATAGTGTAAGAATTTTTACGGGAGCGCCGGTTCCAGATACGGCCAATGCTGTTATCATGCAAGAAAAAGTATCCAAGTTGGATCATAATCAAATACAAATTTCGGATCAACCAACTCCACAAAAAAATATCCGTTTAAAAGGAGAGCAAATCCAACAGGGAGATATAGCCCTTAAAAGAGGTGTTACCCTTAATGCATCTATTATTGGGTTTTTAAGTGGATTAGGAATTACAAAAGCAACGGTATATAAGAAGCCTAAAGTATCTATCATAGTTACAGGTAACGAATTAATAAAGCCTGGTAATTCTTTAGTAAGAGGAGAAATTTATGAAAGTAATGCCGTAATGCTAGAAATGGCATTAATAGAAAATGGCTTTACAGATGTTCGTGTTTTACATGTTATAGACAATTATGATTCTACTAAAAATACAATAGAACAAGCTGTTAAGGTTTCTGATTTTGTGCTATTAACAGGTGGTATATCTGTAGGTGATTATGATTTTGTTGGTAAGG
Organism: Flavobacteriales bacterium; assembly: GCA_965243605.1. GTDB lineage: Bacteria > Bacteroidota > Bacteroidia > Flavobacteriales > CAJXXR01 > JBMYYR01. The sequence goes on from CBDEVQ010000111.1 coordinate 44,872, forward strand.
CATTAGCCGAATTAAAAGCCAATCAACATTTTTATAAAGTCAAACAAAAACCGGGGAAACCTCTATATTTTGGTTCAATAGAGCAAACATATATTTATGCATTACCAGGGAATCCTGCAGCGGCCTTAACAAGTTTTTATATCTATGTATTAAATAGCTTATGCCAGTACGCTCAATTGCCTAAGAAGGTATCATCAATTAAAGCAAAGCTTCAAGAGCCATATTCTAAAAAAGGTGGACGTGCACAATTTTTAAAAGCTCATTTAAATAGTCATGGTATTGCTCATGTATTAACAGGGCAAAGTTCAGCAATGTTAAGAGCATTTGCAGAGGCTAATACATTTGTATATGTTCCTGAAGAAACCGAAATTATAGAAACGAATGAATCTGTAACCCTTTATAATATACCATATGCCTAATTCTTTTTCAATAAAAAGTAGACTTTGGATAGAACATGAAGATCAAATGTTTTTAGGAGAAGGACGCGTAAAACTCTTAAAGGCCATTCATAAGGAAGGATCCTTAAATAAGGCTTGTAAAGAGCAAGGTATTTCATATAAAAAAGCATGGAAGCTTTTGGAAGGCTTAAATGCATCAGCACCAAAACCATTGGTTGTGAAAAGTACGGGCGGTAAAAACGGTGGAGGAACATCGGTAACACCTTATGGCTTGAAAATTATCGCTTTTTATGAAGATATCAATGAACGCTGTTGGTCTTTTTTGGACAAAGAGCTCAAAAAAATTGAAGAAATAGAATAGCCATATGCCTAAGTTTAACGCCATTATTTTAGCAGGAGGTCAAAGCAGTAGAATGGGTGAGAATAAAGCCTTTCTGCCATTTGGAGATAGTACATTTATTCAATCTATAATTCAAATGTTACAACCATTTGCAGAGCGAATTATTATTTCTGGATCTAAAAATAAATATCAAAATTTAGGATGTGAGGTCGTAGAGGATGAAATATTTAACGGTGGACCTTTAAGTGGAATTTATTCTGGATTGAAAAAAACAGATTTGGAATGGAATTTCGTCATAAGTGTAGATACCCCTTTTGTAAACAGCTATATTATTAAGAAACTACAAGAACAAATAAAAGCTCAAGATGTTGATGTTGTAGCAATATGTACAAAACAAAAGAATATGCCATTAGTTGGAATGTATAATAAATCTTGTATACCAACTTTAGAAGTTGCTTTATATGGTGGACATTTAAAAGTAACACATGTTCTTAATAAATTAGAAACGAACTTTATTATGATACAAGAACCTTATAATGATTTGTTAACCAATATCAACACTCCAAAGGAATATGATGAGGGGCTAACAACAATATTGGTCCGTTTTTTTGGTCAATTAGCAGAGTTAACAGGAATTCAAGAAGCAAAGTTTGCACTACCAAGTAATGCAACTATTCAGCAAGTAAAGCATAAAGTATTTCAGGAATATAAAGGGTTAGAAAATAAAACTTATAAAGTGGCATTAAATAATTGTATGGCCATAGATTCTGATCAATTAACAAAAGAAGCAAAAGTCGATTTTTTACCTGCATTTGCAGGTGGATGATTAAGGTTTAAAGCATGAACGAAAATATAAACATGCAGCGGTATAATAGACATATTATACTGTCTGAAATTGGTAAAGAAGGCCAAATAAAGATAAATAATGCTCGTGTATTAGTTATTGGTGCAGGAGGTTTAGGATGTCCTGTTCTTCAATACCTTGCTGGTGCAGGCGTTGGTACATTAGGAATTGTTGATGCGGATACGGTTGATGAATCGAACTTGCAACGTCAAGTTTTGTTTGGTGTAAAGTCTATTGGAAATAATAAAGCCAAAGAAGCTGAGAAACGTTTACAGGACTTAAATCCAACCATAGAATTTAATGTATACCCATTGTATTTAAGTCCAAAAAATGCATTACAGATCTTTGATTCTTATGACATAATTGTTGATGGAACAGATAATTTCACGACAAGATATATGGTTAATGATGCCTGTGTTATTCTTGGGAAACCATTAATTTCTGCATCCATATTTAAATTTGAAGGTCAATTATCTGTTTTTAATGTTGGTAATGGACCAAGCTATCGTTGTTTGTTTCCAAATCCACCAGAGCCAGGGTCTATGCCATCCTGTTCAGATGTAGGCGTTCTTGGTGTACTTCCAGGTATTTTAGGAAGTCTACAAGCAAATGAAGTCCTTAAATTAATTTTGGGTATTGGAGATGTTTTATCGGGTAAGCTTTTACTCTTTAATGCCTTAAATCTTAGTACCAATATTATTCAATTTGAAAGAAATGATATTGAGTATGATAAAGGGTTAATGTCGCCAGAGGAATTTATGAATATGGATTATCGATATTTCTGTGGATTAGGAGACCATGTTGATATTCCAGAAGTGGAAAATTTAAACGATTTTAAAGGTAAAACCGATTGTATTGTGGATGTTAGAGAAATGGATGAATTGCCTGCCTTATTCCATGAAAATATTATTCGTATTCCATTATCAATTTTTGAAGAAAAAGCCCATGTTTTAGAAAAACAAGACCGCATTGTTTTGGTTTGTAAATCTGGAGTGAGAAGTAAAAAAGCAGCAGAAATATTAGTAAATAAAGGATACCAACATATATACAGTTTAAAACACGGTATAGATGGAATGGGATAAAAAGAAAGCCATGAAAAAGAAGAAAACTATATTTATTGAAGGGCCAATTTCGGCAGAGTTTATTGGAAACTCAATAGCGAAACATCAATCAAAAACAAGTATTGGTGCACACGATATATTCTTAGGTCAGGTAAGAGCAGATCAGATTGATGGTCATACGGTTAAAGCTATTGAATATACAGCGCAAAAGGAAATGGCAGAAGAGATTTTGCACAATATTAGGGAAGCTGCTTTCGATAAATTTAACTTAACGTGTATGCATATTTACCATAGTTTAGGAAAGGTAGATACAGGTGAAATTTGCTTATTTGTTTTTGTGTCTTCGCCAAGACGAAAAGATGTTTTTAAGGCCATTGAGTTTTTAGTAGAAGAGGTGAAAGAAAAAGCCCCAATTTTTGGAAAAGAAATCTTCGAAAATGATGAACACCAATGGAAAGTAAATCAATAAGATGGTAGATATTACACATAAAAATACAACGCTTAGAGTGGCCACGGCACAAGCTATTGTAAAGGTCAGTTCTTTAGAAACAATTTTAGCCATACAAGAAGGTCGTGTACCTAAAGGTGATGTTTTTGCAATGAGCAAAGCGGCTGGGCTTTTAGGCGTGAAGAAAACACCAGATTTATTGCCTGATTGTCATCCAATGCCAATTGAATATACAGGCATTGAATACCATATTAATGATCTAGAAATTACCGTTGAAATGACGGTTAAAACCATTTATAAAACGGGTGTAGAGGTTGAAGCTATGCATGGAGCTAGCGTTGTTGCATTAAATATGTATGATATGCTTAAACCGATTGATAAAGGGGTAGAAATTCATCAAATTAAACTCCTGAAAAAAACGGGAGGTAAATCAGATTATAAAGACAAATTTAGAAAAGATCTTCAAGCACATGTTATTGTTTGTTCAGATTCTATTTCTGCAGGTCAAAAAGAAGATAAAGCTGGTAAAGCCATAATGAGCAAGTTAGAATCTTGTGAGGTTAAGATTAAGGATTACGTGATTATTCCAGATGAAATTTCAGATATTCAACAGCAATTAAATAAAGCTGTAGAACAAGGTGTAGATATGGTAATTTATACAGGTGGTACAGGACTTTCATTAAGAGATCAAACACCAGAAGCCATATTACCTCTTTTAGATAGAAGAGTACCTGGTATAGAAGAAGCGATCCGAAATTATGGTCAGGATAGAATGCCATACTCTATGCTTTCAAGATCTGTAGCAGGTGTTGTTAAAAGCACGTTGGTATTATGTTTACCAGGTTCAACAAATGGAGCAAAGGAATCTATGGATGCCATTTTTCCAGGCGTTTTACATATTTTTAAAATTTTAAAGGGATACCGTCATAACTAATGGTTTTAGAGGATAATTTTGGAAGACAACATACGTATTTACGTATTTCAATAACAGAGCGTTGTAACTTTAGATGTACATATTGTATGCCTGCAGAAGGAATTTTGTTGTCTCCAAAATCCCATATTATGACCAAGGAAGAAATAGTAGGGATAGCCAAGGTGTTTGTTAGTCATGGTGTTAATAAAATTAGATTGACAGGAGGAGAACCCTTGGTAAGAAAAGACTTTTTAGACATCATAGAAGATTTATCTGCTTTAGGTGTAGAATTAGCAATTAGTAGTAATGGGGTTTTATTAGATAAATATTTAGAAGATTTTAAGCGCTTAAACATTAAGAAATTAAATATTAGCTTAGATACTCTAGATAAAGATCAGTTTAAGCGTATTACCAGACGTGATGAATACGATAGGGTATTTAAGAATATTACCCGCGCTATTGATGAAGGGTTTCAGGTTAAGCTTAATTATGTTGCAAAAAAAGAAGATAACCTTACTGAAATTATTGATTTTATAGAATTAACCAGGAATTGGCCCGTTGAAGTAAGATTCATTGAATTTATGCCATTTGATGGAAACACTTGGGATAAAAAACAATTAATCAGCTTGAAGGATATTCTTCAAATTGCTGCGGAGAAATACGGGGAAACCGCAGTTGTTAAATCTCAAGATGAGAAAAATGATACCACAAAACACTATAAAATAAATGGTTTTAAAGGCGTATTTGGGGTGATTTCTACAGTTACGAAACCATTTTGCGATTCGTGTAATCGTTTAAGATTAACGGCGAATGGTCAATTAAAAAATTGTTTGTTTTCTGAACAAGAGAATGATTTGTTAACGCAATTTAGAGCCGGGAAAGATATATCTCCAATAATTTCTACAGCCGTTAAATTAAAAGCTAAAATTAGAGGTGGAATGGATTCTGATGAAAAATTTGAAAATCCAGATTTAAATCAGAAAAATAGAACCATGATACAGATTGGAGGGTAATTTAACATTTGAATTCCAATCGAGATTAATACAGTTAATTAGGAGTATATTCTTTAAAATTAGGTTAAATATTTACAGATAACATTTACAATACAATATTATGATTGTATATTACAGATGATTAATCTTGTAATTCAGAATTAAACCAATGGAAAGGAGACGATTTATGCAATTAGCAGGTCTTGGTGGCGTAGGGCTTTTAACAGGACTTTACACTTGGCAAGTAGAACCATTTTGGCTTGAGTTTGTATACCGTAAGATGAAAGTAAAACACCTACCTAAACATTTGATTGGTAAAACGGTTATGCAAATTAGCGATATGCATGTTGGTAATCGTTTTGATTATAAATATTTAATAGAATCCTTTCAGAAAGCACAGAAATTAAATCCAGAATTTGTTCTTTATACAGGCGATTTTGTGAATTATGAAGACGCACAACAACACACTCAACTTGATGAAGTTTTAAAACATGCCGTTACTGGATCTAAAGGTACAATAGGTGTTTTAGGAAACCATGATTATGGAAAGGAATGGTCTGAAGACCATGTGGCTAATAA